>NZ_BAAARA010000007.1:0-309941 GCF_039531955.1 Saccharopolyspora halophila
AGCGAAGGCGTCGCCAAGTTCGAGAAGTCCTGGAACGAACTCCTCGACACCGTCGCGCAGCAGCTCGAGCAGGCCAAGTAAGGCCTCGCCGCGTTGAACCCGGGCCGGTGCGGCAGCTCGCCGCACCGGCCCGGGTCGGCGAGAATTTGATCGAATCGCATACTCTCGAGCCCTGAAGGATCTTCATGGCAACCGATGTTTCTGTCCGTATTGCCGATGTGGCGCTGGAGGCCGACGCCCGGCCGCTGGCCGAGCGGCTGGCCGCTGACGCGGTTGCCGGCAAGCTCGCCGACCAGGACGCCACGCTGTGGGGCCCCGACGCGGAGTCGGAGGCCTCCATCCGGCTGTCCTGGACGACGCTGCACGAGAGCTCCCGCCCGCTGCTGGCCGAGATCGACGCGCTGCGCGCCGAACTGCAGGCCGAGGGCCTGGACCGGATCGTGCTCGCCGGGATGGGCGGCTCCTCCCTCGCACCCGAGGTCATCACCGGCACCGCCGGTGTCCCGCTGACGGTGCTGGACACCACCGACCCCGGTCAGGTCGCCGACGCGCTGGCGGGAGACCTGGAGAACACCGTTCTGGTGGTGTCCTCCAAGTCCGGCAGCACCGTCGAGACCGACTCGCACCGTCGGATCTTCGAGGCGGCCTTCCGCGAAGACGGAATCGATCCTGTGAGCCGGATCATCGTCGTGACGGACCCCGGCTCGCCGATGGAGAAGGCGGCCAACGAGGCCGGTTACCGCAAGGTCTTCACCGCCGACCCGAACGTGGGCGGCCGCTACTCCGCGCTGACCGCGTTCGGCCTGGTCCCGGCGGGCCTCGCGGGCGCCGACATCGCCGCGCTGCTCGATGACGCCGCTGCCGCGTTCACCGCCGTGCGGGCCGACGACGCCGACAACCCGGCGATCCAGCTGGCCGCCGCCATGAGCGCGGCGCACTCCAAGGGCGCCGAGAAGGTCGTCTTCGCCGACACCGGCTCCGGCATCGCGGGCTTCGGCGACTGGGTCGAGCAGCTCATCGCCGAGTCCACCGGCAAGAACAGCACCGGCCTGCTGCCGGTCGTGGTGGAGAGCCCCGGGGCCCCGGGCTTCGCCGACGCCGGCTCCGACGCCACCGCGGTCGCCGTGGGCCCGGGCGTCGACGCCGCGAGCATCTCCACCAACGGCCCGCTGGGCGGCCAGTTCCTGCTGTGGGAGTTCGCCACCGCGCTGGCCGGCAGGCTGCTGGGCATCAACCCGTTCGACCAGCCGGACGTGGAGGCCGCCAAGAAGGCCGCCCGCGCCCTGCTGGACGCCCCGACCGACGACGGGCAGGCCACTCCGGTGCTGTCCGAGGGCGCCGTGGAGGTCCACTCCGCGGGCGACTGGCTCTCCGGGGCGAACGACCTCGCCGAGGCGCTGCGCGCGTTCGTCGACGCCGCGCCGCAGGCCGGCTACCTGGCGGTGCAGGCCTACCTGGACCGGCTCGACGACGCCTCCGCCACGGTGCTGCGCACCGAACTGGCCAAGCGCACCGGACTGCAGACCACCTTCGGGTGGGGTCCGCGGTTCCTGCACTCCACCGGCCAGTACCACAAGGGCGGCCACCAGAACGGGACGTTCCTGCAGATCACCGGCGATGCCGAGGAGGATCTGCAGGTCCCGGACCGGCCCTACACGCTTTCCGGACTGCAGCGGGCACAGGCGCTGGGCGACGGCCAGGTCCTGGCCGACCACGGACGTCCCGTGCTCCGGCTGCACCTCACCGATCGCGCGGCCGGCCTGGTTCAGCTGGTCAAGGCCGTGCAGGAGCTGGAGGCTCGGCAGTGACTTCCGAATGGCAGAACCCGCTGCGGGACCCGCGGGACAAGCGGCTTCCCCGGATCGCCGGCCCGAGCGGACTGACGATCTTCGGTGTCACCGGTGACCTGTCCCGCAAGAAGCTGATGCCGGCGATCTACGACCTGGCCAACCGCGGCCTGCTGCCGCCCGGCTTCGCGCTGACCGGCTTCGCTCGCCGCGACTGGGCCGACCAGGACTTCGGACAGGTCGTCTACGACGCGGTCAAGGAGAACGCCCGCACCCCGTTCCACCAGACGGTGTGGGACCGGCTGGCCGAGGGGATCCGGTTCGTGCCGGGTTCCTTCGACGACGACGCCAGCTTCGACCAGCTGGCCTCGACGATCAAGCAGCTGGACGCCGAGCGGGGCACCGGTGGCAACCACGCCTTCTACCTGTCGGTACCGCCCTCGGCGTTCCCGACGGTGCTCAAGCAGCTCTCCCGGTCCGGGCTGACCGAGCCGACCGACGAGAGCTGGCGACGCGTGGTCATCGAGAAGCCGTTCGGCCACGACCTGGACAGCGCCAAGGAACTCAACCGGATCGTCAACGACGTCTTCCCCGAGGAGTCGGTGTTCCGCATCGACCACTACCTCGGCAAGGAGACGGTGCAGAACATCCTGGCGCTGCGCTTCGCGAACCAGCTGTTCGAGCCGCTGTGGAACGCGCACTACGTCGACCACGTGCAGATCACCATGGCCGAGGACATCGGCCTGGGCGGTCGCGCGGGCTACTACGACGGCATCGGCGCGGCCCGCGACGTCATCCAGAACCACCTGCTGCAGCTGATGGCGCTGACCGCGATGGAGGAGCCGGTCTCCTTCTCGCCGGACGACCTGCGCGCCGAGAAGATCAAGGTGCTCTCGGCGACCAAGCCGGTCGGCCCGTTCGACGAGACCACCGCGCGCGGTCAGTACACCGGCGGCTGGCAGGGCGGTTCGCTGGTGCCGGGGTTGCACGAGGAGGGCGGTTTCGCGTCCGACTCGATCACCGAGACCTACGCGGCGATGACCCTCGAGGTGGAGAGCCGCCGCTGGGCGGGCGTGCCGTTCTACCTGCGCAGCGGCAAGCGCCTCGGCCGCCGGGTCACCGAGATCGCCGTGGTGTTCAAGCGCGCCCCGCACCTGCCGTTCGACTCCACCATGACCGAGGAGCTGGGGCAGAACGCCCTGGTCATCCGGGTTCAGCCGGACGAGGGCGTGACCATGCGCTTCGGTTCGAAGGTCCCGGGCACCTCGATGGAGGTGCGCGACGTGACCATGGACTTCGGGTACGGCCACTCCTTCACCGAGTCCTCACCGGAGGCCTACGAGCGGCTCATCCTGGACGTGCTGCTGGGTGAGCCCTCGCTGTTCCCGGTCAACCAGGAAGTCGAGCTGTCCTGGGAGATCCTCGACCCGGTGCTCAAGCACTGGGAGTCCAGCGGCAAGCCCGAGCCCTACAAGGCCGGCACCTGGGGTCCGTCGTCGGCGGACGAGATGCTGGCCCGCACCGGACGCGTCTGGAGGCGACCGTGATCATCGACCTGCCGTCGACCACCACTTCCAACGTCAACAAGAAGCTGGTGGAATTGCGCGAGTCCGGTGGCGCGGTCGCGCTCGGCCGGGTGCTGACGCTGGTGATCGTCACCGGTGACGGCTCCGAGGTGGAGGAGGCCGTGCAGGCCGCCAACGACGCGAGCCGGGAGCACCCCTGCCGGGTGATCGTGGTCGCCAGCGGTGCGCGCCAAGCGGCGCCGCGGCTGGACGCCCAGATCCGCATCGGCGGTGACGCCGGCGCCTCCGAGGTGGTCGTGCTGCGGCTGTACGGGCCGCTGGCCGACGAGGGCGCGGGCGCGGTCGTCCCGCTGCTGCTGCCGGACGCCCCGGTGGTGTCCTACTGGCCCGGCCAGGCACCGGACGTGCCCGCCAAGGACCCGATCGGGGCGCTGTCGCACCGCCGGATCACCGACGCGGCCGCCGAGCCCAATCCGATCGCCGCGCTGCACAAGCGGGTGCGGTCCTACACCGCCGGGGACACCGACCTGGCTTGGACGCGCCTGACGTCGTGGCGGGCGATGCTGTCCTCGGCGCTGGACCTGCCTCCGCACGAGAACGTCACCGCGGCCGCCCTCAAGGGTGCCCCAGATTCGCCCTCGACCGATCTGCTGGCCGCCTGGCTGGCGGTCTACCTGGACATCCCGGTCACCCGCGAGGATCACCCGCGCCAGGGGTCGGGGCTCTACTCGGCGGTGCTGGAGCGCCCCTCGGGCAACATCGAGATCGTCCGGCCGGACGGCAAGGTCGGGTCGCTGACCCAGCCGGGCCAGCCGGATCGGCGGATCGCGCTGCAGCGCCGCGAGGTCCGGGACTGCCTGAGCGAGGAGCTGCGGCGCCTCGACCCGGACGAGATCTACCACATCACCCTCGGCGGCCTGGACAAGATCGAGCGGGCGACCGACCGGCCCGACGACGAGGCGGACGAGGAAGCGGCCGCCGAGGCCGGGAAGGGGCAGTCGTGACCCGATCCGAGGTCCTGATTCATCAGGACGGGGACGTACTGGCCGCGGCGGCCGCCGCGCGGCTGATCACCCGGATCGCCGATGCCCAGGCCGCGCGCGGTTCGGCGTCGGTGGTGCTCACTGGTGGTCGTACCGGGATCGGCGTGCTGGAGCGGGTTCGCCGGTCCCCCGCGCTGGATGCGGTGGACTGGTCCTCGGTCGACTTCTACTGGGGCGACGAGCGGTTCCTGCCGGACGGTGACCCGGAGCGCAACGAGACGCAGGCCCGGCACGCGCTGCTGGACCACATCGGCGTCGACCCGAGCCGGGTGCACCCGATGGCGCCCTCGGACGGCAAGTTCGGCGACGACGCGGACGCCGCGGCGGCGCACTACGCGGAGGTCCTGGCGACCACCTCGGCCGCCGAGACCGACATCGCGGTGCCGCACTTCGACGTGCTGATGCTGGGCGTCGGCGAGGAGGGGCACACCGCCTCGTTGTTCCCGGACACGCCGTACGTCGCCGAGCGGGAGCGCACGGTGGTCGGCGTGCACGACTGCCCGAAGCCGCCACCGACCCGGATCTCGCTCACGCTGCCGGCGATCCGGGCCGCCGGCGAGGTCTGGCTGATGACCACGGGCAAGGCCAAGGCCGAGCCGATCGCGGCTGCCCTGGCGGGCGCCGAGCCGGTCGACATCCCGGCAGCGGGAGCCACCGGCCGAGACCGCACCCTCTGGCTCCTGGACGCGGACGCGGCCAACACCCTCCCCTGAACAACCGAACACGAAGGCCCGGACTCCACATCGGAGCCCGGGCCTTCTCAGTTCGGTGACAGTTTTGCCTAGAACTGTCCGGACATTTCGGGCGCCGGAGGCTCACAGTTTTAGGCAAAACTGTCACCCGTCCCCCGTCCCGGTGAGCAGTTGGCGCCAGTTCGCGCGTTTTCGGGGATCGGGTGGTGACTTCGGCCTAGGGTCCCGAACACCACGACTGCTGCGCGAAGGGGACGTGATGGGGCCGCGGAAGACACGCCGCATCGGCAGGTCGGGACTCGCACTGGCGATGGCCACGGCGTTGAGCGGGCTCATCGCGGGCTCCGGGACCGCGTCACCGGCCGCTGCGGATCCCGCAGTCGCAGCTGCGGATTCCACCGCGATGCGCGGCGTGTGGATCGCGAGCGTGGCCAACACCGACTGGCCCACCGAACCCGGCTTGTCGCCGCGGCGGCAACGCGACGAGTACCGCGCCCTGCTGGACCGGGCCGCGGCCGACGAGATGAACGCGGTGTTCGTGCAGGTCCGCCCGAGCGCGGACGCCTTCTGGCCGTCACCCCACGAGCCGTGGTCGCGCTACCTCACCGGCGAGCAGGGCCGCGATCCGGGCTACGACCCGATGCGCTTCCTGGTCGACGAGGCGCACGCTCGCGGTCTGCAGTTCCACGCCTGGTTCAACCCCTACCGCATCGGCGACCCGAGCGCGCTGACCCCGGACCACCCGGCCAACCAGCACCCGGAGTGGACCTTCGACTACGACGGCCAGCGCTACTACGACCCGGGCGTGCCGCAGGCGCGCGAGTTCGTCACCGGCGCGATCATGGACGCGGTCCGGCGCTACGAGGTCGACGGCGTGCACCTCGACGACTACTTCTACCCCTACCCCGTCGACGACGCCTCGATCCCCGACGAGCGCACGTTCGAGCTGCACGGCAAGGACTTCGACAGCATCGAGGACTGGCGCCGCGACAACGTCGACGACCTGGTGTCCGAACTGGACCGCCGGGTGCACCGGGCGCGGCCGGACGCGAGCTTCGGGATCAGCCCGTTCGGCATCTGGCGCAACGCCTCCAGCGATCCGGCCGGGTCGGACACCAGCGGGCTCGAGTCCTATTCGGCGATCTACGCCGACACCCGCAAGTGGGTGCGGGAAGGCTGGGTCGACTACATCGCCCCGCAGGTCTACTGGCCGATCGGGCATGACGCCGCCGACTACGCCGCGCTGATCCCGTGGTGGTCGCGAACCGTCGCGGGCACCGGCGTGGAGCTCTACATCGGACAGGCCGCCTACAAGGTCGGGCAGCAGGGCTGGAGCGATCCGGGCCAGCTCAGCAGCCACCTGACGTTCAACGCGCGGCACGGGGTTTCCGGGGACATCTTCTTCAGCGCCACGTCACTGGCCACCAACGCCGCCGAGGCGATAGCACGGGTCGTGGCCGATCACTACTGACCGGCGGCATCCGCGCCGACGAGCCCGCCGAACACCGCTCCGGACGTCCGCCGCACCCGAACGCGGTCCTCGAACTCGCCGGAAACCGGGGTCGCGTTCTCACGGGTTCTCGGCGAGTTCGCCGGTTGGGGAACGGTGCTCGCGGTGTGCCGGAGTTGCGGAGCCGGTCAGACGCGTTCGGCGAAGCGCTCGACCTGGGTCGTGGTTCCCGCGACGACGAGGATGTCGCCCTCGCCGACCTGAGTCTCCGCGGTGGCGTAGGTGAAGTCCTCGTCGGGGCGCTTGATGCCCACCACCGTGACGCCGTACTTGGAGCGCAGCCGCAGCTCACCCAGCGTCCGGCCGAACGCCTCCGCTGGGGCGTGCGTCTTGATCAGGGCGTAGTGCTCGGCGAGCTCGATGTAGTCGAGCATCCGGCCGAAGACCAGGTGTGCGACGCGCTCTCCCATCTCGTGCTCGGGCAGCACCACGTGGTGCGCGCCGACCCGCTGCAGGATGCGGCCGTGCTGCCTGCTGGTGGCCTTGGCCCAGATGTTGCCGATCTCGAAGTCGGCCAGCAGCGAGGTGGTCAGGATGCTGGCCTCCAGATCGGTGCCGATGGCCACCACCGCGCGGTGGAACTGGTGCACGCCGAGCTGCTTGAGGCTCTCGCGGTCGGTGGTGTCGGCGACCGCGGTGTGCGTGATCTCGTCCGCGTGCCGCTGCACCACGTTCGGCCGCGAGTCGATGGCCAGCACCTCCGACCCGCGCCGGACGAGCTCACTGGCCAGCGAGCTGCCGAACCGGCCCAGCCCGATGACCACGATCTGGTTCGTCGCGTCGTTCCTAGCCAACGATCGGTCGCTCCTCAGGTAGTTCGTAGCGCCTGCTGCGTTCGCGCAGCGCCAGCGCGGAGGCGAGGGTGATCGGGCCGAGCCTGCCGATGAACATCAGCCCGATGAGCATTACGTGGCCGAGCGGAGGCAGCTCGCCGGTGATGCCGGTGGACAACCCGACGGTCGCGAACGCCGAGATGGCCTCGAACATCGACCGCTCCAGCCCGAACGGGGAGATGGCCAGCAGCGCCAGCGTCGCGGCGACCACCGCGCCGACCCCGATCAGCACGATGGTCAGCGCCTGCCGCTGCACGGTGTTGGGCAGCTTGCGGCCGAACACGTGCACGCTGGGTTCGCCGCGGACCTCGGCCAGGATCACGAAGGCCAGCAGCGCGAAGGTGGTCACCTTGATCCCGCCCGCGGTGCTCGCGCTGCCACCGCCGATGAACATCAGGATGTCCTGCACCAGCAGCGAGCTGTGGTTCATGGATCCGATGTCGATTCCGTTGAACCCGCCGGAACGCGGCATCAGCGCGGTGAAGAACCCGACCAGCAGCTTCGCGTGCCAGGACATCGGGGCGAGCGTGTCGGGGTTGTTCCACTCCGCCACGGTGATCGACAGCCAGCCCCCGGCGATCAGCACCGCGGTGGCCAGCAGGGTGATCCGCACGTGCATGGTCATCCGGTGCGGACCGCGCAGGCGCCGGAACAGCTCGATCCACACCGGGAAGCCGAGCCCGCCGGCGAACACGGCCAGGCAGATCGGCAGGCTGAACCACGGATCAGCGGCGTACCGCATCAGGCTGTCGGTGTGCAGCGCGAACCCGGCGTTGTTGAAGGCCGATACCGCGTAGAAGAGCCCCTGGTACAGCGCCCGTCCCGGTGCGAGGTCGTATCCGAGGATCAACCTCCCGGTCAGCAGCACGAGCACGACGACCTCGAACACGAGGCTGAGCACAACGATGCCGCTGACCATGCGCCGCACGTCGCCCATGCCCAGCGCCTTGGTCTCGGCCTGAGCGGTCAGCCGCAGCCGGAGCCCGAAGCGCCGGAACATCAGCAGGCTCAGCGTCGAGGCCACGGTCATGATGCCCAGGCCACCGAGCTGGATCAGCCCGAGGATGACGACTTCGCCCGCGGTCGACCAGTACGTCGGCGTGTCCACCACGATCAGACCGGTCACGCACACCGCGGAGGTCGAGGTGAACAGCGCGGTGACCAGGTCCGCGCTCTCGCCGGACTCGCTGGAGAACGGCATCACCAGCAGCAGCGTTCCGATACCGATCAGCCCGGAGAAGCCGAGCACGATGGGCAGCGCCGGCCTGCGCAGGACGGTCGTCAGCGCGAGGTTCAGCCGCGGGTGGACACGCACGAGGAGGAACTGTACTTCGACTCCGAGCGCGATTAACGGTGGGTCACGGTTCCGAAACCACGATTACCCCATCGTGGTCTGCACAAACGTATTCGCCGGGCACGAACCGGACGCCGCCCAGCTCCACGACCTCGTCGACGGCTCCGTCTCCGGTCTTCGTGGACTTGCGCGGGTTGGTCCCGAGCGCCTTGGCGCCGAAGTCCATCTCGCCGATCACCGCGGAGTCGCGAATGGCACCGTTGACGATGACGCCGCTCCACCCGTTGGACCGGCCGAGTTCGGCGATGAGGTCGCCCACCAGGGCGGTGTGCACCGACCCGGCACCGTCGATGACCAGGACCGCGCCCTCACCGGGCTCGGAGAGCACCTTCTTGAGCAGCGCGTTGTCCTGGAAGCAGGTGACCGTGCGGATCCGGCCCTCGAAGGTCGTTCGCCCGCCGAAGTCGCGGAACTGCGTGTCGCAGCTGCGCACCTCCGGGCCTTCGCGGTCCGCCAGATCAGCCGTCGCCCAAGCCATGAGAATCCTCCCGCTCGCTGTTTGCGCCGGATGCTACCGGTCGGTAACAAAGGGCGCCACTCCCCCGTCAGCGCAGGAAGTCCCGCAGCGTCCGGTTGAACTCGGCGGGCTTCTCCATGCTCAGCATGTGCCCGGCGCCGGGCACGACCTCCAGCCGAACGTCCGGCATCCCGCCGGCCAGCATCCGGCCCATCCGGTGCAGCTCGGCGGCCTCCAGCTCGCCGACGACCACCAGCGTCGGCGCGCTGATCTCCGGCAACCGGGACCGCACGTCGGCCTCGAGCATCGCGCCGGTGGCCGTGCGATGCGCCGCAACGGTGTCCGCGAGCATCTCGCGGCAGCGCTCGCGCACGCCACCGGGCACCTCCTCGGGCCTGCGGCGGGGACCGTCGACGCTCATCCGCAGCATCGAGGACAGGTAGCGGTCGAGATCCATCGCCTCGACGGCAGCGGCCTGCTCGCGGTGTTCGGCGAGGATGAACGGATCCTGGAACTCCACCGGCGGCACGCCCGGGCCGACCAGCGCGAGCCGATCCACCCGGTGCGGGTGGCGCAACGCGAAGGTCAGCGCGGTCGCACCGCCCATCGAGTTGCCCAGCAACGTCGCCGCCTCGACGCCGAAGTGGTCCAGCACCGCCAGCAGGTCGTCCTCCAGCCGAAAATCGGCCATCGCGGTGCTGGAGCGCCCGTGCGAGCGGGCGTCGTAGCGGATGATCGTGCGCTCGTCGGCGAGCTCCAGCTGGTCGTCCCACATCCGCGCGCTCTGGCCACCGGCGTGCAGCAGCACCAGCGGTGACCCCGACCCGCCGATCTCGGCGTGGAGCTCACCGCCCTCGACCGGAATCCCCACCTTCTTCAGCTCCATGACAACCAAAGTGTCATAATGACACCGTGGTTGACAAGTTGAATCCGCTACCGCCCGAAGAGCTGGGACCGAGGCTGGCCGAGGTCTACGCCGTGGTCGGCCCGCTGTACCGGCGCGCGGCGCGCGTCGTCGAACAGGAGACCCCCCACACCGGCCTGTCCGTGGGCGTGCGCGCCGTGCTGGAACGCCTGGAGATGGCGGGCGAGCCGGAAACCGTCCCACAGATCGCCAGGAGCCTGGAGCTGAGCAGGCAGTTCGTGCAGCGCATGGTGAACGAATCGCTCGAGCGCGGCTTCGTCGAGCTGGACGCCAACCCGGCGCACCGGCGCTCCTCGCTGGTCCGGCTCACCGAGCCCGGCCAGGCGGCGATCCGAGCCGTGCAAGCGAGCGAGCACCGCACGCTGGGCGAGGTCGCAGGCGAGATCACCGGCCCCGAGGTGGACACCACGCTGCGGGTGCTGCGGCGGATGCTGGCCGCCGTGGAATGACGAAACCGGGCCGGGAGCGCACTCCCGACCCGGTTTCCACGTCGCTGTTCAGCGGCCCGTGCGCTCGCGCAACTTGGCCAGCGCCTCGTCCAGGATCGCCATGCCGTCTTCCTCGCTGCGGCGTTCCTTGACGTAGGCCAGGTGACTCTTGAACGGCTCGTTGCGGCGCGCCGGAGGCGGGTCGTTCCGGTCCTGTCCGGCGGGAAGCCCGCAGCGCGGGCAATCCCACTGGTCCGGCACCTCCGCGTCCAGCGCGAACGACGGCGTGCTGTGATGCCCGTTCGCGCACCAGTAGTCGACCCGCTTGCGCGGCGCCGACTCCCCCCGTTCCGCCTCGCCTACCGCGGGGCCGGAGCCCACGCGAGTACCGCGAATGGCGTTACCACCAGTCATCCATCCTCACCCACCAAGCGGCCGAGGTCGTCGACCGGCCCGTGCGCCGGTCGATCAACCGATCTTGATCAACAGGCCGACGGCCACGATGGAGATGACCCAGAGAGCCAGGACGAACAGCGTCATCCGGTCGAGGTTCTTCTCCGCCACGCTGGAGCCGGCCAGGTTGGACTGCACACCGCCGCCGAACAGCGAGGAGAGTCCGCCGCCCTTGGCCTTGTGCAACAGCACCAGCAGGATCAGCAGGACACTCGTCACGATCAACATGATCTGCAGGAAAAGATTCATATCGTCCTCGTTCGCACAGCGGTTCGCAACACAGCGTACCGGCCCGCCTACCCCCAGTTGACCAGTGCGCCGGTTTTCCGTTCGTAGGTTCTCACACCTCGACCTCGGCAATTCCGTCGGGCGAGAACCCGACACCGGCGGATCATCGAGAATCCCGAACCCAAAATCACCTGAAAGCACTAAGCTCTGTCGAGAGACTGTTCTGCTTGGCGGTGCGGGTAGCGGGCTCTCCAGCGATGCGAGCTGAGTCCCGCACCTGAAACAGCGGCTCCGCCGCACCCCCGACAGCCCTTGAGCGTGCGGGGCACCTGATCAAGCGCCCCGCACGCCTGCGCTCACGGCAGCGGGCCGCCCGCGGCCATCGCGGAGAGCTTGGCGAACTCGTCCGCGTTCAGGCTCGCGCCGCCCACCAGCGCGCCGTCGATGTCGGCCTGGCCGACCAGCTCGCCGATGTTGCTGGACTTGACCGAACCGCCGTAGAGCACGCGCGCCTCGTCGGCGATCTCCTTGCCGTACTTGTCGTTGAGCGCCTGCCGGAGCGCACCGCACACTTCCTGCGCGTCGTCGGCGGTGGCCACCTTGCCGGTGCCGATCGCCCACACCGGTTCGTAGGCGATCACGACGTTGCGCACCTGATCGGCCTTGAGGCCCTTGAGGCCGTCGATGAGCTGCGTGGTGCAGTGCTCCACGTGCCCGCCGGACTCGCGGACCTCCAGGTCCTCGCCGACGCACACGATGGGCGACATGTCGTTCTTGAGGACCTGGCGAACCTTCTTGTTGACCAGCTCGTCGGTCTCGCCGTGGTGCTCGCGGCGCTCGGAGTGCCCGACGGTGACGTAGCTGCAGCCGAGCTTGGCCAGCATCGGCGCGGCGATCTCACCGGTGTAGGCACCGGACTCGTGCACCGAGACGTCCTGCGCGCCGTACTTGATGCTCAGCTTGTCGCCGTCGACGAGCGTCTGCACGCTGCGGATGTCGGTGAACGGCGGCAGCACGGCGACCTCGACCTTGCTGAAGTACTTCTCCGGCAGCGCGAAGGAGAGCTTCTGCACCAGGGCGATGGCCTCGAGGTGGTTGAGGTTCATCTTCCAGTTGCCGGCGATCAGGGTCTGGCGCGTCATCAGGCACCGCCTTCCAGGACCGCCACGCCCGGCAGGTCCTTGCCTTCGAGGAACTCCAGCGAGGCGCCGCCGCCGGTGGAGATGTGCGAGAAGCCGTCCTCGGACAGCCCCAGGGTGCGCACGGCCGCGGCGGAGTCGCCGCCACCGACGACGCTGAAGGCGTCACCGTCGATGATGCTCTGCGCGACGGCCTTGGTCCCCTCCGCGAAGGCCGGGAACTCGAACACGCCCACCGGGCCGTTCCAGAACACCGTCGAAGCCGAGGACAGCACCTGAGCGAACAGCTCGCTGCTGCGCGGGCCGATGTCCAGACCCATCAGGTCGGACGGGATGGCGTCGGCGTCGACGACCCGGCGCTCGGCATCGGCCGCGAAGCGGTCGGCGGCCACCAGGTCGACCGGCAGCACCAGCTTGTCGCCGGCGTCGGCCAGCAGCTGCTTGGTGTTGTCGATCTGGTCCTCCTGCAACAGCGACGTGCCCACGCCGTGGCCCTGAGCGGCCAGGAAGGTGTAGGCCATGCCGCCACCGATGACCAGCTTGTCGACCTTGGGCAGCAGCGCCTTGATGACGCCGAGCTTGTCGGAGACCTTCGAGCCGCCGAGCACCACGACGTACGGGCGCTTCGGCTCGCCGGTGAGCGTGCGCAGCACCTCGACCTCGGTGAGCACCAGCCCGCCCGCGTAGTTCGGCAGCTTGCGCGCGACGTCGAAGACGGAGGCCTGCTTGCGGTGCACCACGCCGAAGCCGTCCGAGACGAACGCGGCACCGTCGCCGACCAGGGCGGCGAGCTCGGCGGCCAGCGCCTCGCGCTCGGCGTCGTCCTTGCTGGTCTCGCGGGCGTCGAAGCGGACGTTCTCCAGCACCGCGACCTGGCCGTCGGCCAGGCCACCGACGGTGGACTTCGCGGACTCGCCTACCAGGTCACCGGCCAGCGCCACCTCGGAGCCCAGCAGCTCGCCGAGCCTGCGCGCGACCGGGGCCAGCGAGAACTGCGGGTCCGGCTCGCCCTTGGGGCGGCCGAGGTGAGCGGTGACCACGACCTGGGCCCCGGCCTCGGTGAGCTTCCGGATCGTCGGCAACGAGGCGCGAACCCGGCCATCGTCGGTGATGGTCTCGCCGTCCAGCGGGACGTTGAGGTCGGCGCGCACCAGCACGCGACGACCGGAAACGCCCTCGGACAGCAGATCGTCGAGGTTCTTCACGCTCTGCTCCTTCTCAAGACGGGAAAACCCGCACGAACCGGCGGTCCTCAGCACGGCTCATGCGGGTCTCATTGCTTTTCGCCCCTCGCAGCTCGCACCGCCGCAGGTTCTCAGACGCCCTCTGGACAGGACAGCCATAGCGCCGTGTACCGCGGTCGTACATCAGTCTCGAATCCCGGAGCCAGAGGGCGTCTGAAGTCCCGCTACCCGCACCGCTGAGCGAGGGGAGTAGGAAGAACTGCTCTTGGGTCTATTTCAGTTCGCGGCGGAGCCGCTGCCTCAAGTGTGGGACTCAGCCCGCACCGCCGCGGGTTCTCAGACGTCGTCGGGCGAGGACAGCCGCGACGCCGCGCAGGCCGCTGCTCAAGGAGCGGATCCCGCAGCCCGACGACGTCTGAGGTTCCGCTCCCGGCACCGCCACCCCAAACTGGAACCGACCTCAGGTCAGGCCAGCTTCTTGCCGACCAGGGCGGCCAGGTCGGCGAGCCGGTTGGAGTAGCCCCACTCGTTGTCGTACCAGCCGACGATCTTGACCTGGTTGCCGATGACCTTGGTCAGCGGCGAGTCGAAGATCGTGGAGTGCGGGTCGGTGACGATGTCGCTGGAGACGATCGGGTCCTCGCTGTACTTGAGGATGCCCTTGAACCGGCCCTCGGCGGCAGCGGACTTGAACGCCTCGTTGACCGAGTCGGCGGTGACGTCCTGCTGCACGGTGGCCGTCAGGTCGGTGACCGAACCGGTCGGCACCGGCACGCGCATGGCGTAGCCGTCGAGCTTGCCGTTGAGCTCCGGCAGCACCAGGCCGATGGCCTTGGCCGCACCGGTGGAGGTCGGCACCACGTTGACGGCCGCGGCGCGCGAACGACGCAGGTCCTTGTGCGGGCCGTCCTGCAGGTTCTGGTCCGCGGTGTAGGCGTGCACCGTGGTCATCAGGCCCTCTTGGATGCCGAAGGCGTCGTTGAGCACCTTGACCATCGGGGCCAGGCAGTTGGTGGTGCAGGAGGCGTTGGAGATGACGGTCTGCGAACCGTCGTACTTGTCGTCGTTGGCGCCCAGCACCACGGTCAGGTCCTCGCCCTTGGCAGGCGCGGAGATGATGACCTTCTTGGCGCCGCCCTCGTCGACGTGCTTGCGGGCGTCCTCGGCGTTGGTGAAGAAGCCGGTGGACTCGACGACGACGTCAACCCCGAGGTCGCCCCAGGGCAGCTTGCCCGGGTCGCGCTCGGCGAGGATCTTGATGAGCTTGCCGCCGACCTCGATGCCCTCGTCGACGACCTTCACTTCCTGGTCGACGCGACCAAGGATGCTGTCGTACTTGAGCAGGTGCGCCATGGTCGCGACATCGCCCAGGTCGTTGGCGGCCACGATCTCGATGTCGTGATCGCTGGCGGTCGCCGCCCGCCAGAAGTTCCGCCCGATCCGACCGAAGCCGTTGATGCCTACGCGAACGGTCACGCCGATCTCTCCTCGTGACTGACCCGGCCGATGACATCGGCGGGTGAGTTGATGGTCTCGTGGCTCACCCTATCGCTCGGCGAGCGCCCCGCACGGGGCCCAGCACGAGCGGCCTCCGGGTGAAGCCGACCCGATCCTACTCATTGGCGATCGAATGTCGATGTTTCCGGGGTATTGCCTGTTCAGGAACTCTGAATCGAATACACCCGGGAACCCGCGATCGGGTGATCGACTTCATCTTCACCGGTTCGGCGGGACAGCGGCTCCCGCCGAGATTGACCTGGCAAAACGCCCGTTTCGCCAGGCCGGTTTCAGCGAGAACCACCTCGTCCGCGCACCACCCCGAGGTCAGGCCTCGGCTTCGAGCATCTCCGCGGTCACCGCCGACTCCGTGTCCGGCAGACCCAGTTCGCGAGCGCGCTTGTCGGCCATGGCCAGCAGCCTGCGAATCCGCCCCGCGACGGCGTCCTTGGTCATCGGCGGGTCGGCCAGCTGACCGAGCTCCTCCAGGGAGGCCTGCCGGTTGGCCAGGCGCAGCCGTCCCGCGACGCCGAGGTGCTCGGGCGCGTTCGGGCCGAGGATCTCCAACGCCCGCTCCACGCGGGCGGCCGCGGCGACCGCCGCGCGGGCCGAGCGGCGCAGGTTGGCGTCGTCGAAGTTGGCCAGCCGGTTGGCGGTCGCCCGCACCTCGCGGCGCATCCGGCGCTCTTCCCAGGACAGCACGCTGGAGTGCGAGCCGATGCGGGTCAGCAGCGCACCGATGGCATCACCATCGCGCACCACGACCCGGTCCGCCCCGCGCACCTCGCGGGACTTGGCCGAGACCCCGATCCGCCGCGCGGCACCGACCAGCGCCAGGGCCGCCTCGGGTCCGGGGCAGGTGACCTCCAGCGAGGACGACCGGCCGGGCTCGGTCAGCGAGCCGTGCGCCAGGAACGCTCCGCGCCAGGCGGCTTCGGAATCGCAGGCGCCGCCGGAGACCACGTGCGCGGGCAGCCCGCGCACCGGGCGTCCGCGCGGGTCCAGCAGGCCGGTCTGGCGGGCCAGGCTCTCGCCGTCCTTGACCACGCGCACCACGTAGCGGGTGCCCTTGCGCAGGCCGCCCGAGGTGATCACGTGCACGTCGGAGTGGTGCCCGAACAGCTCGTGGATCTCCTTGCGCAACCGGCGCGCGGTGGAACCGCTGTCCAGTTCCGCCTCTATCACCACTCGGCCGGCGACGATGTGCAGTCCGCCGGCGAAGCGCAGCAACGACGACACCTCCGCCCGCCGGCAGCACGTCTTGGTCACCGGCAGCCGGCTCAGTTCGTCCTTGACCGCCGCGGTCATCGCCACTGGTCAGTCCCTCCTCTCCAGTGCGGCCTGCAGGCTCGCCGCAAGCGCCTGCGGGTCGTGCCGTCCGTCTACGCCGGGTGCCGCGATGGTGTCCAGCTGAGTTCGCGCACCCATCCCGGCTGCGGCCGAGCGCAGCCGGTCCGGCGTGGGCACGGAGTCCGCGTCGGCCAGCACCGCGTCGACCCGCAGCCGTGGTGCGTGTTGCGAGAGTACGTCTAGGTGTTGTTCGGGCGAGAAGCCCGCCGTCTCCCCCGGTTGGGGGATGAGGTTGAGGACCACGAACCGCTGCGCGGAGGTCGCCACCAAGGCCTCGTGCAGCTCCGGGACCAGCAGGTGAGGCAGCACGCTGGTGAACCAGGAGCCGGGTCCGAGCAACACCAGATCGGCGTCCGCGACGGCCTTCACAGCCTGCTCGCAGGCGGCCGGCTGCTCGTGCCCATTTGCGTGCAACCGCACTTGTTTCACCCGGCCGGGTGTACTGGCGATGGCCACCTGGCCGCGGATCGTCCGGACCGCGTCCGGATCCGAGTCCAATCCGACCACGTCGGCGGCCATGTCGAGCGGCATCGTGGACATCGGCAGCACCCGCCCGCGCACGCCCAGCAGCCTGCAGGTGTGGTCGAGCACCTCGACGGGATCGCCCAGCACCTCCAGCAGCCCCGCCATCAGCAGGTTGCCCACGGCGTGACCCGCCAGCGCGCCGCTACCGCCGAAGCGGTGCTCGAAGACCGTCGTCCACAGCCTGCTGTCCGAGTCCGAATCGGACAACGCGGCTAACGCCTTGCGCAGGTCACCGGGCGGCAGCAGGCCGAGCTCGCGACGCAGCCTGCCGGAGGAGCCGCCGTCGTCGGCGACGGTGACCACCGCCGTGACGTCGTCGGTGAGTCGCCGCAGCGCGGCCAGGCTCGCCTGCAGACCGTGCCCGCCGCCGAGGGCGACGGCGCGCAACCGCCCCGTCACTCGCGCCCCAGGTCCCGATGGACCGTCTTGACCATCATCCCGTCGTCCTCGGCCAGTCGCCGGGCCAGCTCCTCGACCAGCGCGACGCTGCGGTGCTTGCCGCCGGTGCAGCCCAGCGCCAGGGTCAGGTACCGCTTGCCCTCGCGGTGGTAACCGGCGCCGACCAGGCGCAGCAGCTGGAGGTAGTTCTGCAGGAACTCGTCGGCGCCCTCCTGACCGAGCACGTAGTTGCGGACCTCGTCGTCGAGGCCGTTGAACTCGCGCAGCTCGGGAATCCAGAACGGGTTCGGCAAGAAGCGGCAGTCCATCACCAGGTCGGCGTCCATCGGCAGCCCGTACTTGTAGCCGAAGGACAGCACGGTCACCCGGGTGCGGGTGCTGGCCTCGGTGCCGAAGGCGTCCTCGATCTTGGAGCGCAGCTGGTGCACCGACAGCCCGCTGGTGTCCACGATGAGGTCGGCCTCCGAGCGCAGCGGCGACAGCAGCGACCGCTCGGCGGCGATGCCGTCAGCCAGCCTGCCCTCGCCCTGCAGCGGGTGCCCGCGCCGGACCTGCTCGAAGCGGCGGATGAGCGCGTCGTCGGTGGCCTCCAGGAACACCACCTTCGGCTTGTAACCGCGGGCGTCGAGGTCCTTGATGACCGATCCGAGATCCTCGGTGAAGGCCCGGCTGCGCACGTCCATGACCACGGCGACGCGGGTGATCTGGCCGCTGGAGCTGGCGCCGAGCTCGACCATGGTCGAGATCAGCTCCGGTGGCAGGTTGTCCACCACGAACCAGCCCAAGTCCTCCAGGCACTTGGCCGCGGTCGAGCGCCCCGCTCCGGACAGGCCGCTGACGACCGCGACCTCGATGCCCGAATGCTTCTCGTCAGTCACTGCTAACCCCTTGTCGTGTCCTCGGCGGAGTCGGCTCCCTGCCCCGGCTCCGCCTGTCCCCCATCGTCCTCGATCGCGCCGTGCAGCGCGTTGTGGACGATCTCCGCCGTGCGACGACCGATCCCCTGGACCGCGACGATGTCGTCGACCGTGGCCTGGCGGAGCTTCTTCACCGAGCCGAAGTGCTTGAGCAACGCCGCGCGCCGGGTCTCGCCGAGACCGGGGATCGCGTCCAATGTGGAGCCTGTCATGCGCTTGCCGCGCTTCTGCCGGTGGTAGCTGATCGCGAACCGGTGCGCCTCGTCGCGGACGCGCTGGAGCAGGTAGAGCGCCTCGCTGGTGCGCGGAAGAATCACCGGATCGGGGTCACCGGGCAGCCACACCTCCTCGAGCCGCTTGGCCAGGCCGATGATCGCGACATCGGTGATGCCCATCTCGGTGAGCGCGTCCGAGGCCGCGTTGGCCTGCGGCGCACCGCCATCGATGACCAGCAGGTTCGGCGGGTAGGCGAACTTGCGCGGACGCCCGGTCTCCGGATCGATGCCCTGCTCGCCCTCACCGGATTGCCCGCTGTCCGGCCCGGTTTCGCTCAGGTAGCGGGCGAAGCGGCGACGCACCACCTCGTCGATGGACCCCACGTCACCGCCCTCGGCGCCCTCGCGCACCTCGAAGCGGCGGTACTCGGACTTGCGCGGCACGCCGTCCTCGAAGACCACCAGGGAGGCGACGACATCGGTGCCCTGCACGTGGCTGACGTCGATGCACTCGATGCGCAGCGGCGCCGAGTCCAGCGCGAGGGCTTCCTGCAGCTCCTGCAGCGCGGCCGAGCGGGCGGTGAGATCGCCCGCCCTGCGGAGCTTGTACTGCTGGAAGGCTTCCTTGGCGTTGCGCTCGACGGTCTCCATCAGGGACCGCTTGTCGCCGCGCTGCGGGACGCGCAGGCTGACCTTGCTGCCACGCAGCTCGCCGAGCCAGCCCGCGATGACCTCGGAGCTCTCCGGCAGCTGCGGGACCAGGACCTCGCGCGGGACCGGGCTGCCGCCCGCGTCCGCCTGATCGGCCAGCGCCGCCTGCTCGCCGTAGAACTGGGTGAGGAACTGCTCGGTCAGCGCCTTGGTGTCGGTCTCCTCGACCTTGTCGATGACCCAGCCGCGCTGACCGCGCACCCGGCCGCCGCGGATGTGGAACACCTGAACGGCCGCTGCCAGCTCGTCCTCGGCGAAAGCGGCCACGTCGGCGTCGGTGCCATCGCCGAGCACGACGGCCTGCTTCTCCATCGCCCGCCGCAGCGCCTCGAGATCGTCGCGCAGCCGGGCGGCGCGCTCGAACTCCAGCTCGGCGGAGGCCTCCTGCATCTGCTTGTCCAGCCTGCGCATCAGCTGGTCGGTCTGGCCAGCCAGGAAGTCGCAGAAGTCCTCGACGATGCTGCGGTGCTCGTCGGCGCTGACCCGGCCCACGCAGGGCGCCGAGCACTTGCCGATGTAGCCGAGCAGGCAGGGGCGCCCGATCTGGGAATGCCGCTTGAACACGCCGGAGGAGCAGGTGCGCGCGGGGAACACCCGCAGCAGCATGTCGAGGGTCTCGCGGATGGCCCAGGCGTGCGCGTAGGGACCGAAGTAGCGCACACCGCGCTTGCGGGGCCCGCGGTAGACGAACAGCCGGGGGAACTCCTCGTCGAGCGTCACGGCCAGCACCGGGTACGACTTGTCGTCGCGGTAGCGGACGTTGAACCTCGGGTCGTACTCCTTGATCCAGGAGTACTCCAGCTGCAGCGCCTCCACCTCGGTGCCCACCACGGTCCAGGTCACGCCGGTGGCGGTGGTGACCATCTGGCGGGTGCGCGGATGCAACCCGGCGAGGTCGGCGAAGTACGAGGACAACCTGCTGCGCAGGCTCTTCGCCTTCCCGACGTAGATCACTCGCCCGGTGGCGTCGTAGAAGCGGTAGACGCCCGGAGAATCCGGAATCGTCCCTGGTGCAGGTCGGTAAGTGGACGGATCGGCCACGCCCCCACCCTACGTCGACCCCCGGACGCCCCCTGACACGCGGGGTGACAGTTCTGCCTAAAACTGTACGGAGACTGCGCGCTCACAGTTTTAGGCAAAACTGTCACGAACCCCACCCGCACCGCCACGCAGAACGAGCCCAGGAAAACCTCGGGGCAGAACAGTCAGCGGGGCGGGGGTGTGTAGTTCTCGATGCGGTGCAGGACCCTGCGGATGCGCATCCCGTGCACCGGGGAGAGGACGTAGCCGGGGTAGCTGGCGAACCAGCTGGCGCTGCCCAGGCTCACGGCGTCGGCGCCCGCCCAGAAGTACTCGCGGCAGTCGTCGAAGCTGCGGATGCCGCCGGTGGCGATGATCGGCATCGTCACGCCGGAGTCGCGCAGTTCCTTGACCACCCGCAGCCCGATCGGCTTGATGGCCTTGCCGGACAGGCCCCCGAAGCCGTTCTTGAGCAGCGGCGTGCCGGTCTCCGGGTCCAGCCGCAGGCCCTTGACGGTGTTGATCGCGGTCAGCGCCGAGACGCCGTGCTTGGCGGCCAGGCGCGCGTGCGCGAGGTAGTCGTAGTCCGGGCTGAGCTTGAGGATGACCGGGTGGTTGCTGCGCGGCACCGCCTCGGCCAGCACGTCCTCGATGATCCGGTTGAAGTCGAAGTTGACGTTGTGGCAGGAGACGTTGAACTCCAGCGCCGCGATCTCACCCGCGGGCACGGAGGTGTTGACCTTGTCCACCAGCGTCACGAACTCCTCGGCGGAGAACCCGCCGACGGAGATGATCCGGTTCTGCTCGCGGGTGCGCGGGTAGTAGTCCCGCAGGTAGGCGTCGATGCCGACGTTGCACCAGCCGAAGGCGTTCAGCCAGCCGCCATCGACCTGCCGCAGCGCCTGGCCGTAGCGCTTGAGCAGCCCGGGGAGCTCGCTCAGCGCCCAGTCGTCCCTGGTGGTGAAGTGCCCCTCGCGGGGCTCGACCGTCAGCGTGCGCGTGGTGATCGCGCCGAAGCGCTCCAGCGGCACGAAGTTCGAGATCGGACTCATCCCGTAGGCCATCACCTTGGCGTTGGCCACCCCGTAGCCCAGCAGGCTGGACGAGGTCACCAGACGATTGCGCAGCGCGATGTCGCCGAGCCGCACACCGGGCTCGTCCGGCACGTCCCGCACCAGCCGAAGGTTGCGCTCCTGGGCCAAGCTCACGATCTCCTCCTACCAGCCGACCACCCCTCATTGTCCCCGAACCCGGCCGCTCCGGCCCATGCGGGTTCGGCCACACCCGGCCGGGTTGGGACGAAAGACCCGGTCGCCTAGCCCGCTGCGGAGTCGAACACCGCGCGCCGACAACGCGCCTCGACCCGTTCCACGGAGGCGGTGAGGTCCTCGGGAGTCAGGGCGGCGATGATCTCGTCGAGCTCGCGCAGGCCCGCGCGGGCGAGCCGGGCACCTCCGTCCACCCGCCGCCGGGGCGGTCCTGCCCGGCGGGCGCCTACCGACCACAATGGCCGGTGAACGTTTCCGGAATCAAGGAGCACATTCGTGAACACCGACAAGCCCGTGGTCGAGGCCCCGTCCGGCGAGCCGCCGGCCGACCTGGTGATCGAGGACCTGGAGATCGGCGACGGCCGGGAGGCCAAGGCCGGCGACACCGTCGAGGCGCACTACGTGGGGATCTCGCACTCCACCGGTGCCGAGTTCGACGCCAGCTGGAACCGCGGCCAGCCGCTGCGCCTGCAGCTGGGCTCCGGCATGGTCATCGAGGGCTGGGACCGCGGCCTGCAGGGCATGCGCGTCGGCGGCACCCGCAAGCTGTCCATCCCGCCGCAGCTGGCCTACGGCGACCGCGGCGCGGCCGGTGTCATCAAGCCGGGCGAGACCCTGATCTTCGTCTGCGACCTGGTCTCGGCGGAGTAGTTCCTCGTGCGAAGACCCCGGCGACATGGCTGTCTCGCCGGGGTCTTCGCACGTCGTGGCCGTCGCGGCGCTACACCTCGATGCTGCGGCGCAGTTCGCGCAGCTCGCGCATCGCGACCACCGCGTGCTGCCCGTCGGTGGCCTGGATGGCCATGATCGGCACGTACTCGTCGTCGGGCAGCTCGATGCGGGCCCAGGGGGCTCCGTCGGGGAACGAGACCCCTTCGACCAGGTTCCACGGGACCCGGGTGGTGCCGATGATGTTGCGCACTTCGAGCCCCTCGGCGTCGGCGCGCAGTCGCGGCCGGGTCAGCAGCAGCGCACCCGCGGCCAGCAGCACGCCGAGCAGACCCATCGCGACCTGGTCGGACACCGAGAAGACCACGCCGGTCGGCGTGCTGCGCAGCATCGTGCCCACCGCGGCGAAGACGACGACCAGCACGATCGCGATCGGATAGGCCGTGCGCCGCATCTTGACCGGCTTGGCCACCACTTCCCGGTTGCTCACAGGAACCCCCGCTGTCCGTCCCAGTCACCGCGCAGCTCGCGCAGGGTCAGCGCCGTCTCCAGCGCCGCCGCGGTGGCCTCGAAGCCCTTGTCCTCGATCGAGTCCTCGAAACCGGCCCTCGCCAGCACCTGGTCCAGGTCGTCGCAGGTCAGCACGCCGTTTCCGACCGCGGTGGACTCGTCGAGCGCCACCCGGGTCAGGCCCTGGGTGACCGAGTCGCACACGTACTCGAAGTGCGGGGTTCCGCCGCGCACGACCACACCGAGGGCCACCACGGCGTCGTGGGAGTGCGCCAGCTGCTGGCAGACCACCGGCAGCTCGACCGAGCCGGGTACCCGGGCCACCGTCGGCTCGGCGATCCCGGCGTCCTCGGCGGCCCGCAGCGCGCGGTCCAGCATCTGATCGACGACCCGCTCGTGCCAGCGGATCGCCGCGATGCCCAGCCGCAGCCCCTCGGCGTTGGGCACGCTGATCCGCGGCCGTCCTTCCCCGCTCATGCCGTCACTCCCGTGTCTCCGCTGATCGACGAGTCCTCGCCGTCGTCGAGATTGTCCAGCACGTGCCCCATCCGGTCGCGCTTGGTCCGCAGGTAGCGGATGTTCTCGGGGTTGGGCCGGATCGGCAGCGGCACCCGGTCGACGATCCGCAGGCCGTAGCCCTCCAGGCCGACGCGCTTGGCGGGGTTGTTGGTCAGCAGCCGCATGGACTTGATGCCCAGGTCGCACAGGATCTGCGCGCCCTGGCCGTAGTCCCGGCTGTCCACCGGCAGGTTGAGCTCGACGTTGGCGTCGACGGTGTCCGAGCCGGAGTCCTGCAGCTGGTAGGCCTGCAGCTTGTGGATCAGGCCGATGCCCCGGCCCTCGTGCCCGCGCATGTAGAGCACGACCCCGCGCCCGGCCTCGGCGACCTTGGCCATCGCGGCGTCCAGCTGCGGACCGCAGTCGCAGCGCAGCGAGCCGAGCACGTCACCGGTGAGGCATTCCGAGTGCACCCGGACCAGGATGTCCTCGCCGTCGCCGATGTCGCCGTAGACCATCGCGAGGTGCTCGATGCCGTCCAGCGTGCTGTCGTAGCCGACCGTGCGGAACTCGCCGTGCACGGTCGGGATGCGGGCCTCGGCGACGCGCACCACCTGCTTCTCGAACCGGCGGCGGTAGACGATCAGATCGGCGATGGTGATCAGCGCCAGGTCGTGCTCGTCGGCGAAGACCTCGAGCTCGTCGCGGCGGGCCATGTCGCCCTCGGACTTCTGGCTGACGATCTCGCACAGCGCGCCCGCCGGGCGCAGCCCGGCCAGCCTGGCCAGGTCGATGGAGGCCTCGGTGTGGCCGGGACGGCGCAGCACGCCGCCGTCGCGGGCGCGCAGCGGCACGACGTGGCCGGGCCGGGTGAGGTCCTCGGGCTCGGCGTCGTCGCGAGCCAGGATGCGCAGCGTCTTGGCCCGGTCGGCGGCCGAGATCCCGGTGCTCACGCCCTCGGCGGCGTCCACGGTGACGGTGTACGCGGTGCCCTTGCGATCCTCGTTGGTGTGATACATCGGCGGGAGGTTGAGCCGGTCGCAGTCCTCTCCCGGCATGCCGACGCAGATGTAGCCCGAGGTGTAGCGGACCATGAAGGCCACCAGCTCGGGCGTGGCCTTCTCCGCGGCGAAGATCAGGTCGCCTTCGTTCTCGCGGTCCTCGTCGTCGACGACGATCACCGGGCGCCCGGCCGCGATATCGGCCAGCGCGCGCTCGATGGTGTCGAACTTCTTCTCGGTCACCGTGTCCGAAACCTTGTCATCGGGGTTCATCAGCGCGCCTCCCTGCTGCCGCCATTGTCCTCCGAACCAGCAGTGGCACCACGCGTGGTGCGGGCCAGTTGCGCTGCGGAGAGCCGTTCCAGGTGCTTGGCCAGCACGTCCACCTCGATGTTCACCTCATCACCCGGGCCCTTCCGCCCGAGGGTGGTCAGCTCTTCCGTCGTGGGGATCAACGCGACGGAGAACCGCGCGGGTTCGCCGTCCGCGATCCCGGCCACCGTCAGCGACACGCCGTCGACGGTGATCGAACCCTTCTCCACCAGGTAGCGGGCGAGGTGCCCGGGCAGGTCGAAGGAGGTCAGGCCGTCGGAACCGGTCTCGCGCAGGGTGGCGGTGCCGTCGACGTGGCCCTGCACGATGTGGCCGCCGAGGCGCTCGCCCAGCGACATGGCCCGCTCGAGGTTGACCCGCTCGCCCGCGGCGACGTGCTCCAGGGAGGACCGGCGCAGCGTTTCGGCGACCACGTCGACGGTGAACTCGCCCTCGCCGGTGGTGACCACGGTCAGGCACACGCCGTTGACCGCGATCGAGTCGCCGTGCTTGGCATCGGCGGTGACCACCGGCCCGTCGATGGTCAGCCGTGCGCCGTCGTCCAGCGGCTCCACGGCCCGGACGGTGCCGAGCTCTTCCACGATCCCGGTGAACAACTGCTGCCTCCTACTTGCCTGCCGGGCTGTGCCGGTTTCACCGGTCACGCGGAACCGCGCTGATGCGCAGGTCCGGGCCACTCATCGTCGTCTCTTCGATCCACAACCGCCAAGCCTGCGAGATGCTTCCCACGCCCGCCTCGCCGAGCGCCGCGGGCCCGGAGCCCAGCAGCGTCGGCGCGACGTAGGCGAGCACCCTGTCGACGCGACCCGCCGCCCAGAAGGCACCCGCGAGGGTAGGACCGCCTTCCAGGAGCACGTCGACGACACCGCGATCGGCGAGCGCGCGCAGCACCGCGTCCGGGTCGCCGCCGGGCAGCCGCAGGGTCTCGGCCGCGTCGTCGAGCGCCCGGACGTCGGCGGGCAGGTCGCGGTCCCCGACCACCACCCGCAGCGGTTGCCTGTCGAGCAGGTTCCCGTCCGGGTCGCGGGCGGTCAGCTGGGCGTTGTCGGCCAGCACCGTGCCGGTTCCGGCGATGATGGCGTCCATCGCGGCTCGCACCCGGTGCACCTCGTTGCGCGAGGTCTCCGAGCTGATCCACTTGCTGGTGCCGTCGGCTGCGGCCGACCGACCGTCCAATGTGGCCGCGTACTTCCAGGTTACATGGGGCCGTCCGGTGTGGACGAAGTGCAGCCAGGCCCGCAGCGGGCCCTTTTCCACCTCCTCGGCCAGCAGACCACTGTGGACCTCGACACCACCGGCGCGCAGCAGCTCGGCACCGCCGGACGCCTGCGGGTTCGGATCGGAGACGGCGTGCACGACCTCGGCCACCCCGGCCTCCCGCAGCGCCTGCGCGCACGCGGGCGTGCGCCCGGTGTGCGCGCACGGCTCCAGCGTGACGACCGCGGTGCCGCCCCGCGCCCGCTCGCCGGCCTCGCGCAACGCGACCACCTCGGCGTGCGACCCGCCCGCGGGCTGCGTGGCACCGACCCCGGCGATGTGGCCCTCGGCGTCGAGCAGCACGCAGCCCACCGGCGGGTTGGGGCTGGTGGTGCCGCGCACGTCCACACTGGCCGCGATGGCGGCACGCATCGCCCGCTCTACGGCATCGGCGGCCATGGCTCGATCTCGATCAGCTGTGCGCGGTGTTGTACGCCGGAGTGGCCTGCTCGCGCAGCGCCTGGACGGCCGCGACCGGATCGTCGGCGTTGTAGACCGCAGAGCCCGCGACGAAGCAGTCGACACCGGATTCGGCGGCCTGCTCGATGGTGTCGGCGTTGATGCCCCCGTCGATCTCGACGAGGAGCTTGAGGTGCCCGGTGTCGACGAGCTCACGAGCCTTGCGGGCCTTGTGCAGGACCTCGGACATGAACTTCTGACCGCCGAAGCCGGGCTCGACCGACATCACCAGCAGCGTGTCGTAGTGCTTGAGCACCTCGAGGTAGTCGTCGAGGCTGGTGTTGGGCTTGATCGACAGGCCTGCCTTGGCGCCCGCGGCGCGCAGGTCCTTGGCGACCGCGATCGGGTCGTTGGCGGCCTCGGCGTGCACGGTGACGTTGTACGCACCGGCCTCGGCGTAGCCGACCGCCCAGCGGTCCGGGTCGTCGATCATCAGGTGGCAGTCCACCGGGATCTCGGTGGACTTGAGGATCGACTCCACGACGGGCAGGCCGAGAGTCAGGTTCGGCACGAAGTGCGCGTCCATCACGTCCACGTGCAACCAGTCCGCCCGTTTGCCGGGCTCACCCCCGACGGCGTTGATCTCGTCGGCGAGCCGGGCGAAGTCGGCGGAGAGGATGGAAGGCGCGATCATCGGCTGGTTCGACACAAGCCGGAGTCTAAATCCTGCGGGCGCCGGTTGACGCCCCAGCCCTCCCTGTCAATCCCCTGCGCGGGTCGTCCGGCCGGATTCTCGGATTCGCCCTGGGTACGAGCGCCCCCGACCGACTTGCTCGGTCAAGGGCACCCAGCGCCTCGGAGATCGCTCGTTCCGGCCCGGCGGATCGCTCAGGCGCGCTGCTTTCGGGTGATCAGGTAGTACGCCAGGCACAGCAGCAGCAGGAAGGGAACGCCCGCCTTCCACGCCGTGTTGAACTGCGCGGTGAACGGGGTGGTCAGCAGCACCGCGGCGATGAACAGCATCGCCAGCACCGTGGTCACCGGCGCACCGGGCAGGCGCACCGGCGACGGCGGCAGGCCCTCGGCAGCGCGACGACGGCGGAACGCGATCTGCGCGGCGAAGATCAGCAGCCACACGATCAGCGCGCCGAACAGCGCGAGCCCGATCAGCAGCGGGAAGGCCGATGCTTCGGCGTAGTAGGCGACCGCGGCGGCCAGGGCGAGCCCGATGGCCGACAGGCCGAGGGCGCGGCGGGGCACGCCGTTGCCGCTGACCTTGGCGAAGAACTTCGGCGCCAGACCGTCGATCGCCAGCGAGTGGGTCATCCGGGCGGTCAGGTAGAGGTTGGTGTTCATCGCCGACAGCGCGGCGGTGAGCACCACGAAGTTCATGATCCCGGCCGCCGCCGGGATGCCGACCAGGTCGAACAGCCGCACGAACGGGCTCTCGGTGACCGCATCGGAACCGGATACCTGGTTCCACGGCAGGATCGAGACGATCACGAGCATGCCCAGCACGTAGAACAGGCCGAGCCGCAGCACCGTGTTGCGCGCGGCGCGGGGCACGTCCCGGCCGGGGTTCTTGGACTCGGCCGCGGTCAGCGAGACGGCCTCGGTACCCAGGTAGGAGAACGTGACCACGGCCAGCGCGAGCCACACCGCACCGAGGCCGTTGGGCAGGAAGCCGCCGTGCGCGGTCAGGGCGTCGACGCCCACGGCCTCCTGGCCGGGCAGGCCGAAGATCATGTAGATGACGCCGAGTCCGATGAACACCACGATCGTCGCGACCTTGATCATGGCGAACCAGTACTCGAACTCGCCGAAGAAGCGCACCGCCGTGATGTTGACCGCCAGCATGACCGCGGAGAAGGCCACGACGGGCATCCACAGCGGCAGCTCGGGGTACCAGAACTGCAAGTAGAGCCCGGCGGCGATGACCTCGCTACCGATGTTGACCACCTGCGCGGCCCAGTAGATCCAGCGCGAGATGAACCCGGGCAACCCGCCGAGGTACTCGCGGATCACGGCACCGAAGCCACCGGCCTCGGGATGCACCACGATCATCTCGGCCAGTGCGAACGCGAGCGCCAGCGCGGCGAACGCGGCCACCGCGTAGGCGATGATCACCGCAGGGCCCGCGATCGAGATCGCCAGGCCCGAGCTGAGGAAGAACCCGGTCCCGATCGCTCCGCCGATCGCAATCATCCCGACCTGGCGACCGGACAGCGACCGGCGCAGCCCGGTCTCGACCGGAGGGGCGTCCTCCTGCACCACCTGGGTTCCTCCTCGCTAGTGCTCCACGCGCGAACCCGAGCACCCTACGACGACCAACCCCGCGAAAAGGCGGGCGGTGTCCGAGTTGTTGCCTCCGCGCGCCCGCGCCGAGGGGAGACCGAGATGCGGGTCACGCGCTGCGTGAGCCCGCCGTGCCGTCCGCGCGGACGGCACGGCGGGTCGAGGCTCGCTCCGCGAGCGGGACGAATCCGCAGCCGGGCCGGCCGTCAGCTCGGCAGCGTGAGTTCGATGGGCGTGGACTCCTCCACCGAGCGCGAGACCGTGCAGTACTTCGCGATGGAGCGCTCGACGGCCTCGACGAGCTTGGCCCGCTCGTCCTCCGGGATCGCCGAGAGATCGACGTCGAAGGCCGTCTGGATGGCGGCGAACTTGTGCTTGTCCTCCGCGGTCTTGGTCCGGTCGGCCCGCACGGTGAGCTCGGCGTCGGCACCGAGCCTGCGGATCAGCAGGTTCTCGCTGGTCACCGCGGAGCACCCGGCCACGGCCGCCAGCAGCAGCTCACCCGGTGTGAACGCTCCCTCGGCACCGTCGCGCCCGATCTGCACCGAGGCTCCGCGCTCGTTGGTCGCCACGAACCGGTGCTCACCGCTGCGCGAGACCTCGACAGGAGTGCCAGACATCAGAACCACCCAACTTCACCGACGACAACGGAACCCGACCCCGAACTCCACCACCTCCACCCCCACCCTGTCCCTCCCCCGAGCGACCCGCCCCCGAATTCCCTGGAAATCCGTCCCCCGAATTCCAGGGAATTCGGGGGCACGTTTTCGAGGGAAGTTGGTCGGAGCAGTGGCGGGTCGAGGAAAAGACCAGGGCAAGGTGGGTGTTATGCGTCACACTCGCAGCAGGGCGCAGAACATGGCGTCGGTGCCGTGGCGATGGGGCCAGAGCTGAACACCCGGGCCCTCGCCCAGGTCCGGGACGTCCGGGAAGTGCTCGCGAGCGTCGAGCTGGGTGACGCCGGTGCGCCGGACCACGTCGGCGACCACGCCTTCCGTCTCCGGCAGGTGCGGCGAGCACACCACGTAGGCGACGACCCCGCCGGGACGGGTCAACTCGATCGCCGAGGTCAGCAGCTCCCGCTGCAAGCGCGTGAGTTCGCCGACGTCCTCCGGGCTGCGCCGCCAGCGAGCCTCCGGACGGCGGCGCAGCGCGCCGAGCCCGGTGCACGGGGCGTCCACGAGCACGCGGTCGTAACCAGCCCGCAGTCCCGGATCCCGGCCGTCGCCGACATGCACCTCGACCGACAGACCCTCGGTGGTCTTGCGCACGAGGTCGGCGCGGTGCTTGGCCTGCTCGACGGCGTCGAGCTCCCCGCCGTCGAGGGTCACCAGCGAGCCGAGCAGCCCGGCCTTGCCACCGGGACCCGCGCACAGGTCGAGCCACCGCAGGTCGGAACCCTCCACCGGCGGGCTCGTCAGCGCGAGGCTGACCAGCTGGCTGCCCTCGTCCTGCACGGAGGCGAAGGCCTCCTGCACCGGTTCCAGATCCCCGGGGTCGCCTGCGCCCGCGTCCAGCCGCACGCCGTACGGCGAGTACGGCGCGGGGTCTCCCCCGGTGATGGCCGCCAGCTCGTCAGCGCTGATCTCGCCCGGCCGAGCCGTGAGATGCACCGCGGGACGCGCGTCGTCGGCGGCCAGGGCGTCCTCGAGTTCGTCGAGGCCGATCGCGTCGGCGAAGGCCTGCGCGATCCAGCGCGGGTGGGCGTGCTTCATCGCCAGGTAGCCCACCGGGTCCTTCGAGCGGTCCGGCGCGACCTTGTCGACCCACTCGGATTCGTCCAGCTCGGCCGCTCGCCGCATCACCGCGTTGGCGAAACCGGCTGTCTTGGAACCGTTCTCGAACCGGACGATGTCCACGGTCGACCCGACCGCGGCGTGCGCCGGAATCCGGGTCCGGAGCAGCTGGTACACCCCGACGCGCAGCGCGTCGAGCACCTTCGGGTCCAGTTCGGACAGCGGCCGGTTGCTGCACTCGCCGATCACCGCGTCGAGCAGTCCCCGCGCGCGGCAGGCGCCGTAGGTCAGCTCGGTGGCCAGACCCGCGTCGCGCCCGCTGAGCTCGCGCTGCTTGAGCAGCGGCGGCAACGCGAGGTTGGCGTAGGCGTCGCGTTCGCGGACCATCCGCAGGGTTTCCACCGCGACCAGCCGGACCGGATCGACATCGACCGGCCGCGGGTTGGGCTTGCGCTGCGGCGGACGGGCCTTCGGCGGACGATTGGGCCGCCGGCGGCGATCGTTCACTTGAGTGCTTCTCCTTGCTCGATGTGGGTGCCGCGGGCCCAGTCGGTGGCGCGCATGCGCTTCTTGCCCGCCGCCTGCACCTCGCCCAGCGCGACCGCTGTGGTGCCGGTTCCGACCAGCACGCGCTTCTTCTCCGGCTTGATCTCGCCGGGCGAGAGCCGCTCCTCGGTGATGGTCACCGGACCGAGCTTGAACCGCTCCTCGCCCAGCAGCGCCCAGGCTCCGGGATCGGGGGTGACCGAGCGGATGACGCGGTCGACGGCCGCGGCCGGCGCGGTGAAGTCGACCTTGGCGTCCTCCACGGTGACCTTGGGCGCGTAGCTGACGCCATCGGCCGGCTGCTCCTCGGCGCGCACGCTGCCGTCCTCGACGCCGTCGAGGGTCGCGGCCATCAGCTGCGCCCCGGAGACCGACAACCTCTCGAGGAGTTCACCGGCGGTGTCGGTCTCGCGCACCGGCTCGGTGACCACGCCGAACACCGGGCCGGCGTCGAGCTCGGGGACGATGCGGAACGTGCTGGCGCCGGTGATCTCGTCGCCGTGCCGGATCGCGGCCTGCACCGGAGCGGCACCCCGCCAGGCGGGCAGCAACGAGAAGTGCAGGTTGATCCAGCCGTGCTCGGGGATGGACAGCGCCTCCTCGCGCAGCAGCGCGCCGTAGGCCACCACGGGGCAGCAGTCCGGGCCGATCTCGGCCAGCCGCGCCAGGAACTCCGGATCGGAGACCTTGGCGGGGGTGAGCACCTCGATGCCGTGCTCGTCGGCCAGCGCACCGACCGGCGATCGCACCAGCTTGCGACCGCGTCCTGCGGGCGCGTCGGGCCGGGTGACCACGGCGGCCACCTCGTGCCGGTCGGAATCGATCAGCGCCCGCAGCGCGGGCACCGCGGGCGCGGGCGTGCCTGCGAAGACGACGCGCATCAGCGGCCTCCGAACAGCGGGTGCGGATTCTGCTTGATCACCGGCGCGGAACCGTCGAACCAATCCGCAGCGCGGATCTCGCGCATCGCGGCCTTGCGGGTCTCCTCGTCGAGCCGGTCGAGGAACAGCACGCCGTCGAGGTGATCGGTCTCGTGCTGGATGCAGCGGGCCAGCAGGTCGGTGCCCTCGACCTGGATCGGCTCGCCGTGCGCGTTCCAGCCGGTTGCCACCACGTGCTGGGAGCGCAGGCAGTCCCAGGACATGCCCGGGATGGACAGGCAGCCTTCCGGTCCGAGCTGGTCCTCGTCGCCGACGCGCGTCCAGGTGGGGTTGACGATGTGGCCCGCGAAGCCGTCGCAGTGGTAGGTGAACACCCGCTGGCTCACGCCCAGCTGCGGGGCGGCCAGACCGGCGCCGCCCTGCTTCTCCATGGTGTCCCAGAGGTCCTTGACGAGGGTGCGCAGCTCCTTGTCGAAGTCGACCACCTCATCGGCCTCGGTGCGTAGTACGGGGTCGCCGAAGAGTCTGATCGGCTGGACGGTCACGGGTACTCCCTGAACTGTCGACTGCTGCGGGGCGACCCGACGAGTCTAGAGGTCAGCCCGTTCAGGTCGCCGCACCGGCGGTCAGGGAGCGGGCACCACGACCCCGGCCGCGCCGCCGCCGCGCCGCTCGGATTCGGCGGCGGCCACCCAACGCCCGTCCGGGAGGCGCTCGACGCCGGTGGCGGCGCCGATCTCGGCCGTGCCGGCGAACCGGTGTCCCAGCCGCCGGAGGGAGTCGGCTTCGGGCCTGGCGAGGAAGCCGGGTTCGGCGTCGGTCTCGTCGCTGTTGCGCTGCGAGGCGCGCGGCTCGGCGATGGCCTGCTCCAGGGACATGCCGCGGTCGAGTCGTCCGGTGAGCACCTGCAGCACGGTGGTGATGATCGTGGAGCCGCCCGGACTGCCGGCGGCCAGCACCGGCTCGCCGTCGCGCAGCACGATGGTCGGGCTCATCGAGGAGCGGGGGCGCTTGCCCGGGCCGGGCAGGTTCGGATCGGGCTGTCCCGGGGCGTTCGGGGTGAACGAGAAGTCGGTGAGCTCGTTGTTGAGCAGGAATCCCCTGCCGGGCACGGTGATCGCGCTGCCGCCGGTCTGCTCGATGGTCAGCGTGTAGGACACCACGTTGCCGCGGGCGTCCGCGACGGTCAGGTGCGTGGTGTTCGGCCCCTCGTAGGGCTCGCGGGCGTCGCTGGTGCGCGCGGTGCAGTCCTGCGGCCCGCGCGGGTCGCCCGCCGCGACCGGTGCGGGCAGCACGGCGTCATCGCTGATCAGGCACTCGCGGGCGGCGGCGAACTCGTCGCCGGTGAGCTCCTCGGTGGGCACGTCGGAGAACTCGGGGTCGCCGACCCAGCGGTTGCGGTCGGCGAAGGCGACCTTGGCGGCCTCGAGGTAGCGGTGCAGGTAACCGGCCTCGTCGGCAGCGGCGAGGTCGGTGCGCTCCAGGATGTTGAGCGCCTCGCCGACGGTGGTGCCGCCGGAGGATGCGGGCGCCTGGCCGTAGACGTCGTAACCGCGGTAATCGACGTGCGTGGGCTCCGCGTCGAGGGCGCGGTAGTCGGCGAGGTCCTCGGCGGTCATCGCTCCGGGACGGACCTCGCGCTCGGCGGCCGGGTCGACGGGCGGGTCGGTGACGGTGCGCGCGATGTCCCGGCCGATCGGGCCGCGGTAGATCTCGTCGGTGCCCTCGCGCGCCAGCCGCCGGTAGGTGTCGGCCAGGTCCGGGTTGCGCAGCACGCTGCCGATCTCCGGTGGTTCACCGCCGGGCAGGAACAGCTCCTGGGTGGCCGGGAAGTCGGCGAAGCGCTCGGCGTTCTCGGCTGTCTGGTCGTGGAAGGTGCGGTCCACCACGAAACCCTCGCGAGCGAGTTCCTCGGCGGGTTCGAGCACATCGCCGAGGCTCTTGGTGCCCCACCGGTCCAGGGCGCGCTGCCAGGTGGCCGGGGTTCCCGGCACTCCGACACCGAGCCCGCTGGTGACGGCTTCGCCGAAGGGCAGCGGGTTGCCGTCCTCGTCGAGGAACAAGCCCTCGTCGGCCGCGGCGGGCGCGGTTTCCCGGCCGTCGATCGTGTCGACCTTCCCGGTCGCGGCGTCGTAGCGCACGAAGAACCCGCCACCACCGATGCCTGCGGAGTAGGGCTCGGTCACCCCGAGCGCGGCGGCGGTGGCCACGGCCGCGTCGGTGGCGGTCCCGCCGCGGCTCAGCACGTCGAGCCCGATGCGCGTGGCGTCGGGATCGACGCTGGAGACGGCACCGCCGTACCCGGTGGCCACGGCTCGCTTGGGCGGCGGTTGTTCGACGGGCCGGGCCTGCGCCATCGGCGCGATCAACCCGAGTGCCGCGACGACGCTGATACCGACCCGCAGACCACGACCCACGATCGCTCCCCTCGCGAAGATCACCGACGGGCAACACCCTGCCCACCCGGGCACATCGCCACAACTCAGATCACCCGACCGCCCCAACGCCACCCCCGCACCCCGAAAACCCTCGAAAACGCGCCCCCGAATTCCCTGGTTTTCGGTACCCGGAATTCCCTGGAATTCGGTGTTGGCGGGGCGCGAGGGGTGGAGACAGACGAGGGCGGGTCGTTCGTCTCCCCCGACGAGACGAACACCCGCCCTCATCAACTCGTGGGCACCGCAGAGAACCCACGAGGGCCTACCCGGTCAGCCGGTCTTGGGAACCAGCGCCGCTTCGTGGTAGCGGCAGTTGGGAGCCCACAGCAGGAACGAATCCATGCCGTTGCTCGCCGCCGCGTCGATCTGGGCCTTGACCTCGGCAGGACCGTACCCCACGCCGAGGCTGAAGTCCTGCAACCACGGGATGATCTGCACGTCGGTGCCCTCGACCTGCTTGCCGAAGGCCGCCAGCGAGCGCTGCACGATGTCGAACGGCTGGGAGTTCGGGTTGGCCACGCCGAACTCGCCCTCCGCCCAGTGCGACGGGTAGACCATCGGCGAGATGTAGTCGACGTACTTCGACATCAGCGGGATGTCCTGCGCGATCTCGGTCGGCCGGTCCACCGCGACGCCGAACACCGAGGCGCCGAGCAGCGCACCGCTGGAGCGCACCGCCGACTGGGTCTCCTTGAGGAACTCCGCGATGCCCTGCTCGGGAGTGCCCTTCAGGTTGGGGATGCGCATCTGCTCGATGTGGCCGTCCGGACGGCGCACGTAGTCGTAGAGGATGTCGTCGAAGCCCAGCTTGGCGGCCTCGGTGGCGATGTCGACGTTGTACTTGCGCACCACCGGGTCGGCGAAGTTGGTGAACGCGTAGGACCCGTAACCGCCCTGCCAGGCCTGACCGTTCGCGTTCTGCACGACCCGTTCGGGATGTCCGCTCTCCCAGGACGCCTTGCCCAGGATCGGGTCCTTGAACGCGACGAGCCTGCCGACCACCCGCACGCCCATGCCGTGCAGCTGGTCGAGGGCCTGCCGCGCGTCGTAGTAGCCCTTGACCGCGCCGATCTCGTTGGCCATCGGCACCTTGGAATCGTAGACGACCTCGCCGCTCTCGTCCTTGATGTCGAGCTGGACGGTGTCGATCTTGCCCTGGCGGGCCATCTCCAGGACCGGTTCGCGCAGCGACTCGCTGGTCCAGGCCAAACCGGTCATGTGCACCGCGCGCATCCCGGGGTGCTTGGTGTGCACGGTCATGGTCTTCTCGGCCCGGTTGCCCGCCGCGTCGGTGGCCACGACGCGGACTTCGCGGTCCGGGCGGTCGATCCGGACGCTGAACCCGCCGTCGCGCCCGGTTTCGACCTTCTTGCCCGCCACCTCGACGCTCTCGGCGCCCTTGGCGGCACCCGTGACGGTGACCGGCTTGTTCGGCGCCTCCGGACGCAGCGAGTCATCGACCTGCAGTTCCGGCGGGGTGGAGTCCACTGTGAACTTCTTGGTGATGGTGTCTGAACCGAGCCAGGAAGGACTCCGCTCGGTCTCGACGGCCAACTCGTGCTCGCCGTCGGGCAACCCTGCGGTGCCGACGTTCAAGCCGCCCGGCGCCTTCCGCGCCGGAACCTTCTCGCCGTCCACCGTGATCGTCGCGTTGCTCACGCCCCGCACACCGACTTCGGCATCAGGGGTCACCGGCTGCTCCAGTCCGGTGACACGAACATCCTGTGTGGACAGCGTTCGTAACAGTAGGAAACCGAGGACCAGAACCAGAGCGGTCCCGATCCCGATCGCGATTGACTTGCCTGTGATGCGAGAGCGCGCTGTGGCCGCATCCGACATGGCTTTCGCCTCCCCGACTTAAGGCGAACCCGCGCGGTGCACGAATTTCGTTGCTGTACATGTGCATTCCGGAGTGCTCTGCGCATCCGGGATACCACTGTCGCAGGCGTTTCGGGCTAGCTCAATTGGCCAGTTGGAGTATCCCGCCGACGGAAGTCGATCTATACCGTTGGTGCCGATGCTGCTTTCCAGAGCGATGATTCGCGCCGCCGCGCTCGCGGGCCTGCTGGCCGCCGCCGCGTGCAGCGCCCCCGCCGCGCCCACCGAGCCCTCCGCACCGGCACCACCACCGGAACCCGCCGCACCACCACCCCCGCCGGATCCCGCCGCCATCGGCGCCAACGAGCTCGGCGACGTCCCGGTGCTGATGTATCACCGGATCACCCCCGACCCGAGCAGCGTCTACGACCGCACGCCCGAGGACTTCCGCGCCGAGCTGGAGAGACTGGCCGATGAGGACTACGTCCCGGTCACCGCCACCGAGTACGCCACCGGCAAGATCGACATCCCGGCCGGGAAGCACCCGGTGGTGCTGACCTTCGACGACGGTTCGGCATCGCAGTTCACTTTGGACTCCTCGGGCGAACCGGCACCCGGCACCGCGATCCGGATCCTGCTCTCGGTCGCCGAAGCACACCCGGATTTCCGCCCCACCGCAACGCTGTACGTGTTCGACCCGCCCTTCGAGGAGCCCGGCGGGCACCGCACGCTCACCTGGCTGCACGAACACGGCTTCGAGATCGGCAACCACACCGTCGACCACCCGAACCTGGGCAACGTGTCAGCCACCGAGGCGCAGCGCGAGATCGCCGGCATGCAACGCGTGATCAACGAAGCCCTTCCGGACGTACCGGTCAACTCGATGGCGCTGCCGCTGGGCGTGCACCCGGACGCCGAGGCGCTGGCCTCCAGCGGTTCCGCCGACGGCGTGAGCTACCGGCACAGCAGCGTCATGCTCGTCGGTTCCAACCCGGCCCCGTCGCCGTTCAGCAGCGACTTCGACCCGGCGAACATCCCGCGGATCCGCTCGCAGGGCCCCGAGGGCGAGGGCGCCGACTACGGCTCGACCAAGTGGCTCGACAAGCTCGCCGCCGATCCGGACTCGCGCTACACCTCCGACGGCGATCCCACCAAGGTCTCGGCGCCGCAGGCGGCCTCGACCGAGCCGGCACCGCACGTCGGCAACCTCCACCGCTACTGACCCGACGAAAACCGCACCGATTCAGGGGCCCTCGCAGCATGCGGCGGAGCCGCGGATCCCGCAGCCCGGCGGCTTCCGAGGTTCCTCCCGCGCGAAGCACAAACCGAAGTGTCCCCTCAGAGCATTTCGAGCGGATCCAACCGGACCTGCAGCTCGGTGGCCTTGCGCGCGGCGCGCACGGCCTGGGCCGCGTGCAGCGAATCCGCCAGCGCGCGGCCCTCGGTGCGGTCCACCCGCACGATCAGCCGCTCCCGCTCGGAGGCACCGTCCTCGTCGACCTCGCCGAGCGGCACCGGCCCCAGAACCTCCGCGGTGGAAGGCAGATCCGCCGAGTCCAGCAGCGCTTCGATGGCTTCCGGCGTCCCGTCCACGGCGGCCACCCGGCGAGCCGGCGGGAAGCCGAGCTCGGTGCGCTCGGCCAGCTCCATCGACGCGAACCAGGAGGGGTCCCAGCGGACCAGCGCCTGCACCGGCTGCAGCGAGGACTCCGCCATCACGACCACTCGCCCGCCCTCGCTCGCAGGCCGGACCAGCGCGGCCGCGGCGAACCACTTGCGCAGCGCGTGCTCGGCGGCCCGCAGTTCCGGTCGCCCGAGCAGCGTGCGCCCGTCGAGCAGCAGCGCCGCGCCGTAGCCGCCTTCGGCGACCGGTTCGGCTCCGGGCGTGCACACGATCAGCGCGGGTTTGCCCGGCACGCTGGACAGCACCTCCCCCGCCCCGGAGGTGCGCACCGGCACCCCGGAGAACGCCCGGCCCATCTCCTCGGCGGTGCGGCCCGCCCCGACGGAGATGGCGCGCAGCCTGCGCGACCCGCACTCCGGGCATTTGAACGCCGCCTCGGTGGCCCCGCACCACTTACACGCCGCGGGTTTCGGCGCCCCTGCCTCGGTCCCGCCGGGCAGCGCGAGCGGTCCGGCGCAGCGCCTGCACCGCGCCCGTTCCCGGCAATCCCCGCAGGCCAGCGCGGGCACGTATCCCCGCCGCGGAACCTGCACCAGAACGGGTGCTCCCGCCTTCAACGCGGCCCGCGCGGCCTCGAAGCCCACCGAGGGCAGCCGCGCGGCGCGAGCGGCGGGGTCGCGGGCGATCTGCGTGTCGTCCTCACCGATGGCGGTCACCCGCGGGGCCGCGTTGCGCACCTCGGTGCGGTGCGCGACGAGCTCGTGCGCCCAGCCGGATTCGACCAGCAGCGCCGCCTCGGCGGTGCGCGCGAACCCGCCGACGACCAGCGCGGCTCCGGTGGTGTGCGCGCGCTGGGTGAGCACGTCGCGGGTGTGCGGGTACGGCGTGTTCGGATAGCTGTGCAGGTCGTCGCCGTCGTCCCAGACCACGGCCAGGCCGAGGTCGCGCACCGGCGCGAACATCGCCGCGCGCGTGCCGATCACCACGCGCGCGGCGCCGCGAAGAGCCGCGAGCCAGCGCTTGTAGCGCTTCTCCGGCGCGGTGTCGGCGGCCAGCGCGACGACCGAGTCGCCCACCAGCAACCGGCAGGCGTCCTCGAGACGTTGCAGATCCCGGTGGTCGGGGACCACGATCAGCGCCCCGCGCCCGCCCGCGGCGGTGGTCGCGGCGGCCTCGGCCAGCCGCATCGGCCAGTCCTCGCCGGGCAGCGCCTGCCACACCGCCCGCGCGGGGCGTCCCGCGTGCACCGCGTCCAGGAAGGACCCGGCGTGCTGGTAGCGCTGCCAGCCCTCGGCCGCCGGCCGCTCGGGTGCGGGTACGGGCTCGGTCGGCGCGGACTTCTCCGCCCGCGCGTGCCTCGGCGGGATCGCCAGCCGCACGACGTCGGCCAGCATGCCCCCGTACCGGGAGGCCACGGCCTGCGCCTGGGCCAGCAGATCCGGGGTCAGCACCGGCTCGGGCGAGGGCACCCGCTCGACCCAGGCCAGCGCGCCCTGGAAATCGCTGGTCTCCCGACGCTCGAGCAGGTAGCCGTCGACGAGCCTGCCCCGGAACCGCACCCGCACGCGGCAGCCGGGCACCGCCTCGGCGTCGAGCCGTTCGGGGATCTTGTAGTCGAAGGGGCGGTCCAGGTGCACCGGCAGCGCCACGTCGACCAGCACGCGCGCGATCGGCAGATTCGCCGCTGCGGCCGTATCGGTCTGCTCCCCCTTCTTCTTCCGGGGTTGTGCACCTGCCATACCTCTTCTCTACCACGCACCGCTGGCACCCTCGGCGGCCAGCCGACACCGCTCGGCGAGTCGCGCGGTGGCCGCGGTGAGCTCCGGTGCGTCGAGGATCTCGAAGTCGTGCCCGCGCGCACCCGGGTACGGCGGGCAGGTCCGGTGAGTCCGCCCCGGCATCCACCAGGCAGCTGTCCGCGTCGATAGCGGTGACGAGCCACAACGCGGGCGGTACCCGTTCCAGCACGGTCTCGGCGGCGCCCGCACCCGCACCTGCCCGCGGTAGGTCCACGGCCGCGCGGACACGCCGCGCGCGACGAACTCGGTGAATTCTTTCGGGCGGACCAACGCGGAGACGGTGACCGATGCACCGTTCGAGGAGTTGACCGAGGCCGAGTTCGACCGCGTGCTCGCGGTCAACGCGAAGGGCCCTGCTCGCCATGCAGCACGCGGCGCGCAGGATGGGCGCGGGCGGCCGGATCGCGAACATCTCATCGATGAGCACGCTCTGGCCGTCGCCGGGCGAATCCGCCCGTGCCGCGAGCAAAGCCGCCGTCGAGCAGCTGACCTGCGTCGCGGCCAAGGAGCTCGGGGCTCGCGGGATCACCGTCAACGCGCTGTCGCCGGGGCCGACCGATACCGACCTGCTGCGCGCGGCGCTGCCCGACGGTGCGGAGGCCGCGGCGGGCATGATCCCGCTCGGCAGGCTGGCACGGCCCGCGGACGTTGCCGACGCGGTGGCGCTGCTGATCGGCGAACGAGCCCGCTGGGTGACCGGTCAGAACGTGCGCGTCACCGGCGGGCCCGTGTGACCCCGGGGGTTGATCCGGTTCCGGTGTGGAAAAATTTTTCGGGTGTTCGACGTCGTCTTCTACCGACCCGAGATCCCGGGCAACGCCGGGAACGCGATCCGGATGGCAGCCGGTTCCGGTGCCGCGCTGCACCTGATCCAGCCGCTGGGGTTCTCGGTGGAGGACTCGAAGCTGCGTCGCGCCGGCCTGGACTACCACGACCGCGCGGCCCTGCACGTGCACCCGGACCTGCCCTCGGCGTGGGAGGCGATCCGGCCGGAGCGCATCATCGCGTTCACCGCCAACACCGAGCGCTCCTTCCACGAGGTCGAGTACCGCCCCGGCGATGCGCTGCTGTTCGGCCCGGAGTCCGTGGGCCTTCCCGAGGACGTGCTCGCCGAGGCGCAGCTGCACGTGCGCATCCCGATGCTGCCGGGCATCCGCTCGATGAACCTGGCCAACTCGGCGGCGGTGGCCACCTACGAGGCGTGGCGTCAGCAGGGCTACAAGATGCCGTGACCCTTGGGCGTCCTTTCAGGATGCGGCGGACCCGCTGTTCCAGGTGTGGGACTCACCCCGCACCGCTGCGGGTTCTGATGCGCCGTGTGGCGAGGACAGCCACGACGCCGCGGTTGCTACTCGAGGAGCGGATCCCGAGCCACACGGCGCGTCAGGTTCCGCCACGCAAACCCCGAACTGAATGCCCCTTAGGTCCGCCGGGTCCACGGCCAGGTCAGCAGCGCCCAGGCGGCCATGCCGACCACCAGCTCGACGGCGAGGTACCAGGGCCAGCCGCCCATCAGGTCGAGGATCGACGGGTTGTCCGGCTTGCTGCTGACGAAGCCGTAGTTGCTGCCGAACCGGGCGTTGAACGCCAGCATCGCCAGCGCCCAGGCCACGGTCACCACGACCGAGAGGCGATAGCCGCGCCAATCGGGGCGCATCCCGGTTCCCCAGGTCAGGAAGGCCGCTGCCCAGATCACCAGCAGGTGCTGGCCCCAGAACTCGACGAAGTCGAGGTGCGGGAAGTCCGGTGAGTTCAGCGCCGGGGTGAGCATGGCCTGCGGGGTCAGCGTCAGACCCCAGAAGTACAGCAGCGCGTGCGGGCGGACCCGGCGGGTCCACAGCGCCCAGGCGGCCACCATCCAGGCCAGATCGCACAGGTGCAGCGGCAGCGAGTTGCGGACGTCCCACTGCCCTGGGGTCAGCCGATAGACCAGCAGCGGGACGTTGAAGCCCAGCACCAGCAGCGCGAACGCCCGGCACCACGGACCTGTTCGCTCGATGCGCCGCCCCAGGACGACGAGACCCACGGATCCGACGACGATCAACGCCATCAGCGCCCAGTGCGACGTCCCGTAAGGCACGAACCGCTCCGGCCCCATCGTGCCACGGTAAGGCCTCTGCGATCACCCGGTCGAGCAGAGCGGACCGTCCGACGACGACGGGCGTCCCGGGTGATCCCGGAACGCCCATCGTGCGTGGTCTCCTCAGGCTCCCGCAGCCGCCTTGAGCGCGTCCGCGCGGTCGGTGTTCTCCCAGGGGAGGTCCAGGTCCGGACGGCCGAAGTGGCCGTAGGCCGCGGTGCCCGCGTAGATCGGGCGCAGCAGGTCCAGGTCGCGGATGATGGCGGCCGGGCGGAGGTCGAAGACCTCGTTGATGGCCGTCTGGATCCGGTCCGGGTCCACGGTCTCGGTGCCGAAGGTCTCGATGAACAGGCCCACCGGCGCGGCCTTGCCGATCGCGTAGGCGACCTGCACCTCGACCCGCTCGGCCAGGCCCGCGGCCACCACGTTCTTGGCCACCCAGCGCGTCGCGTACGCCGCCGAGCGGTCCACCTTCGACGGGTCCTTGCCGGAGAAGGCGCCGCCGCCGTGCCGCGCGATTCCGCCGTAGGTGTCCACGATGATCTTGCGCCCGGTCAGCCCGGCATCGCCCATCGGGCCGCCGACGACGAACCGGCCGGTCGGGTTGACCAGCAGCCTGCTGGCGGAGGTGTCCAGGTCCAGCGCGGAGATCTCCGGCTCGACGATCTTCTCCCTGACGTCCACCGAGAGCATGGCGTCGAGATCGATGTCGGCGGCGTGCTGGGTGGACAGCACCACGGTGTCCAGCCGCACCGGCTTGTCGCCGTCGTACTCGATGGTGACCTGGGTCTTGCCGTCGGGACGCAGGTAGGGCAGCACGCCCTCGTTGCGGACGTTGGTCAGCCTGCGCGAGAGGCGGTGGGCCAGCGCGATCGGCAGCGGCATCAGCTCGGGCGTGTCGTCGCAGGCGTAGCCGAACATCAGGCCCTGGTCACCGGCGCCCTGCGAGGCGATCTCGTCGATGACGCCCTCGACTCGCGACTCGTGCGCGGTGTCGACGCCCTGGGCGATGTCCGGGGACTGCGCGCCGATCGCGACGTTGACGCCGCAGGAGTTGCCGTCGAAGCCCTTGGCCGAGGAGTCGTAGCCGATCTCGAGGATCTTGTCCCGCACGATGGTCGGGATGTCCGCGTAGGCCTCGGTGGTGACCTCACCGGCGACGTGGACCTGTCCGGTGGTCACCATCGTCTCGACGGCCACGCGCGAGCGCGGGTCCTGCGCGAGCAACGAGTCCAGGATCGAGTCACTGATGGCGTCACAGAGCTTGTCCGGGTGACCCTCGGTCACCGACTCACTGGTGAACAACCGCTGCTGGCTCACGACACTCCTCGAACAAAAAAGGCGGCGGCTTTGGCTCACCAACCCTACTGGTGGGCCAACCGTCGATTCACAGCATCCCACAGAGTGGACGCCAGCAGTGATTTCGAACCGTGCGGGATGGTCGTCTCGGTCCCGTCGTCGCCGAGCAGCCAGCCCGCGTTGTCCTCGACCTCGAACGCGCGACCCTCCCCGACGGCGTTGACGACGAGCAGATCGCAGCCCTTGCGGGCCAGCTTGTCCCGCCCGTACTCCAGCGGCGAGGAGGACGGATCACCGGTCTCGGCGGCGAACCCGGCGATCAGCGAAGCCGACAGCTTTCCTGCCGCACGGGCCTCGACCAGTTCGGAGAGGATGTCCGGGTTCTTGGCCAGCGCGACCGGCTCCGGCCCGGAATCGGACTTCTTGATCTTGTAACCGGCCTGCGCGGAGACCTTGAAGTCGGCGACGGCGGCGGCCATCACGACCGCATCGGCCCCGTCGGACTCGGTCAGCATCACCGACCGCATCTCCTCGGCGGTGCCGGTCCTGATCAGCCGCACGCCCGCGGGCGTGACCAGCTCGGCCGTGTGCCCGGCGACCAGGGTCACCTCGGCACCGCGATGCGCGGCCACCCGGGCCAGCGCGTAGCCCTGCCTGCCGGACGAGCGGTTGCCCAGGTAGCGCACCGGGTCCAGCGGCTCGCGGGTGCCTCCTGCGGAGATCACCACGCGGCGACCCTCCAGGTCGCGCGGCAACGCGTTCCCGGCGGCCAGCAGCAGCCGGGCGAGGTCGACGATCTCGGCCGGGTCGGGCAGTCGCCCCTTGCCGGTGTCGGCGCCGGTCAGCCGTCCGGTGTCGGACTCGGCGACCACCACGCCGTCGCCGCGCAGCGTGCTGATGTTGCGCTGGGTCGCCGGGTGCTCCCACATCTCGGTGTGCATGGCCGGGACCATCAGCACGGGACACCGCGCGGTCAGCAGCGTGGAGGTGAGCAGGTCATCGGCCTGCCCGTTCGCCGCGCGGGCCATCAGGTCAGCGGTGGCCGGCACGACGAGGACGAGATCGGCCTCCTGGCCGAGCCGCACGTGCGGCACCTCGTGCACGTCGGAGAACACACCGGTCTCGACGGGCTGGCCGGACAACGCCTCGAAGGTGGCGGCGCCGACGAACTGCAACGCGGCCTCGGTGGGCGCCACCCGGACGCGATGCCCGGACTCGGTGAGCCCGCGCAGCACCTCGCACGCCTTGTAGGCGGCGATGCCACCACTGACGCCGAGGACCACCCGCGGGCGGTCCTCGGTCGAACCCTGCGTCACTCGCCTTCGGTGTGCTCGAGAACGCCGGCGTGGATCTCGCGCAGCGCGATCGACAGCGGCTTCTCCCTCGGGCCCGGCTCGACCAGCGGCCCGACGTACTCGAGCAGGCCCTCGCCGAGCTGCGCGTAGTAGTCGTTGATCTGGCGGGCGCGCTTGGCCGAGTAGACCGCCAGGGCGTACTTCGAGCTGACCTGCTCGAGCAGGTCGTCGATCGGCGGGTGGGTGATGCCCTCGACGGTGTCGGTGGAAGGGCTGCTGTTGAGCGCAGCCAGAGCGCTGGGGGTGCTCACTGTTGTGGCTCCTGAGTCTCGTGGATGTCCTGGGGGCGCGGATTAGGCACGGGGAGGAACCCCGGGCGCATCACTGCTCGCGGCCGAGAATCAAGTCTAGCAATTCGCTGGTCGCGGAGTGCAGGTCGGCGTTGACGACGGTCGCGTCGAACTCCGGCTCGGCGGCCAGCTCCTCGCGCGCGGTGGCCAGGCGCTGTTCCACGACGTCCTCGGGTTCGGTGCCGCGACCGGTGAGCCGGTCGACGAGCGCTTCCCACGACGGCGGCAGCAACATCACCAGCTGCGCGTCCGGCCATGCCTGGCGGACCTGGCGCGCACCCTGCAGTTCGATCTCCAGCACGGCCGGCCTGCCCTCATCGATCGCCTTCTCCACGGGCTTTCGCGGCGTGCCGTACAAGTTGCCCGCGTACCGGGCGTATTCGAGCATCTCGCCGTCGGCGATCATCCGCTCGAACTCCGCGACGGAGACGAAGTGGTACTGCACTCCGTCGATCTCCCCAGGCCGCGGCGCGCGGGTGGTCGCGGACACGCTGAAGTAGACCTCCGAGGACTGCCTGCGCAGCTCGTCGAGCACGCTGGACTTGCCAACGCCGGAGGGGCCGGAAACGACGGTGAGCCGAGGCTCGCCCGTGCGGGCGGTCCTCGGCTCAGCGCCGGACTTCGCGTCGATCACTCGCCGCTGAACTCGGTGAGCAGCGCCTTGCGCTGGCGCTCACCCAGCCCGCGCAGACGACGGCTGTTGGCGATCTCCAGCCGCTCCATGATCTGCTGCGCACGGACCTTGCCGACACCGGGAAGGGCCTCGAGCAGGGCCGAGACCTTCATCTTGCCCAGAGTCTCGTCGTTGTCGGCGGTGTCCAGGACCTCCGCCAGCGTGGTTCCGCCTCGCTTGAGGCGCTCCTTGAGCTCAGCTCGGGCACGACGGGCGGCAGCCGCCTTTTCCAGAGCTGCTGCCCGCTGCTCCTCAGTCAGCTGGGGAAGGGCCACCATGTCCTCCGTGATGTGGGGTTTCTCTTGATCGGTGCGGGCGACGGTACCGAGTCCCGAAAGGCGGCTGCCCACGGGGGTCCCGGTTTTGCGAGGCAGATTCACTCCACCTCCGACACCCTGGCCCTCCTTGCCGCTCGCACGAGGGGTGTACGAGCACCGGGCCTGCAGCAAGTCCTATCAACAAAGCCGCTGAAGTGCACTAATCTCGGCAAAAAACTTCAAAAGTGTCCGATTTCCGCACGGTTGAGCGGCACGAGGGTCGTCCGCGCAGGTCACGACGACGTGAAAAAGGTCCCAAAGTAGCCGCGCGGAAGGCCATGCGCTAAGATGATCTTGACCAAGATCAAATTCCGGGATGCGGAACACGAAGGGGTTGTTGACCTTGCTCCAACTCGGTGACCTGCGCAGAAGAAACGAAGCCGCCGCGATCGGCGACCCCGTCACGTGACGTTTCCTCACAGGGCCTTGAACAGGTCCTGCACGCGCGCGCTCATCCGCGGCTTGTCGATGGGCGCGATGGTGGTCCACGCCTCCGCGCTGCGCTGGCTGTTCTCCATGAAGTACCAACCGTTGGCGGTGGCGAAGAAGTTCGTGACCAGCGGCGCCCGGTGCCGCTTGCCAGCCCCGTCGACGACGGCGGCACCGATCTGCGCGTAGGCGAGGCGCCGACCCCCGGCCATGTCCACCAGAGTTTTCGCGTCCTCGCGCCGCACACCCTGCCGCACAAGGTTTTCCACCATCGCCCGGTCGTCGCTTCCGGCTGCCTTGGCAGCGGCCTCCATCGCCGCGCTCCGAAGCGAAACCCCCTTGCCCGGACCGGCTTTGATGTCATCGGGCAGCACGCTCAGCGCCGCGCGGGTCATCGAGTCCGCCGTCAGCGTCTGCATCCGCACGGTCTCGCCGTCGAGAACGGCCAGCGTCCCGCGGTCGCGGATGCAGGCCGCCAGCGCAGCCACGACGCGCTGCCCGCCGTCGGGCGTGCGCTGCCGGAAGTTCACGTCGAAGGCCTTCTCGCAGCGCGCGAGCGGCAGGAAGACGGCTTCGATGTCCTCCTCGCGCATCTCGTTGCCGAACCCGAGCGAGGACAGCTCCTCGCGCGCCCGCGCCTGCACCCGGCGACGCTCGGATTCCTCGATGCCCTCGGGCAGCACGTTGAGCACCAGCGGTTTGGCACCCAGGTTGAAGTGCTCCCAGGCCTCGTGGAACGCCTGCGCCGACAGCTCGATCTTCACTGATTGCCCCCAGCCATCAAGCGTGGGCGGCACCGAACCGGTGCCGCCCACGAGGTGATCCGAATCGTTCACGCGCTACTTACTCGCCGAACACGGGAGGAGCCACCCTCGGCAGATCCTCGTCGAACACGCCCTGGTCGCCGACCAGGTAGTCCGGAGTCTCGTGCTCGGCGTCCTCCTCGCCCTGCTGACCGCTACCGCGCGCACCGGCACCGCCCATCCCGGCACCGCCGCGACCACCGGCGCCACCCGCGGCACCACCGGCAGCGGTGGAACCGGACGCGCCACCGAGACCACCGGCCCCAGCACGACCACCAGCACCCATCCCGGGCCCACCGGCCCGACCAGCACCACCACCGGCACCGACACCGCGGCCCGCTCCGGAACCGGCACCGCGCGCGCCGCCGGAGCCCGCACCGGCACCCGGCCGACCCGCGCCCGGCATGCCCGGACGACCCGCGGTACCGCCGTAACCCGGCGTGCCGGGTGCACCCGTGCGACCGGCATTCCCGCTGCCGCCGTTGCCCGCGCCACTGCCGTTGCCGGGCACGTTCGCCCAGGCGGAGCCGGTACCGGCAGGAGCGCTCCCAGAGCCAGCGTAACCACCTGACCCGGCACCCGAGCCAGCAACGAGTCCCGCCCCGGAAGCCGTACCGGCACTACCGGCGGAGGAACTCGACGTCGAAGCCGGCTGCTGAACACCGCCAACGCTCGGGGGCGCTGAACCAGAAGCCTCGGGATTGTGCACCGCGATTTCCGGCGGCTTCTGGAAGACAGCACTGCCGGAGACGTTGCTCTGGCTGCTCTCCTGATACGTGTTGAACGCCTGAACGGCGTCCTGACGCAGTTTCTCGTTGTGCGCCTTCGCATCCTCGGCATCAGTCGAGCCGGTCCAGAAGTTGTCCCAGCCCTCTTCGAGGGCGCTGTCGTCCGGGACAGCCTGTTCCTCGCCCTCGCCGGGGATCGAATCTTGGACCCTCTTGAACGCCTCGCCCTGGGCAGTCATCTGCTCGGACTGAAGCTTGGCCTGATCTGCCGTGACCTCGGCCCACAGCACGACCGGCAACGCCTGGTTCTGCATCGCGTCGCCGGACTTCGACTGCATGACCGCGCCGGCCTGCTTGAGCTTCTCCTCGAGCTCGCCCTTCAAGCCGCGAAGAAGCTTGTCCTCGGCGTCCCACATCGAAGCGGCGTTGTAGCGAACCTCAGAACCACCGCCCTTTTGGACCCACTCCCGCATCTGGGCCAACTGGGCGCCTTCGAAACTGGCAGGTGGGAGGTTTCGTTCAGTCATCTCCTCTTACCCCCTCAAGCGTTCGGGAGATTCTGAATAGCGGCCTTGGCGAAATCCTGCCCCTTCTGACAGAGATCCACCCCCGGGTCGTCCGGGCTTGTCTGGAGAACGTTCACAAGCAAGTAGCCCTGATCAGCAACATCCGAGTAGATGATGCAGCCGGACGATTCCTTGAATACCGCCGTCGGATACCCATCGACCTCAACAGTCGTGGTAGGCGCTTCATTCATAGCGAGCTGATCGCTGTAGCTGCCGTCATTGGCGACCGCGACGAACACGCCCCACCCGGTCGTCCCCGCCTCACTCGCCTGGTACTGGCATCCCGGGTTGCCGTTCGACACGCGCTCACGCGGCGGCAGAACAGCCCCCAGCTCACGCCACTGCTGCTCCGAAACGACCGAGCACTTGTCAGGGACGTCGATCGCCTTGACAGGGGCGTTCCGCGACGACGAGGACTGCCCATCCGACTGCTCTCCTCCACCCTGAGTAGGCGGAGCTGGAGACTCTTCAGGGGCACCACCGCAGCCCGCAGCGACGGAACCGAGCATGGCCACACCGGCCACAAGAGCCTTACGCTTCACGCTTTTCCTCCACCGAGGCTGTCGGCGCTATCTTGATCATTGACACGCCACTGGCGGGTGTTGCCCTCCAGCGCATCCGCCGCTTCTTCCAGGACCTTCGCCAGCTTCAGGTAGTTCTCGACATACCCGTTGCCATCGCCGGAGCCGACCGCGCCGAACACCTTGGTGCTGCCCAGACTCACCGGATCGCGACCAGGCGTCTTCACGTTGGCCAGCTCCTGAACATCCATGGACCGGTCGAACAGCATCTGCGACTTCTCACGGAAAAACGCGGCGATCTCGTCGACCTTGTCCGGGTCAACCGTCATCGAGCCAACGTCGTTCTGCGCGCTCGCGAGCGCGGCCTTGTCCACAACGCGGTCAATCGTCTCGTAGAAATTGCCGAAGAAGCTGGTCACGCCACGACCCCCTCGTTGCTCACGCTGAACTCCCCTTGTCCACGCGCCGTCGCATGAGGGCGACGGACATCCACTTGCCAGCGTGGAAGACGTTAGCGCACGAGACCCTGACGTTGGGCGTCCTTGGACAAAACAGACTGGGCCAAGCGAGTGAAATGGATCTCAGAGCCGGGTTGCACCGTCCCATTAGTTGATCTTCCGATCAAAATGCCCGCGCCGAAGGCCGTCGAGGAAGGAGGCCCAGCTTAAGGTGTTGATGACAAGGCGGTCACCGCCTGGATCCTTGGAGTCGCGAGTCAGCACACCATCACCCGCGAAAGCCACCTCGACGCAGTTCCCGTAGTTGCTGCTGCGGCTGCTCTTCCGCCACTGAAGCGACATCACCCGGCTCCTTGCCCACGCACTAGCGCCTCCGCGATGCAGTTCATCAGGTCAACTGAATCTTCAGCGGACAGTGCCACGCGCTGCAACCGCCGATGGGCTTCTCTCGTTGCCGCTATGTGCTGGCTCTCCTCGAGGAACGCGCTGCTGGCACGGTTCTCCAGGTAGACAAGCCCTTGCTGGCTCTCGAAGTCATAGATCACGAACGGCCCGGAGATCCCGGGGTGTACGCCCGCTTCAGTAGGGACAACGCGCACCGTGATGTTGTCCTGACCTGCCGTCGAGACGAGGTGGCGAATCTGCCGGAACATTACGCCTGGCCCTCCGGCTGGACGTTCCAGGATGCTCTGCTCAATCAGCGCCTCCAGACGCGGCGCCGAGGGCCGGTTCAGCACCGTCTGCCGACTGAGCCGCGCTGAGACCAGCGTTTCAACCTCGGCGACGTTCAGGTCGGGATCGGTACCACTCACGACAGCGGTCGCATACTCGACCGTCTGCAAGAGACCGGGTACCAGCGTGCTCTCGTAGTTGATTATCGATCGCGCTTCGCGCTCGAACCGAATTACGTCTTCCCACATCCCAGGCAAGCGACCATCCTGCACCTGCCACCAGTTCGGATGCGCCGCATTTCTGAGAAGCTCCAGCAGCTCCTCCCGCCGCTGCGCCGGCACGCGGTAGAGCCCCAGCAGCGCCGACACGTCATCGGCCTGCAAACCCCGCTGCCCGTTCTCCATCCGCGACAGCTTGCTCATCGACATCCCCAGCGCCGCGGAAACCTCCTCCGCCCCGAGCCCGCTCCGCAACCGCAACTCCCGAAGCTCGCTCGACACCCGTCGAACCCGCACGGGAACCCCGACCCGAGAACCCATCAACCCTCCCGATCGCAACCGCGCTCAACCTGCACGATCACGATCGACACTTGCCCCCGCGGCAAGTAACCCCACTCCCCCAAAGGTGATCACGCCACACTCCACTTGCACGTAGTGCGATCACACCCCCGCCGCACACGATGAGCCCCGCCCAAAACCACCAGTGCAGGTACCACCGAGGGGGCGAGAGGTCGTGAGCGCAGACCTACGCGCAGCCTTTTGGCAGGGCAACACGGAACGCCGTCGCGCACGAACCAGCCCGGAAGTATGACCTTTTGCAGCACACACCAGAACTCGACGACCGTTCGCGGACGCTGTGATCAGCTGTCAGTTCACCCGGGTTCCTGGAGGGTGCCCGACCAGCCCTTCGTGGCACCTTCACCGGTGGGGTTGCCGTTGCGGTCGTACCCGTCGTAGTACGAGCCGGAGTCCTCGTCGTAGTTCTGCTCGTGGTACTGCTCCTGCCCGAAGCCGAAACGGGAAACGCCGCTAACAGGCTTGCGCACGTCCGCGACCTGTTCCACCGCCTCGGCAGTGGGGCCTTTTCGACTCAAACCGTTCACGAAATCCGTGGTGCTCTGCTTCAACCCATCAGCGTTCTGCGCAATCCTCGACCCGGAATCCGCGAGGCTTTCCGAAGCTCCTCGCACCCCAGAAGCCAAGTCTGCCGTGCGCCCGGATGCCGCAGCCAAGCCGTCCGAGGCGCGGGCCGTGCCGGTCGCGGCCGAACTCACGGCGTCAGCGCCTGCCGAAACCTTGCTTCCAGCCGACAGCATCTCCCCGGCCGCCGCCGGCGCGGTCGAGGCCGCCTTGGTACCGGCGGTGGTCAGGTCGGCACCAACCTTGGCGCCGACCTGAGCCATGTCGTCGAGCACGCGGGCCAGCATCGCACCCGCCTTGCCCAGCTTGGCGAGCAGCTGGCTGATCTTCGCCGTGATCTTGGCGATCGTCATGCCGATTCGCCCGGCGGCGTAGGCGAGGTAGCCGGCTACAGTCGCACCGAAGCTGACCACAGAACCGGCTAGCGCAGCGATGGCGCCCTTGACCAGCTCGGCGACGATGGCGGCGATGATGTCGCGGACGATCGCCCGGCAAGTGGCGACCATGGTTCCCGCGGTCGCGATCGTGGCCGAAGCGCTGCCTGCGCTGATCGCCATGCCCTGCAGACCCTCGGTATAGGCCTTGACCTGCTTGGCGTATGCCTCCTTGGCCGGACCCGACCAGCCCGCGGTCTGCTGCTCAGCCTGACTCGGGAAGTCCTCGGCCAGTGCCTGCAAGTCCTCCTTGATCGCCTTCCAGGTGTCTGCGCCACCCTTGATCGCGTCGGGATCACCGGCGAGGAAATCCAGCAGTTCCTTCAACGGCGTCAAGTGCTCCATCAACCACCCGACACCGGCCGCCAACGCCGTGCCCACCGGGTCGATCGCGGTGACTAGACCGTCGAGCGCGAGAACTCCTGCGCTGGCCGCAAAATCGCCCCAATCGCCCTGGTCGATCGCATTGGCTGTCGCCCGCGCGGAGTCAACAGGGCCTGCGCCCATGCTCCAGGAACCCGATTCCAGCGAGGGCGCCTCGGTGTTGACGAACATCGAAGACATCGAGCTCACCACTCAATCTTGGCCAGGCAAGCGGCCTGGTTGTCGTCTTCAGCGGTGTAGGCCTTGGCGCAGTCGCCGACGGCCTGGCCGAGCTTGTCGGTGCGTTCAGAGAAGGTGTTTAGCTGCTCGACGGCCTGCTGCGAGGTCTCCCGTGCCTCCGTGGCGAACACCTGACCCACCAGTCCGAAGGAATCCACGCCGAAGGTCACACCATTGCCCTTGGCGGCGGCATCGGAAATCTTTCCAGCGAGCTCGGCCAAGTAGTTCGCGTGCGAACTCAACGCCTGCGGCGTAACGGACATGTGCGTCATCGTCGGATCTCCTCGTCAGCGAAGGAACGACTGCGGTGGCTCGTCGTCGAAGTCGTCGCCTGCAGGGCGTCGAGCCTGGTCGTTGGCGGCATCGGGGTCGGCGGGAAGCTGCGATCGCAAGAACTCGAGCCCATCGTGTCCCGCCACCGGCTCGACCGTTTCCACCACGCGACCTGCGACCTTGGCCTGCGCCTGCCCGGCAAGCCGCAGGATCGTGGTCTTCAGGTGCTCCGGCCCGCGACTGAACGCCTGCTTGTCGATGTGCAGGTCCTTGAGCGCACCGTTGGCACTGACCGTGACCGAGACCGAACCATCCGCCTCAGCCGCAGTTTCGGCCATGTCCTGCAGGTTCTGCTGGATCTCCTGGGACTGCCGAACCATCTCGTCGGCTCGTTCCTGCATCGCAGCCAGCCACTGCTCCGGAGACTGCTCCACTACGACCCCCTCTTCCTCGCTGCTACGACGCAGCGGAATTCCCAACGGTTCCGTCGAATTGTCTGCGGTGCCGGTTCGTGACCAAGAGCAACCTCTGCCCAAAAGTGACCAGCGCCAGCGGAATCGCTACCACACCGAGAACACCGAGCCAGTTGCCAAAGCCAAGAATTCCGCCGAAGATCACTCCGAGCCCACCCAACACACGTAGGAAGTGACCTCCAGCAAGGCAAGCGGACTGAGAATCCGACGACAGCAGGGTAGGTTCCGGGAATCCCTTGCGGGCCCTGTTCCGGGAGAGCGCCCACATGACGATCAGAGCGACGTAGGCCACCACGAGCGTCACCACGGCCATCCCTGGGATCACTGCTGGTGCCGCAGTAGCCAGACCACCGGCGACCAACAAACCCCAGCCCACCGGGATCATCAACGGTTGCCACAACTGCAGTCGCCGCTTCCTGCGATACTCCGTCCGCTCGTCGGTAGGCAGCGGCGGAACACCGGGGATGCGGGCCCCGAACACGGCCAGCCCGAACAAGGGGACCACCATCAACCGGCCGAACGTGACAAAGGGTCGAGGCTTCTCGACTGTGATCTGGTGTCCACGGTTTCTGATCTCACGCCACGCAACCGGGGCCGGCTCGGTCTTGTTACTCGGGGTGAGGTCGGAACCGGTGAACGTCGACGTCCCCTGCTTGCCGTCCTGCCAGGTGATCTTGCCCTCGCACTGCCAGTACCAGCCCAGGCCTGAGCGACTGAGCGGGCCCACGCGTTCGCATGCTGTCGCCAACGCGGTTCCGCGCTTAGTAACGATGCCATCGGCAGCCAAGGAACCCGTGTTCACGAAGACCGCGTACAGAATCACCAGGACCAACGCCCGCAGGACGGTCTGCGCGGCGACGTGGATAACCAGCCACTGCCGACTCCGCACAGGACTCTCCCCGGTCGACGGCGCGGCGTCGTCCCTTCCTCCCATAGACACCCGGCTTATCGACCACTTCGCTTACTGGCCGTCATCACCTTGTACCCGACAAAGCCGACGAACAAGATCACGATGACGGGAGCGGCGCTCGGGTAGTTGACGTATACAGCTCCCGCCAGAATCAGGAGCGGGACGAAAAAGAAGAGCGTGCGCAGGCCTTCCCTCGCCCTCCCCCGGGGGTCCACGGAATCCCACTTCGACGACACGATGTCCAGGCCTCCTCAAACGCTCCTCACGGCCACGCCAAACGTAGCAGCCACCTGGACACCGATGGCGTGATACGGCCGACAGACCGCAGCGACACGCGCCCGTGTCCGTGTCCGCTTGGCGCACGATCAGCGGCAGGGGTCTCAACGGTGATGGTCGCCAATCACGGCGGCCCATCCGCCAGGACTTACTGCCCGAGATTCGCCAACACGAATCGCCAGACGGATGAGAACCACCCCGGCAACCGGAATGGCACCAACGGGAGCATTGCGCAAAGTCAAGATGCCGGCAAGCATCGCAGTGAGGAAAGCGGCCATCTGGTAGAGACGGCCCATGACGAACCCACCTGTCCAGTCCCGGTTTCCGCAGTGCGAGCTGTGCGGCGGCACCTTCGTCGGCGGGCTCGGCCTGACGGGGGCGCACAAGATGGGCCTGCACCCGCACCGGAAGACGTTGTGGGCGAACCCGATGTCGAGCCTGAGCGCGGTCGTGTGCCTGGGATGCGGCAACGCGAAGTTCTTCACCGACGATCTCGCCAAGATCCGCGAGCACGCGCAGAAGCATCCCGAGGACTTCGTCTGGTGAGCCTCGCCGTCAGAGCAGGGCGACGAAAAGTCCTCCGGCCATTGCGATTCCGGCGAGCGCGCCGACGGTGACCTGGGCCGTGGTGTGGTCGTCGAGGCGCACCCGGGACCAGGACACCGCCACGACCAGGGCGAGAAGGATCCAGCAGGCCGGTCCGTAGATCGCGGCGAGGACCGGTACCGCGCCCGCGGTGACCGCGGCGTGCAGGCTGACCTTCCACCACGCGGTGATGCCGCTCGTGACCAGCAGCGCGACGATCGTGGCGATGTCCAGGGCGATCATCGGCCACGGGGCGTCGAGCACCACGAGCAGGCCGAGGCCTACCGCGCTCATGGAGGTCAGCGCCAGCAGCGGTACGAGCCGTCCCGCGCGGTCGCGGACGTGGTGGCCGTCCCAGCGGCCGGTCCGCGCGCCCCACACGATCACGGTCATCGGCAGCAGACTGCTGGTTACGGCGACCAGCAGGCCCCAGCCGAGCGCGGGGCCGGGACTGCCGGTCGCTTCCCACGCCACCGCGAGCGGCAGGAACAGCACGACCACCCACGGAGCGCACACCTCCGTGATCACGCGCGCGACGTGGTCCGGGAAGGACCGGATCTCGGGTTCGGCGGTGATCTCGGAGGTGTGGTTCATGGGTTCCTCGGCGTCTCGGGTTGCTGCGGGCGTCGACGGTTCCGCGTGGCCTCCCCTTCGGCGCGCGTTTCGTTCCTGCTCAGTCTTCGCTCTTGCGGCCGAGAAGGTGGATCAGGCGACTGAGCTGCCGGTACGGGTCCCGCTTGCCGGCTTCGAGTTCGACCTCGGCGGCTGCCTGGAGCTGCTCCGCGTCGTCGGGGTCAAGGGCCGCGCCGCTGAGGTCGAACCAGTCGGTGAACAGCCACACGCCGTACCAGTCGAGCGGGTGCACGCCGCGCTTCCGCATGAGCGCGTCGAGCTCGTCGAGCGTGTCGGCGCGGGTGGCAACGCCCAAGACTCCGGTCTCGCAGGTGGTGTCGAAGGCGGCTAGCGCGTCTTCCCAGCGCTGTTCCAGGGCCGGGCGCACGGCCATCGCAGCGGCATTGCCGGTCACGATCGACACCACCCCGCCGGGCCGGACGCAGCGGCACAGCTGGTCGACCAGCGGCCCCGGGGCGTCCTGGTAACCGAGTACGCCGTGGCACAGCACCGCGTCGAAAAGCCGTCCCTGCAACACTTCTTCGGCGTTCTCGCCAGCTGCGTGCAAGAGCGTCGCTCGCTGCTGGACTCGCTCGGGCAGGTGTTCCAGGCGATATCGGGCCTTGTCCAGCATCGCCTCCGAGGCGTCGAGCAACGTCACCTCGTAGCCGACTTCGGCCAGCGGGAGGGACTGGTGGCCCGCACCGCCGCCGACGTCGAGCACCCGTGCCGGAGCCTCCGGCAGGTGGTTCAGCAGCTGCCGGTGCACCACGTAGGTGCGCACCCGCCCCTTCACCGAGGCGTACGCACCATCGGCGAACTCGTCGGCCAGCCCCGCCCAGGTGTCTGCTCCCATGCGGAGAAGATACAAGCGCGGACGAGAATTCGAGGAACATCCGAGGCGGGAGGTCGGTTGCATGCGCGAGGTTCGGCTCGAAGTCGGGCGAGCCGGGTCGATCAGCGGACCAGCCGACTGCTGCTCCGCGCACGGGAAACGAGCCGTGCGGCGCGTGGACTTCGCGCTGCAGTCGCGCACACCGCCCGAGGGAAGCCGCCTCTTGAACGCCAACCTGCTCGGCGTGGCGTCCCGGCTGGCCGACCGCGCCGCTCGGGTGCAGGTCACCCAGATCGTCGGTTGGCCGCTGTGCCGCCGGTGCGCCCGGCGACGGAACGGGCTGATCGTGCTGGCCGCGGTGCTGTTCTGGGGCGGTCTCGCAGCGGTTGGCGCGACGCTGCTGGTGCATCTGGTCACCGGCGCACAAGGCGGAGCGCTCGGTGCCGCGGGCGTGGCCGGTCTTGTTGCCGTGCCGGTCTCGCTCGTCTCGTTCGTGCTCGGGTCGATGCCGCGAATCACGCGGGCGCGCACCTCCGAGGACGGGAGTGCCGTTGTGGTCACCGAACCGCACCCGGGCTTCACCGCAGCGGTCCAAGACCGCGCAGTCGGTTGAGCCCTTCGGGATCAGGCCACGCGAATCCCCATCACGCGGATACTGCTGCGCGGGCAGCAACGGCCCGCGCCACTTCTCCCGGCCCCCGCGGAAAGAACCCGGCTCTCTCGGGCGGTTCCAGATCGAGCGATCTTCGGCATCCGGCATCGGCAAGTGCGCACCGGCCGCTTGCCACCGCGGGCGACGAACGCCCCGCGCCGCGCGCACTTCGCCCTGCTCGGCCGCCGAGCGTCTTGACCAGTGGTCATGCCGTCCAAGTCGCCCGGTCGGGAGGTTGTGTGACCAGGTGGGGAGCTTCGAAGTTTCCGGCGTCCACAACTTCTCGACGTCGCAGGGAGAACGCATGTGTGCCAGCTGGTCGATCCCCGAGGATGATCGGCACGGGAAGATCGTCGTGTCGTTGCTGGTGCGCGACGAGATTCGCGTCGCGCAGGGCGGTGCTGAGGTGGTGATCGCGCGAAGCCAGCTCAGCGAGCTCGCCGACAAGTTGTACTTCCTCGACGAGGCCTTCCGATCCGATGCGCGGGACGTGGTGGAGGCGTTGTGCGAGTGAGCGTTCCGCTGGCGGTCGGGTTGCTGGTCGCCTCGTGCGGCGTGTCGCCGGACGACCCGGAGGAGGTGTTCTGGGAGATGTTCCGGCGGCAGGCGCGGCAGCAGGTGGTGCACACCCGGCGCGAGCGCTTTCCCGATCCCGATCTGGCCCGCGAACGGGTGCTGGTGAAGGTCCACGACGAGGTGCAGGACTACTCCACCGGTCGGCACATCGGGGCGAGCATCGAGCACTGGCGCGGGCGCAGCCGGTTGTGGAGCAAGTGCGTCGACGGGCTCGACCACGGCTACCTGCCCTCGCAGGAGAAGTGGAGCGCGCCGCAGGAAAGCGCGCTGTGCCGGGTGCCCTCCCGGCCGTTCCTGGGTGACGGGATCATTCCCGGTGGCCTGTCCGCCGAGCAGGCCGACGCGATGATCCGGGCGCTGCGCAGGCCCGCGCACCGGTTCCTCACCGCGCACCGCGTCGCCTCGGTGCACGTCAACGGGCGGGACTTCCTGCGGATCTCCGTGCGGGCCCGTCCGGTCGGTGACTGGGACATGCAGCACCTGGTCTTCGCCTTCCGCGCCACCGGGGAGGATTCGGCGTACCCGTACCACGCGGCCGACAACACCGGGGCCGGAGCGGATCTCACCTACTACGTGGATCCCGAGACCCTGCTGCCGGCCTACACGCGTCGCCAGGAGCTGCCCGCCGGTGACCGCGCGGGCGCGGTGGTGCGGGTGGAGTACGTGCGCCCGGCGCGGGTTCCCGCGGACCCGTTCGCGGACACACGCGCGTGGTCGCTGGAGTGGCCGGATCGGCTCTAGGGGATCCATTCAGCACGCGGCGATGGCCGCATGCGGTGCGGGGCTCAGCTCGCGCTGCGGGTTCTCAGACGTCGTCGGGCGAGAGTCGACATGCTCAAGCCTCGGATTCCGCAGCCCGACGGCGTCCGAGGTTCCGCCACCACCACGCCAACCGCAAACCGAAGCACCTCCCGAGGGCTGAAGCGGGACGCATCGGCTGTCTCGGCACGAAACCGTTGCCGGGCAGTCCTACTCGTGGTCCTTGGCCTTGCGGTTCGGGCCCGGGTCGACCGTGACGGTCACCCGGGCCTGGCCGGGTCCCGGGATCGTGCGGACGTCCTCGGCGACCCGGTCGGCCGCGATCATGATCTGGCCCGCCGCCTCGGAATCCAGGGTTCCCGCGGAAACCGCGTTGGCGATCTCGCGGTGCAGACTCGACAACGCGGCCTCCGCGCCCGCGCGATCGTGCGACAGCGCAGCGGTTTTCAGCTCGGCCACACGCGCGGTGAGCTGCTGCCGGACCTTCGGCTGCACCGGCTCGCCCGCGCATCCGGCCACCGCGAACAGCGCCAGCGCGGCGGGGACCAGGCGAATCACTGCTGCACCGCCCTTTCCAGGTTGGCGATGTCGACCGGGAGGCGCTCCACGCCCGGAGGCCCCTGCACCGGCGGCACTTCCGCGATCTCGGGCTCCGGCCACAACACCACCAGCAGCGCGGCCAGCACCAGCACCGCCGCCCCGCCCGCGGCGATCGGAGCCAGCGGGCGCTTCGATCGCGACTGCGGGGCAGGCAACGAGCCGGTCGGCGGGCGTTGCGCGGCGCGCTGCTGCGGCACGGCGGGCGGCCGCGGCGACGGCCGCGGAGGTGGCGGGACCGGACGCATGATCTCGGTGGTGCGACCGTTGAGCAGGTCACCGGCCTGCTCCGCGGTGATCCGCTGCTTGGGATCGGAGGCCAGCATCCCGACCAGCCCCCGCCGCAGCCGCGACGGGATGCCCTGCGGGATCTGCGGCGGGCGCACCAGGCGGGCCACCGCCGCGTCCGGTCCTCCCGGGTACTCCACGCGCGCGGTCACGCACTCCAGCAGGACCAGGCCCAGGGAGTAGACATCGGCGGCGCAGCCCACCTCGCCGGCCGAGACCTGTTCCGGGGCCATGTAGGTGGTGGTGCCCACGACCTGCCCGGAGTCGGTGAGCCTGCCCGCGGCATCGGCCAGCCGGGAGACGCCGAAGTCGGCGAGGAACGCGCGGCCGTCGTTGCCGATCAGCACGTTGGTGGGTTTGACGTCGCGGTGCACGATCTCGTTGTCGTGCACGTGGGCCAAGGTGTCGGCGAGCTTCCCGCCGATGTCGGCGACCTGCTCGGGGTCCATCGGCCCGTGGTCGGTGGCGTCGGCCAGGGTGCCGCCCTCGACCAGCTGCATGATCAGGAACAGCTCGTCCTCGTCGGCGCTGAAGTCGTGCACGGCGACCAGGCCGGGATGGCTCAAGCCCGCCAGGATGCGGGCCTCCTCCGCGAAGCGCTTGCGGCCCAGCTCGTCGGCGGACGATCGGAAGACCTTCGCCGCGACGAGCCGCTGCAGCCGGGTGTCCATCGCTCGGTGCACATCGGCCATCCCGCCGCTGCCCAGGCGCGACCCCAGCCGGTATCGCCCGCCCAGCAGCAGAGCAACGTCGGTCATCAACCCTCCGAACCCGTCACCCGGATCACCTTATCGGGTTACATCGTCCCGGCCAACGACCTGCCCGACCTCGAGTGATCATGCTCAACCGGATCTTTACCGTCGGGTAATGGACCCGGAGCGCCACGACGCGCTCCCGCGAACCGGCCAATGCCAACAACTCCCGCAAAACCTGCGGAAACGGCACCGCGCATCGAGGGAGTCGCCCGCCGGACGCGGCTGCGGACGGGGCGCAGGCCCGGAGGGGTTGTCGCGTCAGCGGAGGCGCTTGCGGACCGTGGCCACGAGGTCGGCGGCGTCGAGCATCCGGAAATCGAGGGTCGAGTCGTCCGCGAAGCGGACTCGGACGAACTCGACCGGGTCCGCTGCGCGCCCCAGCTCGGCAGGCGAGAAGTCGATCCCCTGGTCGAGCGGGTACTGCCACCGGGTCTCGAGCGGGTGCGCGGGTGCCTCACGCTGCTTGCCCCTGCCGAACAACCCGCCCAGCCGACCCGGTGACTCCGCCGCCTGCTCGACCTGTCGCCTGGCCTCGGCCTGCGCATCGGCTTCGACCACCACCGCGAAGCGCTGGTCGGTGCACACCAACCAGCAGAAGTGCTTGCCCGCGTTGAGCGATTCACCGGCTCGAACGGCGGCGCGCTCGGGCGAGTCCGCACAGGCCCATCCCCAGACGGCGGGGTCGTGCACCCACTCGTCGGCGAGGAACTCGCCTGCCGTCAGACCGGGATTGACCTGCGGCCACGGCGGCTGCAGCCCGTCGTCCGGCGCGGAGTGCGGAACCTCGGGCGCGTTGCCCACGGTGGCACCGAACCAGCCCGACTTGTGCTCGCCTCCGACAACGAAGACGAGATTCTCACCTCGCCCGCACCACTGCTCCGTCAGCGAGCGCAGCATCTTGGGACGGTCTCGCATCAGAGGCTCCCCCGCGCCATCGCCACCGCGCGCTGCGCGCGGGACTCGTCCTCGGAACGACCGAGGTCGAAACCGGATCCGTCGCTCAGCCGCACCCGCAGGTACCACGGCTTGTGCCACTTGTACCCGTTGCCGAACTTCCGCTGGTGCGCGCTGATCTCCACGATCTCGGAGCGCGCGATCTCCAGCTGCGGGCTCGCTCGCGGAACCGGGACCGCGACGCCGGGTTCGTGGTCGGGCTGCTGCGTGGCGAGGTCGCGCGCGAACTTCGCGGCTCCGCGTCCGAATCGCATCGCTCCGCCGAGCAATCCCTGGGATTCCTCCGGCTCCGCCGCCTCCTCCCGGATCGACGCCCAGCCCAACCGGTCCGGCGTCAGAACCCAGCACCCGGCTCGCTCGTTCTCCGGTACACGCGACAACGCATGCGCGGCAGAACAATCCGGACCCGGCCCGAAGACCACACCGACGGGCGGGTCGATCAGCTCCGAACCACCGTCGGACCCGGCCACCGCCTCGGCGACGCCGAGGACCGTACCCGCGGCCTTGCCGACCGCGCCGAAAGCCGTCCGAGCACCCCGGCTCCTCTGCGGCTCGCCCGACCTGTCGAGCCCTTCCACGTCGAACTCGACGCCCAACGTCGTCCTCTCGCACCACAGAATCGGCTCGCCGGGACGGCACCACTGCTGCCGGAGCGCCAGCACCTCGATCACTGAAAGCCCTTCTCCTGCGCCCGCGCGCGTTCCTGCTCGTTCATCTCACCGGTGACCTGGTCCGAGCCTTCCCCGTACACCGCGCCGGCGCCCTGCTTGATCGCCTCGTCGGTAGCGGTGCTGACTCCGGCGTCGAAGAGCGCGCCGGATATGCGCACCTGGCCGCCGAGCGCGCTCGTGGCGAACCGCTGCGCGAGATTGCCCGCGAGGGCGCCCGCGCCGGTCTCGTCGGAGAACCTGCTGACGGCCGTCGTCGCCAGCGAATCACCATCGGCCTTCGTGACGGTGCCGAACAGCGCGTTGGAGTCCAGCCGCCGGGCGACGAACTGCTGGGCCATGTTGCCGTCGCGCAGCTCGTTCATCTTATCGATGACCTTGCGGAGCCTGCCCGCCTCGCGCAACTTCTGCAGCAGCTCTTCGACCTTGCTGAACACCTGGTAGAGCTTGCGCTGCAGCTGGGCGATCCGGGTCGCGATGCGCCCGCCCTGCACGCCCACCTGGGTCGCCGTGCCCGCGCTGGCCGCGCCGACGGAAGCTCCCGCAGTCACCCACGACGCGGCCAGAGCCGCCAGCCACTGAACGATCAGGCCGATGATGAGCTCGGTGACGACCTCGATGAAGAACTCGACGAACATGTCGAACATGTCCGCGATGGTGTCCAGCGTGCTCTTGAGCTCGCGGATGTCGGCGGCCAGGGCCTCGACGCCGCCGCCGAACTCGGTCATCTGCCTGCGGAACGCGTCGCCGTCCTTGCCGACCCAGGTGTCGGCGGTGGCCTGGGCGCGTTTCGGTTCCTGTTCGGCGACCTCGTCGAGCCACTTGGCGACCTTCTCCCAGCCTTCGCCGGTGGAGCGCATCTGCTCGGGGTCGCCGACCGCGTACTCGGCCAGTTCGATCAGCGGGCTCAGCACGATGGAGACGAGGAAGCCGAGGCCGTTGCTCATCAACGCCTGCCCCGGGCTGGCCATGGTCTCGAGGGCCTGAGCGCGCGCCGACACCGCCGCGACGCCCCATTCCGGCGGGGAGGAGGCGTCCGCGAGGCCCTGGCCCGCGCTCACCCAGGAAGAACCGCGACCGGCGGCCTGCTCGAACCAGTTCTTCGAGTCGCCGTCGCCTTCGTTGAGCGTCTGGAAATCACCCGGGCCCGTCATCCCGCAAGCCCTTCCGCCGCCTTCTCGAGCACCTCGGAGATCCGCTCCTCGGTCTCGGCGTAGTCCTTGGCGGTGTCGTCGAGGGATTGCCTGGTCTGCTGCAAGAACTCACGAGCGTTGGTGGCCAGGTCCTGGCATTCCTTCACCCCGTCGAGGTAGAGGCCGGCCAGACCGACGGCCTCGCCGATCGGACCGAAGCACTGATCGTCGACCTGCGCCTGGTGCAGGAGTTCCGCGAAGTTTCCGAACTTCTCGGCGAGGCTGTCGCAGCCCTCGCCGTGGCCTCGCAGGGTTGCCGGAGTCATCTTCAGATCGGTCACCGGGTCACCCCCTCAACGCAGGAACGAGTCGTTCGAGGAATCGTCGTCCCAGTCGTCGGTGTCCGGCCGACCTCGGCCTCCGGTCCGCGGCGCCGAGTCGGATGACGCCTGCTGGGTGTCCTCGGAGGCGGGCTTCATGGCGGGAACTCCCGCGTTGAACGCCTCTTGGAACTGCTCGTACTGCTCGCCGAGGATCGGCGCGGCTGCTTGGTCCAACTGCTCAGCCGCGGTTGCAGTGGCCTCCCGGATCACGGCCATGATCTGCTGCTGGAGCTCGTTGGCCGACCGCCGCACCGCGTTCGGTTCGAGCTTGAGGTCCAGCACCGCGCCGGAAGGGGCGACCGTGACGGTCACCGAGCGATCCTGGCTGCTTGCGGTACCCCGCATCTCCTGCATTGCCGATTGAAGCCTGCCCGCCTGCTGCGCCTGCTCCTCGAAGCGGCTCAGCATCTCCTGAATGCGCTCCGCCGAACTGCTCACGCCATCACCCCCGAGATCGACACGAGCCCCGAAAGTAGCGTGTCACCGCTCGCGCGCGCAGCGATTCGCGAGAAATCGGGCAAACAGCTCCAGCCGGAGCAGTGGGCCCGGCGCTCGCGAGACCCCGCGAAAAAAGGGGGCACCACCGGCGGTCGTGCCGGTGGTGCCCCTCCTTCTGCTCGAACGTCAGGCGTTGAGCATCAGGGCCAGGTCGTGCTTGATCCTGGTCGTGGCCTCGCGGAGGCCGCCGGGGCCGTGCCGGAGGACGTCGCGGCTGGTGGTGGGCAGCACGTTGGGCAACGCGCGCCCGAAGACCGCCTTGAGGTCCTTGAGCGTGGCGCCCTGGGCACCCAGGCCCGGGGCCAGGATCGGCCCGTTGAGGCCGGAGAAGTCCAGTTCGCCGGCCGGGATCGTCGCGCCCGCGACGACGCCCACGTGCCCGAGCGGGGACTTGCCCTGGTTGGTCTCCGCGGCCGAGTCCACGATGGACTGCGCGACCGAGTCACCGCTGCCGTGCACCGCCTGCTGCAGGCCCATGCCCTCCGGGTTGGAGGTTCGGGCCAGCACGAACACACCGCGCGCGTTCTGCTCGGCGATGCCGATGGCCGGGGCCAGCGAACCGTAGCCCAGGTACGGCGAGACCGTGATGGCGTCGACCGAGACCGGGGAGTGCTCGTCCAGGTAGGCCATGGCGTAGGCGGTCATGGTCGAACCGATGTCGCCGCGCTTGACGTCCAGCAGCACCAGCGCACCGGCGGCCTGGGCCTCGCGCAGCACCCGCTCGAGGACCGCGACGCCCGCCGAGCCGTAGCACTCGAAGAACGCCGACTGCGGCTTGAGGACCGCGACCTCACCGGCGAGAGCCTCCACGACGGTCATCGCGAAGCGCTCCAGCGATGCCGGGGTCTCGTCGAGATCCCAGGCGTGCAGCAGCGAGGGGTGCGGGTCGATGCCCACGCACAGCGGTCCTCGCTCGGCCACCTTCGCCGTCAGCCGCTCGCCGAACCCGGCGCGCAGCGGATCTTGGATCATCACCGACCACCTTGCCACAAGGCGGCCTGCAACGCCTGCAACGGCCGGACACCGATGTTGCCCCCGATCGAGGCCTCGATGCCCTGCACGGCCGCGGCCGCGCCCTGCACCGTGGTCACGCACGGGATGTCCCGGGAGACCGCCGCGGTGCGGATCTCGTAACCGTCGACCCGCGGGCCGGGGTTGCCGTAGGGGGTGTTGATCACCATGTCGACCTCGCCGGCCTTGATGAGCTCGACGATGTCGCGGTGCCCCTCGCCCGCCTCGGTGTGCTTGCCGACCACTGTGGACGGGATGCCGTTGCGGTGCAGCACCTCGGAGGTACCGGTCGTCGCGAGGATCTCGAAGCCGAGATCGGCCAGGCGCTTGACCGGGAACACCAAGGAGCGCTTGTCCTTGTTGGCCACCGAGACGAACACCTTGCCCGAGGTCGGCAGCGAACCGTACGCGCCCGCCTGCGACTTCGCGAAGGCCTGCCCGAACGAGATGTCCAGGCCCATCACCTCACCGGTGGACTTCATCTCCGGACCGAGCAGCGAGTCCACGCCCACGCCCTCGCGGGTGCGGAAGCGGTGGAAGGGCAGCACGGCCTCCTTGACCGCCACCGGCGCGTCGATGGGCAGGTCGGCCCCGTCGCCCTCGGCGGGCAGCATCCCCTCGGCGCGCAGATCGCTGATCTTGGCGCCGAGCATGATCCTGGCGGCGGCCTTGGCCAGCGGGGCCGCGGCCGCCTTGGACACGAACGGCACGGTGCGCGAGGCGCGCGGGTTGGCCTCGAGCACGTAGAGCACGTCGTCCTTGAGCGCGTACTGCACGTTGATCAGCCCGGACACCCCGATGCCCTTGGCCAGGGCCTCGGTGGAGCGGCGCACCATCTCGATGTCCTGGCGCCCCAGGGTGATCGGCGGCAGCGCGCAGGCCGAGTCGCCGGAGTGGATACCGGCCTCCTCGATGTGCTCCATCACGCCGCCCAGGTAGATGTCGTCGCCGTCGCAGAGCGCGTCGACGTCGATCTCGATCGCGTCGTCGAGGAAGTTGTCCACCAGCACCGGGTGCTCGGGGGTGACCTCGGTGGCGCGGGCGATGTAGTTCTCCAGCGAGGGCTCGTCGTAGACGATCTCCATGCCGCGCCCGCCGAGCACGTAGGACGGGCGCACCAGCACCGGGTAGCCGATCTCGTCGGCGATGCGCTTGGCGCCCTCGAACGACGTCGCGGTGCCGTACTTCGGCGCGGGCAGCCCGGCGCCGGCGAGCACGTCGCCGAAGGCGCCGCGGTCCTCGGCGAGGTGGATGGCCTCCGGCGTGGTTCCGACGACCGGCACGCCCGCGTCCGACAGCCGCTTGGACAGGCCCAGCGGGGTCTGCCCGCCCAGCTGCACGATCACCCCGGCTACCGTGCCCGAGCGCTGCTCGGAGTGCACGACCTCGAGGACGTCCTCGAAGGTCAGCGGCTCGAAGTAGAGCCGGTCGGAGGTGTCGTAGTCGGTGGAGACGGTCTCCGGGTTGCAGTTGACCATCACGGTCTCGTACCCGGCCTCGCGCAGCGACATCGCCGCGTGCACGCAAGAGTAGTCGAACTCGATGCCCTGCCCGATGCGGTTCGGCCCGGAGCCGAGGATGATCACCTTCGGCTTGTCGTGCTGCTCGGCGACCTCGGACTCCGCCGCCGGGTCGGACTCGTAGGCCGAGTAGTGGTACGGGGTCTTGGCGGCGAACTCGGCCGCGCAGGTGTCCACCGTCTTGTACACCGGCCGCACGTCGAGGCGGTGGCGCAGCGCGCGCACCCCGTCCTCGCCCGCGAGTTCTGGCCGCACCGCGGCGATCTGCTTGTCCGACAGGCCCGCCCGCTTGCAGCGGCGCAGCAGCGCCGCGTCGAGCACCGGCGCCTCGACCAGTTCGGCGCGCAGCTCCACCCACGCCGCGATCTGGTCGATGAACCACGGGTCGATGCCCGAGGCCCCGTGCACCTGCTCGATGCTCGCGCCCAGCCGCAGCGCGCGCTCCACGGTGAACAGCCTGCCGTCGTGCGCGGTGCGCAGCGCGTCCAGAGTGGACTCCAGCGTGGCACCCACCGGATCCGGGGTGGTCCAGAACCCGGTGGACTTGGTCTCCATCGAGCGCAGCGCCTTGCCCATCGCCTCGGAGAAGCTGCGGCCCACCGACATCGCCTCGCCGACGCTCTTCATCGTCGTGGTCAGCTCGGTGTCGGCGCCCGGGAACTTCTCGAAGGCGAACCGCGGCACCTTGACCACGACGTAGTCCAGCGTAGGCTCGAAGCTCGCCGGGGTCTCGCCGGTGATGTCGTTCTGGATCTCGTCGAGGCTGTAGCCCACGGCGAGCTTGGCGGCGATCTTGGCGATCGGGAAACCGGTCGCCTTGGAGGCCAGCGCCGAGGAGCGCGACACCCGCGGGTTCATCTCGATGACGACCATGCGGCCGGTGCTGGGGTTGATGGCGAACTGGATGTTGCAGCCGCCGGTGTCGACCCCGACCTCGCGCAGCACGTCGAGGCCGACGTCGCGCATGTGCTGGAACTCGCGGTCGGTGAGCGTCATCGACGGCGCGACGGTCACCGAGTCACCGGTGTGCACGCCCATCGGGTCGATGTTCTCGATCGAGCAGATGACCACCGCGTTGTCCGCGTGGTCGCGCATCAGCTCGAGCTCGTACTCCTTCCAGCCGAGCACGCTCTCCTCGATGAGCACCTCGTGCACCGGGGACTCGGTCAGGCCGAACGAGGCCATCCGCTCGAGGTCCTCCTCGGTGTGTGCCATCCCGGAGCCGAGCCCGCCCATGGTGAAGCTCGGCCGGATGACCACCGGCAGGCCGCAGCGGTCGACGAACGAGCGCACCTCGTCCATCGAGTTGCACACCTTGGACTCCGGGACCTCGCCGCCGACCGAGCGCACGATGTCCTTGAACATCTGCCGGTCCTCGCCGCGCTGGATCGCGTCCACGTCCGCACCGATGAGTTCCACGCCGTACTTCTCCAGCACGCCGCGCTCGTGCAGCGCGATCGCGGTGTTCAGCGCGGTCTGCCCGCCCAGGGTCGCCAGGATCGCGTCCGGGCGCTCGGCGTCGATCACCTTCTCCACGAACTCCGGGGTGATCGGCTCGATGTAGGTGGCATCGGCGAACTCCGGGTCGGTCATGATCGTCGCCGGGTTGGAGTTCACCAGCGAGACGCGGAGGCCTTCCTCCCGCAGCACCCGGCACGCCTGCGTGCCGGAGTAGTCGAACTCGCACGCCTGGCCGATCACGATCGGCCCGGAACCGATGACCAGCACGTGATTGATGTCGGTCCGCTTCGGCATCAGCGCAGTACCGCCTCTCCGCGATTCACAGTGGTGGTGACGTTGGGCGGCATCTCCCGTCCCGAGGTCTCCGCTGGTTGCTTGACGTCACGTTCCCCTGAGGTTCCGTTGTGTACGACTCGGCTTGGCACAACGCGGTTCATGACTTGCTCGATTCCGACATGAGGTCTACGAAACGGTCGAACAGCGGCGCGGCGTCGTGCGGACCCGCGGCCGCTTCGGGGTGGTACTGGACGGAGAACGCCGGGGCGTTCAGCAGGCGAAGGCCCTCCACCGCGCCGTCGTTGGCGCAGTGGTGGCTGACCACCGCGCGACCGAAGTCGGTGTCGAACTCCTCGCCCGGCTCGCCCTCGACCGCGAAGCCGTGGTTCTGCGCGGTGATGGCGACCCGGCCGGTCTCGTTGTCGATGACCGGGATGTTGATGCCGCGATGCCCGTAGCGCAGCTTGTAGGTGCCGCGTCCCAGGGCGCGCCCCAGCACCTGATTGCCGAAGCAGATGCCGAACAGCGGCAGCTTGCGGTCCAGGGCCTGCCGGGTCAGCTCGACCTGCGCACCGGTGGTGGCCGGGTCCCCGGGACCGTTGGACAGGAACAACCCGTCCGGCTCGACCGACTGGATCTCGTCCATCGTGGACGTCAGCGGCAGCACGTGGATCTCGATGCCCCGCTCGGCCATCATTCGCGGCGTGTTCGCCTTGATGCCCATGTCCAGGGCGACCACGGTGAACCGCTTCTCGCCCACCGCCGGGATGACGTAGGGCTCGGTGGTGGTGACGTCGCCCGCCAGCGAGGCGCCGACCATCTCCGCGCCGCCGGTGACGGCCCGGACCATCTGCTCGTCGGTGCCCAGCTCGGGGCCGGAGAAGATGCCACCGCGCATCGCGCCCAGCTCGCGGACGTGCCGGGTCAGGGTGCGGGTGTCGATGCCGGAGATCCCGACGATCTCCTGCTTCTCGAGCTCCTCCTCCAGGCTGCGGGTGGATCGCCAGTTGGACGCGCGGCGCGCGGGCTCGCGCACCGCGTAGCCGGACACCCAGATCCGACCGGACTCGTCGTCCTCGTCGTTCCAGCCCGTGTTGCCGATCTGCGGCGCGGTCTGCACCACGATCTGGCGGTGATACGACGGGTCGGTCAGCGTCTCCTGGTAGCCGGTCATGCCCGTGGTGAACACGACCTCACCGAGGGTTCGGCCGACCTTGCCGTACGCCTCCCCGCGGAAGATCCGGCCGTCCTCCAGGACCAATGCGGCCGGGTTGTGCGCGGTCATTTCTCCTCCTGCCGCGAAACCTGTTCGCGAGTCGTCTCGGTTCGAGCTCCGCTGCGCGCGGCGTCGTCGCCGGGCGCCAGGGCGCGGATCGCCTCGACCCATTCGGTCTGGGCTTGCTTGTCGTCGCCGCGGAATCCGGTGTCCAGCATGTGCTCGCCGAGCCGCCAGGTCACCACCACCAGACCCGCTCCCGGCACGACCTTGTTGGCCAGCTTGTGATCCAGGCGGGCGTCGGCCACCGATTCCGCGGGAATCCACAGGGCGCTCGCGCCCTCGCGCTCGATGCGCACTCCCCGCTCGTGCAGCCGGATGGTGCCGTTGGCGCGATGCCCGATATCGCCCACCGCGATGCGGTCCTGCCAGTCATCGGCCTTGGTGGTGCCGATGTACATGCCGGTGGCCGCAGGTAGCCGGTACTCGCCGGGTTCAGCGGGCGCGCTCGGGAACGCGGGCAGCTCGGCGCCCTGTCGTCGTGCCCTGGCCAGCCAGCCGCGACGCATGCCGAAGAACACCAGCACGACCAGCGCCGCCAGCGCGAGCACCCACAGCGTGCGTTCCATCAGCGCCTCACCTTGCCCTCGTGCGCGGTGACCTTGCCGCGCAGCAACGTGGCGACCACCCGGCCGGGCAGCCGCATGCCCTCGAAGGGCGAGTTCTGCCCCAGGCTCGCGAGCTCGGCCGAGCGCACCGTCCACTCGGCATCCGCGTCGACCAGTGCGAGGTTCGCGGGCTCGCCCTCGGCGATCGGGCGGCCCTGACCGGTCATCCCGGCGATCTCGGCGGGCCGTTCGGACAGCACCCGCGCCACCCCGCGCCAGTCCAGCAGGCCCGAGCGCACCATCGTCCGGTTCACGATGCCCAGCGCGGTCTGCAATCCGAGCATGCCCGGCTTGGCCGTGGACCACTCGCAGTCCTTGTCCTGAGCCGCGTGCGGGGCGTGGTCGGTGGCCACGCAGTCCACGGTGCCGTCGGCCAGCGCCGCGCGCAGCGCTTCGGCGTCGGCGTCGGTGCGCAGCGGCGGGTTGACCTTGTTGACCGGGTCGTAGGTGCCCAGCCGCTCATCGGTCAGCAGCAGGTGGTGCGGGGTGACCTCGGCCGAGACCCGCCCGGCTGCCCCGCGGGACTTCCACCAGCGCAGGATCTCGGCGGTGCCCTGCGTCGAGACGTGGCAGACGTGCAGCGCACCGCCGGTGTGCCCGGCGAGCAGGCAGTCCCGGGCCACGATCGACTCCTCCGCGGGTGCGGGCCAGCCCGCCAGGCCCAGCCGGGCGGCGTTGTCGCCCTCGTGGGCCTGCGCGCCCCCGGTCAGCCGCGGCTCCTCGGCGTGCTGGGCGACCAGCCCGCCGAACGAGCGGGTGTACTCCAGCGCGCGCCGCATGATCAGCGGGTCGTGCACGCACTTGCCGTCGTCGGAGAACACCCGGACCTCGGCGGCCGAGTGGCGCATGGTGCCCAGCTCGGCGAGCTTCTCGCCGCCCAGGCCCACGGTCACCGCGCCGACCGGGTGCACGTCGACCAGGCCGACCTCGCGGCCGCGCCGCCACACGTGCTCGGTGATCACCGCGTTGTCGGCGACCGGGTCGGTGTTGGCCATCGCGAACACCGCCGTGTAACCACCCAGAGCCGCGGCCGTCGAACCGGTCTCGACGGTTTCGGCGTCCTCCCGGCCGGGCTCGCGCAGGTGCGTGTGCAGGTCCACGAAGCCGGGCAGCAACACTTGGCCGCCGCCGTCGACGATCTCGTCGGCGTCGGCGCTCAGGTTCGCGCCGATCCCGGCGATGGTCTCGCCCTCGACGAGCACGTCGACCGGCTCGCCCTCGCCGTACGGGCGCACGTTGGTCAGCAGAACCGAACTCATGACAGTCCCGCCTCTCCGCGATTCGTGGTGGTCGCGCCCCGAGCGATGTCTCGTTTCGCGGTTTCCGGTGGCCGGTTCACGTCACGTCCTCCTGAGGTGCGGTCGAGCACGACTCTGGTTGGCACGGGGCTGCTCATGCCGCGATCTCCTCTCCCGCGAGGAGGTGGTAGAGCACCGCCATCCGCACGTGCACGCCGTTGCCGACCTGCTGGGTGATGGCGGCGCGATCCGAATCGGCCACCGACGGCGCGATCTCCATGCCGCGCAGCATCGGGCCCGGGTGCAGCACGACCGCGTGCTCGGGCAGCTTGGCCAGTCGCGCCTCGTTGAGGCCGTAGGCGATCGAGTACTCGCGCGCCGACGGGAAGAAACCGCCGTGCATCCGCTCCGCTTGCACGCGCAGCAGCATGACGGCGTCCAGCTCGGGGAGTTCGGCGTCCAGGTCGTGGCCGACCTCGGCGCCCCAGCGGTCGGCGCCGGTGGGCACCAGGGTCGGCGGCGCGATCAGCCGCACCTCGGCGCCCAGGCTGCGCAGCAGGTGCACGTTGGAGCGCGCGACCCGGCTGTGCAGCACGTCGCCGACGATGCCGATGCGGCGGCCGGAGACGTCACCGAGGCGCTCGCGCAGCGTCGCGGCGTCCAGCAGCGCCTGCGTCGGGTGCTCGTGCATCCCGTCCCCGGCGTTGATGACCTGGGTGCCTTCCTCCTCCAGCCAGCCGGCGAGCCGGTGCGCGGCTCCGGAGGCCGGGTGGCGGACGATCACGCAGTCCGCGCCGGCGGCCGAGAGCGTCAGAGCGGTGTCGCGCAGCGACTCGCCCTTGCCGACCGACGAGCTCGACGCCGAGACGTTGATCACGTCGGCGCTCATCCACTTACCCGCGACCTCGAAGGACACCCGGGTGCGGGTGGAGTTCTCGTAGAACAGGGTCACCACGGTGCGCCCGCGCAACGTGGGCAGCTTCTTCACCTCGCGCCCCAGCAGCGTCTGCTTGAGCGTGTCGGCGGTGTCGAGCACGGCGGAAGCGGTCGCCGCGTCCAGACCCTCGGTGGACAGCAAGTGACGCATCACACGTCCTCCCGGGATTCGGGACGGTCGATGACCACGCGGTCGGCGCCGTCGGTCTCGGCGAGCTTCACCACGACGTCCTCGCTGCGCGAGGTCGGGATGTTCTTGCCCACGTAGTCGGCCCGGATGGGTAGTTCGCGGTGTCCGCGGTCGACCAGCACCGCCAGCTGCACGGCACGGGGACGTCCCTGGTCGCGCAGGGCGTCCAGGGCGGCGCGCACGGTGCGGCCGGAGAAGAGCACGTCGTCGACCAGCACCACCAGCTGGTCGTCGATCCCGCCCGGCGGGACGGTCGTGGGCTCCAGCGGCCGGTTGGGCTGTTTGCGCAGGTCATCGCGGAAGAGAGTGATGTCCAGGGTTCCCGCGGGGATCGATACGCCGCTGAACTCGGCGATCTTGTCCGCCAATCGGGTGGCCAACGGGGTTCCCCTGGTGGGCACGCCCAGCAGCACCACGCTGTCGTTCCCGGTGTCCAGCGCGGTCTTCTCGATGATCTGATGGGCGATACGGGCGATCGTGCGCGCAACGTCACCGGCGGACAGCAGCTCTCGCTGCCCCGCCGGATCCGCCGCGTCCGCCTGGTGGCGTGACGCCACGGTGGACCTCCTTCCCCGCCTCACTGGACGGGTCCTTAAAGGATGGTGTGTGACCTGCCCCGCAATCGCGGACCCGATCAGGATCGCGGATCACGGCGCTGACCAGTACGCTATCAGCGTTTCAAGGTCAATCGACCGGGTGGTGTGTTGGTACTCGCCACATTCGCGCCCAAGACCAACTTGACCTGGTGACGCCCACGAGCGAAGATTACTCTCCGTATCGATCTGAGCTTTGCTCCCCGGTCGGCACTATCGGCTGACGGGGCGAACGAACGGAGAAACGCCACATGGGCGACTACGCCAAGGCGCTGGGCAGCAAACTCCGCGCCATCCGCCAGCAGCAGGGTCTGTCGCTGCACGGCGTCGAGCAGAAGTCTGGCGGACGGTGGAAGGCCGTGGTCGTCGGTTCCTACGAGCGAGGCGACCGTGCGGTGACCGTGCAGAAGCTGGCCGAGCTTGCCGACTTCTATGGGGTTCCGGTCGCGGAACTGTTGCCGGAAGGCCGCGTGCCCTCCGGTGCCGAGCCGGCGACCAAGGTTGTCATCAACCTGGAACGGCTCCAGCAGTTGCCCGCGGAGAAGGTGGGTCCGCTGGCCCGCTACGCGGCGACGATCCAGAGCCAGCGCGGTGACTACAACGGCAAGGTGCTGTCCATTCGCACCGAAGACCTGCGATCCCTGGCGATCATCTACGACATGACGCCGGGCGAGCTCACCGAGCAGCTCATCGACTGGGGCGTGCTTCCCCCGGAGGCGCGTCCGGCTCGAGAGGAGTGAGAAACCTCCCATAACCGACTGCGGGGCACCCGGAGGCGATCGCCGCCGGGTGCCCCGCAGACTCGGCACGGTGACAGTTTTGCCTAAAACTGTCATACGCCACGCGCAAGCCCCAAACCGAAACATCTCCTGAACGCACAACGAGGGCCCCTGCCATCCGGCAAGGGCCCGCTGCGCGCGCCGGTCAGTCGACCGGCTGCTGCTGTTCTTCCGCCTTGATCGTCCTGCGCAGGCGGGAGGCGATGTTGGACATCCGCCCCAGCACGCCGTTGACGAAGCGCGGTGAGTCGTCCGTGGACAGCGAACGAGCCAGCTCCACGGCCTCGTCCACCGCGACCACCGGCGGGACGTCCTCAGCGCACCACAGGAGCTCGTAAACCCCCAGGCGCAGGATGGCGCGGTCCACCACCGGCAACCGGTCCAGCGTCCAGCCCTCGAGGTGCTGCGAGAGCACCTCGTCGATGCGCTCGCCGTGCTCGACGACGCCCTCGACCAGCTTCACCGCGTACTCGTGGACCGGCGGGACCTCGGTGTTGCCGACCCGGTCAGCCAGCAGGGTGACCGCGTCGGAGTCCCGCTGGTCGGCCTCGTAGAGAAAATCGATCGCGCGCTTGCGCGCCTTGCTTCGTGCGCCCGCCACGTCACAACCTCTTTTCGGCCGGAGGGCATGCCGCAGCCGAGGGGCACGCGCTCATTTGGAGTTGACGCGGCTGAGGTACCGGCCGTCGCGCGGGTCGACCTTCACCTTGTCGCCGGTGTTGAGGAACAGCGGAACCGAGACCTCGGCGCCGGTCTCCAGGGTGGCGGGCTTGGTGCCGCCGGTGGAGCGGTCGCCCTGCACACCCGGGTCGGTGTGCTCGATGACGAGCTCGACCGAGGCGGGCAGCTCGATGTAGAGCGGTTCGCCCTCGTGCCGGGCCACGACCACCTGGCTGTTCTCCAGCATGAAGTTCGCGGCGTTGCCGACGACGTCGGCGGGCACGCTGACCTGGTCGTAGGTGTCCGGTTCCATGAACACGTAGTCGCTGCCGTCGTTGTAGAGGTAGGTCATCTCACGACGGTCGACGTTCGCGGTGTCGACCTTCACGCCAGAGTTGAAGGTCTTGTCCACCACCTTGCCGGACAACACGTTCTTCAGGGTGGTGCGCACGAAGGCGCTGCCCTTGCCCGGCTTGACGTGCTGGAAGGTGACGACGGACCAGAGCTGGCCGTCGAGGTTGAGCACCAGTCCGTTCTTCAGGTCGTTCGTGGTGGCCACGTGGGGATTCTCCTGTGGTGATGGCTTGGGTGTTGCCGGACCGAATGCGGGTCCCGGCTCGTGCGGTCGCACCAGTCGTGCGTCAGACTTCGACGAGCTCCTTGGCCGTCAAGGTGAGGAGCTCCGGCGTGCTCGGTCGCACGACCAAGGTGTCCTCGATGCGGACCCCGCCCTGCCCCGGCAGATAAACGCCGGGCTCGACGGTGACCGCCATCCCGTCGCCGATTCTACCGTCCCCTCGCTGGGACAACGCGGGTGCCTCGTGGATCTCCAGGCCGACGCCGTGTCCGAGACCGTGCAGGAAGCGCTCGCCGTACCCCGCGTCGGCGATCACCTGACGGGCCGCGGCGTCCACGTCGCGCACGTCGGCACCGACCCGCACCGCGGCACGTCCGGCGGCCTGCGAGGTGCGCACCAGCTCGTAGACCTCGCGCTGCCAGTCGACGGCCTTGCCCAGGACCACGGTCCGGGTCATGTCCGAGTGGTAGCCATCGACCAGGGCGCCGAAGTCCATCTTGACGAAGTCCCCGGTGGCCAGCTCCGCCTCGGACGGCCGGTGGTGCGGGACCGCCGAGTTCGCGCCGGCCGCCACGATGGTGTCGAACGACGGGCCCGCGGCACCGTGATCGAGCATCCGGGCCTCGAGCTCGCGAGCGACCTCGAGCTCGGTGCGCCCGGGACGCAGCCCGCCGTGCTCGATGAGCTCGGCGAGCGCCCGGTCGGCGGCGGCGCAGGCCATCCGCAGCGCGTCGATCTCGGTCTCGTCCTTGATCAGCCGCAGCTCCTCCACCAGGCCGGGGGCGCGCACCAGCTCGGCGGGTCCGGCCGGTTCGGCCAGCGCGTCCCGGCTGTCCACGGTGACGTGCTGGCTCTCGAACCCCACCCGCTTGTAGCTGCCCTCGGCCTCACCGAGGCGCTTGGCCAGGGCCAGATCGCTCGCCCGGTCGATCACGCGCTCGAGGTCCGGCACCTGCTCCTCGGCCTGGGTGAGGTAGCGGCCGTCGGTGCAGAACACCGTGCGCTGCTCGGCCCCGGTCTCGTCGGCGGCGTGCACCAGCAGCGCGGCGTTGGAGCCGGTGAACCCGGTCAGGTAGCGGATGTTGAGCAGATCCGTCACCAAGATCGCGTCCAGGTCCCGCTCCCGCAGGTGGGCGCGCAACGCGTCTCGTCGGTGGGCGTGCGTCTCGGGCATGCTGGGCAGCGTAACCCGGACAACGGCGGATTGACCGCGCCGCCGCCCGATTTGCGCAAAGCCGCCAGCAGGGCTTCGGCGCGCTCCCGCGCAGGTCAGGGCTGTCGGACGCGGTCGCTAGTGTGATGACGTGGAACTGACGTGGAGCACGGTCACCGGACCGGTCGGCGAGATCACCGTCGTCGCCGGATCAGCGGGCGTGCGCCGAGTGGCCTTCGACGGCCCGGACGGGGTGCTCGGCGAGCACCCGACGGCCGTGGCCGGCGGCTTGGCGTCCGAGGCCGCCGGACAGCTCGAGGAGTACTTCGCACGGCGGCGCGACGAGTTCGAGCTCCCGATCGACTGGGCGCAGCTCGACGGGCTGCGGGCGCACGTGCTGCGCACGCTGGCCGATCTGGTGCCGTTCGGCGAGACGGTCAGCTACAAGCGGCTCGCCGAGCTGTCCGGACGCCCCGAGGCCACCCGCGCGGTCGGATCGATCATGGGCTCGAACCCGGTACCGCTGATCGTGCCGTGCCACCGGGTGCTGGCCAGCGGCGGCGGGCTCGGCGGGTTCAGCCCGGGCCTGGATGCCAAGCGAAAGCTACTGGTGCTGGAGGGAATCCTCGAACCCAGCCTGCTCGAGCTCGACCTGCTTGCGGGCGACGAATAGGTGGTAGGTCGTCTCCCGCTGCCCGAGGGTGACCGGGATGACCAGCTCCGCGCACTCGCCGAAGACCTCGCGCATCGCCGCGAGCAGCTGCGGTGAGGCGTCGGCGGACCAGACCGCAGCCGTACCGCCCGGCACCAGGGCATCGGCGCAGCGCCCGAGGAAGCTCGCCTCGTAGAGCGCCGAGTTGTCCTCGTAGACCAGGAAGTCCGGCCCGTTATCGACGTCGAGCAGCAGCACGTCGCAGGGCTCCAGGGTGTCGAGGACCTCGGCGATGTCGCCGAGGTTCACCCGCGTGCGCGGGTCGTCGAGGACCCCTTCGGTGTCCGGGACGAGCCCCCGGCGGTGCCAGTCGAGCAGATCGGGTTCGATCTCGACCACGCGCGCCTCGGCGACCCGTTGGTCGGCGAGCACCTCGCGGAGGGTGAAGCCCAGCCCGAGCCCGCCGATCAGCACGCGCAACCCGTCCCGATCGACCCGGCCGAGAGTCTCACCGGCCAACAACCGCTCGGTCTCGGTGTGCGCGGTGTCCATCACGAAAACACCGTTGACGCGCAATTCCAAGGCGTCGTCCCGACGCTGCAGGACCAGCTCACCGCGCTCGCTCACAGCCCGCCGAACAACCTCAACCACACCCCGAAACTACCGCACCCGGCCTCGCGCTCGGCTCCTCCGGACTCCAGAACTGACAGTTTTGCCTATAACTGTCGCATGATCATGTCCGCTTTGTCCGGACAGTTTTAGGCAAAACTGTCGCTCGGGCAACCTTCGCGGGTTCCGGGCGTCTTACGGGATGAAAGCGGATGGCCGCGTACTGAGGGGATGACATGACCGGCACGAAGACCCTCGGGGGCGCTGTAGCGGTGCTGCTGTGCATCGGTTTGAGCGCGTGCGGAGCCGACGGCACCGACTCGGCCGGTGCTGGGGGCCAGGTTCCGCAAGCGCCGCAGCGAATGACGCCGATCGACAACCCACCGGAAGCCGAACCCGAGCCGCCGGACTCGCGAACCGCCGAGCAACCCGATGCCACCACCGGCAACGCCCCGGATCACCCGGCCGCCGAACCGTCGACCAGCGGGCCGCAGGCCGGGACCAGGTGCGAGCGCGACGATCTGAAGCTCTCGCTGAGCTACCAGGGCTCGGGCGCGGGTTCGCAATACCAGGCACTGGTGTTCACCAACGACGGCGACCGCTCGTGCGTCCTGCACGGCTTCCCCGGCGTGTCCTACGTCGCGGGCAAGGACGGCCACCAGGTCGGCGAAGCCGCGTTCCGCTCCGGTTCCAAGGGCGCGCCCGTCGCGCTCGCGCCGGGCCAGCAGGCCTCGGCGCTGCTCAAGCTGGCCAACGTGGCGAACTTCGACGCGGCCTCCTGCGAGCCGACCGACGCCCGCGGCCTGCGCGTCTACCCGCCGCACTCCTACGATTCCGTGTTCGTCCCGATGACCGACGCCAAGGGCTGCGCCGCCGAGGACATCGACGGCCACCAGATCACGGTGTGGACCATCCAGCGGGGCGTGCCCACCGGGCCGTGAGGTCACGTCTCACCGGTCGCCGTCCAGATGCCGCCGCCACCGCTGCGCGCCGACATCGGTGATCCGCGACCCGTTGGCCGCCACCACGGCCTCGGGCACCTTCCAGAGGCCGCCGTCGCTGTCCAGCAGGCCGAGCTCGCCGGACGGCGAGCGCAAAGCGACGGCCCCGGAGGGGATCTCGGCGGCCACCGGAAGTTCGTCCACCGAGGACGGCCGGGAATCGAGGACCGAGACCGCCATCGCCGCCGCGACCGAGCGGCGTTCCACCCGCAGCCGGGCCCCACCGGTGATGATGTCGACGGTGCGCACGGGGTTGGGCACCGCGAAGCCCTGCAACGTCCGCGCGGCGCGCTGCGGGCCGGCGCAGGCACCGACATCGACCGCATCCACCCCGTAGTGCCGGATGTCCGTCGGCGCCGCGGCTAGGGTGGTGGCGCGCAGCACGTCCAAGGCGACCGCCCCGCACGGATCGGTCTCGTCCACCGGGACGTGCCCCGACGGATCGCGCACGAGCCCCGGCCCCTCCCGCCACGGTCCCGGGATGGTCACCGGTTCGTAGGGGTGTCTGGTGAAACCCCGGTCCCAGAAGGTGATCCGAGTCCCCTGTGCGGTCTGGTGCGCGATCGCGAAGGCGTTCAGCGCCGGCGACCACGCCCAGTCCGCGCTGAACGCGTCGACCACCGAACGGGAGCGCTGCCGCCGTTCCGGCACGAACCCCCGCGAGGTCAACTCCTGCACCCCGGAGCGGAATTCGGCATCGCGCGAACGAATCACGAACTGCCCGGCACCGTTCCACCCCGCGCCACGCGCGGTGGTGTCGGTGAACATCAGGTAGTACCAGCCGTCCAGGTGCAACGCCGAGGGCTGTCCCGCGCCGTAGGTGTTGGCCCGGTGCCGCCCTCCAGACACCGTCACCACCGGCTCGGCGGCCCGGGTCCACGCCAGGCCGTCATCGCTGGTCGCCACGCCGATCGCGTTGCCGTGGTCGTGCTCGCCCGCCGCTCCCGTGTAGTACATGCGGTAGCGGCCGTCCACCCGCAGCACCGACGGGTCGCAGGTGTGCATCGCGTCGAAAGCCCCCGGCCGGCCGGAAAAGACCGGCACCGCGCTCCCGAAGGCGTCCGGAGCCGAGCCGGTGGCCGACAGGATGTCGTCGCCGGCGGGCCCGACACCGGGCAGCTGGCTGCACCACCACGCGCGGAACCCGCCGTCGACCGAAAGCACCGACGGCGCGTAGTTGTACGGCGCCGCGGGGCCACCCGCCAGCACCACGCCCGAACCACCCCGCTCACCGGCGAGCCGCAGCTCCACCGGCGAGGGCACCGGCCGGGACCTCTCCCCTTCCGGCGTCCCCGGCACCGCGCACCCCGCCAGCAGGCCGACCACCACCAGCGCGGCCAGGCGTAATCGGGCCACTACCGCCCCGCGTTCTCGGCCACCCAGCGAATCGCCAGCGGATACCCGGCCACCCCGAGCCCGCAGATCACCGCGGTCGAGATGTCCGACAGGAAGCTGGTGTGCCGGAACGCTTCCCGCTTGTGCACGTTGGAGATGTGCAGCTCGATCAGTTCGGCCCGCAGCTGCGCGGCCGCGTCGCGCACGGCCACCGAGTAGTGCGTCCACGCGCCCGCGTTGAGCACCACCGGCCAGCAGGCGTCGGCGGCCTCGTGCAGCCAACCGACCATCTCGCCCTCGTGGTCGGTCTGGCGCACCTCGACCTCGACGCCCAGCTCGACACCGGCCTGCTCGCACATCGAGACGAGGTCGGCGTGGGTCGTGCTGCCGTACACCGACGGCTCGCGGGTACCGAGGCGGCCGAGGTTGGGGCCGTTGAGCACCAGCACCTTCACAGCAGGATCCCCGTGTCCGGCTTGGCCTCGCCCCCGGTCAGGGCCGAGTACGCCGCGGCGATCAGCGACGGGTCCGGGCCTTCCAGCCGGCCGACCTTGGCCAGCCCGTCGAGGACCACGAAGCGGATCACGCCGTTGCGGTTCTTCTTGTCCGACTTCATGCCCTCCATCAACGAGCCGAGCGCGTCGGGGTCGTAGCTGGTGGGCAGGCCGAGCAGGTCGAGGATGGACTTGTGCCGATCCGCGGTCTCGTCGTCGAGGCGGCCCGCGGCGCGGGCGAGCTCGGCGGCGAAGACCAGGCCGACGCTGACCGCCGCGCCGTGCCGCCACCGGTAGCGCTCGCGCTTCTCGATGGAGTGCGCCAGCGTGTGACCGTAGTTGAGCATCTCGCGAAGGTGCGACTCCTTCAGGTCCTGCCCGACGACGTCGGCCTTGACCTGCACGGACCGGCGCACCAGCTCGGCGAGGACGTCCCCGGTCGGGTCGACCGAGGCCTCCGGGTTCTCCTCGATGATCCGCAGGATCTCCGGGTCGGCGATGAAACCGGCCTTGACGATCTCGGCCATCCCGGCCAGCAGCTCGTTCGGCGGCAGACCTTCCAGGATGGCCAGGTCGGCCAGCACCAGGCTCGGCTCGTGGAAGAAGCCGACGAGGTTCTTGCCGGCCTCGGTGTTGATGCCGGTCTTGCCGCCGATCGCGGCGTCGACCATGCCCAGCAGCGTGGTGGGCACCTGCACGACCCGCACGCCGCGCATCCAGGTGCCCGCGACGAACCCGCCGAGGTCGGTGACCGCACCGCCGCCGAAGGCGACCACGACGCCGTCGCGGTCCATGCCGATCTTGCCGAGGACCTCCCAGCAGAACCCGGCGACCTGCAGCGTCTTGCCGTCCTCGGCGTCCGGGACCTCCACGCGGTGCGCGTCGATGCCGGCCTCGGTCAGCTCCTCGCGGACGGCCTCGACGGTGGTGGTCAGGGTCGGCTGGTGGACCAGTGCGACGGAGGAGGCGTCCTGCAGGAACTCGACCATCTCGCCGAGCAGACCGCGGCCGACGACCACGTCGTAGTTCTGCTGGCCGTTCACGCTGATCCGAACCGGCTCGGTCATCGTCGTCCCTTCGATCTCGTCGTCTTCAGCGGTTTCGCGGTTCGCAGCGGTGCAGCCGCTCCGAACCGCCGGACCGCGTCATCAAGCAGTTCACGTCGTGGCTTCCCCCAGGTCGTCGATGACCCGATCGACGACCTCGTCAGGGGTCAGCTCCTCGGTGGCGACCTCGATCGCGGCCACCGAGCGGTAGATCGGCAGGCGTTCGTCCAGCAGCGCCTTGAAGGTGGCGCGCGGGTTGACCCCGGTCAGCAGCGGCCGCGCGGTGGACAATCCGGTCCGGCGAGCGCCCTCGGCGAGGCTCACCGACAGGAACACCACCGGGTGTCCGGCGAGGTTCTGCCGGGAGCGCTCGGACAGCACCGCACCCCCGCCGAGCGCCAGGACGCCGTCGTGCTCGCGCAACGCGGTCTCGACGGCATCCTCCTCCAGCGCGCGGAAGGCGGGCTCGCCGTCGTAGGTGAAGAGGTCGGCGATCGACTTGCCCGCGCGCTCGACCACGTCCGCATCGGTGTCGCGGAAGGACGCCCCCAGCCGCTTGGCGAGCAGTTCGCCGATGGTGGTCTTGCCCGCGCCGGGCGGCCCGATCACCACGGCGCGCGGGGACATCAGCGCACCTGCCGCTTCTCGGCCCGCTCGCGCAGACCGGCGAGGTAGCCCTCGGCGTTGCGACGGGTCTCCGGCAGCGAATCGCCGCCGAACTTCTCCAGCACGGCCTCGGCAAGCACCAGCGCGACCATCGTCTCGGCGACCACAGCGGCTCGCGGCACCGCGGTGATGTCCGAGCGCTGGTGCATCGCCTGCGCGGGCTCCCCGGTCTGCATGTCCACGGTGGCCAGCGCGCGGGGCAGGCTGGAGATGGGCTTCTTCGCGGCGCGCACGATCAGCGGCTCGCCGTTGGTGATGCCGCCCTCGAGCCCGCCTGCGCGGTTGCTGTCCCGGCGCACCCAGTTGACGCCCTGGTCGGGGTAGATCTCGTCGTGCGCGGCACTGCCCCGGCGGCCCGCGTTGGCGAAGCCCTCGCCGATCTCCACGCCCTTGATCGCTTGGATGCTCATCAGCGCGCCAGCCAGCTTGGCGTCGAGCTTGCGATCCCAGTGCACGTGCGAACCGATGCCCGGGGGCAGGTTGTAGGCGATCACCTCGACGACGCCCCCGAGGGTGTCGCCGTCCTTCTTGGCCGCGTCGACCTCGGTCATCATCCGCTCGGTCGCGTCGTCGCCGAAGGCGCGCACCGGGTTCTCGTCGATGGCGGCGAGATCGTCCGGCCCGGGCAGCACCTCGCCGGCGGCGTCCACGCCGCCCAGGCTGACCACGTGGCTGACGAGCTCCACGCCGAGCAGCTGGCGCAGGAACTGCCGCGCGACGGTTCCCACCGCGACGCGCGAAGCCGTCTCGCGCGCGCTGGCGCGCTCCAGCACCGGGCGCGCCTCGTCGAAGCCGTACTTCTGCATCCCCGCGATGTCGGCGTGGCCGGGCCGCGGGCGGGTCAGCGGCTCGTTGCGCGCCAGTCCGGCGAGCACGTCCTCGTCGACCGGGTCGGCGGCCATGACCTGTTCCCACTTGGGCCATTCGGTGTTGCCGATGCGCACCGCGATCGGGCCGCCCTGGGTGCGACCGTGCCGAACCCCGCCGATGATCTCGAGCTCGTCGGCCTCGAAGTTCATCCGGGGGCTGCGACCGAAACCGAGCTTGCGACGCTCCAGCTGGGTCGCGATGTCGGTCGAGGTCACCTCGACTCCCGACACCATGCCTTCCAGCACCGCCACGAGGGCGGGGCCGTGCGATTCTCCAGCGGTCATCCAGCGCAACACACCATAGATCCTGCCACGTCTCGTCCGCGGCGCTGAGCCCTGGGCACGGGCAGTGTCCCAGCCCACGCGGAGCTACGGCCAAACCAACGTGACCAGCCAGGACGGCAGCAGCATCGCCGGGCCGTGGGGGACCGCGCCCGCGCGGCGCGACGTGGTCGCGACCAGCGTCAACGCCGCCGCCGCCACCATCGCGCCCAGGACAGCCTGCAGGGAGACCGCGCCGACGAGGGCGCCGAGCGGACCCGCCAGCTTGACGTCACCGGGGCCCATGGCGTGCGGAGCGATCAGGCGCACAGCGAGATAGGTGCCCGCGAACAGCACCAGGCCCCCGGCGGCGGTCGTCGACGCGCGGGGTTCGTGCAGAGCCACCGGGACGAGCAGCGCAATCGTCGCCGGGTAGGCGGGCAGCGTCAGGGCGTCCGGCAGGCGCGCGGCGCGGAGATCGCACGCGGCCAGCAGCACGGCGAGCCATCCGAGCCCCAGCGGCACACCGGCCCACCACCACGGCATCCCCGCCTCGATGCGCGCACCGACCACACCCCACGCGAGACCGACGGCGGCCGCGCACCACGGCCACGGGACGTGGACACCCCTGCGCAGCGCGCGGAGCAGCAACCGCCCGCCGCATCCGGCGACGACTCCGCAGCAGATCCAGAACAGCACGCCCACGAGGTTGCCGATCTCCGGTCGAAGCGGGCGCCCGACTCGCCGAGACGGGCCGCGCCGATCGCCACGAGAACCGCCCGGGCACAACCTCGTTGCGCCCGGGCGGTTCCGGTTCGCGGCCGCGTCCCGAGGCCGGAGTCAGGACTCCAGGGTGAACAGCGGGTCACCTGCCAGGACCTGGGTGTCCTCCCGGAAGTCGCTGAGCGATTCCGCCGCTGATTCCAGGGCCACCACCGGGCAGATGGAGGAATATCCCTGCTCCTCGATCTCCGCGGGGTTCCAGGTGACGATGGGCTGCCCGGCCTCGACTCGATCGCCCTTGGCCACGTGCAGCGCGAACCCCTCGCCCTTGAGCTTGACGGTGTCGATACCCAGGTGCACCAGCACCGCGGCTCCGTCCGGGGCCACCACGACGAAGGCGTGCGGGTGCAGCGTCGCGAGCTCGCCCGCGATCGGCGCCACCGCGTCCGCGCTGCCGCCAGTGGGTTTGACCGCCAATCCCGGACCGACCATGGCCTGGGAGAACACCGGGTCCGGCACGTCCGAGAGCGGCGCGGTCAGGCCTGCCACCGGGCTACCGATCTCGGTACTCACATGAGGTCCTCGAGGTCGCTGGCCAGCGTGTCCGCCTCCGGGCCGACCACGACCTGCACGACCGAGCCCTGGGCCATCACCCCGTGCGCGCCCGCGCTCTTCAGCGCCGCTTCGTCGACCTTCGAACCGTCCTCGACCTCGCAGCGCAGCCGCGTGATGCACGGCTCGATCTCCACCACGTTGTCCCCGCCGCCGAGCGCGGCGAGGATCGCGGCGGCCTTGTCCTGAGCCACCGGTGCTCCCTTCATCCTTGCGCCGCGGACCGACCGCGACCTGACGATCCTGCGTCAAGTGATGTCGATGCGGCAACGAAAACCTCGCCGTCTTGACACTCGTTCTCGTGACGGCGCATTGTTCGCTCCAACTGGTTTAGACCGCACAGTACCAATCGCCGCACGGCAGTTCATCCAGCTTAACGGCGAAGTTCGGCCACAACCGTGGTACGCGCGGGCTTTCGTGGGAAAACGTGGGATCAGAAATCCTGAGCAGGAGGTACCCGATGAGTTCCAGCGCCGGTGCGGCGAAGGGGAGCAGCGGCTTCGCGCAGCTGCAACGACTCGGACGCAGCTTGATGCTGCCCATCGCCGTGCTACCCGCAGCGGCGCTGCTGGCCCGGCTCGGACAGCCGGATCTGCTCGGCGATGAAGGCCTCGGCTCGCTGCTGGCTTGGATGATCCCGGTATCGGAGATCATCGGCGCCGCGGGCAATTCGCTGTTCGACTACCTGCCGCTGCTGTTCGCCCTGGGCGTGTCGATCGGATTCGCCAAGAAAGCCGACGGTTCCACCGCCTTGGCGGCCGCGGTCGGCTACCTCGTGCTGCACGCGGTGCTGACCACCATGGCCGGAACCGAGGAGGGCACCTCGTTCAACAAGAGCCCCTACGGCGTGCTCGGCGGCATCATCGCAGGTCTGGTCGCCGCGTGGTTGTGGCAGCGCTACCACCGCATCAAGCTCCCCGACTACCTCGGGTTCTTCGGCGGCCGCCGCTTCGTGCCGATCGTGACCGCCTGCTCCATGGTCGTCATCGGCGTGCTGATGGGCCTGCTGTTCCCGCTCTTCGACGCGGCGCTGACCGGCTTTTCCAACCTGGTCACCCAGCAGGCGGTCATCGGTGGCGGCATCTACGGCCTGGTCAACCGACTGCTGCTCCCGTTCGGCCTGCACCACATCCCGAACAACATCGTGTGGTTCCTCTTCGGCGACTTCCACGGCGAGAAGGGCGACATCCCGCGCTTCTTCGAGGGCGACCCGACCGCGGGCACCTTCATGACCGGTTTCTTCCCGATCTTCATGTTCGCGCTGCCCGCCGCGGCCCTGGCGATCTGGCACTCGGCCAAGCCCTCGCAGCGCAAGGTCGTCGGCGGCATCATGCTCTCGGTCGCGCTGACGTCGTTCCTGACCGGCATCACCGAGCCGCTGGAGTTCTCGTTCATCTTCGTGGCCTGGCCGCTGCTGCTGGTGCACGCGGTGCTGACCGGAACCTCGCTGGCGCTGGTCAACGCGCTGGACATCCACAGCGGCTTCGGCTTCTCGGCAGGCTTCATCGACTACGTGCTCAACTTCGGGATCTCGCAGAACTCGCTGTGGCTGATCCCGATCGGCCTGGTCTACGCCGTGATCTACTACTTCAGCTTCCGCTTCATCATCACCAAGTGGAACCTGCGCACACCCGGTCGCGAGGAAGAGGATGCAGACACGGCCGAGGCCGGTGCGGATAATGCCGGTGGGGCGGCCGCGCCCGGCCCGGACAAGAGCTGACGGCGCAGCGCCTCATCCCAGGTTGAAGGAGCAGCATGTTTGAACGACGCGTCACCGTGGCCAGCAAGGTCGGATTGCACGCACGCCCCGCGGCCCTGCTGGCCAAGACCGCCGCGGCGCAGCCGGTGACCATCACCATCCGCAAGGACGGCGCGGAGCCGGTGGAAGCCGGCAGCATCCTCGGGCTGATGACCCTCGGCGCCGAGCACGGCGACGAGGTCGTCCTGGCGGCCGAAGGTGACGGTGCCGAAGCCGCCCTCGACGAGGTGGCCGAGCTGGTCGGATCCGAGCTCGACTAGGAGCTGTTCACGAACGCGGCGGCAGCCGCTGTTTCAGGTGCGGGACTCAGCCCGCCGCAGGTCCCGGTCGGCTTCGCGGCGAGTGCGCCGGGACGCCGTGCATTGGCATGCATCAGGAGCGGCGCACCGAGCCACGGAGCCGACCAGGACCTGCTACCCGCCCCGCCGAGCAAAGCACTTCCCGAACACGCCCCAGCTCACGCGGGACTCGGGACCCGCTCGGACTCCGGTGGGGGTCCGGGCGGGGTTCCCTCCCCGAACGGCCGGCCGCCGAGCCTGTCCCGGCCGTGCGGTTCCAGCAGCCAGGACAGGTCGGGGCCCGTCGGAACGATCCCGCTCGGGTTGATCGACCGGTGCACCACGTAGTAGTGCTCCTTGATCTGCGGGAAGTGGATCGTGTCGCCGAACCCCGGCGTCTGGAACAGATCGCGCGTGTAGTCGCGCAGCACCGGTAGCTCGACGAGCTTGTGCCGGTTGCACTTGAAGTGCCCGTGGTAGACCGCGTCGAAGCGCACCAGCGTGGGGAACAGGTGCACATCGGCCTCGGTAATCGTGTCGCCAACCAGGTAGCGCTGCTTCGACAAGCGCTCGGAGAGCCGGTCCAGCCGATCGAACAGCCGCGCGTAGGCGTGCTCGTAGGCCTGCTGGTCGGTGGCCATCCCGGCCTTGTAGACGCCGTTGTTGATGTCGTGGAACACCGCCTCGTTGATCTCGTCGATCTCGGAGCGCAGGTCCGGCGGGTACAGCTCCGGCGCGCCGGGCCGGTGGTGCTCGCGCCACTCCTGGCCGAAGTCGAGCGTGATCTGCGGGAAGTCGTTGGTGACCACCTGCCCGCTCGGGATGTCCACGAGCGCTGGCACGGTGATTCCCCGGTCGTAGTCCGGGAAGCGGACCAGGAACGCCTGTTGCAGCCGCTCGATGCCCAGCACCGGGTCCTCGCCACCGGGGTCGAGGTCGAAGCGCCAGCTGCGCTCGTCGTGCGTCGGCCCGGCGATGCCCATCGACACCACCGGCTCCAGGCCCAGCAGCCGCCGCACGATGACCGCCCGGTTCGCCCACGGGCACGCCCGCGCGACCACCAGCCGATACCGCCCGGCCTCCACCGGATAACCGTCCCGGCCGTCGGCGGTGACCCTGGTGGGGATGTAGTTCATGTCCCGCTTGAACTCACCGGCCATGCGCCGATGGTCCTCGGGGTTCCCATCCGGCGCCAGCGCCTGACAGTTTTGCCTATAACCGTCACATGATCATGCCCGCCTCGCCCCGACAGTTTTAGGCAAAACTGTCGCCCAGCGAGTGGCCCGTGGCTCGGGCCAGGGCTCGGCGCATGGCTTCGCGGGGGGCCTGTTGGCCGGTGAAGTACTCGGTCTGGCCGAAGGACTGGTGCAGGAGCATGTCCAGGCCGGTGGCCAGGTGGCCGCCCTCGGCGGCGACCGCCTCCGCCAGCGGCGTCGGCCAGGGGTGGTAGATGACGTCCAGGAGGCAGCGAGCCTTGGCCAGCTCCGGCGCGCGTGCGTCCAGGGCGCCGGCCGGCAGCGTTGAGACCACCACGTCGTGACTCGTGGCCGCATCGGCCAGCGAGACGGAGTCCAGCCGGTCCACGCGCACCCGCAGGCCCACGCGCTCGGCCGTCCGCACGGCCTCGGCGGCCCGGGACGGCTCCCGCACCGCCAGCGTCACCTGGGTGAGCCCGAGCTCGGCGAAGGCCGCCAGCGCGGCCGCCGCCGTGCCACCCGCACCGAGCACGAAGCCGCTGCGCCCGCCGGTGAAGCCGCCAGCACCGCGCAGGGCCCCGGTCACGCCCGCGACGTCCGTGCAGTCGGCGAACCAGGAACCGTCCGCGCGGTGCACGAGCGTGTTCGCCGCACCCACCGCCTCGGCGCGGATGCTGACCTCGTCGGCGAACTCCAGCGCGGCGCGCTTGCCGGGCATGGTCACCGACAAGCCCGCCCACTCCGGGCCCAGGCCGCTCGCGAAGGACACCAGTTGCTCGGCGTCGGCCTCGACCCGTTCGTAGGTCCAGCCGGTCAGCCCGAGCGCAGCGAAGGCCGCGCCGTGCAGCACCGGGGACAGCGAGTGCTCGACGGGTTTGCCGAGCACCGCTGCCCTGCGCGGCTCACCAGGCACCGTTCTGCTTCGCCTGATCGACGAACGCGTCGTGCTCGGCCTTGGTCTTGCCGAAGCACGAGGTGCCGTCCTTCCGGCACTTCACGAAGTACTTCCACTCGCCCTCGGGGGGCTGCTCGACGGCCTGCAGCGCTGCCTTGCTGACCGTGGAGATCGGCGTCGGCGGCAGCCCGTAGTTCAGGTAGGTGTTGTACGGGCCGGGGCGCTCGCGGTCCTCCGGGTCGGTCAGCAGCGCGGGCTTCTCCAGCGGATAGTTGATCGTGGAGTCCATGCCCAGCCGCATCTGCGGCGGTTGGAGCCGGTTCTCGATCACCCGCGCGACCTTCCCGAAGTCCTTCTCGATGCCCTCGCTCTGCACGATCGAGCCGATGATCAGCATCTCGTAGGCGCTGTGCTCGCTGCTCTCGGCCGCCTGCTGCAGGCCCGTGGCCTCCATCTGGGCGACGGAGCGGCTGATGACCTCGCGCAGCACGTCCTCGGCCTTGGCGCCCGGCTTGACGTCGTAGATGCCGGGCATGATCAGGCCTTCCAGCCTGCGGTCCGGCTCAGCCTGGGAAGCGCCCTCGATCGCCCAATCCGGCACGCCCAGCGAGGCGAGGTCGGCCGTGGCGGCCACTTCCTTCATCCGCTCGGGCGAGGTGCAGTTGCTCTTGTCCTTGGAGCAGGTGCCCTCGGCGAGCATCGTCAGGATCCCGGGGGTCTTCTTGTCGTTCGGAGCCAGCTGGTCCTCCAGCCGCATCCCGCCCCGGATCTCGACCCGGCCGACCTTGGCGTCGGCGGACAGGATCCGCTCGACCGCGGCCTGGCCCGACATCTGCTTGCGCATCATGTAGTAGCCGGGCTGGATGCTGTTGATCTGCTTGTTCTCCGCGGCCGCCGAGATGAAGGCTCTGGTGCTGGCCACCACGTCCTTCTCGCTCATCGTGCTGCCGATCTCGCTGACCGTCTCGCCCGACTTGACCTCGATGACGGCGGTGCCCTCGCCCCCGCCCTCGTAGTCGTCGTAGGAGCCGATCTGCATGATCTGCATCGCGCCGTAGCCCACGCCGCCGCCGACCAGCAGCAGCACGAACAGTCCTGCCAGGGCGGTCACCCAGCGGCGCCGCTTGCGCCTGCGGAAGCGCTCCGGATCCGGGCGGCGGCGACGGTGTTCACCGGGTTCGTCGGCGAACAATCCGAGATCGTCGGTCACGGGAGTTCCTCTCGTGTCTTCTGCCCCCGACCGTCCAAAAATGCCTGCAGGATCTCCACGGCTGCGGCCTGATCAACCACGGCGCGCTGCTTCTTCCCCTTCACGCCGCGCTTGGACAGCTTGCGACTGGCCGTTACGGTGGTCAACCGCTCGTCGTGAAAGCGCACCGGCACCGGCGCGATCAGCTCGGCAAGGGCATCCCCATACCCCTGCGCGATCTCCGCGGAGGAACCGTGCCTGCCGCCCAGCGTCTTGGGCATGCCGATCACGACCTCCACGACCTCGTGCTCCGCGACGAGGGCGGCGAGCTTCTTGACATCGCTGCCGCCCTCCGCGTCGCGTGGCAACGTCTCCAGCGGCGTGGCCAGCATCGGCGCGGGATCGCTGAGCGCGACGCCCACCCGGACCTGTCCGACATCGACTCCGATGCGACGGCCCGGGCCGGGTTCCGCCTGCCGGTGCTCGGTCACGCTCAGGACACCGCCTGCTCGATGCCCTTGCGCAGCGCGCCGACCGCGGCGGTGATACCGGCCGGGTTCGAGCCGCCGCCCTGGGCCATGTCCGGCTTGCCGCCACCGCGGCCGCCGACCTCCTCGGCGAACGACGGCACCAGCTTGCCCGCCGCGATGCCGGAGTCCCGCGCCGCTTCGCTGGTGCCCACCACGAAGCTGACCTTGCCCTCGTCGGCGGAGAACAGCGCGACCACCGAGGGACGCGAACCAAGCCTGCCGCGGACCTCGCCGGCGAGCGCGCGCAGCGAGCCGCCGTCGACGCCGTCGGGAACCTGCTCGGCGACCACGGTCACCCCGCGCACGTCGGTGGCCTTGTTCGCCAGGTCACCGGCCGAGTTGAGGACCTGGGCGGTGCGCAGCTGCTGGAGTTCCTTCTCCGCGTCGCGCAACCGCGTGACCACGCCCTGAATGCGGTCCGGCAGGTCGTCGGCGGGGACCTTGAACTGCTCGGCGAGCTGGTTGACCAGCATGTGCTCCTTGCTGATGTGCCGCATGGCGTCCATGCCGACCAGCGCCTCGACGCGATGCACGCCGGTGCCGACCGAGGAGTCCGAGACCAGCTTGACCACGCCGAGCTTGCCGATGCGCGGCACGTGGGTACCACCGCAGAGCTCGCGGGAGTAGTCGCCCATGTCGACCACGCGGACCTGGTCGCCGTACTTCTCGCCGAACAGCGCCATGGCGCCGAGCTCCATGGCCCGGTCCATGGTCGTGGTGTAGGCGTCCACCTCGACGTCGGTCTGCAGGTAGTCGTTGACCTCTTCCTCGACACCCGCGAGCACGTCGGCGTCCACGGCCGTGGGCACGTTGAAGTCGAAGCGCATCCGGCCCGGCGAGTTCAGCGAACCGGCCTGCGCGGCGCGCTTGCCGTAGGCGCTGCGCACCGCGGCGTGCACCAGGTGCGTCGCGGAGTGCGAGCGCTCGATGGCCTCGCGGCGGGCCTTGTCGACGGCGGTCTCCAGCGTGGTGTCCACGCCGAGCTCGCCCTCCAGGACCTTGCCCTTGTGCACGAACAGGCCCGGCACGGCGCGCTGCACGTCGCCGATCTCGACCGACACGCCGGGACCGACCAGCTTGCCGGTGTCGGCGATCTGGCCACCGCCCTCGGCGTAGAAGGGAGTGCGGTCCAGCACGAGCTCGACCTCGGTCCCGGCCGATGCCCGGCTGGCGGGCTTGCCGTCGACCAGCAGGCCCAGCACCCGGCTGTGCGACTGCAGGTCGGTGTAGCCGATGAACTCCGTGGTGCCGTGCTCGTCGAGCAGCGTGCGGTAGGTGGACAGATCGGCGTGGCCGGTCTTGCGGGACTTCGCGTCCTCCTTGGCCCGCCTGCGCTGCTCGGACATCAGGTCCCGGAAGCCCTGCTCGTCCACCGACAGCCCCTGCTCGGCGGCCATCTCGAGGGTCAGGTCGATCGGGAAGCCGTAGGTGTCGTGCAGCTGGAAGGCCTTGTCGCCCGCCAGGGTCTTGCCACCGGACTTCTTGGTCTCGGCGACCGCGGTGTCGAAGATCTTCGAGCCGGTGGTCAGCGTGGCGAGGAAGGCCTCCTCCTCCTTGCGCATGACCGACTCGATGCGGTCGAACTCGGTGACCAGCTCGGGGTAGGTCGGCGCCATGGCGTCGCGCACGATCCTGGCGAACTCGGCCAGCACCGGCTGCTGCACGCCCAGCAGGCGGATGGAACGCACGATCCGGCGCAGCAGCCGGCGCAGCACGTAGCCACGCGCCTCGTTGCCCGGGGTGACGCCGTCGCCGACCAGCATCACGCCGGAGCGGGCGTGGTCGGCGATGACGCGGAAGCGCACGTCGTCTTCCTCGTTGTCGCCGTAGCGCCGGCCGGAGAGCTCCTCGGCCTTGGCGATCACCGGGCGGACCAGGTCGGTCTCGTAGACGTTCTCCACGCCCTGCAGCAGGCAGGCGACGCGCTCGACGCCCATTCCGGTGTCGATGTTCTTGGTCGGCAGCTCGCCGATCGGCGGGTGTCCGTCCTTCGGCGCCAGCTCACCCCTGATGTCCTGCATGAACACCAGGTTCCAGATCTCGATGTAGCGGCTCTCGTCGACGATCGGGCCGCCTTCGGCACCGTAGGCGGGGCCGCGGTCGTAGTAGATCTCCGAGCAGGGACCGCCGGGACCGGGCACGCCCATGTCCCAGTAGTTGTCCTCCGGCCCGCGGGTCTGGATCCGCTCGGCGGGGATGCCGGTGACCTGCTGCCACAGCTCGGCGGCCTCTTCGTCCTTCTCGAAGACGGTGACCCACAGCCGTTCCGGTTCGAAGCCGAAGCCACCGTCCTCCCGGGAGCTGGTCAGCAGCTTCCAGGCGCTGTCCATGGCGCCTTCTTTGAAGTAATCGCCGAAGGAGAAGTTGCCCGCCATCTGGAAGAAGGTGTTGTGCCGGGTGGTCTTGCCGACCTCATCGATGTCCCCGGTGCGCACGCACTTCTGGATGCTGGTCGCGCGCGGGTACGGAGCCGGGGCCTCGCCCAGGAAATAGGGCTTGAACTGGACCATGCCCGCGTTGACGAACAGCAGGGTGGGGTCGTCGAGGATCAGCGAAGCGCTGGGCACGACGGTGTGACCGCGGCCGCGGAAGTGCTCGGTGAACCGGCGGATGATCTCGTGGGTCTGCACTGGGAGTCCTTGGGAATTGCGTTGTCAACGGTCGGACGACACGGCGGCGGACCTGCCGGGGCGCGCGAGCACCCGCGTCAGCGGCCCGCCCGGCGAGCTCGCCGTGCCTCGGAGTCGGCCTCCGCGTCGAACCGGCGGACCTGCACCGTGGCCGGATTGCGCGCCACGTCCTGCAGCTCGTCTTCCCGCTCCTCCATGCCGGCGCGCACCTCCGCGCCGAACGAGCCGACGGCCTCGGCCAGTTCCCGGACCGCACCGCCGACCTGCTCTGCCATGCCGGTCGGGGTCGCCTTCTTCGTGGTCTCGTTGACCTTGCGGGTCAACGCAACCCCGGCAGCGACCCCGGCACCGAACCAGAACATGCGCTTCACTGGCGCACCCCTTTGTTCTTGCGGCGGAAGTGCCTGCCCTTGGGCTCCTGCTTCCGCTTACGTCGGGCCTTGAGCGCCTTGCTCACCCCGTAGGAAAACGCTGCCGTCTTCACCAACGGGCCACCCAGTGTAGCCGTGAACAGCGAGGACAACGCCGAGACGTTGCCGCTGACCGTCTTGGCGTTCGCAGTGATGCCATCGACCCGCTCGAGCTGGGTGTTGACGTGCGTGATCGTGGAGTTCGCGCCGGTGAAGATCGGGTCGGTGTTCTCCTGCGCCTTGCGGATCGCGTTGGTCGTCTCGTCCAGCGTGCGGCCGAGCTTGATCAACGGGACCGCCAGCAGCACGACCAGCAGCACGAACGCTCCGGCGATGATCAGCGCGGCGATCTGCGTGGGCGTCACGTGCCCTCCCGAATGTCCACGTCATTTGCGTCAGGCCGAGCCGATCGCTTCCGGCCTGTTGATCGAGCGTCAGGTTACCCGTGCGGGGCACGACCACAAGCACCCGGTCCGGCGGGTGAACGGCGGTGTCACACGGCTGGTGACAGCGGGTGGACCGGGCGCTCCGGCGACGATCGATCAGTGGACTACCAAGATCACGTTCCGACTTCGGTCAGTGGCGACCGGCCGCCGAGCACGGCCACGACGTTGCGGGCGGCGAGCTCGGCCATCGCGGTCCGGGTTTCGACGGTGGCCGAACCCAGGTGCGGGGCGAGCGCGACGTTGTCCAGGTCCAGCAGGCCGGGTTCCACCTCGGGCTCGTTCTCGAACACGTCCAGCGCCGCGCCGGCGATGGTCCCCGCGCGCAGCGCCTCGGCCAGCGCCTTCTCGTCGACGACCGGGCCGCGACTGGTGTTGACCAGCACCGCGGTGGGCTTCATGGTCCGCAGCGCGGCCTCGTCGATCAGGTGGCGGGTCTGCTCGGTGAGCGGGCAGTGCAGCGAGACCACGTCGGCGGTGCGCAGCAGCTCGTCCTGCGCGAGGTAGTGCGCGTCGAGCTCGGCCTCGACCTCGGCAGGTGCGCGGCTGCGACCGGTGTAGGCGATGTGCATGCCGAACGCCCGCGCACGGCGGGCCAGCGACCTGCCGATGCCGCCGAGCCCGATGATCCCGAGCGTCTTGCCCTGCAGGCCGCTGCCCAGCATGAACCCGAGGTGGAAGTTCCACGGCGTGCGCGAGCGCAGCAACCGCTCCCCTTCGCCGAGACGGCGGGTGACCATCAGCAGCAACCCGAAGGCGAGATCGGCGGTGGCCTCGGCCAGCACTCCGGGCGTGTTGGTGACGGCGACCCCGCGCTCGGTCACGGCCGGGACGTCGATGTTGTCGTACCCGACGGCGACGTTGGCCACGACCTCCAGCTGCGGACCGGCGGCCTCGACGAACTCGGCGTCGATCCGGTCGTGCAGCATCGCGACCACGCCGTGCGCACCGCGCACGGCCTCGTGCAACTCCGCGCGCGTCAACGGCCGGTCCTGCCCGCAGACCTCGACCTCGGCGGCCTCCCGGAGCACTCGCACCGCCGCCTCCGGCACCGCCCTGGTCACCACGACCCGTTTGCCCACGAAAACCTCCCGATCCGCGCGTTCGGCGGCGAACTTACCGCTCCGAACACCGCAGCACGGTCACTGACCGCTTCGGATCACTCCGCGCCGCGGGTGATGTTGCGCAGCTTCGGGAGCCGGTCGTGCAGCGCCCGCTCGGCTCCCCGGGGCGTGGGTTCGTAGTAGTCGCGCCCGACCAGGGAGTCCGGGGCGTACTGCTGGGCGAGAACGCCCTCGGGGCGGTCGTGCGGGTAGCGGTAGCCCTTGGCGTTGCCGAGCTGCTGGGCCCCGGAGTAGTGGCCGTCGCGCAGGTGCGGCGGGACCGGCCCGCCCTTGCCCGCGCGGACATCGGCCATGGCATCGCTGATCGCGGTGTTGACCGCGTTCGACTTGGGCGCGGTGGCCAGGTGGATGGTGGCCTGGGCCAGGGCGAGTCGCCCCTCGGGCATGCCGATCAGCTGCACGGCGCTCGCGGCCGCCACCGCGGCCTGCAGCGCGGTGGGGTCGGCCATGCCGATGTCCTCGCTGGCGTGCACGACCAGGCGGCGGGCGATGAATCGCGGGTCCTCCCCCGCTTCGACCATGCGCGCCAGGTAGTGCAGCGCCGCGTCGACGTCGGAGCCCCGGATGGACTTGATGAACGCGCTGGTCACGTCGTAGTGCTGGTCGCCGCCCTTGTCGTAGAGCACGGCGGCCCGGTCGACGGTCGCCTCGACGGTGGCCAGTTCGATCTCGTCCCCACCGGTCGAACCGACCGATTCCGCAGCGGCCTCCAGCGCCGTCAGGGCCCGGCGCGCATCGCCCTCGGCCAGCGCGACGAGGTGGTCCTCGGCGTCCTCGGACATGCTCACCGAGCCGTTGAGCCCGCGCTCCTCGCTGATCGCGCGACGCAGCAGGTCGCGGACGTCCTCGTCCCCGAGGCTGCGCAGTTGCAGCACCAGCGATCGGGACAGCAGCGGAGCCACGACGGAGAAGTACGGGTTCTCGGTGGTCGCGGCCACCAGCAGCACGGTGCGGTCCTCGACGGCGCCGAGCAGCGCGTCCTGCTGGGTCTTGGAGAACCGGTGCACCTCGTCGATGAACAGCACGGTCGCCTCGCCGTTGCGCCCGAGGCGCTTGCGGGCCTCCTCGATGACCGCCCGGACCTCCTTGACCCCGGAGGACAGGGCGGACAGCGCGGCGAACCGGCGTCCGGTGGCCTGCGAGACCAGGTTGGCCAGGGTCGTCTTCCCGGTGCCCGGCGGTCCGTAGAGCAGCACCGATGCCGGTGTCGCGCCCTCGACCAGGCGCCGCAGCGGCGCTCCGGCGGCCAGCAGGTGCTGCTGTCCGACGACCTCGTCGAGAGATCGCGGCCGCATCCGCACCGCCAGCGGCGCGTTCTCGGCCAGCTTCTCCCCGGCCCGCTGATCGGCATCGGCACCGAACAGCCCCTCGTCGAACAACCCATCACTCACACCACGACGCTACCGCCCACCTGCGACACGCCCGCTCACCGCTCCCCACCACCCGACCAGAGGAACAACGCCCCAAATTCCCTGGAATTCGTGCCCCCGAATTCCCTGGTTTTCGGGGTACGGAATTCCCTGGAATTCGTTGTTCCGCTGGCGTGCGCTGGGGTTGTGCAGTTGAGAGCCCCGGCTTCGCGAGGAAGCCGGGGCTCTCTTGGGGGTGGTTCGGTCGAGTGGTGCGTCGAGGGCTGGACTCGGGTTCGGTCAGCCGACCTTGGCCGGCATGGCCACCTCCACCGAACCCTCGTTGCGGCGGTGTTCGTCGACCCAGCTCTCGACCGCCTGGTGGCAGGCCCGGTCGAGGTGGCGCACCGTGGTCATGTCCAGGTGCACGTGCTTGTCGCTGGGCAGCTCCTCCAAGTGCTCCAGCAGGTGCGGCAGCTTCAGGAAGGTGGCGTTGCCGCCCAGCTCGAGGCGGACGTGCTCATCGGTGTGCTCGGCGCGCACGTGCATCCGGGAGACCTCGATCGCCGTCTTGACCACCGCGACGGCCAGACCGGCCAGGGTCCCCACGAGCAGGTCGGTGGCCAGGATCATCACCGCGGTGAAGACCACGATCGCGGCCTCGGAGCGGTTCTCCCGCGCCAGCTGGACCAGCGACTTGAGCTCCAGCAGCTTCCACCCGGCCTGCAGCAGCAGCGCACCGAGCACCGCGAGCGGGATGAACCCGAGCACGCCCGGCAGCAGCACCACGAACAGCAGCAGCCAGGCCCCGTGCATCACGCGGGAGGCCTTCGTCTTGGCACCCGCCTGCACGTTGGCGGCACTGCGCACGATGACCGCGGTCATCGGCAGCGCGCCGAAGACACCGCAGATCGTGTTGCCCGCGCCCTGGGCGACGAGCTCCTTGTTGAACTGCGTCTTGGGCGCGTCGTGCATCCGGTCGACGGCCGCGGCGCTGAATAGGCTCTCGGCCGAGGCGATCAGCGCGAAGGTGATCATCGAACCGACCACGGCGAAGTCGATCGAACCGAACGCACCCAGGTCAGGCGTGTTCAACGCCCCCAGCAGCGATCCGACCTCGACCTTCTTGACCGGCAGGTCCAGCGCGAAGGCCGCAGCGCTGGCCACCACGACCGCGACCAGCGCGCCCGGCACCAGGTTCACCGGTGCGGGCACGAGGCGCTTCCACCCGGCCATGATCAGCAGCGCCAGCACGGCCAGTCCGAGGCCGCTCTGCCCCGCCGGGGTGTTCACCATCGCGCTCGCGAGTTCGCCGAGGCCGGTGAACTTCGCGACGGTGGTGTCGGGCTGCTCCAGCCCGCCCACCGGGTAGATCTGCCCGAGGATGATCACCAGGCCGATACCGGCGAGCATGCCCTGCACGACCGCGGGCGAGATCGCCCGGAACCAGGTACCCAGCTTGGCCAGGCCCAGCAGGACCTGGATCAGACCGGCGCCGAGCACGATGACACCGAGCATGGCGAGCCCGTGCTGATGCACCGCGGAGGCGACCAGCACGGTCAGTCCGGCCGCCGGTCCGGAAACCTGAATGGAGCTGCCGGGCATCAGCCCGACCACGAGACCGCCCACGATGCCGGTCAGGATGCCCAGCTCCACCGGCACACCGGAGGCTGCGGCGATACCCACGCACAGCGGGACGGCCACCAGGAACACCACCAGCGAAGCCCCCAGGTCCGCGCCGAAGAACGACGCGCCGGGCATTCGCTTGGTCGGCGGAGAGGAACGTTCGAGCTGAGAAGTCACGATGCCTCCAGGAGAGCAGCAGGAATGCGGAAACGGGTCATGCGCCGGGCACCTCCGCGTCGAGGTGCCCGGCGTGCGAGACCGCTCGTTGCGGTTACAGCGGCAGGAAGTCCGGGTCGTCCTCGGACTGCGGGCAGGCGTAGACCAAGCCCGAGTCGATCTCGTAGAACCAGCCGTGCAGGCGCAGTTCGCCCGCTTCGATCCGGTCGCGGATGAAGGGGTATCCGCGCAGCGCGTCCAGCTGCGCGCGCAGGTGGCGCTTGCTCTCGGTGCGAACCGCCTCGGTGGGGACCGCGCCGGTGAGGCCGTCGGTGCCGAGCCAGTTCCGCAGTGCGGGGAGCTCGTCGAGCCCGTCTCCCGCGACGGTGAGCGCGGTGACCGCACCGCAGTGCGAGTGACCGCAGACCACGATCTCGGGGACCCGCAGCTGCAGGACCGCGTACTCGATCGTGGCCATTTCACTGGAGGCAGCGCCGGGTGCGTACTCGGGCACCACGTTCCCGGCAGTTCGCAGTTCGAACAGAGTTCCCGGTGCCGCACCGGTGATTTGCGACGGGATCACGCGGGAATCTGAACATCCGATGAACAATGCGCTCGGCTGCTGACCGGCCGCCAGCTGCTGCCGCTCATCGGACGAAAGCGCGTTGGGGTGGCGACGTGCGTGCTGCACGAAGTTCTCGAAGCTCATTGTTGAATTTCTCCGGGTCATGTCGGCTCGGAAAACGCATATCCGGATGCGAATCAGTGCCGAACGACCTGCAGCATCCCCGGAGAATGTCTGAGCCGTATGTGCTCGTGGTACGCCTCGCTCCCAGAACTTGGGAGTCGAGCGCGAAGCAGTCGCGATGAATCCTGCTCGCGCTGGACGAGAGCGGGAAGGGGCCTGCGATCGTTGGCGTGCCTGGTCTCGTGGCGCCGGCTGGGCGCTGCGGGCTTGGGCAGGCGATCGCGCAGCTTCTCGCTGTCCCGCTGCTCCTTCGGATCGGGCTTGTGCTCGTGGGTGGCGACGCCGGCGACCGGGCCGGCCACCGCGGCGTCCAGGGGACCGAGCGCGGCCAGCACGACCACGAAGAGCAGGAACAGCCCCGCCCTCGCAATCTGCCAGAGTTCGCCACGCACGGTTTCCTCCGTAATTTGAGCAGCCTCGTCCCCCCGATCCGGCGACATTGCCGACTACGGGAGGAGAAAGAAGTGGGACAACCGACTCCGAGGATATCTGATGTCCGCGACGGGGGTGCAAGTCGTAAAAACGGGCGAATCACCCGCAGGTCAAATGAAGAAACCTTAATGGAGCTCTTTCACCAGGAATTTCACCCGGTAGCTGGGTAGACAAACCCCCGTTTGTTGCACTGCGTCAGGAACGCTCCGGTCGCGGCATCGCGAGATTGTGATCGAAGTAACCTCTTCGTGGAACCGAACTCGATCCCGGTCGGGCCGATCATTGACTCAGCGGAAACGCGAAGTTCACCCGAGCCTGTAGTGATAGCCGTGCGAACGTTGGAATCCGAGCGACTCGTAACGACTGCGCGCCACCGGGTTGTCGTCGGCCACCTGAAGGAAGATCCGAGCCGCGCTGGTCCAGCGAGCGCCCGCGCGCAGCAGGGCCGCGGCCACGCCGCGCCGCCGCCAGTCCGGGCTGGTGCGCATCCCGTACACGCCGCACCAGTCCCCGGCCGCGGCGAACATGCTCACCCCCACCGGCGTCCCCCGGTGAGTCGCGATCGCGAAGCCCACCGGCTGCGGTGTGCGATCCAGCGCGGGCTCGGGCTCGCCGCCCGTGGCCACCACGGCGGCGAACCAACGCGGGTGGGGCGTCTCGTCCAGCCGGATCTCGAAGTCCGACGCCTCGATGTCGGCGATCACGGCCACGTCGTTGTGCATGCACGTCACCGGGGCGTCCACCCGGTAGCCGCGCTCGGCCAGCTCCGCGTCGAGCGCGCGGTAGCGCTCCAGCGGGCTGATCTGCACCGCGGGCGCGGCCGCGCGCTCGACGTAGAAGCGCTCCAGGGACTCCACGTCCGGGATCCGCCGCAACGGCACGGCGGAGTTGGAGCGGCGGCGGGACAGGCGGTCGCAGTGCCGCAGCACCCAGCCGTCACGGCGCTCGACCGTGCTCGCGGGCCAAGTCGCCAGGGCGGCTCGCTCGATCTCGCGAACGAGATCCACCGATCACTGCTCCGCGCGGAACGCCGGGTACGGCTGCAGGTGCAGCGCCCCTGCCCCGAAGCGGTCGACCAGCGCATCGATCATCTTGTCGGCGAACTCGGCGACCTCGGTGATGTCCGCGGCGCGCGCGTCCAAGCGCAGGTGCCGCCAGCGGTCGACCAGCGCCGTGCTCCGCCGCGGCGACGGCATGTGCAGGTCGATCGGACGGTCGTTCTCGCCCTCCCGAGGCAGGTACCACCAGGTCGAGACCCACACCCACAGCAGCTGCGCGTTGAACAGCCTGGGTAGCAGCACCTCGTCGTCGTCGAGTTCCGGGAACACCTCGGCGACCTCGGAACGCCAGGTCGACAGCATGCTCTGCGCCAGGTTCTCCGGCAGGGCGTAGGAGCACCAGGAGGACGGGAACGGGTACTGCAGGTACGCCGCGTCCATCGCGACATCGCGCACGCAGCCCCACTCGAAGTCCAGGAACCGCACCCCGCTGCTGCCGGTGACCAAGCTGTTCTCCGGGCAGATGTCCGACGGGCTGAACGCCTGGAAACGACCGCCCAGCTGCTCGGAGGCGGCCTGCAGCCGCTCGGTCATCTCCGGCGGGGTGGCCACGTCGAGCAGCTGCGCGATCAACTCGGGCAGCTCGGCCACGGCGGTGCCGATGTCGTCGGTGACGGGGTCGGTCCACGACTTGGCCCCGAGCCTGCGCATCAGCGCGTCGAAGTCCGCGGCGCAGCCGGCCGTGGTGCTGTGCAGCCTGCCCAAGGCCCTCGCCCAGGCCAGCAGGGCGCGCTCGGCGGCCCTCGGGTCCTCGCCGAAGAGCACGTCGGCCAGCGTCGAACCCCGGCCGAGGTCTTCGAGCACCAGCAGGCGCTCGGTGGCGTCGTGCGCGATGAGTTCCGGGCTGACCCGGGCTTCCGGCGGCAGCGCGGTCGTCAACTGGCAGCTCGCCGCCTCGTGCGCGAACGGGTCGGAGCGAGCTTCCGGCGGGCACTCCCCGTAGTGTTTGACCACGACGGTCCGCGGCAGCTCGAACGGCGATTCGGCGATCCGCACCCGCAGCACGACCGAGCGGTCACTGCCGCCCAGGTCCTCCGTGTCGGTGAGCCGCACCGGGGCGCCGGTCCGCTTGCTCAGCACCGCTTCCGCAGTGGCGACCGTGTCGGTCGCCACGGTGCTTGCCGGGACCCGGACCTCCGGAGGGCCGGTGGTGATCTCCACGCTCATCGTCTCCAGACACTACCCCCACAACATGAACTCCAAGGGCCATGACCGGTCAAGTGACGCCTAACCGGTCAGTGGCAAATGCGCAGCGTGTTCGGTCGCGAATCCCCCGTCCGGGTCCGCGCACGCCCGCACGCACAACCCCTTCGACGTTGACGGAACGGGGCTTCGACCACGTTGCACCCGAACGACGATTGAGCAACCACTCGTCGCACGATCGACGCGCCCGGACGCGACGAAGCCGGCCCGGCATCGCAACTCCGGGCCGGCTCCATCAGCCGTCAGCCCTGCTTGTCGGCCTTCTCGCCGGACTCGCCCTTCTTGGCGCCCGGCTTGGCGTCGATGCCCGCCTCCTTGCGCTGCTCCGCCGTGATCGCCGAGGGCGCGCTGGTCAGCGGGTCGTAGCCGCCGCCGCTCTTCGGGAACGCGATGACGTCGCGCAGCGAGTCGGCACCGGCCAGCAGCATGCAGATCCGGTCCCAGCCGAAGGCGATGCCGCCGTGCGGCGGCGGTCCGTACTTGAACGCCTCGAGCAGGAAGCCGAACTTGTCCTGCGCCTGCTCCTCGGTGATGCCCAGCAGCCTGAACACCCGCTCCTGCACGTCGGAGCGGTGGATGCGGATGGAGCCACCACCGATCTCGTTGCCGTTGCAGACGATGTCGTAGGCCCAGGCCAGCGCGTTCGCCGGGTCCTGCTCGAAGTTCTCGATCCAGTCGGCGTTCGGCGAGGTGAACGGGTGGTGCACCGCGGTCCAGTTGCCGGTGCCGACCGCGACGTCACCGGATTCCATGTCCTCGACCGGCTCGAACATCGGCGCGTCCACGACCCACACGAACGACCAGGCGTCCTGGTCGATCAGGCCGCAGTGCTGGCCGATCTCCAACCGGGCCGCGCCCAGCAGCGCACGCGCCGAGGAGCGCTGTCCCGCGCCGAAGAACACGCAGTCGCCGGGGTTGGCCCCGACGGCCTTGGCCAGGCCCTCCCGCTCGGACTCGGAGAGGTTCTTGGCCACCGGTCCGGACAACGTGCCGTCCTCGCCGACGAGCACGTAGGCCAGGCCCTTGGCGCCGCGCTGCTTGGCCCACTCCTGCCAGGCGTCGAGCTGCCGCCGCGGCTGGTCGGCGCCGCCCGGCATGACCACCGCGCCCACGTAGGGCGCCTGGAACACGCGGAACGGCGTGTCCTTGAAGTACTCGGTCATCTCGGTGAGCTCGACGCCGAACCGCAGGTCCGGCTTGTCGGTGCCGTAGCGGGCCATCGCCTCGGCGTAGGTCATCCGCGGGATCGGGCGCGGGATCTCGTGGCCGACGAGCCGCCACAGCCCGGCCAGGATCTCCTCGCTGAGCTCCAGGACGTCGTCCTGGTCGACGAAGCTCATCTCGATGTCGAGCTGGGTGAACTCCGGCTGCCGGTCGGCGCGGAAGTCCTCGTCGCGGTAGCAGCGGGCGATCTGGAAGTAGCGCTCCAGGCCGCCGATCATCAGCAGCTGCTTGAACAGCTGCGGGGACTGCGGCAGCGCGTACCAGTTGCCCGGCTGCAGCCGAGCCGGGATCAGGAAGTCGCGAGCGCCCTCCGGCGTCGAGCGGGTCATGGTCGGGGTCTCGACCTCGACGAACTCGCGGCCGTGCAGCACCTCGCGGGCGACGCGGTTGATGTCGCTGCGCAACCGCATGGTCCGCGCGGGCTCGGCACGGCGCAGGTCCAGGTAGCGGTGCTTGAGGCGGATCTCCTCGCCGACCTCCAGGTGCTCGTCCAGCGGGAACGGCAGCGGCGCCGACTCCGAGAGCACCTCCAGATCCGTCACGGTGATCTCGATGGATCCGGTGGGGATCTCCGGGTTCTCGTTGCCCTCGGGCCGAGCGACGACCTCACCGGTGACCTTGATGCAGAACTCGGCGCGCAGGCGGTGGGCCCGCTCGGCCATCTCGCCTTCGCGGAACACGACCTGCGCGACGCCCGAAGCGTCGCGAAGATCGATGAAGATGACTCCGCCGTGATCGCGACGGCGCGCCACCCACCCGCTCAGGGTGACGGTCTGCCCGGCATGACCGGCGCGGAGCGATCCGGCCTCGTGCGTGCGCATCACGGGTACTGAGCTCCTTCTTCCGCTGTTCGAGCGCTCGTGGTTGGTTCGGCTTTGCGTCGCACCAGCTCGACCGGCCGCGCGGGCGTGAGCAGCGCGGACGCAAGACTTCAAGGTTAGCGGTCCAGGCGGTGGTGCCCGCGCGCAGGGCCGGGCGGACGGCGCACGCGCACCGCAGGCGCGCCGCGGCCCCTTTCCCGGAAGGGCACGAAGTGCCAGACTGGCACGACCAATTTTCACGCCGATGATCCGCAATTCAACTTTTTCGCGATACGGACGTCGAAGATCGGTGAACCCTTGTCGGTACCCGCATACGTGTTGGAGATCGAAAGGCGACGAACGAAGATCGGGTCTAGCCCAAAAGTACGAGAGCTCACCCGGAACTCGGTCGTTGCACAACAGTGATCCACTGATTAGCGTAAGTTCGGAATTCGCCGGACACGAGGAGTAACGATGACCGGCCCGAAAACCGAGGCCCGACCCTCCGCCCATCCGGCCGTCCGCGGCCCGCAGCAGGCTTCGGCGGGACTGTCCCCCGAACTCGCCGAACTGCTGCGCACCGGCCCGTTCGAAGCCGCGTTGCGGTACGCGATAAGGGCCAGCCGGCTCAGCCTGGAGCGCATCCAGCACCGGCTGCGCGCCCGAGGCACCCCGGTCAGCATCACCGCCTTGAGCTACTGGCAATCCGGCAGACGTCGTCCCGAGCGCCCCGACTCGCTGCTCGCGTTGCAGCAGCTCGAGCAGGTCTTAGGGGTGCCCGAGAGCTCGTTGTCGGCGTTGCTGGGCCCACCCCGTCCGCGCGGCCGCACCCGGCAGGCCAGTTCCGAGGCCCCGCCGCTGAGCGCCCTGTGGTCCGAGCACGAGTCGGCCGCCGAGCTGCTCACCAAGATCGACACCAACCACGATTCGAAGCTCACCCGGTTGTCGCACCACGACGTCGTGCACGTCGATCAGCGCGGCGACCTGCGCAAGATCCGCACCCGCAAGCTGGTCCGCGCCGAGACGAACAACGTGGACCGCTGGGTGATCATGTTCGACGGCGCCTCCTCGGTGACGACGCCGCCGATCATCCGGCCGATCCGGTCCTGCCGGCTGGGCCAGGTGCTCACCGATCACGCCCGTGACCTGGTGGTCGCCGAGCTGCTGTTCGACCGCTCGCTGGCGCGCGGCGAGACGCTGCTGCTGGAGTACGAGATCATCGACCCGCCGACCGGGCCGAACGAGCAGGAGCACAGCTTCTGCCGGTTGTTCCGGTTGCCGGTGCGCCAGTACGTGGTGGAGCTGCAGTTCGACCCCGAGCACCCGCCCACCTGCGCCGAGAGCTACGTGGGCGACTCGGCGATGCAGGAGGGCGAGACGCCCAACCAGCTGACCGTGGACCGCTTCGGCCGAGCGCACGCGGTGGCCCTCGACTTCGGGATGGGCGTGTTCGGCGTCCGCTGGCAACCCGAGGAACAGAACGCGGAAGTCAACCCGCCCGAAGAATCCATCGGCCAATTGGGTGCGCACGAACAGTAAGAGTCGCGGGACGTTCCGACTCCTGCGGAATCACGTTTCTTTTGCACCGAAGCAACTCGGCCCTCCTACTGATGACGGAGCCGGAGAGAGCGCTCTCGAAGTACGATCCCCGCGCACGCGCAGCGATTGTTCTTTTCCGGTTCGGGTCGCGCACGCACGTCCACGACGGGGCCGAAGGGCCGTCCTCTCCGCACGGCGCGGGGAAGACGCCTCCGGCCCCGTCGTTCCGCGTCCCGGCACCCGAGCGTCACTCGGTGCCACGCCGGCCGCCTCGGCGATCGCCATCGGAAGCGACGGGCAGAAGATCCGCACCCGGAACATCCGGTGAGCGCCGCAGCCCTCACAGCAGGCTGAGCTGGCGGGTTTCCTCGCGGTCGCCGGCCGAGCGAACCGGCTCGGCACCCCGGTACCGGCCCGGATTCGCGGGGGTCAGGCGGTGCCGCTCCTTCGCCTCGGCCACGCGGTCGAGGATCCGCCGCTGATAGGTCTCGGGGAGATAGGTGCGGTTGCGGTAGAGCGCGGCGTAGGTCGGCACCAGCTCCGGGTGCTCGCGCTGCAACCATTCCCGGAACCACTCCCGCGCGCCGCTGCGCAGGTGCAGCAGCAGCGGCGTGATGCTCGCGGCCCCGGCCGCGGCCAGCTCGCCCACGGTCCGGTCGATCTGCTCCTCGGAGTCGCTGAGCCCGGGCAGGATCGGCGCCATCAGCACCGAGCACCCGATCCCCGCGTCGGCGAACTTCCGCACGACGTCGAGCCGCCGCAGCGGCGAGGGCGCGCCGGGCTCCACCGCGCGCCAGAGCCCTTCGTCGACGGATCCGACCGAGACGGCCACCGAAACCGGCGCCTGCTCGGCGGCCCGGGTGATCAGGTCGAGGTCGCGCAGGATCAAGGTTCCCTTGGTCAGGACGGAGAACGGGTTCGCCCGCTCCCCCAGCGCGCCGATGATCTCCCGCATCAGCCCGTAGCGCCCCTCCGCCCGCTGGTACGGGTCGGTGTTGGTGCCCATCGCGATCGGATCGCCCGCCCACTGCGGCGCGGCGAGCTCCTTGCGCAGCAGGGTTCCCGCGTTGGTCTTGACCACGATCTTGCTGTCGAAGTCGTGTCCCGCGTCCAGGTCGAGATAGGTGTGCGTGCGCCTGGCGAAGCAATAGGTGCAAGCATGACCGCAACCGCGATACGGGTTGACGGTCCAGCCGAACGGCACCTGCGACTCCCCGGGCACCCGGTTGATGATCGATTTCGCCTGGATCTCGATCGCGTAGGCGTCCTCGGTCCCCGCCTCGATCGGCACCGGCTCCGGCAGCTTCAGCCCGGCTCCGCCGCCACCGCGCACGACCGGATCCGGCACATCAAGCGGCAACGCGGCCACGTCACCGCGCTCGACCCGCTGCTTCTCCCAACGCATACCCGAATTCGAACACAGTTTCGATTCCTTGTCGAGCGCGTTCACCCGCGCGTGCGGCGACGCGGAAGACCCGGGCCTCGGCGCCCAATCCTGGACCCAGGCTCGACGTCGACCTGACCTGCGGACTAGCGCAAGAACTGCGCAAGTTCATCGGGACCGTGAACGACGCCTGGATCCTGACGAGCCGACGCGGGCCACAGCTCCAGAAGGTGGTGCTCGACAGCCGACTCCACGGGCTCCGGCGTTTGCGAGGCGCGTGCACGATCGCGAACTGAAAGCCGCAACCTGATCCACCCCGGGGGAACGAGAACCGTCGCAGGAGGTTCACTTCGCCGGTGCGGTTCTTCCGCGCCGGTGCGGCGCGCTACCTTCGCGGGGTGCGTGCTCACGAGAAGCGAGCCGTCGAGGCGGTGTCGGACCTGCTCGCCCGCGCTCGAAGCGCGCCCGACGCGCGTTCGCTGGCCGAGGCCATCGGTACTGCGCTCGGCGCGTCCGGCTGCGCCCTGACCGTCGCCGGTGAGCGCTACCAGTGGGGGCAGGGCGCCGAGCGGTGGCACAGCCGGGACGTCGAGTACGACGGCCGGGTTCAAGGGGCGCTCGCCGTCGCTCCGGAGTCCGCTGGGCCGGTGGAATCGCTCGCGGAGGTGCTCGGACCACCGCTGGCCGCCGTTCGGCTGGCCGCCGAGACCGACCAGCTGCGCCGCGACGGCGATGCCGCCGCGCGGGAGCTGGTCGACGACCGGTGGCGGGCCACGGTCGAGATGGAGCAGGAGCGGCGCAGCCTGGAACGCGATCTGCACGACGGCGCGCAGCACCACCTGGTCGCGCTGAAGATGGCGATGGCGCTCGTCGAGCACGACGGCAGCACCACCGCGCAGCGGATCGAGACCCTGCAGTCCAAGCTGGACGCCGCGGAGAAGGCTCTGACCGACACCGCGGCCGGAATCCTGCCGATCCCGTTGTCCACCGAAGGACTCGCAGCGGCGCTGACCGCCGAGCTCGCCGAGCACCCGGACGTCGAGCTGGACACCACCGGATTCCACCGCAGCTATCCGCCGCTGGTCGAGTCCACTATGTACTACGCCTGCCTGGAGGCGGTGAACAACGCGCACAAGCACGCGCCCGGTGACTCCATCGGCGTCGCGCTCCGGGACGACCCGCGCGGACTGGAGTTCGCGGTCTCGGACGATGGTCCGGGTTTCGCCGACGCGGGCGGCAATCCCGGCCTGCCCAACCTGTCCGCGCGAATGGCGACCGTCGGAGGAACCATCGACATCCGATCCGAGCCGGGCCGGGGAACCACGATCACGGGGTTCGTTCCCCGCTGAGCAGGCCCTCCGCGGTGCGCACCAGCACGTCGCACGCCGAAGCGTCCCGTCCTCCGGTGACCGGTTTGACCGCGTGGGCCCGCCACCGCTGCACCGCGCGCTGTGCTGCGACGCGCACCTGCTCGTCGTTGGCCTCCGGCTCCAAGCCGAGCCGGGAGCGCGGGTCGGTTCCCCGCGCGCCCAGCAACCGCGCGGCGTCCTCCGAAACCCCGCTCAGCAAACGGGTTTCCCCATCGAGGAGTTCGTCGAGCAGGTCCAGCTCGGTGATCTCGTGCGTTTCGGCGGCGAGCCGATCCACCGCCCACCGCAGCGGGTGATCGGCGGGCAAGCCGGGCAGCAATCCGCGCACCGAGACGATCGCCCGCCGCGCCGCGATCACCGGAGCCCATGTGATCAGCTCGCGCGCCAGCCGATCCGGGCTCGCGGTCTCGCTGAGCTCGACTCGTTGCGGTGACCGGCGCAGCATCGCCCGGAACTCGGCTGCGGGCGGTTGCAGGCACAGCACCGCGTCGACCGAGCCGCGCGGGCCGTGCTCGGCGAGGAGTTCCTCGGCTAACCCGCGATCGGCCGGTCCATCGGCGAAGACCACGGTGATCCCGAGGACGGAAGCGCTGTCCAGTTCGGCCGGAGCGGGTCCGTCGGCGCCCGCCACCACGGCCAGTCGCGGCGGCTGCACCAACCTGCCCGCGACGGCGTCCCAGCGGGCCCGGTCCGGCCCGGAGCCAGCGGCCTGCTGGCCCTGCTTCACCAGCTTCGTCACCCGCTGGAACAGGGCTCCGCCCTCCTCCCGGGACGGAGCGGCCGTCGTCACCCGGTCCGCGAGCCGCACCGAGACCAGGGCCGAGCCACCGCTCGCGGAGCACTCCATCTCCCCGCCCAGCACCGCCAGTCGCTCGGCGTCCTGGTGCAGCGCGGCACGCAGATCGGCCACCGACAGCGGGCCGAGCGATGTGGTCAGCCGCGCGCGAAGGGCGTCGTCGCGGCCGAACTCCACGTCCACAGCCGGGTTTTCGCGATCGATGCCGTCACCTGCCAACAAGTTCAGCACCGCCGCGACGGCGTGGTAGAAGCCGGACTCGATCTGCCAGCCGACGCGCCTGCCGAGATCACCGGAGAACCGCACCGGGTGGCACAGCGTCGCCGCCAGCTCCTCGAGCGCTGCGCTGGGCCCGCGCTCCGGCAGCATCGCCGGGTACACCCCGCGCACGACCGTCCGGAAGCTGTCGAGCATCTCGTCGACCCGGCTGCCGAGATCGGCGACCCGTGCAGGTTCAGCACCTTCGGCGGGCGGCTCACCGAGCGCGCGCAGGCGCCTGCGCAGTTCGTCGAGGTCCCGCAACGTCGACGTGGTGACCGCGCGGACGAGGCGGCGACGTTCGAGATCGCGCACCTGCGCGAGCCGTTCCCGTGCTGTGACCACCTCGGAGCGCAGTTCGCGGGAGCGCTCCTCGGCGCGGTCGCGATCCGCCCGCAACCGTCGCACGTCCGAGGTGACGGCCAGCCAGCCCGCGGTCTCCTTGAGCGCGGCCTGCTCCTTGGCTCCCCAGCGCCGGGCACCGGCGACCAGCAGCACACCTCCACCGCGCACGGGTTGCCGGGCCGATTCGTCGTCGAACTCCTGCGCGGAGGTTCCCGGTGCCGCGGCGACGACGTCGAGCTCCTCCGGACGATCCGCCGCGGGCACGCAGTAGGCGGCCCGCCCGCGCACGGTGCGGGCCAGCTGGTCGACCAGCGCTTCCGCCAACCGGGCCGGGGGAACTGTCGCCACGAGCTCGTGCGCGCGCCGATTCCGCCGCATTCGGGCTAGCTCTCGATCCGGCTCGATCGCAGGTAGGCGAGCACCGCGAGCACCCGCCGGTGGTGCAACGCCTGGTCGCGCGGCAGGCCCAGCTTGGTGAAGATCGAGGCGGTGTGCTTTTCGACCACCTTGGCGGAGACGTACAGCTGCTCGGCGATGGCGTTGTTGGCGTGTCCCTCGGCCATCAGGCGCAGCACCTCGAGCTCGCGTTCGGTCAGCGCGGAGATCGGGCTGTCGGCGCTCCGGGCCGGGCTCTCGACCAGCCGCTTGGCCAGCGTCGGCTCGATCACGATCTCGCCGCCGGCGATGCGGTCCAGGGTGTCGGCGAGGACCTGCACCCCCGCCACGCGTTCCTTGAGCCGGTAGCCGATCCGCTCGGCACCGATCTCCAGCACGCGCATCAGGTAGTGCGTCTCGGCGTAGTGCGACAGCAGCAGCAATCCGGTCCCGGGACTCCGCGCGCGGATCTCGTCGGCGGTGACCAGCCCACCGTCCGGCTCCGGCGGCATCCGGATGTCCAGGATCGCCACGTCCACCTGCTCGGTGGCCACGATCGCCAGCAAGGCGTCCCCGTCGCCGACGCAGCCGACCACCTCGTGCCCGGCCGCCTGCAGCAGCAGGACGAGACCTTCCCGGAACAGCGCGCCGTCCTCGGCGATGGCTACCCGCACAGCAGCACCGCCCGCAGATTCCGCCGCACCGATGTCCCCGGTCGTTGTTCGGTGATGCGCACGCGCACGAACCTCCTGCCTCGCACTCGCACCCGCACGGTCGTGCCGGGCTCCAGAGTACGCAGGCGGTCCGCGACGAGAAGCCCCATCCGCAGGCGGGCCTGGTGCCCGAGCTCGTGATCCGGGAGATCCAGCCGAAGCCGCAGATCGCAGTGCTCCGCGACGGATACGCAGGTGGGTTCGAGCCCTTCGGCGAGCACCGGCGGGTGGATCATCCCGCCGAGCTGGCGCAGGTTCTCGATCAGCCCGCACACGCGTTCCCGCACCGCCTCGATCCGGGCCGCTATCCGCAGGTCGGCGATTCCGGCGGAGAACAGGTCCAGTTCCACCGCCAGCGCCGAAAGCCGTTCGGCGGGACCGTTGTTGAGCGCTCGTTCCAGTTCGAACCGGTACTGGGCCGCACCGCGTCCGGGCACGCGCAGCCAGCCGGGCAGCCACTCGCCGCCCCGCGCGGTGCGCCCGCCCACACTCCCGACCATCCGCCCAGCCTCGCTCAGGCCCGCACGCCCGCGAAAGGGTGCAAACCCGTTGCGGGGGTAGGGCCATCCCTCCCCTTTTCGTCACGCCTACAGTTGACGAGAATCGTGTAGTGATTATCTTTTGCTGACGCGAAGGGAGCACACAAGGTGCGTTACGGCGTTGGCATCGACCTCGGGACCTCGTTCACCTCGGCCGCGATCAGCGGACCGGGCGGTACGCACATGGTGTCGTTGTCGCCCGAGGTCGTCGTGCCGTCCGCAGCGCACCCGGCGCCGGACGGCGCCCTGCGGACCGGGTACGCCGCGCTGGACGAGGATTCCGACCCGGCGCAGACCGCCCGGAACTTCAAGCGCAGGCTCGGCGACCCCACGCCGCTGGTGCTCGGCGGCTCCGCCTACTCCCCCGCCGCGCTGATGGCCGCGCAGCTGCGCGACGTGCTCGACGCGGTCAGCGAGAACATGGGCGCGCGGCCGGATTCCGTCACGCTGACCTACCCGGCGATCTGGGGCCCGTACCGGCAGGAGCACTTCACCGAGGTGCCCCGCCTGGCGGGCGTGGAGGACTTCCGCCTGATCACCGAGCCGGAGGCCGCGGCCACGCACTACTCCACCGAGCGCAGGCTCGAGGACGGCGAGGTCGTCGCCGTCTACGACCTCGGCGGCGGCACCTTCGACACCACCATCCTGCGGATGCGCTCCGGCCGGATGGAGATCCTGGGCACCCCGGAAGGCATCGAGCACCTGGGCGGCATCGATTTCGACGAGGCGCTGCTGGCGCACCTCGATCAGCGGCTCGACGGCGCGATCGGCGAGCTGGAGGCGGCCGATCCGCGAGCGGCGTCCGCGCTGGCGAAGATCCGGGCGCTGTGCGTGCGCGCCAAGGAGCGGCTGTCCACCGAAACCGAAGTCGACGTGACCGTCCCGCTGCCCTCCGGGCCCCGGGAGCTGACCATCACCCGGCCGGAGTTCGACGAGATGATCCGGCCGTCGGTGCGGTTGACCACCGAGGCGCTGCACCGGACCACGGCCTCGGCCGGGCTGCGCACCGAGGACCTCTCGGCGGTGCTGCTGGCGGGCGGGTCGTCCCGGGTCCCGCTGGTGGCTCAGATGGTGGAGCAGGAGCTCAACAAACCGGTCCGGGTGACGCTGCACCCGAAGTTCACCGTCGCGCTGGGTGCCGCGCTCACCTCGACGCAGCCGGCTCCCGCTCCGGCCGCCGAGTCGCAGACCCCGGAACCCGCCGACACCGGGGTGATCGCTTCCCGGCCGCCCCGCCGGAAGAAGGCGTGGCTGGTCCCTGCCATCGCGGTAGCAGCGGCCGTGATCATCGCCGCGGGCACGGCGATCATCGCGGACATCCGCACCGGTTCGGGTGCCGCCCACCGGCAGACGGCATCGAACAAACCCGCTCCGCCGGAGGGTCCGCTGCAGGTCTTCGACGGCGGACCGGTCAAGCCGTTCGCCGGCTACCTCGGCTCCGAGGTCAACTGGGGCGGTTCGTTCATCTTCGCCGACGGCACGCAGCAGGGGGAGCTGATCAAGGCCGTCCCCGATCCGGCGAACAACGGCCTGCGCGTGACCTGGATGCAGGACAAGGCCGCCCAGATGTACCTGCAGACCGGCCGCCCCGAGGGACCGCTCGATCTGTCCGCCTACGCGCGCAACCAGGGCGCGCTGGTCTTCGACGCGATCGTGCACACCCCACCCGTCGGGGAAACCACGAAGATCGGGATGCACTGCGAATACCCCTGCCGCTCCGAGGTTTCGGCGACCCACCTGCTCGCCGACCTGCCGGTGGAGCAGCGGGCCACGGTGAAGATCCCGATGTCCTGCTTCGTGCGCAAGGGACTGGACCCCAGGCGCGTCGACACACCGTTCCTGGTCTGGTCCCAGCGGCGGATGGACATCACGTTCTCCGACGTGCGGGTCGAGGCGGGCGTTGACGACGCGACGCCGTGCAACGCCCTGCGCTGAACCCGCGCCGAACCGTCACGCCGCTCGCAGCGCCCCACCGGCGAACCGGCCGCGCAGGTTGCGCATCGCGTGGTGCAGGCGGCTCTTCACGGTCCCGACCGGAACGCCGAGCGCGGAGGCCGCGGACGTGACCGTGCGATCGGTGACGTAGACCTCGACGACGGTTCGCCGGTGCACCGGGGACAGGTGCTCGAGCAGCTCGTTGAGGACCATCCGGTTCTCCACGTCATCGCTCGGCGCCGACTGCACGGCCTTGTTCGTCAGGACCTCCCCCTCGAAGGCGATCTCGGTGGGGCGGGCCTTCCGGCTGCGGTGCTGGTCGATGGTGACGTTGTGGGCGGTGCGCATCAACCAGCCGCGCACCGAGCCCTTGTCCGCGGTGAGGCGATCGGCGTGCCGCCAGGCTCGCAGCCAGGTCTCCTGCACGATGTCCTCGGCGAGGTACCGGTCCCCGGTCAGGCGGGTGACGTAGGACAGCAGCGCGGCACCGTGCTCGCGGATGACGCCGTCGATGCTGGGAGATACGGGCCGAATGGCGTTCGTGGTGTCCATTTCTCGCATTCCTTTCTCGACGGGTGATGCGGGAGGGGACTCCCGTCCGTGTCCATGGAGGAATGCTTCCGCTGTTCGGCGCTGGAATCGTCGGGTCTGTCCCTCCGGTGCCCGGTGCTATCCCGCCGTTTCACGTGTGGCTGCCCCACCCACCGAGGTAGGGATAGCCCTCGCGGCGCGAGATCTTCCCGCTAGGAAGGCGGATGCCGCTCAAGGGATCCCGACCACGCACCACCGGACCGCACCCGCGCTGCTCGGACGTGCACCCCTCACCGGACCGGCCCCAACCAGTCACAACGAAATCGCCCCGCGCATCCGCAGTGGATGCGCGGGGCGAAGCGTCGACTGTTTAGGAGTGGAGTGCGGCCGAGCCGCCGTTTCAAGTGCGGGACTCAGCTCGCACCGCAGCGGGTTCTGACGCGTCGTGTGGCGAGGACAGCCGCGACGCCGCGTGCCGCTACTCAAGGAGCGGATCCCGCAGCCACACGGCGCGTCAGGTTCCGCCACCCGCACCGCCACGCACGCGGCAAACTGAAGTATCTCCTCAGGCAGCTCCGGCGCGGTCGATCACGATGCCGCGCACACTCTTGAGCTCGGAGACCAGCTCGGTGCAGACCTCCACTCCCCACGCGGGCAGTTCCATGCGCGTCTTGCCCAGTTGAATGTGCACCGGGGTCGAGCCCTTGTAGGAGTTGAGCGTGCTGCGCAGCTCGCCGAGCACCTCGCTGGTGATCTTCTTCGCGTCGGCGCGCAGCACCAGCGGCGGCGCGACTCCGGGCGCCTGCTCGGCCGCCGTGATGTCGATCGGGACCGCGTCCGAGGCGAACACGCTGATCTCGCCCTCGCGCTCGTTGACCCGTCCCTTGACCGCGAGCGCGGTGTCCTCGGCCAGGCAGTCGGAGAACATCTCGTAGGACTTCGGGAAGAACAGCACCTCGACGCTGGCCTCGAAGTCCTCCAGGGTCACGATGGCCCAGGGCTGCCCGTTCTTGTTCAGCCGCCGCTGGATGCCGGAGACCATGCCGGCGATCTTGGGCTGCTCCTTGCCGTAGCCGCCGGGTTCGCGCTCCCCGCCGACCAGCTCGGCGATGCTGGTGTCCTGGTAGGGCGCCAGCAGCCGCTCAGCCCCGTCCAGCGGGTGCGCCGAGACGTAGAGGCCGAGCATCTCGCGCTCGTAGGCCAGCAGTTGCTTGCGCGGCCACTCCTCGTCGGTGAACTGCAGGTGCGCCAGCGGCGACGTCTCGTCGGGGGGTCCCGCGTCGTCGCCGCCGAACAGGTCGAACTGGCCCATCGCCTGCTGCCGCTTGAGCCCGATCACGGCATCGACCGCGGCCTCGTGGTGCTGGTTCAGCGACATGCGGCTGTGCCCCAGCGAGTCGAAGGCGCCCGCCTTGATCAGCGATTCCACCACTCGCTTGTTGCACGCGGTGATCTCGATCTTGTCGAGGAAGTCGGTGAACGAGGCGTACTCGCCCTTCTCCTCGCGGCTCTTGATGATCGAGTCGACCACGTTCGAACCGACGTTGCGGATCGCGCTCAGCCCGAAGCGGATGTCGCCGTTGACCGCGGCGTGCCCCGAGGAGGACTCGTTGACGTCCGGCGGCAGCACCCGGATGCCCATCCGGCGGCACTCGGACAGGTAGACGGCGGTCTTGTCCTTGTTGTTCGAGTTCGCGGTCAGCAGCGCGGCCATGTACTCGGCCGGGTAGTGCGCCTTCAGGTAGGCGGTCCAGTAGGTAACCAGGCCGTAGGCCGCCGCGTGCGACTTGTTGAACGCGTAACCGGCGAAGGGCAGCACGGTCGCCCACAGCTGCTCGATGGCTTCGTTCGAGTAGCCGTTCTCGCTCATCCCGGCCTGGAACTTGGCGAACTGCTCGTCCATCACCTCCTTCTTCTTCTTGCCCATCGCGCGGCGGAGCAGGTCGGCTTGTCCGAGGCTGTAACCGGCGACCTTCTGGGCGATGGCCATGATCTGCTCCTGATACACGATCAGACCGTAGGTCTCGCCGAGAATGTCCTGCAGCGGTTCGTCGAGCTCCTGGTGGATCGGCTCGACCGGCTTCTTGCCGTTCTTGCGGTCGGCGTAGTCCAGGTGCGCGTTGACGTCCATCGGGCCCGGCCGGTACAGCGCAACGCAGGCCACGATGTCGCCGAAGCGGGTGGGCTGCATGCGCTTGAGCAGCGACTGCATGCCGCCACCTTCGAGCTGGAACACGCCCAGGCTCTCGCCGCCGCCGAGCATCTCGTAGGTCTTGGTGTCGTCGAGCGCGATCTGGAGCGGTTCGACCTCGTCACCGTGGTTGGCCCTCACCATCCGCACGGTGTCGTCGATCATGGTCATGTTGACCAGCCCGAGAATATCGATCTTGAGCAGACCCACGTCCTCGCACTGCGGACCGTCCCAGCCGGTGATGATCTCGCCGTCGTCGCGCTTCCACAGCGGCAGCACGTCCAGCAGCGGCTCGCGCGAGATGATGTGCGCGCACGCGTGCACGCCCGCGTTGCGGATCAGGCCCTCCAGGCCGCGGGCGGTGTCGAAGATCTTGCCGATCTGCGGATCGTTCTCGATCAGGCTGCGCACCTCGGCGGCCTCGGCGTAGCGCTCGTGCTCCGGGTCGACGATCCCGGCCAGCGGGATGTCCTTGGCCGCGATCGGCGCGGGCAGCGCCTTGGAGAACTGGTCGGCGACCTGGAAGCCCGGCTGGCCCAGGTGCACGCGCGCGGCGTCCTTGAAGGCCGCCTTCGTCTTAATCGTGCCGTAGGTGATGACCTTGGCGAAGTACTCCTCGCCGTACTTCTCCTTGGCGTACTGGATGACCCGCTCGCGCTGGCGCTCGTCGAAGTCGATGTCGATGTCGGGCGGCGAGTCGCGCTCGGGGTTGAGGAACCGCTCGAACAGCAGACCGTGCCGCAGCGGGTCGATGTCGATGATGTGCAGCACGTAGGACAGCAGCGCACCGGCCGCCGAACCACGACCGGGACCGACCCGGATGCCGTTGTTCTTGGCCCACCGGATCATGTCGCCGACCACCAGGAAGTACGAGGAGTACCCCTTCTCGGTGATGACCTTGAGCTCCCATTCGAGCTGGTCGCGGTAGGCCTGGGTGAACTCGCCCTCGGCGAACCGGGTCGGGATGAACTCCTCGACCTCGTCGCGCAGCACCTCCACGTCGGTGCGGCCGACCTCGATCTTGGCCTGCGGCATCCGGTTGTGCGGCGCGAAGGCGTCCTCGTAGCCCTCGACCATGTCGGTGATCAGCAGGGTCGAGTCGCAGGCGTCCGGGACCTCCTGGTCCCAGTACTCGCGCATCTCCGCGGAGGACTTGATGTGGTAGCCGTCGCCCTGGAACTTGAACCGGTCGGTGTCGGCCAGCATCGATCGCGTCTGCAGGCACAGCAACGCGTCGTGGTGCCCGGCCTGGTCCTGGGTGACGTAGTGGCTGTCGTTGGTCGCGACCGTGCGCAGATCGAGCTGCTTGGCGATGTCGAGCAGCTCGCCGCGGATGTTGCGCTCCATCTGGATGCCGTGGTCCATCACCTCGATGAAGAACCGGTCGGCGCCGAAGATGTCCTTGTAGTCCGAGGCCGCCTGCAACGCCTCCTGCTTCTGCCCGAGCCGCAGCCGGGTGAGCACCTCGCCCGCCAGGCAGCCGCTGGTGGCGATGATGCCCTCGGCGTGCTCGGCGATGAGCTCCTTGTCCATCCGGGGCTTCTTGAAGAAGCCCTGCATCGAGGCCAGCGAGCTCAGCTTGAACAGGTTGCGCAGCCCGGCCGAGTTCTGCGCGAGCATGGTCATGTGGGTGTAGGCACCCGCGCCCGAGACGTCGCCGCCCTCTTCCTCGTCCTTCTTGCCGGTCACCGCCCGGGATCCCCAGAACACCGGCTTCTTGTGGTACCGGCTCTCCGGAGCCACGTACGCCTCGATGCCGATGATCGGCTTGACCCCGGCCTTCGTCGCCTGGGCGTAGAAGCCGTGCGCGCCGAACATGTTCCCGTGGTCGGTCATCGCCACCGCGGGCTGCTCGAGCCGAGCCACCTCGGCGAACAGCTTGTCGTGCTGGGCGGCACCGTCGAGCATGCTGAACTCGGTGTGCACGTGCAGGTGAACGAACTGATCAGACACTCAAACATCTCCGAGGACATCGGCGTGGCGGGATCCCCCGACTCTAGCCGCCTCACTCGGCGTACCCGCGCACCCTGGGCCCCGTGTTGCCCGCGCCGAATCCCTTGCGCCCCTAGCCCACTCGAGCTCGGCGAAATCCGGAATCCTACCTGCACCTGCGCGAACAACAGGGGTGTTCTGCATCAAACGACCCCGGTGAGCTACCTGCGCGCCCGGGCTGATCGGCGGACCTCTGCACTGCCCTCAACGGTGGGTGCGAGCGGCCAAGGCTGCAGCCGTTCCAACACCGCGGCCATCCGGATCAGGCGCAGTTCTCGTCCGCGCGCGGCGATCATCTGCAGCCCGGTCGGCGCTCCCGTGTCGTCCATGCCCGCGGGCACCGTCAGCGCCGGATGCCCGCTCAGGTTGAATGCCCAGGTCAGGTCGACGCTCATCTGATCTCCGGGCCCGCTGTGCCCGTGCGGGGGCATCGGAGTCGTGGGCGTGAAGAGGAGATCTGCGTCGGCGAAGACCTCGTCCAACGCGGCGTCGTTGACCCCGCGCAGTCGCTCCCCTTCGGGCAAGGAGAGTCGCGCGGCGTGCCGACGCAACCCGAGCCAGGCCTCCCCCGGATCGGTCAGTCGCACCGCAGCGCGCCGCAGGTGCAGCGCGCCGGCCCCGGAAAGCGAACTCGCGGCCCTTTCGGCCACAGCAGCTGTGCGCGGTTCGGCGTGGGCGAACCCCAGGTCTGCCGAGAAGACCGCACGAGCCGGCTCACTGCTGTCGATGCCAGCACCGAAGTCAGTTTCCAGCGTGACAGCGAGATAGGTCGCGGCGTCGGCCACGGAACGTGCGATCGGCCCGCCGATCGCAAGCTGCGACACATCTCGGGAGGGCAATCGGCCCCGCGTGGGTTTGACCCCGACGACACCGCACCAAGCCGCCGGGATCCGCGTAGAACCAGCACCGTCCACTCCGGTAGCCATCGGGACGATCCCCGCAGCTACCGCAGCCGCCGAACCCGCCGACGAGCCACCCGGCGTCCAGTCCGGCCCCCAAGGGTTCCGGGTGTGCCCGCGGTCGGTACAACCCCAGGTCTGCCAACTGGTTCCACGCGGCACCGATGTCGCCCCGATCGGCACGCAGCCCGCGTTGAGCAGGCGGCGCACCTGCACCGAACGCAGTCCTTCGCTGGCCTTGATCGCCAAGGGCACCCCGGCGAGCGGAAGCCGCGCACCAGCGGCCACCGCGCGATCCACCGCGCGGGCACGCGCTCGGGCTCGTCCCGGCCAGGTTCGTCGAAAACAACGCAGGTAGTCGTCCTGGCTCTCCAGCTCGGCGAAGGCCCGGTCGACGACTTGCACGGCGGTCGTCCTGCCCTCCGTCACCGCCGCGCTGATCGACCGCGCACCCCAGTGCCGGTAGGAACCCTCCAGCAAAACCCGATTCACCAGAACATTCCCAGCGGCCGAGGATCAGTCGGAGACGCCGCGACCGGCCGCGATCGCGGCTTCGATGCGCAGTCCGCTGCCGGCTACCGCGAGCAGAACCGCCAGCAAGTCCGGCCAACGGTCATACCCGGTACCAACGGCTTGCAGAACAACGATGATGAACGCGGCGAACAGGGCCGCAGTCCCAAACGCGGCCCTGCCCGTCGCAGCACTCTTGGTGCTCGTCCCTGTACTCATGATCCTGATTATGTCCTAAACACCTGGATGGCCTTCTGCAGTGCAGGAGGCGCGCCGGAGGAGTAGCTCAGCGAGAAACCCGCGATGCCGATGCCGAAACTCCAGCCGCCGTCCTGGTTGTGCTCGAAGTAGTATCGCGCCTGCAGTGGCTGTCCGGCACAACCTGCGGATTGACGTTTGAAGCTGATCGTGTGGCTACCGTTGTCGGTGAGCATCGTAAAGTTCGACGCAGCATCTTCGACAGCGAACACGCTCGCGGTCAAACCGGCGTTCTGGAGGATGAGCGGCCCTCCGTAACTATTCCCCTGATAATCGAACGCGCTGATCCACTCACCATCATTCACCCAGCAGCTCGGGACGTCCGCCGCCAGGCCACTCGCGTCCCTCGGTGCGCTGCCGTTGACGTAGTCATTTCGGAAGTTCCAAGTACCCGTAGCGTTCCACCATTCCCCGTACTGATCTTGAACGTGGCACCAAGCCCCGCTTACGTCGAATGAGTTCGCTGGCACATCGAACGCTTCGGCATCTTCGGAAACCCGCGGGCCGACAGCCTGATCGTACAATCGTTGTGCCTCGCCAGCCGAGAGTTCACCGCGCCCCTCCGCGGCGAACTTCACGCAATCACCACCAGCCTCATGGATGGCCTGCTCGAGCCCCACATAATCATGTGGATGGCGAGCGGAGTACTCAGCGACGACCTTGGCACTCGTACTTCGCCGGCAGTTGCCGCCTTGCGTGATCGGCGGTGGCGACTCCAGCTGCCGCGCCGTTGAAAGACAGGGCGACAACAAGGCCCCACAGCATCATTCTTCGCGCAGTTGAGCGCACAAACCCTCCCAGAATCCACTGCTAGCAAAGCGCGCCAGCTCGACCCGAGTTCAGGTCGGGCAGCGACCTTACGACCCTACCCGGGAACGGAATCCGCAAACGCCACTTTATGGGTGCATAGAAGTTCTCCCTGACGCAGTTTTCACGTTTTTCGGGCCGAAAAACTCGTCGAACTCGTCCCCACGGAGGGAGAGGCGATCGCGCCATGTCAGCACCCGAGTCCGGCGGGCCTGGCCGTCCCGCAGGCGACGCGGAGGGCCTCCCCGGGAAGGAACCGCTCGGCCTCGGCGGGGTTCCTGCGGGCGGCGCGTAATAATTGCCCGGTGACCGAGCGCCATCCCCAGGCGGGGCCTCCCGAGCATCCCGGCGGACGTCGAGCGCGGTCCGGACAGGGTGGATGGCGACCACCACCCGCCGACCGGCAGCAACCGCCTCCGCCCGGAGCTCAGCCGCCTCCGCGCCGCAGGGCCGAGCAGCCGCAGCAGCGCGAGACCTCGCCACGGCGGCACCGGTCCGAACCCGAGGAGCCGCGCCCCGCGCGTCCGCCCGAGGCGCGGCGCAAGCGCGATCCCGAGGAGCAGGCGCGACCCGCCGCACCGCGCCGCGCCAAGCGCCGCAGGACGCCGGAACCCACCAGCGGCCACGGGCACGGCCACGGCCACGGCTCGGCCCCGCCCGCGTCGAAGCGGGTCCGGATCTGGCTGGCCGCGCTGCTGGTGCCCTTCGCCCTCGCGTCGATCGTCGGGATGCTCGTGCTCTACCCGTTCGGGCACACCCAGCAGACCGGGGCGGACATCGGTTTCGGGCAGGACCCGGTCAACGGCGAGATCACCGCCGCCCGGACCTCCGACTGCACCCAGGGCGGCGGATCGAGCGGCGGGTCCGGTGACGGCTGCGTGACGCTGCAGGTGCGGATGCAGGACGGTCCGCGCCCGAACCAGACCATCGAGCAGGTCATGCCCACCGACCCCAGCACCCCGCACTTCGCCGTCGGCGACCAGGTGGTGCTGAGCTACGCCGGGACCAACCCGCAGGACCCGTCCTCGTTCCAGGTCGTGGACTTCCAGCGGGGAACCCCGCTGCTGGTGCTGGCGCTGGTGTTCGTCGCCGCCGTGCTGGTTCTCGGCCGCTGGCAGGGCCTCAAGTCGTTGATCGGGCTCGGGTTGAGCCTGGCGGTGCTGATCGGGTTCGTGCTGCCGGCCATCCTGGCCGGGGAGAACCCGCTGCTGGTCGCGGTGGCCGGAGCCGGGGCCACCATGTTCGTGGTGCTGTACCTGACGCACGGCATATCCGCGCGCACCTCCGCCGCGGTGCTCGGCACGATGGTGAGCCTGGCGCTGATCGGCGTGCTCAGCGCGGTGTTCTCGGCGGCCACGAACCTCACCGGGCTCGACGAGGACACCTCGAACCTGATCGGCGTGCTGGGCGCTCCGATCGATGCGCGCGGGCTGCTGCTGGCCGGGATCGTCATCGGTGCGCTGGGCGTGCTCGACGACGTCACGATCACCCAGACCAGCGCGGTGTGGGAGCTGCGCGCCGCCAACCCCGCCCTGACCTGGCGGCAGCTGTACGGCTCGGCGCTGCGCATCGGGCGCGACCACGTGTCCTCGGCGGTCAACACGCTGGTGCTGGCCTACGCCGGCGCCGCGCTGCCGATGCTGCTCGCCTACACGCTGTCCGGCCGGAGCTTCGGCGAGATCGTCAGCTCGCAGACCGTGGCCCAGGAGGTGGTGCGCACGCTGGTCGGCAGCATCGGGCTGGTCGCGGCCATCCCGGTCACCACCGCGCTGGCGGCCCTGGTCGTCACCCGCCAACCCGCGGGCGGCGAACCGCACGAGCCCACCCCTGGCGACGAGATCGGCGAGGGAGCCGAGCGCAGCGCCGAAGAGGCGCTCTGGTGGCGCCCCACCCAGAAGATCTCGCTGCCGAAGAAGCCCTGATCGCCGGGGATCACAGCGCGGCGACGAACCTGGCCACCGCGTCCGAGTTGAGGCGCTTGGCCATGCTTCCCTGCGGGGCCTGCGAGGCCAGTTGGTAGAGCGGCCGGTTCGGAGCCGCTTCGCCCCTGGCCTCGGCCTGCAGCTGCGCGACGATCAGCTGGGAGAGCACCAGCGCCCTGGTGTCCGCGTTGCCCGCGAGGGTGTCGGCCAGCCTGCGGAGCCCGTAGATGCCGAGCTCGCGGCCGCCAGTGCCCGCGTACATCGCCAGCGAGACGCTGACCGCCTTGCCGTTGCCGCCGATCAGGACGTTGATCGTGCGCGTGCCGCGCAGATCGGTGACGAACAGGTCGAAGCGGGTCGCCTCGTGCACGTCCACCACGCGGCTGCCCAGCGCCTTCGCGACGACCTCGTGACCGCGCAGCTGCACCGTCTTGCGCGATTCGGTCAGCGCCAGCAGCAGCAGCGGGATCGCCACCACCGCTGCGGTGACGCCGAAACCGAGGGGCCCGGCGAAGAGGCTCACGATGCCGCCGAGCGCGGCGGCCACCACGACCGCCGCGATCGCCACGTTGCGGGCCCGCGCTCGCACGGCGCGCCGATCCAGCAGGTCCAGCGACACCGTCTCCGCTTCGCCCATCAGCGGCCCAGCGCCTCGCGCACGCCGGAGACCAGCGAGTCCAGCGAGACCTGCCGCTGCTCACCGGTCGCCAGCTCCTTGAGCTGCGCCGAACCGGACTCCAGGTCCCGCTCGCCGACCACGAGCGCGAACCGGGCGCCCGAGCGGTCGGCGGCCTTCATGGCGCCCTTGAGGCCCTTGCCGCCGTAGGCGAGATCGACCCGCACGCCCGCGTCGCGCAGCCCGCCCGCGGCCTCGACCAGCTTCCGCTTGGCGGTCTCTCCCATCGGCACGCAGTAGACGTCGCAGCGCGCCTGGTCGCCGACGGCCAGCCCCTCGGCCTGGCAGGCGAGCAGCGTGCGGTCCACGCCGAGGCCGAATCCGATGCCGGACAACTCCTGGCCGCCCAGTTCGGACATCAGGCCGTCGTAGCGGCCGCCGCCACCGATGCCGGACTGCGAGCCGAGTCCGTCGTGGACGAACTCGAAGGTCGTCTTGGTGTAGTAGTCCAGACCGCGCACCATCCGCGGGTTCTCGGTGAACGCAACTCCCAGGTCGATCAGGTGCGACTTGACCTCTTCGTAGTGCTCCTTGGCCTCCGCCGACAGGTGGTCGACCATCAGCGGGGCGTCGGCCATCATCTCGCGCACCTCGGGCCGCTTGTCGTCGAGCACCCGCAGCGGGTTGAGCTCGGCGCGACGCCGGGTCTCCTCGTCCAGCGGCAGCTTCGCGAGGAACTCCTGCAGCTTGGCGCGGTAGGGCGGGCGGCAGGTGCTGTCGCCGAGGGAGGTCAGCTCGATGCGGTGACCCGTGATGCCCAGGCGCCGGTAGGCCTCGTCGGCGATCGCGATGACCTCGGCGTCCAGCGCCGGGTCGTCCACGCCGATGGCCTCCACGCCGACCTGCTGCAGCTGCCGGTAGCGGCCGGCCTGCGGGCGCTCGTAGCGGAAGAACGCGCCGGAGTAGTACAGCTTCACCGGCAGCTGGCCCCGGTCCAGGCCGTGCTCGATCACCGAACGGATCACGCCCGCAGTGCCCTCCGGGCGCAGCGTCACCGACCGACCGCCGCGGTCGGCGAAGGTGTACATCTCCTTGCTGACCACGTCGGTGGACTCGCCGACACCGCGCGCGAACAGCGAGGTGTCCTCGAAGAGGGGCAGCTCGATGTAGCCGTAACCCGCGCGGCGCGCGGCGTCCGAGAACGCCTCGCGAACCGCGAGGAAGCCGGCCGATTCCGGCGGGTAGTACTCCGGGATGCCCTTGGGGGCGTTGAACTCGCTCATGCTCTCTGGTCGCAGTCCTCGTCAGTGGGCGTCGGCGGGCAGGCCCAGGATGAACGGGTTGCCCGCGCGCTCGCGCCCGATGGTGGTGGTCGGCCCGTGGCCCGGCAGCACGACGGTCTCGTCGTCCAACGGCAGCACCTTGGTGCTCAGCGACTCGAGCATCTGGCCGTGGTCGCCGCCGGGCAGATCGGTGCGCCCGATGGCGCCGGTGAACAGGGTGTCGCCGGACAGCAGCAGCCGTCCTCCCTCGTCCGTGCCGACGCCGAACAGCACCGACCCGCCGGTATGGCCCGGGGTGTGCGTGACGTCGATGCGCAGGCCCGCGATTTCCAGCACGTCGCCGTCGGCGAGCTCGCGGACGTCGGCGGGTTCTTCCCCTGCCGGGCCGTCGCCGAACAGCTGCTTGCCCATCTCGCCCAGGGCGGCGCCCGGGTCGGCGAGCATGTAGCGGTCGGCCGGGTGGATGTGCGCCGGGATGTCGTGGTCCGCGCAGAGCTGCGCGGCCGCGAAGACGTGATCGAAGTGCCCGTGGGTCAGCAGCACGGCCTCCGGGGTGAGGCCGTGCTTGTCCAGCTGCTGGGCCACCGGCTCGGCTGCGTCCTGCCCCGGATCGACGACCACGCACGGCTCGCCTTCGCCGCGAGCCAGCAGGTAGCAGTTCGCCTGCAGCGGTCCGGCCGGAAACCCGAGGACTAGCACGTGGGCCCTTTCGTCGAAGGAGGTGAGCCGCCCCAGGTTATCGTCCGCCGCTCCCGCACCCGCGCACACCGGCGCGGGCTCTCAGCAAAACGAATCGGACGACCCCATAAACTGCGAGGACGACATCACGGACAGTATTGGGGAGGGAGCAGGTGCCCAGCAACGAGCAGCGGCGCGAGGCGGCCAAGCGAAAGCTCGAGCGCCAGATGGAGCGCCGGGCGGAGCAGGCCAAACGGCGCCGGATGATCACCATCGGCACCACGATCGTCGTGGTCGTCGCGGTCGTGGTCGGCGTTTTCTACTTCACCCACGGCAGCGACAGCTCCGCGGCGCCGCAGGAAGCGGCGAACCAGTCGAAGCAGCAGCCGAAGGTCGACATCCCTACCGAGAAGGCGCCGGTGCCCGAGCGGCCGCAGCCCTTGGCCGACCCGGTCTCGTGCACCTACCGCCCGGACGGCGAGCCGAGCAAGCCGGTGCAGCGGCCCGCCGACGGCGAGGTCTCCTCGAAGGGCACCGTGCAGGCCACCATCGCGACCAACCAGGGCGACATCCCGCTGACCCTGGACCGCTCGCTGGCCCCGTGCACGGTCAACAGCTTCGTCCACCTGGCCGAGCAGTCGTTCTACGACGGCACCAGCTGCCACCGGTTGGGCACCGACGGCCTGCAGATGCTGCAGTGCGGCGACCCGACCGGCAAGGGCAGCGGCGGTCCCGGCTACGCCTTCGACGACGAGACCTTCCCGGAGCTCAACTACGGCCGCGGCATCCTGGCGATGGCCAACTCGGGCCCGAACACCAACGGAAGCCAGTTCTTCATGGTCTTCGGCGAGGCTCCCCTGCCGCCGAACTACACGGTGTTCGGCACCATCTCCGAGGAGGGCCTGAAGGTCATCGACGACATCGCCCGCGCGGGCACCGACGGCGCCTTCGAACCGTCGCCAGGTGGCGGTCACCCGAACAAGGAGGTCACCTTCGAGAAGGTCGACGTCCAGGCCTGACCCGCAACGCGAGACGAGGCGCCGCCGGAGTTCCGGTGGCGCCTCGTTCTCTCGGCCCGGGTCAGGTCGCCGAGGTCACGCGGTAGACGTCGTAGACGCCCTCGATGTTGCGGACCGCCTTGAGCACGTGGCCGAGGTGCTTCGGATCGCCCATCTCGAAGGAGAAGCGGCTGACCGCCACCCGGTCCTTCGAGGTGGTCACCGACGCGGACAGGATGTTGACCCGCTCGTCGGCCAGCACCTTGGTGACGTCCGAGAGCAGCCGGTGCCGGTCCAGGGCCTCCACCTGGATGGCCACCAGGAACACCGAGGACGACGACGGCGCCCAGTGGACCTCGACCAGCCGCTCCGGCGTGGAGCGGAGCTCGTCGGCGTTGGTGCAATCGGTGCGGTGCACGCTGACCCAGCCGCCCCGGGTGATGAACCCGAGGATCTCGTCCCCGGGAACCGGCGTGCAGCAGCGCGCGAGCTTGGCGTACACGTCGTTGAGGTCCTGCACGACCACACCGGAGTCGCCGCTGACCCGCCGCTTGCCGCGCAGCGTGGACGGGGTGGCGCGCTCGGCGACCTCGTCGGCGGCCTGCTCCGGACCGCCCATCCCGGCGACCAGGCGCTGCACCAGGTGCTGCGCGGAGAGCTGCTTCTCGCCCACCGCCGCGTACAGCGCGGTGACGTCGACGTAGTGCAACTCGCGGGCGACCGCGCCCAGCGCCTCGGCCGTGACCAGCCGCTGGACCGGGAGCCCGAGTCGCCGGACCTCCTTGGTGATCAGCTCCTTGCCGGACTCGATGGCCTCTTCGCGGCGCTCCTTGGCGAACCACTGCTTGATCTTGGCCTTGGCGCGCGGCGAGGCGACGAACGACAGCCAGTCCCTGCTCGGCCCGGAGCCCTCGGCCTTGGACGTGAAGATCTCCACGACCTCGCCGTTCTCCAGCTTGCGCTCCAGCGCCACCAACCTGCCGTTGACCCGGGAGCCGATGCAGCGGTGCCCGACCTCGGTGTGCACCGCGTAGGCGAAGTCCACCGGCGTCGAACCGCTGGGCAGGGTGATCACGTCGCCCTTGGGGGTGAAGACGAAGATCTCCCTGGTGGCCAGGTCGTAGCGCAGCGACTCCAGGAACTCGCCCGGGTCGGCGGCCTCGCGCTGCCAGTCCAGCAGCTGACGCATCCAGGCCATCTCGTCGGCCTCGACGGTGCCCTGCCCGCTGCCGGAGTTGCGGCCCTTGGTCTCCTTGTAGCGCCAGTGCGCTGCGATGCCGTACTCGGCCGTGCGGTGCATGTCGTGGGTGCGGATCTGCACCTCGAGCGGCTTGCCCTCGGGGCCGACGACCGTGGTGTGCAGCGACTGGTAGACGCCGAAGCGGGGCTGGGCGATGTAGTCCTTGAACCGGCCGGGCATCGGCTGCCACAGCGCGTGCACCACGCCCATGGCCGCGTAGCAGTCGCGGATCTCGTCGACCAGGATCCGCACGCCCACCAGGTCGTGGATGTCGTCGAAGTCGCGCCCGCGCACGATCATCTTCTGGTGGATCGAGTAGTAGTGCTTCGGCCTGCCCTCGACCTTGGCGGCCAGCCGGGCGGCGTCGAGGTGCTGGGAGATCTCGTCGACCACGCCGCGCAGGTAGGTGTCGCGGGACGGGGCGCGGTTGGCGACCAGCCGCACGATCTCGTCGTACTTCTTGGGCTGCAGGATGGCGAAGGCCAGGTCCTCCAGCTCCCACTTGATCGTGGCCATCCCGAGCCGGTGCGCCAGCGGCGCGAGGACCTCGAGCGTCTCGCGGGCCTTGCGGGCCTGCTTCTCCGGCGGCAGGAAGCGCATGGTGCGCATGTTGTGCAGCCGGTCGGCGAGCTTGATCACCAGCACCCGGGGGTCGCGGGCCATCGCGATGACCATCTTGCGGATGGTCTCGGCCTCGGCGGCCGCGCCGAGCTTGACCTTGTCCAGCTTGGTGACGCCATCGACCAGGTGCGAGACCTCGTCGCCGAAGTCGGCGCCCAGCCGCTCCAGCGAGTAGTCGGTGTCCTCGACCGTGTCGTGCAGCAGGCCGGCCACCAGCGTCGTGGTGTCCATGCCCAGCTCGGCGAGGATCGTGGCCACGGCGAGCGGGTGGGTGATGTAGGGATCGCCGGACTTGCGCTGCTGGGTGCGGTGCTTCTCCTCGGCGACGTCGTAGGCGCGTTGCAGCAGTCCCAGATCGGCCTGCGGGTGGAGTTCGCGATGGACCGCGGCGAGGGGCTCGAGAACCTGTTTTACCTGCGCAGCGCGCTGCGCCGTGATCCTCCGCGCCAGGCGCGCCCGCACGCGGCGGGTGGCCCCCGCGCGCGGTTCGGCAACCTGGTCGGTTGCCGAGGCGGGGGAATCAACGTGATGGCTCACCGCACGCTCCCGGGCTCAGGCGTTGCATTGAAGTCCCAGGTCCGGGGGACCCGGACACTGAGAATAACGCTCATCGGGTCCACGCCCTTCCCCGGTGTGGCCGTCAATACGCTCAGCGGTCCCGTTCGACAGCCGAAACGACCACCGCAGTTCGGCTGAACCGATCACCCGCGCCGGTCGGCCGGGCCGGAAATGAAGAATCCCCCGGGCTCCCGCATCGGGAGCCCGGGGGATTCCGAGCTTGCTCGCGTGCCTGGTCAGGCCTTGAGCAGCGTGCGAATCTCGGTGCCGCTGACGTTGTCCCGGCCCCGCAGCCCGGTGAGCTCCATGACCACCGCGGCCGCGGTGACCTCGGCGCCCGCTTGAGCGATCAGGTGGCAGGCCGCGCCCAGCGTGCCGCCGGTGGCCAGCACGTCGTCGACGACCAGGACCCGCTGCCCCGCGGCGAGCGTGTCGGCGGGCAGCTCCAGGGTCGCGTGGCCGTACTCCAGCTCGTAGGAGATGGAGTCGGCGACCGCCGGGAGCTTGCCGGGTTTGCGCAGCCCGATGACACCCGTGCCGAAGTGCTGCGCCACGGCCGCGCCGAGCAGGAAGCCGCGAGCCTCGACCCCGGCCACCACGTCGAACTCGAGATCGCGGCCCAGCGCCGCGGTGATCGCCCGCAGCGCCGTCGAGTCCGACAGCATCGGACCGATGTCGCGGAACAGCACGCCCGGCTCCGGGAAGTCCGGAACCTCCCGGATCAGGTCGACCGACCGCACGAGCTCGGCATCGGTCTCGTCGGTGACCTGGACGGACGTCATCGCTTCCTGCACTGCTTCCTCACTCACAACTCAACGCCGCTTCTTGCCGCTCGGCCGCTGCGCCTTGCCCGCGGGCCGGGCGGCGGGGCGCTTGGCGCCCGCACCCGCGGCCACCGGGGGCTTGGGCTCCTCGGTCTGCTGCTGCTCGGCGACCTCTTCGCCGGTCTCGCGTCCCGCGGCCCTGGCCCGGCGCTGCTCGACCTTGGCAGCGTGCGCGCGGTACTTCGGCTCGCGCATCTTCAGGTCCACCAGCAGCGGCGTGGCCAGGAAGATCGACGAGACCATACCGGCGAGCATGCCGACCAGCTGCACCAGCCCCAGGTCGCGCAGCACGCCGACGCCCAGCATCCCGGCGCCGACGATCAGCAGGCCCAGCACCGGCAGCAGCGCGATGACCGAGGTGTTGATCGAGCGCATCAGCGTCTGGTTGACCGCCAGGTTCGCCGCCTCCGGATAGGTCCGGCGGGTCAACGACAGCAGGCCGCGGGTGTTCTCCTTGACCTTGTCGAAGACGACCACGGTGTCGTACAGCGAGAAACCGAGGATGGTCAGCAGACCGATCACGGTGCTCGGCGTGACCTCGAAGCCCACCAGGGCGTAGATGCCCATGGTGATGACCACGTCGTGCACCAGCGCGACCAGCGCGGCCACGGCCATCCACTTCTCGAAGTAGAACGCCAGGAAGATCGTGACCAGCACCAGGAACACCGCCAGCGCGATCAGCGCCTGCTGGGTGATCTCGCCGCCCCAGGTGCCCGAGACGGCGCTGTCGCTGATCACCGCCTCGCTGGGCTGTCCGTTGGCGGCCAGCGGCTGGGTGGCCTGGTAGATCTCCTGCTTGGCCGCGGCGACCTCGTCCACGGACAGCGAGGTGGCCCGCACCTGGATGCTCCGGTTGGCACCGGAACCCACCTCCTGGGTGGTCGCGGGCGGGTGGCCGACCGCCTCGGCGAAGGCGTCCTCCACCTCGTCAGGCTGGATCGGGCCCTGGGCGCCGACCGCGGGCATGGACAGCTGGGTACCGCCCACGAAGTCGATGCCCAGGTTGAAGCCCTTGAAGCCCATCCCGCCGATGCAGATCAGCACCAGCAGGCCCAGCGCGATGTAGAACCGGGATCGCTTGCCGACGATGTCGAAGGCGCCGGTACCGGTGTGCAGCCGGTGGAAGACGCTGCCCTGCTCCTTCACGTCTTCGGTACCTGGAGTCGTCACCTTCACGCCTCCTTGGCGGTGGTCGCGTTCGCCTTGCGGCGGGAGGCCCGGTTCCGGTCACCGATCTTCTGCACTGCGCCCAGACCGGAGACCGAGGGCTTGGACAGGAACTTGTTCTTCGAGGCCATCGCGACCAGCGGGTGCGTCACCAGGAAGACCACGATCAGGTCCAGCACGGTGGACATCCCGAGGGTGAACGCGAAGCCCTTCACCTGCCCCACGGCCAGGATGTAGAGCACGGCGGCGGCCAGGAAGCTGACCGCGTCGGCGGACAGGATCGTCTTGCGCGCCCGCACCCAGGCCCGCGGAACCGCCGAGCGGAACGTGCGGCCTTCCCGGACCTCGTCCTTGAGTCTCTCGAAGAAGACGATGAACGAGTCGGCGGTGATGCCGATCGCGACGATGAAGCCAGCCACACCCGCCAGGTCCAGCGTGAATCCGATCCAGCGCCCCAGCAGCACCAGCACCGCGTACACGATGCCGCCGGAGAGCACCAGCGAAAGGATGGTCAGCAGGCCCAGCACCCGGTAGTAGAGCAGGCAATAGATCGCGACGAGTGCCAGACCGATGGCACCGGCGAACAGACCCGCCTCCAGCGAGGCCACGCCCAGCGTGGGCGAGACCGTCTGGGCCTCGGACTGGTCGAAGGCCAGCGGCAGCGAGCCGTACTTGAGGATCTGGGCGAGGTCGCCCGCGCTCTGCTGGTTGAACTGCCCCGTGACCCGAGCGCTACCGCCCGGCATCGCCTCGGTGATGGACGGCGCGGAGACGACCTCTCCGTCGAGCACGAAGGCCGCCCGCTCCTGGACGTTGTTCGCGGTGAAGCTGGCCCACTGCTGGCCGCCCTCGGCCTTGAAGTCGACGTTGACCGTCCAGCCCGCGCTGCCGCCGCCCTGCGTGCTCGGCGGCTGGGCCTGCGCGTCGGCGATCTGCTTGCCCTGGATCACCACGGGTTCGAGGACGAACTTCTGGGTCCCGTCGCGGTTGCAGGTGACCAGCGGCAGGCTCGGGTCGGCGTTGCCGCGCAGCGGGTCCTTGGCATTGCAGTCGAGCGCCTGCAGCGCCTGCAGCTGGGTCGCCTGGTCGGTGCTCTGCCGGGTGGCCTTGGCCTCCTCGATGGCCTTGGCGTGGTCGTCCGGGTCGATCGCCTGCTGCGGCGTGGTGCCCGCGGGCGGCGCCTGCCCCGCCGGAATGGCCTGAGCGACCTTGCGGATGTTGAGCTTGGCGGTCTGGCCGAGTTGCTTGGCCTGCTCGCCACCGGCGCCGGGCACCGTGATGACCAGGTTGTTGCCCTCGAGCGCTACCTCGGAGCCGCTGATGCCCATGCCGTTGACGCGGGTCTCGATGATCGACCGCGCCTGGTCGAGCGATTCCTTGCTCGGGGGCTGACCATCGGTGGTGCGCGCGGTGAGCGTGACCCGCGTGCCTCCCTGCAGGTCGATGCCCAGTTTCGGTTTGGGCTCACCACCGCCGGTGAAGAACACCAGCGAGTACAGCGCAGCCGCGATCAGCACGAAGATCGCGAGATAACGCCCTGGGCGGATCTGCCCGGCCGGAGGTGCCACGGTGCGTAGTTCTCCTGTTCAGGGTCAGTGCGGATGCGCGGCCCGAGCGAGCCCGGCCGCGCAGGGGCCGACGAAATGCCACCGTCAAAACTACCGTCGGTTCTACACCGGCCGATCCGATCGATGCGATTTCGTGTCGATCTTCGCCACGGTCGGTGGGCACTGCGGTCGAGCCGACGGCGGCGCCACCACGTTCGGCACCCCAGTCTCCCAGGGCCGCACCCGGCGACGACGATGCGGGGTGGGCGACGAATTGATCACGCACAGTGAGTTCGGGCAAAACAGTGACGCGGACCCGCAACACGTGCGGATCCGCGTCATGGTTCTGCCGAGGCGCGCAACGCCCCCGGGCGGCTCGTCGCGCAGCGCCCGCTATCGGCCGGTGGCCAGCTCGATCAGCTGGTCTTCTGCTCCTCGGCCTTGACCTCGGAGGTCTCCTCGACGTCCGTGCTCTCGGCGTCCTCGGTGCTCTCGGCCTGAGCGGCTTCCTCGGTGTTGACCTTCTCGCGGACCGCCTGGCGCACCCAGGTGGTGGTCAGGCCCGGGGCCAGCTCCAGGTCGAGGGTGTCGTCGCCGGTGGCCACGACGGTGCCGAACACACCGGAGGTGGTCATGACCCGGTCACCCACCTCGATGGAGTTCTGCAGCTTCTGCTGCTCGGCCATCGCGCGCTTCTGCTTGCGGGCCTGCAGGAACAGCGGCACCGCCAGCAGGACGATCAGCAGCGGGAGGATCAGGGATTGGAGGTCCATCGTGCTCCGTTCAGCGGACGCTTCGGGGCGAGCCCTCGCAGCACTGCGCCCGAATTGTTCGGATGTTTAAGCCCCAGTGTGCCAGGCCGACATCGGTCGACCCGCTTTCCACCAGGTTGTCTTGGGTCTTCACGGCCGAGGCCCGGTGCGCACCGCCCGGTATCGCCGGGGCGGGACGTGACGAGGATAACGTCAAGCCCAGCCCGCCTGTCGGCGCCCCGACCGCGGTACCGGACGCCACCGTAGTGGCGCTTGGTCACCATTGGGTCACTGCTGAAAGAGCGATGGTGTCGCTTCTCCCGGCGCGTGCTCCGGCGGCGTCATGCCCAAGTGGTACCAGGCGGCCGCGGTGGCCACGCGCCCGCGCGGGGTCCGCGCCAGCATGCCGATCCGCACCAGGTACGGCTCGCAGACCTCCTCCACCGTAGTGGACTCCTCGCCCACGGCCACGGCGAGCGTGGAGATGCCCACCGGACCGCCGTGGAAGGACTTGATCAGCGCGCGCAGCACCGCGCGGTCCAGGCGGTCGAGGCCGATCTCGTCGACGTCGTAGACCTCGAGCGCGGCACGGGCGATCTCGCGGGTGACCGCGCCGTCCGAGCGCACCTCGGCGTAGTCGCGGACCCGGCGCAGCAGCCGGTTGGCGATGCGCGGTGTGCCGCGGGACCGGGTGGCGATCTCGGTGGCACCGTCATCGCGCAGGTCCACGCCGAGGATGCTCGCCGAACGGCGCACGACCAGGTCCAGCTCGTCTGCGGTGTAGAACTCCATGTGCGCGGTGAACCCGAACCGGTCGCGCAGCGGCCCGGTCAGCGATCCCGATCGGGTGGTGGCGCCGACCAGCGTGAAGGGCGCCAGCTCGAGCGGGATGCTGGTGGCTCCGGGGCCCTTGCCGACCACGATGTCCACCCGGTAGTCCTCCATCGCCAGGTAGAGCATCTCCTCGGCGGGACGCGCGATGCGGTGGATCTCGTCGATGAACAGCACGTCGCCCTCGGTGAGGTTGGACAGCATCGCCGCCAGATCACCGGGCTTCTCCAGGGCAGGGCCGGAGGTGACGCGGATCGCCGAACCGATCTCGGCGGCGATGATCATCGACAGGCTGGTCTTGCCCAGGCCGGGCGGGCCGGCGAACAGCACGTGGTCTGGCTGATCACCGCGTCGCAGGGCGCCGTGCAGCACCAGTTCGAGCTGTTCGCGCACGCGTCCCTGACCGACGAACTCGCCGAGCTTGCGGGGACGCAGCGAGGTCTCGACGTCCTGGTCGGCCGACTCCTGGTGCGGGGTCAGCGAAACGGCGTCGCCCGGCGCGGGCCACTCCTGCGGTTCCTCGTGCATCGGCTACCTCACTTGGGCCCGAGAGCGGCCAGCGCCTTGCGCAGCACCGCCGAGGTGTCCAGCTCGGCGCCGCCGTTGGACAGCACCTGCTCCACGCTCTGGTCCGCCTGCTTGCTCGAGAAGCCCAGGCCCACCAGCGCTTCGGAGACCTCGCTGCGGATCTGGCCGTGGTCGGGAGCCGCCTGCGCCGGGGTCTCGGTGGCGCCGGCCAGGACGCCGACCTTGTCGCGCAGCTCCAGGATCAGGCGCTCGGCGCTCTTGCGGCCGATGCCCGGAACCTGGGTGAGCACCGTGAGGTTCCCGTCGGCCAGCGCCTGGCTGAGCTGGTCCGGGGAGAGCACCGCCAGGGTGGCCAGCGCGAGGCGCGGGCCCACACCGGAGGCGGTCTGCAGCAGGGCGAACAGGTCGCGGGCCTCGGCGTCGGCGAACCCGTAGAGCGTCAGCGAGTCCTCGCGCACGATCAGCGTGGTCCACAACCGGGTCTCCTCGCCGCGGCGCAGCCCGGCGAGAGTGCTCGGCGTGGCGTAGACCGCCATGCCCACGCCGCCGACCTCGATCACGGCGTGGTCCAGCCCGATCGAGAGCACCGGGCCGCGCACCGTGGAGATCATTTCTTCTTCCCTCCTGTCCGGGCCTGGGTGGCCTGCTGCGCCTGCTTGAGGCGGGCGCGGTGGTTGCGGGCGAGCTCCGCGGCGCGCGCCTCGGCCTGCGCCAGCCGGTCCATCATCGGCGCCCGCCACAGGTGGCAGACGGCCAGGGCCAGGGCGTCGGCGGCGTCGGCCGGCTTCGGCGCGGAGGACAGCCCGAGGATCTTGGTGATCATGGTGGTCACCTGGTTCTTGTCCGCCCGGCCCGAGCCGCTGATGGCGGCCTTGACCTCGCTGGGCGTGTGGAAGACCACCGGCAGCTCGCGGCGCGCGGCCGCCAGCGCGATCACGCCGGAGATCTGCGCGGTGCCCATCACGGTGCGCACGTTGTGCTGGCTGAAGACGCGTTCGATCGCGACGACCTCGGGGCGGTGGGCGTCCATCCAGCGCTCGACCTCGTCACCGACGGCCAGCAGCCGCGATGCCAGCTCGTCCTCCGCCGACGACCGCGCGACCCCCACGGCCACGCAGTCGGCCTCGCGCCCGCGCCCGCCGTCGACGATCCCGAGCCCGCAACGCGTCAGCCCCGGATCGACTCCCAGCACGCGCACGACGCCACCCACTAACTCCGCAGAAGAACACCCGTTCGAACTCTATCGAACGCGAACCACCCCAGAAGGACCGACACGCCAATCCCTCCCCCGCCCGAGTGGCCCGCGACAGTTTTGCCTAAAACCGTGCGGCTCCGGCGCCCGAAATGTCCGGGACAGTTATAGGCAAAACTGTCAGGGGCCGTCCACGCCGGGGGTCCAGGACTCCGGGGATCCCGAGTCGGTGAGGATCGGCTGGTACTCCGCGAACCCGCCCGGGGCGTCCGGCTGCCAGGGGAACTTCGCGTCCTCCGGACTGGAGACGATCAGCTGCAGCGCCGGGAAGTCCGGGCCGCTGTAGACCAGGAAGGCGCTGCCCAGGTACTCCGGGTAGTGCTGCAGCGCGATCTTCTCGAAGGTCACCGGGCAGCCCTGCAGGAAGCCGTCGTAGAGCAGGCCGGGCTTGAAGCGCTCGCCCTGACCCGCGCGCTGCACGTAGGTGTTGACCACCGCGTGCGCGACCTCCTGGGGCAGCCCGATGACCACGACCTCCGGCTTGCCGAAGCGGCGCCAGGCCCCCACCGAGAACGCGTACGAGGCCCCGCTGTCATCTCCGGCGACGTGCATGACCGCGGCGCCGTGCTCCTCCGCGGTGTTGACCATCCACCTGCGCAAACCCTCATCCGTGTCGACCACGGCGCCATTGTGCACACAACGGCAATCTCCCCCGCCCGCGGACCTCACCGGACACGCGAACCGACACCGCGGGGCCTTTCGCCCCTACCGTGCGTATACGACCGGGGAGGATTCTCTGGGTAACCGCATCGTCGGATGGTTACCGAGGGGTTGATCCGAATGACCGCCGAACAGCCCTACTACCCGCAACAGCTGCCATCCGTCGTGCCGCCGCAAGCCCCCACGAACGGCATGGCGGTCGCCGCGCTGGTGCTGGGCATCCTCGGCATCGCCCCGCTGGCGGTGATCTTCGGGCACATCGCCGCGCGGGACATCAGGAACAACCCACCGCAGTCGGGACACGGCATGGCGGTCGCGGGCCTCGTGCTGGGATACGTGGTCCTGGCTGTCTGGGCCATCCTCATCCTGCTCCTGATCGTCCTGATCGGAGTCTCCAGCACCGGCGCGACGAGCTAAAGCGCGGCCACGCGCCGACGAGTCGGTGATGCAGCGATGAACCCCGGCAAGCACGCCGCCCTGATCGCCGGACTCGCGCTGGCCCTGTCCGGCTGCATCGGCACCGCGGAGGAGGAGAAACCCGCTCCACCTCCACCATCGGTGAGCGAGCAGGAGCAACCTCCGCCGTCGCAGGACGTCGAACCCGCACCAGCCGCACCACCCGCCGGATCCCCTGCGGACAACTGCGAGCTGAACCCAGCGGACGTGGACGCGCAGACGAAGGCCCGATGCGGGTTGTCGACTAGCGGGTCCTCGACCGGACCATCACCGGGCTCGGGCGCGCCCCCGGAGGGCGATCACTCCTTCGAAACGTTCTGCAGCGAGGGGCTGCTCGGGCCCGAGCACGGCTGCCCGAGCGCGCTCACACCGGAGGACGACGGGCCGGGCAGCTCGTACACCAACCCGGAGTCCCCGCAGTACCAGCAGTACCGCGAGGACACCGGCTACCCGTACCCGGAAGAGCAGTACGACGAGCTCCACGGCTACCAGCAGTGCGGCACCGCCTGCGGACAGGACCCCACCAGCGGCGAGCTCCAGCACCAGCACGGGTGCGAGCAGGGCTACATCACCGAGGGCTGCTGAACGCCCCAGCACGCGGAAAACGGCCGGAACCCACCCCTGCGGGAACCGGCCGCTGCGCGCGTCGGTCGAGGTCAGCCGACCTCGGCCATGACCTCGTCGGAGACGTCGAAGGCGGCGTAGACGTTCTGCACGTCGTCGCAGTCCTCCAGGGCCTCGATCAGCTTGAAGATCTTGCGGGCACCCTCGGCGTCGAGCTCGACGTTGGTGGTGGCCAGGAAGTTGGTCTCGGCCGAGTCGTACTCGATGCCCTCGGCCTGCAACGCCTTGCGGACGTCGACCAGATCACTGGGGTCGGTGAGGATCTCGAAGCTCTCACCGAGGTCGTTGATCTCCTCGGCGCCCGCGTCGAGGACCACCGCGAGCAGGTCGTCCTCGGTCATCCCGGCCTTCGGCAGCAGCACCACGCCGCGGCGGTTGAACATGTAGGCGACCGAGCCCGCGTCGGCCATCGAGCCACCGCTGCGGTTCATCGCGGTGCGCACCTCGCCCGCGGCGCGGTTCTTGTTGTCCGTCAGGCACTCCACCAGAACGCCGACGCCGTTCGGGGCGTAGCCCTCGTACATGACGGTCTGCCAGTCGGCGCCACCGGCTTCCTCACCGGCACCGCGCTTGCGCGCGCGCTCGATGTTGTCGGCGGGAACGGAGTTCTTCCGCGCCTTCTGCATCGCGTCGTACAGCGTCGGGTTGCCCTCCGGATCGCCTCCACCGGTGCGGGCGGCAACCTCAACGTTCTTGATCAGCTTCGCGAAGAGCTTGCCGCGCTTGGCGTCGAGGGCGGCCTTCTTGTGCTTGGTGGTGGCCCACTTGGAGTGGCCGCTCATCTCTCCTCCGTATTTCCACGCCTGCGCTGCGAGTTCAGCGCGCGCGGACGATCTGTACGAAATAGCGGTGCACGCGCTCGTCCCCCGCGACCAGTTCCGGGTGGAAGGCCGTGGCGAGCACCGCTCCCTGCTGAACCGCAACGATCCTACCGGCGGCCTCCGAGCGCTCGGACACATCCGGCCCTTCAGGCACGACGGCCAGGACCGACACGCCGTCACCGATCTTGTCCACCCACGGAGCACGGATGAACACCGCGTGCACCTGGCCGTCGATCCCGGCGAATTCCAGGTCGGTCTCGAAGGAGTCGACCTGCCTGCCGAAGGCGTTCCGGCGCACGGACACGTCCAGCGCGCCCAGCGGGCGCACCGCAGGAGCTGCGGCTCCGTCCCCACCATCGCATACCGCGCCGGACAGCATGATCATCCCCGCGCACGAGCCGTACGCGGGCAGCCCGCCCGCCAGCTTCTCGCGCAACGGCTCGTGGAGCTCGAAGACGTCCAGCAGCCGGCTCATGGTGGTCGACTCCCCGCCGGGCAGCACGATCCCGTGCAGACCGTCGAGCTCCTCGGCCCGCCGCACCGGCCGCGCCCGGGCTCCGGAACGCTCCAGCGCGGCCAGGTGCTCGGCCACCCCGCCCTGCAATGCCAGCACTCCGACGACAGGCGTACCCAAAGTTCCTCCTCATCCCTTCAACCACATGGCCAACCGAACGACGAATCCCCCGGACCCGCCCACCGAGAACCGGGGAACTCGTGCGGCGGCTCCGAGGGATCGGTCTCCCGTCGGTGGGGCTCTCACCAGCCGCGGTCGGCGTAGCGCTGGTTCTCCGGGAGGTCGGTGACGTTGAGCCCGACCATGGCCTCGCCGAGGCCGCGGGAGACCTTGGCCAGCACGTCCGGGTCGTCGTAGAAGGTGGCGGCCTTGACGATGGCCTCGGCGCGCCCGACCGGATCCCCGGACTTGAAGATGCCGGAACCGACGAACACGCCCTCGGCGCCGAGCTGACGCATCATCGCCGCGTCCGCCGGGGTGGCGATGCCACCGGCGGTGAACAGCACGACCGGGAGCTCGCCCGTGCGAGCGATCTCCTTGACCAGCTCGACCGGGGCGCGCAGCTCCTTGGCCGCCACGTAGAGCTCGTCGGAATCCAGCACCGACAGCCTGCGGATGTCGGCGCGGATCTGGCGCATGTGGCGGGTCGCCTCGACGACGTTGCCGGTTCCCGCCTCTCCCTTGGAGCGGATCATCGCCGCGCCCTCACCGATCCGGCGCAGCGCCTCGCCGAGGTTCGTCGCGCCGCAGACGAACGGCGCGGTGAACGCCCACTTGTCGATGTGGTTGGCCTCGTCGGCCGGGGTGAGCACCTCGGACTCGTCGATGTAGTCCACCCCGAGCGCCTGCAGGATCTGGGACTCGACGAAGTGCCCGATGCGGGCCTTGGCCATCACCGGGATGGACACCGAGTTGACGATTCCCTCGATCATGTCCGGGTCCGACATCCGGGCCACGCCGCCCTGCGAGCGGATGTCGGCGGGAACCCGTTCCAGGGCCATCACCGCGACCGCGCCGGCCTGCTCGGCGATCTTCGCTTGCTCCGGGGTGACCACGTCCATGATCACGCCGCCCTTGAGCATCTCGGCCATGCCCCGCTTGACGCCGTCGGTGCCGGTGGGAGCCACATCCGCTGCGGTAGCCAACTTCGACCATCCTTGAAAGCTCGTCGGTTCTGCCGCCACCAGCCTAGATGCGAACTGGACCATTCCCACGGTCCAGTTGGGGGCGATTTCAGTAGTCCACTTCGTGCCGTGGGCGTGTCATCCGACAGCGCCCTTGCGCCCCGAAAAGGCCGGGTGTGTGATCGGAGACACATCCGCACGCGCGCCCGAGTGCCCTTTCCTCCAGGGAGCAAGCCATGGGAAGCAAGCAAACCGGCACAGCAGGGGGGCCGGTCGTCCCGGCCCCCGCAGATCCCGCGCAGATCCGCAACGTCGTCCTGGTCGGCCCATCCGCGGCGGGAAAGACCACGCTCGTCGAGGCGATGCTGACCGCGAGCTCGACCATCCCGCGCCCCGGCGCGGTCACCGAGGGCAGCACCGTCTGCGACCACGAACCCGCTTCGATCGAGCAGCAGCGCTCGATCTCGGTGTCCATCGCTCCGCTGCAGCACGACGAGTGCAAGATCAACCTGATCGACACCCCCGGCTACGCGGACTTCGTCGGCGAACTGCGCGCCGGGTTGCGCGCTGCGGACGCGGCGCTGTTCGTGGTGGCCGCGACCGAGGGCGTCGACGCAGCGACCCGTGCGATCTGGCACGAGTGCGCCGAGGTCGGGATGCCGCGCGCCGTGGTGATCTCCCGGCTGGACCAGCCGCGCGCGGACTTCGACACCGCGTTGCTGAACTGCCAGGACGCCTTCGGCTCCGGGGTGCTGCCGCTGTACCTGCCGACGATGGACGGCGGCGAGCTCACCGGCTTGCTCGGCTGCCTGACCGAGAGCCACTACACCGCCGACGGCGTCCGTCCCGCGGATGCCCGGTTGCGCGAGGTCCTGGAGCAACCGCGCGGCGAGCTGATCGAGGCGATCATCGCCGAGAGCGAGAACGAGGCGCTGATGGAGCGCTACCTCGACGGCGAGCAGGTCGACGAGGACGCCCTCATCGCCGACCTGGAGAAGGCGGTGGCAGGCGGCGGCCTGCACCCGGTGCTGCCGGCCTCGGCGCTGAGCGGGGTGGGCGTGCCGCAGATCCTCGACGGCATCCGGCGCGGTTTCCCCAGCCCGCTGGAGCACCTGCTGCCGGAGTTCACGGACCCGCAGGGCGCCCACCCGCGGGTGCTCACCCCGGATCCGAGCGGACCGCTGGCCGCCGAGGTGGTGCACACCTCGGTCGACTCCTACGTCGGACGCGTCTCGCTGGCCAGGGTGTTCTCCGGCACGATGCTGCCCGAGCGACCCGTCCACGTCTCCGGGCACGGCATGGCCGAGCGCGGGCACCCCGACCACGACGAGGACGAGCGGGTCGCGCACCTGTACTCGCCGCTGGGCTCGAACCTGCGGGAGGTGCCGCGCTGCGTCGCGGGCGACCTGTGCGCGCTGACCAAGCTCGGCTCCGCCGAGACCGGTGACACGTTGTCCGACCCCGCCGACCCGCTGCTGCTCACACCCTGGCCGATGCCCGAACCGCAGCTGCCGATGGCGGTCGTCGCGCACAACCGCTCCGACGAGGACGCCCTGGCGCGCAATCTCAACCGGCTCATCGCCGCGGATCCGAGCCTGCGCCTGGAGCGCGACACCGAGACCCACCAGCTGGTGCTGTGGTGCACCGGCGAGGCGCACGCCGAAGTGGTGCTGCAACGGCTGCGCGAGGGCGGTGCCGAGGTCGACACCGAACCGGTGCGGGTACCGCTGCGGCAGACCTTCGCGCAGGCCGCAAAGGGGCACGGCAGGCACATCAAGCAGTCCGGCGGGCACGGCCAGTACGCGGTCTGCGACATCGAGGTCGAACCGCTGCCCCGCGGTTCTGGCGTCGAGTTCGTCGAGAAGGTCGTCGGTGGCGCGGTGCCCAGGCAGTTCATCCCGAGCGTCGAGAAGGGCGCGCGGGCGCAGCTGACCAAGGGCATCACCGAGGGCTGCCCGGTGGTGGACGTGCGGATCACGCTCGTCGACGGCAAGGCGCACAGCGTGGATTCCTCCGACCAGGCGTTCCAGGCGGCGGGCGCCCTCGCCGTCAAGGCAGCTGCCGAGCAGGCCGGCATGCGGACCCTCGAACCCGTCGACGAAGTCGCGGTGCACATCCCGGAGGAGCACCTCGGCGCGATCCTCGGCGATCTCTCCAGCCGCCGCGGCAAGGTCGTCGGCACCGAGCCCGAGAACGGCGGCTGGACGGTGGTCCGCGCCCACGTGCCTGCCAGCGAGCTGACCCACTACACGGTCAACGTCCGCTCGCTGACCTCGGGCAGCGCCACCTTCACCCGCCACTTCGAAACGTACGAACCCATGCCGGAGAACCTCGTCCCCAAGTGATGGTTGCACCTACCGGAATACCCCGGTTCGCGACGGTGCGGGCAGCGACGCTGACAGTTTTGCCTAAAACTGTCCGGACATTTCGGGCGCCGAAGCCGCACAGTTTTAGGCAAAACTGTCAGTCGTGCTCGTCGGGGGAGGACGCGTGGACCGCTGCTAGGCGTTGGGCGATGGTGATCAGGGAGAGGGCGACCAGCAGCCAGATGGCCAGGTCCAGGACGTAGGGGACGCCGAGTCCGTGCAGGCCCGTGCCGGTGAGCACGATCAGGAAGCGTTCGGCGCGCTCGGCCAGGCCGCCGCCGGCCTGCAGGCCGTTGGCCTCGGCGCGAGCCTTCACGTAGGAGATGACCTGGGCGGCCACCAAGCAGATGAGCAGGCCGAGACCGCGCGCCCGGTCGTCGTCGACGACCAGCGCCCACCACACCAGCGCGCCGAACAGGACGCCGTCGACCAGGCGGTCGCAGCTGGCGTCGAGCACGCCGCCGAAGCGCGTGACGGCTCCGCCCACCCGCGCCATGGCGCCGTCGAGCAGGTCGAAGAGCAGGAAGACCGCCGTCACGACCGTGCCGACGAACAGCTCGCCGCGCGGGAAGAACCACAACGCCGACGTGGCGGCGGCCAAGGCGCCCGCCACGGTGATGCCGTTCGGCGTCAACCCGAACCGGACCAGCGCCGCGCCGATCGGATTGGTCACCCGGGCCAGACTCGCCCGCGCGAAGATGTTGATCATGTGCCTTCAGATGCCAGCCGTCGGTCTGTGAATCGCTCCCTCCACGCAGATTAGCCGCGTTGCGATCATCCGAATCACCTGGTGCGCAGCCGACCGCTACGAGTGACCGCCGACACATCCGGGAATGGTTGAAACTTCAACAGTGTTTGGCAGACTAGACGTCAGCACGACCCGACTTGGAGGAATCACGATGACTGCGACCGAGCAGATTTCCGGCTACACGGTGGGCACCTGGGACATCGACGCGGTGCACTCGGACATCATCTTCAGCCTGCGGCACATGGGCGTCGGCAAGTCCAAGGGCCGCTTCGGCAACTTCGAGGGCGAGATCGTCACCGCGGCCGACCCGCTCGAGTCCTCGGTGACCGCCAAGATCGACATCACCTCGATCGACACCAGCAACGCCGACCGGGACGCGCACGTGCGCAGCGCCGACTTCTTCGACGCCGAGCAGTACCCGACCGCGACCTTCCGCTCCACCGGTATCCGGCAGGACGGCGAGGACTTCCTGATCGACGGCGAGCTCACCATCAAGGGCGTCACCAAGCCGGTGACCCTGCAGACCGAGCTCGGCGGCTTCAACGGCGAGGGCCTGGTCGGCCTCTCGGCGACCACCACGATCAACCGGACCGACTTCGGCATCGGCCCGGCAGGCGGCGCCATGCTCGGCGAGAAGGTCACCCTGACCCTCGACATCGAGGCCCAGCAGCGCAGCTGAGCTGCTGAGCCTCCGCCACCGGCGGAAGCGACACCGCACGAGAAGGAGCCCGGGACGGTGAATCCGTCCCGGGCTCCTTCTCGTGCGGTGAGCTCACCAAGCGTCGGCGAGCAGTTTCCGGGTCTCCCCCAGCAGCTGCGGCAGCACCTTGGTGTGCCCGATGACCGGCATGAAGTTGGAGTCACCGCCCCAGCGCGGGACCACGTGCTGGTGCAGGTGCGCGGCGATGCCAGCACCGGCGACCGGCCCCTGGTTGAGGCCGATGTTGAACCCGTGCGGCGCCGAGACCTCGCGGATGACCCGCATCGCGTGCTGGGTGTACTCGGCGACCGCGACCGTCTCCTCCGGCGTGAGCTCGGTGTAGTCGGCGACGTGCCGGTACGGCAGCACCATCAGGTGCCCCGGGTTGTACGGGTACAGGTTCAGGATCGCGAAGACCAGCTCGTCGCGGGCCACGATCAGCGTGTCGTCATCCGGCTTGCCGGACTCCACCAGGCGGCAGAACGGGCAGCCGTCGCTGTGGTCGCTCTCGGGCTTGTTCTCGCCCTGGATGTAGGCCATCCGGTGCGGGGTCCACAGCCGCTGCAGCGCGTCGGAGACCCCGACGCCCTCCTGCGCGGTCAGCTCGACGTTCTCGGGTCCGCTCACACCGCCTCCACCACGAAGTTCTCAGCGGTCGGCGAGGCGTTCTCCCGCCGCTGCACCCAGTCGACCAGCGCGTTGACCGCGTCGTCGACCGGAACGCCGTTGATCTGCGAACCATCGCGGAAGCGGAACGACACCGCGCCCGCCTCGACGTCCTTGCCACCGGCGAGCAGCAGGAACGGCACCTTCTGCGTGGTGTGGTTGCGGATCTTCTTCTGCATCCGGTCGTCGCTGGTGTCGATGTCGACGCGCAGCCCCTTGGCGCGCAGCGCACGCGAGACGGACTGCAGGTGCTCGACGTGCTCGTCGGCGATCGGGATGCCCATGACCTGCACCGGCGAGAGCCATGCCGGGAACGCGCCCGCGTAGTGCTCGGTGAGCACGCCGAAGAACCGCTCGATGGAGCCGAACAGCGCGCGGTGGATCTTGATCGGCCGCTGCTTGTTCCCGTCCGGGCCGGTGTACTCCAGGTCGAAGCGCTCCGGCAGGTGGTAGTCGACCTGGATGGTGGACATCTGCCAGGTGCGGCCCAGCGCGTCGCGGGCCTGCACCGAGACCTTCGGCCCGTAGAAGGCCGCGCCGCCCGGGTCCGGCACCAGCTCGAGCCCGGAGCTCTCGGCCGCGCTGCGCAGCGCCTCGGTGGCCACGTCCCAGCTCTCGTCGTCACCGACGTACTTCTCGTCGTTGCGGGTGGACAGCTCCAGGTAGAAGTCGTCCAGGCCGTAGTCGCGCAGCAGGTCCAGCACGAAGCCCAGCAGCGACTTGAGCTCGTCCTGCAGCTGCTCGGGCATGCAGTAGATGTGCGCGTCGTCCTGGGTCATGCCGCGCACGCGAGTCAGCCCGTGCACCACGCCGGACTTCTCGTAGCGGTAGACCGATCCGAACTCGAACATCCGCAGCGGCAGCTCGCGGTAGGAGCGCCCGCGCGAGCGGAAGATCAGGTTGTGGAACGGGCAGTTCATCGGCTTGAGGAAGTAGTCCACGCCCGGCTTGCGGACCTCGCCCTCGGCATCGCGCTCCTCGTCGAGGTGCATCGCCGGGAACATGCCGTCCTGGTACCAGTCGAGGTGACCCGAGGTCTTGAACAGCGTGTCCTTGGTGATGTGCGGCGAGTTGACGAACTCGTAGCCGGCTTCCTCGTGCCGCTTGCGCGAGTAGTCCTCCATCTCGCGGCGGATGATGCCGCCCTTGGGATGGAAGACCGGCAGGCCCGAACCGATCTCGTCCGGGAAGGAGAACAGGTCGAGCTCGGCACCGAGGCGGCGGTGGTCTCGGCGCTCGGCCTCGGCCAGCCACTCGAGGTGCTCGTCGAGCTTCTCCTTGGACTCCCAGGCGGTGCCGTAGACGCGCTGCAGCTGCTGGTTGTTCTGGTCACCGCGCCAGTAGGCGGCGGCCACGCGGGTGAGCTTGACGGCCGGGATGAACCGGGTGTGCGGCACGTGCGGGCCGCGGCAGAGGTCGCCCCAGACCCGCTCGCCGTGCCGGTCGATGTTGTCGTAGACGGTCAGCTCGCCGCCGCCGACCTCCATCACCTCGTCGGTGTCCACATCGGACTTGAGATCGACCAGCTCCAGCTTGTACGGCTCGTCGGCGAGCTCTTCCTTCGCGGCGTCGGTGGACTCCACCAACCTGCGGGAGAACTTCTGGCCGGACTTGAGGATCTGCTTCATGCGCTTCTCCAGCGCCTGCAGGTCGTCCGGGGTGAACGGCTTGTCCACGGCGAAGTCGTAGTAGAAGCCGTCCTTGACCGGCGGGCCGATGCCCAGCTTCGCGTCCGGGAACAGGTTCTGCACCGCCTGGGCCAGCACGTGCGCGGCGGAGTGCCGGATGACGCTGCGGCCGTCCTCGGTCCCGGCCGCCACGGCCTCGACCTCGGCGTCCGACTCCGGCGCCCAATCCAGGTCGCGCAGCGCGCCCTCGGCGTCGCGGACCACCACGATCGCCTCCGGACCCTTGCTCGGCAGGCCTGCCTCGGCCACGGCGGAGCCCGCTGTAGTGCCCGCCGGAACCTTCACCCGGGGTGCTTGCTGGGCTTGGGAAGGCTGTACGGACACGATCACTCCTAGACTGGGCCGGAGATCACCGGCACTGGGGTTAAAAACTTCGCAACCCGATGCTATCGGCCAGGGCTGTTCGGTTAACGCGCAGCTCCCGCCGCGCTCGGGCACCCCCGGCGACCGGTTCAGCCCGCGACCGCCACTTCGAGTTCCAGCGCCGAGCTGCGCTCTCCCGCGTAGGGCCCCAGGACGGTTCGCACCCCCACCTCGCGCAGCCGGTCGGCCTGCATCACCCCCTGGATGCCACCGGCCATCACGGGCAGCCCCATCAGATCCGCCGCCTGGGCGGCGGCGCGAACCAGGTGGGCGTCCAGGGCATCGGCTCCCGCGGGGTCGGCGAAGGCCTCCAGGTGCGGACCGTCCACCCGCACGCCGTGCAGCGGGAGACCGCGCAACCGCCCCAGCCGGGTGTAGTCGTCACCGAACTGGTCGACGATCAGCCGGATGCCCATCTGGGCGAAGATCTCGACGATGTCCACCGGGTCGCCCTCGTGGTCGAACAGCGCCGACTCGGGCATGCCCAGCGCCAGCCGGTCCGGCGGCAACCCGGACTCGCGCAACATCCGCCGCACGTCGTTGACCAGCTCGGGATCCCGGCAGTGCCGGCGCGAGAGGTTCAGCACCGCGATCGGGGCGTCATCGCCGAGCCGCTCGGTCCAGCGGGCCGCGTGCTCGCAGACCTGCTCCAGGGCCCACCGCCCGAGGCGAGTGATCAGCCCGGTCTCCTCGGCCAGACCCAGGAAGGACTCCTGGCCGAGCTCGCCGAACTCGGGGTGGTCCCAGCGGATCGTCGCCGCGGCACCCACGATCTTGTCGCGGGCCAGGTTCCAACCCGCCAGGTCGTCATCGGTGAGCGAAACGATCGGCTCGTACTCGACGAACAGCTCGTACTGGTCCAGCGCGGCTGGCAAACCCGCGGAGAGCTTGAACCGGTCGCGCGCCTCGGCGTTGCGCTCGGGGTCGAACAGCACCCATTGCGCGCGGCCGTCCTCCTTGGCGCGGTAGAGCGTGGTGTCCGCGTCGCGCAGCAGGCTCTCGCCGTCGGTCTCGGCGACCGGGCGCTCGACCACGCCGACGCTGGCCGAGGCCGCCAGCTCGTGGCAGCCGATGCGGCACGGCCGGGTGATCTCGGCCAGCATCGCCTCGACGCGCTCGACCAGCTGCGCGGCGCCGGAGGTGTCGGGCACCAGCACGACGAACTCGTCACCGCCCATCCGGGCGGGCAGCGCACCCATCTCCGCGGTCTGCGCCTGGATCCGCTGGGCGATGGCGCGCAGCAGCTGGTCGCCGACCGCGTGCCCGAGGCTGTCGTTGACCGCTTTGAACCCGTCCAGGTCGAAGAAGCACAGCCCGACCCGGCGACCCGGATGCGAGCGCTCCAGCGCGTGGTCGAGGCTGGTCTGCAGCTGCGTCCGGTTGGCCAGTCCGGTCAGCGGGTCGTGCACGGCCTGGCGGCGGAACTGCTCCTGGAGCATGTGCCGATCGGTGATGTCCTCGTAGAGCAGGACCTGGTAGTCGGGCCCGCCGGTGGGGTCGCGCACCAGCGAAGCCGACAGCTGGGTCCAGACGTGCGAACCGTGCTGCTCGGTGAACCGGGTCTCGAGCTGGTAGCGATCCACCCGGCCGCGGACCAGGTCCGCGTTGGCCCCGGTCAGCTCGGCGAGCCACGTCGCATCGGTGAGTTCGAAGATCGTGCGCCCCACCATCTCCTCGCTGCGGCGGCGGAAGATCCGGGTCATCGAGGGGTTGATCTCCTCGATGACGCCGTCGAGCGTGACCACCGCGATGCCCAGCGCCGAGGAGGCGAACACCGCCCGGGATCGGGCTTCCGACGAGCGCAGCGCGGTCTCGGCTGCGGCGCGCGCGTCCAGCACCGACTTCTTGATCAGCTCCTGCTCAGCGAGGGTCTGCTCGCGCAGCGCGCCCGCGAACCCGGCGGAGACCGCGCCGAGCACCTCGACGAGCCGCTGCTGGTCCACACCCGTGCAGCGCGGCAGCACACCGCCCAGGTGCGTCACGGTGCGGTGCAGCGCGACCGGGCTGGTGAAGTGCACGTCGACCAGGCGCTCGCCCACCATCCGAGCGGATTCCAGGGGGCCGTCGCAGGCCGCGAACACGTCGTCGAGGCACTTGGCCAGGAACGCCTCGAGTTCCGGACGCCCCATCGCGACGTAGCTGGTGTGGATGATCTCGCGAGTCCACTGCCGGACGACCGCGCGAAGCTCATCGCGGTCGACGAATCCGTCCGTGGCGGACATTCTCATTCACCTTCTGGTGCCGGCCGGGTGATCCGGTCGGCGGATCTCCCGGTCCCGAGCGTTCGTTGTCAGACCTTGCGACCGACGAGCCCGTAGACGATGGATTCCTCGGGCTTGTCGGTGACGTCCTCGGGATCGTCGGGATGCCACTCGGGCACGTAGACCACGCCCGGGTCGACCAGGTCGAAGTCCGAGACCAGCTCGGCGACCTCGGCGCGGGTGCGCAGCGTGACGGGGTTGCTGCTGTTCTCGTAGAGCTTGACCAGCCCGGTGGTGCCCTCCGGGTAGTCGTCGCCGGTCACGTGCGAGAAGCCCAGGTAGCTGCCGGCGGGCAACCGGTCGTAGTAGCGGCGGATCACCTCGCGGGGACGCTCGCTGTCCGGCACGAAGTGCACCAGCGCCACCATCATCACCGCGATGGGCTGCGAGAAGTCCAGCAACCTGCGAGTTGCCGGTGCGTCGAGCACCTCGTCCACGTCGAGCAGGTCGGCCTGGACCACCGAGGCGTTGTCCACGCCGTCGAGGATGGTGTTGCTGTGCGCCACCGCGACCGGCTCGTTGTCCACGTAGACCACGCGGGCCTGCTGATCCACCGCGTGCGCGATCTCGTGCACGTTGCCCGCGGTGGGAATCCCGGAACCGATGTCGAGGAACTGGCGGATCCCCTGATCTAAGCAGTACCGCACGGCTCGGCGCAGGAACGCGCGGTTGTGCAGGGCGATCTCTTGAACGTTCGGGACCACTTCCATGACCTTGCGGCCGAGTTCGCGGTCCACGGCGAAGTTGTGCGCTCCGCCCAGGTAGAAGTCGTAGCAACGGGCGGCGCTGGCGGTCTCGAGATCGACGCCATCGGGTATCCAGTCAGGGTGCTGCTCCACGAGTTCGACCTCCCGGTGGTGGACTGACGGGGAGAGGCGGCCTGCTCGGCCGCCGGAGTTCTTCGTCGATCAACATCGTTCGGAGGGGAGCCGAACGGGTTGATCAAGTAGGCAATACTACTGTTACGGACCGCAGTCAGTCACCCACCTGGCGTGAGAATCGTCGCCCGGCCAAGGGATGCAGGTCAGGCGCGCTCCTGCACGAGCCCGCCGATTTCGATCGCCGACAACCGGTCGCTGACGTGCGGGCCCTGGATCATCGAGACACCCAGTTCGCTCAACCGGTGGGCCTGGCGCTCGTTGGTCACACCGGTGGCGAGCACCGGGAGCCCCATCAGGCGGGCGGCGCCGACCGCGCTGTGCACCAGGTGCTCGCTGAGCGGGTCGGCGCCCTCGGGATCGGCCATCCCGGCGATGTGCGGACCGTCGAGCTTCACCCCGGCCAGCGGCAGATCGCGCAACCGGTCCACGCGGGAGTAGTGCGACCCGAATTCCTGCACGAACAGGCGAATTCCGAGTTCGGCGAAGATCTCCACGGTGTCCACCGGATCACCCTGGTGGTCGAACAGCGCGGCTTCCGGCAAGCACAGCACCAGCGACTCGGCGGGTAACCCGGTGCGATCCAGGATGTCGCGCACCTCGCGCACGAGGTCGGGCTCGCGGCAATGCCGGGCGGAAAGCGTCACCGCCAGCAGCGGTGCCCGCGATCCCAGCTCGCCGGCCCAGCGCGCGGCGTGCCCCCCGGCCTGCTCGAGGGTCCAGGCGCCGAGCTTGGTGAGCAGGCCGATCTCCTCGGCGAATCCGATGAAGCGCTCCGCGCCCAGCTCGCCGAGCTCTGGGTGGTCCCAGCGGATGTTGGCCGCCGCGGCCACCACCGCGCCGGTGCCCAGATCCAGGATCGGGTCGTACTCGACGAAGAGCTCGTTCGACTGCAACGCGGCGGGCAGCGTGGCGGCGAGCCGGAAGTTCTCGTGCTCCCTGGCGTTGCGCTCGGGGTCGAACAGCACCCACAGCGCGCGGCCGTCGCGCTTCGCCCGGTAGAGCGTGATGTCGGCATCGCGCAGCAACGCCTCGGCGTCGGTGCCGAGAACCTCGCGCTCGACGATGCCCACGCTGGCCGAGGCGCTCAGCTCGTGCTGGCCGATGCCCATCGGCCGGGCGATCTCCTGCAGCAGCCGCTCCACCAGGTCGACCACCGCGTTCGCGTCGATGGAGTCCGGGATGGCCACGGCGAACTCGTCGCCACCGGTGCGGGCGACCACCGCGCTGTCCGGAGCGGCCAGCGTACGCAACCGGTGCGCCACTTCGCGCAGCAGCCGGTTGCCGACGCGGTGGCCGAGGCTGTCGTTGACGGCCTTGAACCCGTCCAGGTCGAACAGGCACAGGCCGATCCGGCGGCCCGGGTAGACCGGGGTCAGGGCGGCGTGCAGGCAGGATTCCAGCTGGGTGCGATTGGCCAGCCCGGTGAGCGGATCCTGCACGTTCTGCCTGCGGAACTGCTCCTGCAGCATGTGCCGGTGGGTGATGTCCTCGCACATCACCACCAGGTAGTCCGGGTCACCGTCCGCGTCGCGCACCAGCGATGCCGACACCCGGGCCCAGACCTGGGTGTCGTCCGGCAGCGTGCGCCGCACGTCCAGGCCCGCGCGCTCGTCCGCGCCCGCGGCCAGCTCGGCCAGCGCGGCGGTGACGCCGGCGCGCCACCGCTGATCGACCAGGTCGGTGATCAGCACGCCGACCAGGCTCCCGGGTTCGCGGCCGAAGAGCTGACCGAGCGCCCCGTTGGCCTCCGTGATCACGCCGTTGATGCCCGCGACGGCCATGCCCAGCGCCGCGGAGTCGAACACCGCGTTGAACCGCTCCCTGCTGGCGCGCAGCGCCTCGTTGCCCGCCTCGCGGGTGTGGCCGACGGCGTGCTTGAGCACCAGCGCCTGCTCGTCGACCGTCTTCTCGCGCAGCTTGCCCGCGAAACCGCCCGCGAACTCGCCCAGGACACCGAACAGGCGTTCCGGGGCGACCTCGGGCAGCAGTTCCGGGAGCTCGAGCGCCAGCAGCTTCAGCGAACGCGAGAGCATCGCGGGGCTGGTGAAGTGCAGGGAGACCAGATCGGCGCCCGCCTGCCTGGCCTCACCGGCGCGGTCCGGGCACGCGAGTTCGCCGAGCACGTGCTCCAGGCAGTCGGCCAACTGGTCGTCGACGTCGCTGCGCTGCAGCGGGACGTACCCGGCGTGGGCGATCTCGTGCTTCCATCGCCGGACGAGCTCCAGTCGGTCCACCTTGGTGATCACGATTCGGCTCCGTCGGGTCCGTGTGGCCTGCGCCGCCTTCCCAACCCCTGCGCTCTTCGCATGCCGTCACCACATGTGATCGTGCTGGCGAAGCGCACCGGCGCGGTTAATCCGGTCAGGATCTTACTGTCACGCACCGCACCGGGTCACGCGCTCAGCGCAGAAGAATTCGGGCCCGGTTCGACCGGCTACGGCGAATCGCCGGATTCGCCGCAAACGTGATTCGCGGCACGGCTCCGTCGGCGGAGGTCACGCCGCTATGAGCATTGTCACCAGCCCGCATCGCGGGATCGGGGGTAAGGGGGCCCTAAGCTGGAATTGATTCCGCGCAGAGCAGCCACCCGGAATTCGGGTGCGCGCCCGCGCGGCTTCGTAGTCGAGCGCGCCGAGCACGGCGCACAGGAGGAGAGTGCATGACCCGCCCGTTGCGCGTCGCGATCGTCGGGGCCGGCCCGGCCGGCGTTTACGCCGCCGACATCCTGACCAAGTCCGAGACCCCGGTCGAGATCGACCTGCTGGACCGGATGCCTGCACCCTACGGCCTGATCCGCTACGGCGTGTCGCCCGACCACCCTCGAATCAAGGGCATCATCACCGCCCTGCAGCGGATCATGGAGAAGCCGGAGATCCGCTTCCTCGGGCACGTCAACTACGGCGTGGACCTCAAGCTCGAGGACCTGCAGCGGCACTACGACACGGTCATCTTCGCGACCGGTGCCGATCAGGACCGCCCGCTGGACATCCCCGGCATCGACCTGCCGGGCAGCCACGGCGCCGCGGAGTTCGTCTACTGGTACGACGGCTACCCCGAGGCGCCGCGCGAGTGGACCCTCGACGGTGAGCAGGTCGCGGTGATCGGCGCGGGCAACGTCGCGCTGGACGTGGCGCGCGTGCTGGCCAAGCAGGCCGACGATCTGCTGACCACCGAGATCCCGGACAACGTCTACGCCGGGTTGAAGGACTCCGCGGTCACCGACGTCCACCTGTTCGCCCGGCGCGGCCCGGCGCAGGCGAAGTTCACCCCGCTGGAGCTGCGCGAGCTCGACCACCAGAACGAGGTCGAGATCATCCTGCACCCGGAGGGCTTCGAGCTGGACGAGGCCAGCGAAGAGGAGATCCGGACCAACAACCAGACCAAGACCATCGTCAAGACCCTGCAGGACTGGGCGCTGCGCGACCCGCAGTACAACACCAAGCGGCGGCTGCACCTGCACTTCCTGCGCTCCCCCGTCGCGGTGGAGGGCACCGACCGGGTCGAGGGCTTCAAGGTCGAGGTCATGGAGCTCACCGGCGACGGCAACGTGCGCGGCACCGGCGAGTACGAGACCCACCCGGCCCAGCAGGTCTACCGCGCGGTCGGCTACCTGAGCTCGCCGATCCCGGACATCCCGTTCGACCACAAGAAGGGCACGGTGCCCAACGAGGCCGGCCGGGTGCTGGACCTCGACGGCGAGCACATCCCGGGCGTCTACACCACGGGTTGGATCAAGCGGGGCCCGGTGGGCCTGATCGGCCACACCAAGGGCGACGCGCTGGAGACGATCAACAACCTGCTCGACGACCTCGACGGCCTGCCCGAGGCCGAGCAGCCGGATGCCGACAGCATCATCGCGCTGCTCGAGGAGCGCGGCGTGGAGTACACGACCTGGGACGGCTGGATCAAGCTCAACGCCCACGAGCAGTCCCTCGGCGAGTCGCACGGCCGCGAGCGCATCAAGGTCGTCCCCCGCGAGGACATGGTCAAGATCTCCCGCGGAGAGTGACCACCACCCCTGAAAAACCCCTGCTTCCCACTCGGGAGGCAGGGGTTTGACAGTTAAAACTGTGCAGACCAAACGAACATGATCATGCGGTGCGGGTGTGGTGGTGGGCGTAGTAGCCGCCCAGGGCGGTGATCAGTGCCAGGAACACCAGCAGCGTTGCCGTCGACCAGGATTGCTCGTCGCTGGCGATCAGGAGGGCGCTCGCCGCGAGGGGGACGAAGCCGCTGAGCAGGCCGCTGAAGTTCGACGAGATCGCGACGCCGCTGTAGCGCAGGTGCACCGGGAACAGGCCCGCCAGCAACGATCCCGACACCGCGTACGGGATGGACAGGCAGTTGATGCCGAGCACGACGGCAGCGATCACCAGCGCGGGGTTGCGCGTGTCGATCAGCCAGAAGACCGGGAACGCCACGACCGCCGAGAGCACCCCACCCCACAGGCAGACCTTGCCGGGGCTGAACCTGTCGGCGAGCCTGCCGCCGAAGGTCAGCGTCAGGACCTGGCCCGCTGCGGCCAGCAACGTCGCACCCAGCATCAGCGACTTCGGCAGGTCCAGCTGACCGACGCCGTAGCTGATCACGAACGTGGTCAGCAGGTAGAACCCGCCGATGCCGATCAGCGAGGCCGCGACACCGATCAGCACCTGCCGCCACGCGGTGCGGAACAGCTCCACCGCGGGCACCGAGGCGCGGTCGTGCTCGGCGAGCATCTGCTCGAACAGCGGCGACTCGCCCACCCGCCTGCGCAAGTACAGGGCCACGCCCAGCAGCGGGAAGGCGGCGAGGAACGGCAGCCGCCAGCCCCACGCGTCGAACGAGTCGTCCGGCATCATCGCGACCAGGTAGAAGCCGCCGGAGGACAGCAGAGTGCCGATGGGCGAGCCGATCTGCGGCAGTGCCGCGAACCGGCCGCGCTGCTCGGGCGGTGCGTGCTCCACGGCGAGCGTGATCGCGCCGCCCCACTCGCCGCCGACGGCGATGCCCTGCAGCAGGCGCAACGACGTCAGCAGCAGCGGCGCGGCCAGACCGATCGCCGCGAAGTCCGGCAGCAGGCCGATCAGACCGGTCACCACGCTGATCAGCGTGACCGTGACGAGCAGGCAGCGCCTGCGGCCGATGCGGTCGCCGAGGTGCCCGAACAGCACGGCGCCGAACGGCCTGGCGACGAACCCGACGGCGAACGAGGCGAAGGCGGCGAGCGTGGCCACCGCCGGGTCCTCGGTCGCGAAGTACAACCGGTCGAACACGATCGACGCGGCCGTGCCGTAGAGGAAGTAGTCGTACCACTCCAGCGCGGTACCGACGAACGCGGCGAACGCGACCTTGCGCGCCTCTTCGGGATGGATGCGTGAAGTGCTTGCCGTACCGGCGGTTTCGGTCACGGTGCCTCCCTGCTCTGTGCGGTCCGGGACACCCGGGCCCGGCCACCCGCGGCGAGTCGCTCACCGGGTCGCCGGGCCGGGATCAGGTGGGGACTTCTGGGAACTCCTCCGCGCCGTGCACCGCGCGACCGGCGACGAACGTGGCGCGCACGTCGATGTCGCCGATCGCCGGGGCGGCCACGGCGGTCGGATCGTCGTCGAGCAGCACGAGATCGGCGAACATGCCCGCGCCGATGCGGCCTCGCTCGTGCTCCTGACCAGCCGCCCACGCGGCGTGGGTGGTGTAAGCGCGCAGCGCTTCCTCCGCGTCGACGCTCTCGCCGGGACTGAGCACGCGACCGGCCCTGGTCGTGCGTTCGACCATCGAGCGCATCCCGAGCAGCGGCGCTCCGTTCGAAACGCACGGCCGGTCGGAACTCCCGGGCACCACCAACCCCGCGTCCAAGAAGGACCGCTGCCGGTAGAGCCACGGAACGCGCTCCTCGCCGAGGGCCTCGACCATCGTGTCGCCGATCTCGTAGAGGAACCGCGACTGCGGCACCGGGACGACGCCGAGCGCGGCCATCCGGGAGAGCTGGTCTGGTCGCACCATCGCCGAGTGCTCGATGCGGTGCCGGGCCTGCGGCCTCGGCATCTCGCGCTGCGCCTGCTCGAAGACCTCCAGAGTCAGATCGATCGCGCGGTCGCCGATCGCGTGCGCGGCGACCCGCCAGCCACCGCGGTGCGCGGTCAGGATCCGCTCGCGCAGCACGTCCGGGTCGTCGCCGAGCACGCCGTGGCCGCCGTGACCGAGGAAGGGCTCGGTCACCGCCGCCGTGCGGCTCGACAGCGCACCGTCGGTGAAGATCTTCATCGGCCCGATGCGCAGGAAGTCGTCGCCGAACCCGGTGCGCAGGCCCAGATCCAGACCGAACGCGTCGGGCCCGACCGGGTGCAGCACCTCCGCGGCGGGCATCAGCTCGGCGCGCAACGGCAGCTCGCCGCGCATCCGCGCGAGCTGGTAAGCGGCGGCCTCCGCGGGGCTGTGCCCGATCCAGCCGCCGCCGATGCCAGCCTCGGTGACGTGCGTGAGCCCTTCGGCGAGGTAGCGCTTCGCGGCCCTGCCGATCGCCGCCGCCAGCTCCTCCACCGGATACGGCTTGACCAGCGCGTCGACCAGCTGCTGGGCCTGCTCGGCGAGCAGACCGGTCGGCGCGCCGTCCTCGGCGCGCTCCACGACGCCGCCCTCCGGCACGCGCGCCGAGCCGTCCAGCACGCCCGCCTCGGCGAGGATCTCGGTGCTGGCCACGCACATGTGCGCGGAGCGGTGCTTGAGCCACACCGGCCTGCCGCCGCCCGCGCGATCGAGCGCCGCGCGGTCGGGATGACCGCCGAGCGCGAAGTCGTCGTAGCCGGACCCGATGACCCAGGCATCGGAGGGCAGTTCCGCGGCCCGCCGGGCCACGAGGTCGTAGAGCTCGTCCGCCGACCGGCACCCGGAGAGGTCCAGCTCGCCCAGCGACAACCCGTACCAGACCATGTGGTTGTGCGAGTCGGCGAAACCGGGCGTGACGACGGCGCCGTCGCCGCGCACCACGCGCTCGGCGGGCAGCTCGGCGACCTCGTCGTCCACTCCGACGATCCGGCCGCCGAGCACGCCGATCGCGTGCGCCACGGGGTGTTCCGGGTTCATGGTCAGCGCGCGCACGTCGCGCAGCAGCAGGTCCAGCACTTCTCGGTCCCTTCTCAGGCCAGGTGGTGCAGCCGGGTCAGCGGCAGCGTGGGTGCCCGGTGGACGTCGACCTCCGCGCCGTCGACGAGCACCGGACCCGGATCGCGCGGTACGTCGACCCGCGGGGTCGCGGTGTTGCGCACCATGTCGGCCCTGGTGAGCTGCCTGCTGTCGCGCACGGACGCGTAGTTCGGGCCGCTGGGCAGGCGCGCGCGGTCGGCGGCGTCGGCGACGAACACCGTCGACAGCCTGCGCGGCGCGGCCCCGAGCCCGCCGAAGAACGGACGCATGACCCTCGGTTGAGTGAGTCGGGTCGAGCCCGATCCGGAACCGCCTGCGCCCCAGGCGACGAAACCGGACTTGATCACCAGCTCGGGTTCCGCTCCGAACCACGCCGGTTGCCACAGCACCAGGTCGGCGAGCCTGCCCGGCCGCAGCGAGCCGACCTCGTGGGCCATGCCGTGCGCGATCGCCGGGTTGAGCGTGATCTTCGCGAGGTAGCGCAGCGCGCGTTCGTTGTCCGGGTTCTCCGGGCCGGTGCTGCCCGCCAGCGCGGCCTGCACGTGCGCGAGCTGCCAGGTGCGCCGCGCGGTCTCGGCGATGCGCCCCATGCCCATCGAGTCGGAGTTGACGATGCTGATCGCGCCCGAGTCGTGCAGCGCGTTCTCCGCGGCGATCCCGTGCTCGCGCACCCGGCTCCCCGCGATCCCCCTGTCGCTGTCCACGAGGGAGTGTCCTTTGTGCACTGTCATGGTCATCGGGAACAGCTCGTCCACCGTGGCGGGCGTCAGCGGCAGCGTCGGCGTGGTCGAGGAAGTCAGCACGTGCGGACTGCCGACGATCTCCAGCAGATCGGGGTGACCGCCGCCGCCCTCGACGTGGTAGGCGTGCACCGTGCGGCCCCGGGTGGCATCGAGCGTGTCGGCGAGGAAACCGGACTCGTTGAGCGTGTCGGTGTGCAGCGCGACGGGCAGGTCCGCCTCGTCGGCGACCCCGAGGCAGGTGTCCACGATGTGCGGTGTCGCGCCCCAGTCCTCGTGGATCTTGAACCCGCCCGCACCGGAGAGCACGGCCCGTTCGAGCAGGTCGTTCGACGACGAGGAGCCACGCGCGAGGAACGCGACGTTGATCGGCACGTCCCGCCACGCCTCGATCATCGAGTGCAGGTTGTAGGCGGGGTTGGCACCGACGTCCCACACGCCGCCCATGCCCATGCCCACCAGCGAGGTCACACCCGCCGCGAGCGCGGACGGCACCACCTCCGGGCTGGACAGGTGCACGTGGGAGTCCACCACACCCGGCGTGGCGATCATCCCCTCGCCGGTGATCATCGCGGTGTGCGAGTCGACGACCAGCTCGACGCCGTCGATGGCCTGCGGGTTGCCCGCGCGGCCGACCCCGACGATCCGGCCCTCCTTGATGCCGATGTTGGTCTTGCGCACGCCCAGCAGCGGATCGAGCAGGAGCACGCCGAGGACGACCATGTCCAGCGCGCTGTCGCGTCCCGCCTTCGGCGCGACCAGCAGTCCGTCGCGAGTCGTCTTCGCACAGCCGCCGAGCATCTCCTCGCCCGGTTCGGTGTCGTCCTGCTCGACGCGGACCCACAGATCGGTGTCACCCAGCCGCACCAGGTCGCCCGTGGTCGGTCCGTACAGCGCCGCGTAGCGCTCGCGGGACAGGCTCGTCACTCGGCACCTCCCATTGCCACGACGGTGAGTTCCCTGCTCTCCCCCGGCTCCAGGCACACCGCCATGCCCGCGGGGATCGCCAGCCGGTAACCGGCGAGCTCGACATCGGCGCGCACGGCCCCGTTGAGCTGGCTCAACGGGAAGTGCGAGGAGATCCACACGGAGCGCTCGCCCTCGTTGAGCAACGTCACGTCCCGGTGCTCGCGCCCCGCGGCCAGCTCGATCTCGCCCGCGGCCGCGCGGACGGCACCGGGCGCGTCCTCCCCGGGCGGGCCGAACGGCCGGGCCACGTGCACCAGCGAGCTGCCGTGCGGGAACAGCGCCTCGACCTGGATGACCGGGACCGCTGCGGGCACCCCGGGTTGCAACCGGTCGGGTCCGAGCAACTCGCCGGCGCGGCGCACGATCTCCTCGAGATCGACGCCGTCCCAGGCCAGTTCGAGGATCTCGTCGCACACGTAGGCCACGGCGTCCGCGGCGCCGAGCAGCGCGCCGCGGGCCAGCCTGCGGCGCGCCAGCTCGGCCGCGGAGAACAGCGTCAACCGCTCCTGCTCTCGGGGTGTGAGGTGCATGGGAGCACAGTCCTCTGTTCACCGGCCCAGAACAATGATGGATCTACCCCGTTTCGCGGTTCTAGATTGGGCAGATGCACACCCCGTTTCACGCGCCCGTTACCCCGGACGAGTCGCTGCGCAGGCTCGTGCACGCCTGCCTGGACGACCTCGACGAGCTCGTCGCGGTGTTCCTGGCCGAGCTGCGCGCGATGGAGCCCTACGCCAGCGATGCCGTCCCGTGGCCGGAGCTGCGCGAGCACGCCGAGGAGAGCATGGAGCTGCTGCTGCGGCTCATCGGCGGCGGATCCGTGCCCGACCGGCTCTCGGACCTGTGCGAGCGGATCGGCCGGAGCCGCGCGCAGGCGGGGGTTCCGCTGGAGGTGCTGCTGCACGCGGTGCGGATGGACTTCCGGGTGCTGTGGGACGCGCTCGTCCGCCGGGTGTCCCAGCAGGACCTGCCCTCGCTGGTGCACAGCGCCGCCCTCGTGTGGGCCGCGGTCGACCACCACACCACCCGGATCCACCTCGCCTACCTGGCCGAGGCCGCGGTACTCGCCCGGGAGCAGGAGCACGAGCGCAGCCAGCTCGTGGCCCGGCTGCTGACCACCGACGCGCGGGATCCGCAGGTCGTCGCTCAGGTGGCGACGGCGCTGGACGTGGCGCCGGGAGCGGACTTCGCGGTGGCGGCCGCGCCGCTGTCGGAAACGCGACCGCTGCGGCACGCCGTCGACGGGCTCGCGGCCCGCGGCATCGCGGTGCACCTGCAGGACGTCGACCGCAGGCCGGTCCTCATCGCACAACTGCCCGCGGGCACCCGGGAGCTCCCGCCGCGCTGGCTGCGCGACGTGCCGTGCGGGCTGGCCCCGGTCGCGCAGGCGCTCACCGGGGTGCCGCGCGCGGTGCGGATCGCGGTCGAGCTGGCGGGCACCAGCGCGGCCGAGGGCGGCCCGAGCGCGCTGACCGACGTGTGGCCCTCGCTCGTGGCGGGCAGGCTCGGCGAACTCGGCGACGCGCTGGCGAGCGGGGTGTTCGCCAGCCTGCGCGGCACCGGCGCGAGCGAGCGGGGCCGGCTGCTGGAGACCGCAGCGGCCTACCTGCGCACCGGCTCGGCCGGTGCGGTGGCCGCGGAGCTCTACTGCCACCGCAACACGGTGCTCAACCGGCTGCGCAGGATCGCCGACCTGACCGGCTGCGACCTCACCAAGCCCGACCAGGCCGCGCTGTTCACCGTCGCCGAAGCCTGCCGGCGCGACGGCGCCCCCCTTTCCCATCAGCGCACCGCCGCGACGCGCGGGAGGCGAATCGCGGGTGCGTGATTTCGAACGGCGTGCGGCGTTCCGGTTGTTCGAGGTACTACGGTGAACACGACCCCTCTCGTATCGTGCAAAGGATGGGACGTTGACCGCGACTCAGATCCCGGACACCACCCAAGCCGAACTCGACAGCGCGCTGCAGCGCGCCGCCGACGCCGCCGAACCCTTCGGCGCGCAATCCCCGGCTGAGCGCGCCCGTCAGCTGCGCGCCGTCGCCGACGCGCTCGACGCCAACGCGGGCGACCTGATCCCGCTGGCCATGGACGAATCCAACCTGGGCGAGGGCCGGCTGACCGGCGAGCTCAAGCGCACCACCTTCCAGCTGCGGCTGTTCGCCGAGGTCCTCGACGAGGGCTCCTACCTGCAGGTCACCTTCGACCGCCCGGACGCGGACTTCGCGCTCGGGCCGAAGCCGGACCTGCGCCGGATGCAGCTGCCGATCGGGCCGGTCCTGGTGTTCGCCGCCAGCAACTTCCCGTTCGCCTTCTCGGTCGCCGGTGGCGACACCGCCTCCGCGCTCGCCGCGGGCTGCCCGGTGGTGCTCAAGGGCCACCCCGGCCACCCGGAGCTGTCGGTGCGCACCGGTGAGATCGTCGCCGAGGCGCTGCGCTCGGCGGGCGCCCCGGAGGGCGCGTTCACCGTGGTGCTCGGCTTCGAGATCGGCACCACGGCGCTGCGCGACGAGCGGATCAAGGCCGCCGCGTTCACCGGTTCGGTCCCGGCCGGGCGCGCCCTGTTCGACATCGCCAACTCGCGCCCGAAGCCGATCCCGTTCTTCGGCGAGCTGGGCAGCCTGAACCCGGTCTTCGCCGCCCCCGAGGCGGTGGCCGCCCGCGGCGAGGAGATCGCGAAGGGCTTCGTGACCTCCTACTCGGGGAACGCGGGCCAGCTGTGCACCAAGCCCGGCCTGCTGTTCCTGCCCGCCGAGCACGGCCTGGAGAACGTGCTGGCCGAGGAGTCGGCGAAGGTCTCCGCGCACCGGCTGCTCAACGAGAAGCTGCACGGCGGCTACTGCGACCGCCGCACCGCGGTCACCGAGGTGCCGGGCGTGCGGGTGCTGGCCGAGGGCTCGGCGGACAGCTCCGCCGCCGACGACGGCGCGCTGCCGACGCTGCTCACCACCGATGTGGACACCCTGCTGGCCAACCGGGAGGCGCTGCTGGAGGAGGTGTTCGGGCCGCTGTCCATCGTGGTCACCTACTCCTCGGCGGACGAGGCCCGTCGCGCGGCCGAGGCGTTCGAGGGCAACCTCACCGCCACGGTGCACGCCGACGACGCCGACACCGAGTTCGCCGGGTCGCTGGTGCCGCTGCTGCGCGACCGCGCGGGCAGGTTGCTGTTCAACGGCTGGCCGACCGGTGTGGCCGTCTCGCCCGCGATGCAGCACGGCGGTCCGTACCCGGCCACCACCGACGCCCGCTTCACCTCGGTGGGCACCGCGTCGATCGACCGGTTCGTGCGCCCGGTGACCTACCAGAACGTCCCGGCCGCGCTGCTGCCGCCGGCGCTGCGCGACGACAACCCGTGGGGCGTCCCGCAGCGGGTGCACCACCCGCGCTGATCTCCCGGCCGAGGAGATGTTTCCGTTCGCGGTTCGCGCGGCGGAACCTCGGACGTCGCCGGGCTGCGGGATCCCCGCGACTCGAGCAGCGGCCTGCGCGGCGCCGCGGCTGTCCTCGCCCGGCGACGTCCGAGAACCCGCCGAGGTGCGGGCTGAGTCCTGCACCGCACGCGGCCGGCGCCGCATGCTGCAAGGAGCCCCGAGCCGTCCTCGCACCCGGGTGCGGGGACGGCTTCGTCACGTGCGCCGGTAGGTCGCGACGGTCACCGACGCGGTGGCCGCCACCGGATCGCCCAGGTCGCGGACGCGCTCGCGCAGCTCTTCCGATCCGGTGTGCCAGGCGCTCGGCCCCATCGCCACCGCGGATTCGGCCTCCTCGTGCGAGAGCACCAGCGGGAACTCCAGCGTGTCCGAAGCGGACGGCGCGAAGCGGCCCGCCAGCTGATCCGAAAGCCGCTGCCGCTTCTGCGCGTCCACGTTGAGCAGGCCCAGTTCGTCGACGAGCCCGGCCAGGTGACCGGAGTTGGGCACCACCACGACGAGCTCGCCGCCCGGCCGCAGCACGCGGTGCATCTCCGCGGCGTTGCGCGGCGCGAACACGTTGAGCAGCACCGAAGCGGCACCGGAGCGGATCGGCAGGCCGTGCCAGGCATCGGCGACCGCGGCCCCCACCCGCGGATGCGCCTTGGCCGCCCGGCGGCAGGCGTACTTGGACACGTCCAGCGCGACGCCCGCGCGGCCGGATTCCCCCAGCGCCCGCGCGAGGTAGTAGCCGGTCCCGGCTCCCACGTCGACCACGGGACCGTCGCCGGAGACCGCCTCCGCAACCGCCTCCGCGATCGGCGCGTAGTGCCCGGCGGCTTGGAAGGCCGCGCGCGCCGCGATCATCTCCGCGGTGTCGCCGACGACCTTGCTCCCGCCCGGAAGCAGGCTGACGTAGCCCTGCCGCGCGATGTCGAACACGTGGTGCGACGTGCAGCGCAGCGCACCCCCGATGCGGTCCAGGCTCGAACCGCAGTGCGGGCAGGCCAGCAGCTCCACCACGTCGTCCAGCAAACCGAGCCTCCACACCGGGTCACAACCGGTGAGATTCTAGTTCCCGCCACCCCGGCGACCCGGCGAGGCGGTTCCGGCGGCGGCTCGCCCGCACCCCTCGCACCGGTCCTACGATGCGACTGCGACCCGTGCACGTCGTGGAGATGCCCCCGGCGAACCGGAAGGAGTCGGCGATGTGGCAGTGGCTGAGCGCGCCGGACTACTGGTCCGCCCGATTGGTGGTGTCGCACCTGCTGGCGCTGGGCTACCTGATCGGCTTCGTCTGCTTCTTGCGGCAGTTCCGCGGCCTGCTGGGTTCGCGGGGCATGACGCCGATCGCCGACCACGTCGAGCGGGTGCCGTTCAAGCGTTCGCCCAGCCTGTTCCACCTGCGCAGCTCGGATCGCTGGCTGACGGCGGCGGGCTGGACCGGTGTGGTGGCCAGTCTGCTGGCACAGGTCGCCGACTTCGCCCCGCTGTGGGCTTGGCCGCTGCTGTGGGGACTGCTGTGGGTGCTCTACCTGTCGATCGTCAACGTCGGACAGATCTGGTACTCGTTCGGCTGGGAGTCGCTGCTGCTGGAGGCCGGGTTCCTGGCGATCTTCCTGGGACCTGCGCACCTGGCACCGCCCGCACCGGTGCTGTGGCTGCTGTGCTGGCTGCTCTTCCGGGTGGAGTTCGGCGCCGGGTTGATCAAGTTGCGCGGTGACTCCTGCTGGCGCGATCTCACCGCGCTGCACTACCACCACGAGACCCAGCCGATGCCCGGTCCGCTGAGCCGCTGGTTCCACCGGATCCCGCGTCCGCTGCACAAGGTCGAGGTCCTGGCCAACCACGCGACGCAGCTCGTGGTGCCGTTCCTGCTGTTCGCCCCGCAACCCGCCGCGGGGATCGCGGGCCTGATCATCGTGATCACCCAGCTGTGGCTGATGCTCAGCGGCAACTTCGCCTGGCTGAACTTCATCACGATCGCACTGGCGTTCGCGGGCATGGGCTCGTGGCTGCTGGACCCGGTCACCCCCGCTCCCCCGCCGCTGCAGGACTCGCCCGCGTGGTTCGCGGTCCCGGTGCTGGTGGTGACCGCCCTGTTCGTGGTGCTGGCCTGGTGGCCGATCCAGAACATGCTCGGCAGCGCGCAGGTGATGAACCGCAGCTTCAACAAGCTCCACCTGGGCAACACCTACGGCGCCTTCGGCAGCATCACCCGCACCCGCTACGAGGTCATCGTCGAGGGCGCCGCCGGCCCGCACGGCCCGTGGCTGGAGTACGAGTTCAAGGGCAAACCCGGCGACCCGCACCGCAGGCCCCCGCAGGTCGCCCCGTACCACCTGCGGCTGGACTGGCTGATGTGGTTCCTGGCGATCTCGCCCAGCTACGGCCGCTCCTGGCTGCCCGGCTTCCTGGAAGCGCTGCTGCGCAACGAACCCGAGGTGCTGAAGCTGCTGCGCGACAACCCGTTCCCGGACGAGCCGCCGAAGCTCGTCCGCGCCGACCTGTACCGCTACCGCTTCAACACCCGCAGCGAGCGCAAGACCACCGGCCGCCACTGGACCAGGACCAAGACCTCGGAATTCATCCGCCCGCTCGGCCTGGAAGACCTCCGCTGACCGCGCTTCGGCGGATCAGCGAGCTCGCCAGGAGCGCAGCTCGAGCGCGGCGGCCACGTGGACCGCGTTCTCCGACAGCGGGCGCGGCAGCAGGTCGTCGATGCGCCGGAGCCTGCGGATCACCGTGTTGCGGTGGGTGTAGAGCCGCTCGGCGGTGCGGGTGACGTTGCCGAGCTCGCGCAGGTAGGTCAGCGCGACCTCGCGCAGCTCCGGGTCCGCTTCGGCGAGATCGCCGAGCGTGTGCTCCAGGAAGGCGTCGGCGGCCTTGGCATCGCGCTCCAGCAGGCCGACCAGCTGCACCTCGTCGTAGGAGGCGATGCCCGCGCGCATGTCCGCGCGATCGACGACCTGCTGAGTCGTGAGCGCTTCGAGGTGGCTCGAGCGGAAGCCGGCCAGGTCCCGGCCGGGACGACCGACGGCGATGCGGACGCCGTCCGGAACGGCGATCGGCGGCATCTCGCGCGGGGAGACCGCCGCGGGCAGCCACACCCACAGGGTCGCCGCGTTGGCCACCAGGGTCAGCCGCCGCTCGGCGCCCGCGGCTTCGAGCAGGCCCTCCGCCGCTTCCTCCAGCCGCGCGCTGTCCACATCCGGCGGGCCCCAGACGATCGCCGCGGTGTGCGGGCCGGTGAGCCGGTGGCCGAGCCGCGCTTCGGCCTGGCGGACCGTGATCGGCGCGCCCTCCACCAGCAGCGTCACCGTCGCCAGCCGCTCGGCGTGGCTGCCGCGGGCGAGGTCGTCGCGCTCGGCGTTCATCTGCTCGCGGATCGCCTCGACGGTGTCGTCGAGGTAGGTGCTGATCGACAGCTCGCTGATCTCCAGCAGCTGGTGCAGCTCGTCCGGGTCGTCGGTGAGCCCGAAGCACACGTCCATCCAGCGCCGCCACGCGGCCGACTGCCCCTTGCGGAAGGCATCCAGCGCATCGGTGTCGAGCCCGCGCCGCACCAGGTCGCGCGCGTTGGCGATCGAGTCCGGTGACAACGAAGGCGGCACGCGGGTTCCCGGCTTGTCGATGTTGTGCGCGACCCAGGCCAGCAGGTTGGCCACGTTGGCCCGGCGGGTCGACTCGGCCAGCACCGGGTCGGCGGCGACCGCGCGCATCCCCGGGCCGCTGAGGGCGGCCTCGTGCAGCTCGCGCCACCACTCCTCGCCGGGGTCGGCGACCTCCTGCGCGCCGCGGCGGATCAGTTCGGCGATGCGCGGCGGTACCACCGGCCAGGGTTCGGGAGCCTGCACGCCGCACATTGTGCACCACCTACCATCGAGATCGGGTGCGATCCGAAACTCCCTTCCCGGACCCGGCCGGGCCAGGCTGGTGGCACCCGCGACCGGAGGAGATCGATGACCAGCGCACCCCACCTCGAGCACGTCGACGTCCTGATCGTCGGTGCGGGCATCTCCGGCATCGGTGCCGCCCGCTACCTGAACGTGGAGCACCCGCACCGCTCCGTGGCGATCCTGGAGGGGCGCGAGAACGCCGGAGGCACCTGGGACCTGTTCCGGTACCCGGGAATCCGGTCGGATTCCGACCTGCACACCTTCGGCTACGAGTTCAAGCCGTGGCGGGACGAGGAGTCGATCGCGGACGCCGAGCAGATCCTGCGGTACCTGCGCGAGACGATCGAGGAGAACGGCCTCGCCGACCGGATCCGCTACCGGCACCGGGTGGAGGCCGCGGATTGGTCGAGCGAGAGCGCGCGCTGGATCGTCACCGTGCGGGGACCCGACGGCGAGCGGTTCCGGATGAGCGCGGGCTGGATCTTCAGCGGCACCGGCTACTACCGCTACGACCAGGGCTACACGCCGACCTTCCCGGGCCGGGAGCGGTTCACCGGCGAGATCGTGCACCCGCAGCACTGGCCCGAGGACCTGGACTACGCGGGCAAGCGCGTCGTGGTCATCGGCAGCGGGGCCACCGCGGTGACCCTGGTTCCAGCCATGGCCGAGCAGGCAGCGCAGGTCACGATGCTCCAGCGCACGCCCACCTACATCCTCCCGGTGCCCAAGGTCGACCCCTTCGCCCGCGCGGTCCAGCGGATCTTCGGCGCCGAACGCGGCTACGCGATCGCCCGTCGCAAGAACATCCTGCAGCAGAGCGCGATCTGGCGTTTCTGCCAGCGCTTCCCGAAGGCGGCGCGAGCGATCATCCGCTACGTCAACAAGAAGCAACTTCCCGAGGGCTTCGACGTCGACCGGCACTTCAACCCGCCGTACAACCCCTGGGACCAGCGATTGTGCGCGGTTCCCGACGGCGACCTGTTCAAGACCATCCGCCGCGGCGAAGCCGACGTGGTCACCGACCGGATCGAGACCTTCACCGAGACCGGCATCAAGTTGCGCGGCGGGCAGCACCTCGACGCCGACGTGATCGTCACGGCCACCGGGTTGAACCTGCAGCTGTTCGGCGGCATGGAGCTGGCCGTCGACGGCGAGCCGGTGGTTCCCTCGGAGACGGTGATCCACCGCGGCACGATGCTCTCCGGCGTGCCGAACTTCTCGCTGGCCATCGGCTACACGAACTCCTCGTGGACGCTCAAGATCGGGATCCTCTGCGAGTACCTCTGCCACCTGCTCAAGCGGATGGACGCGCGCGGGCACGACACCGCGTGGGTGGTGGCTGACCCAGACCTGCCCACCCGGCCGCTGCTCGACTTCGACGCGGGCTACGTGCAGCGCTCCCTCGACGAGCTGCCCAGGCAGGGCCCGCGCGCGCCGTGGCTGATGTCCATGAGCTACCTCGAAGACCGGCGGCTGCTCGACGGTCCGCTCGTCTCCGAGGGACTGCGCTTCGCCGGCCCCGCCGATCGCACGACCTCGCAGGCGTCCTCCGCCGAGGCCACCGCATGACGGCGGGGATCGAGGAGCACATCGTCGGGCTGTCCACCGGGATCACGGTCTGCCACACCGTCGACGGCCCCGGCGACGGCGTTCCGCTGCTGCTCGTGGCCGGTCTCGGCCAGCACCTGCACGCCTGGCCCGCCGAACTGGTGGACGGCCTGGTGCAGCGCGGGTTCCGGGTGATCCGGCTGGACAACCGCGATGCCGGGCGCTCCGCGCGGATCGACGCCCCGCCACCGACGAACTGGCGAAAACTGCGGGGACGCGCGCGTTCCGATTCCTACACCCTGGAGGACATGGCCGCGGACGTGGTCGGGCTGCTCGACCACCTCGGAGTGCGACGGACGCACGTCGCCGGGATGTCGATGGGCGGGATGATCGCCCAGACCCTCGCCGCCGGACACCCCGAGCGGGTGCTGAGCCTGACCTCGATCATCTCCACCACCGGCCGGTCCGGCGTCGGGCAACCCGCCTGGTCGACCAAGGTCCGGCTGGCACGGCGCCCGGCGCGCACCCGCGCCGAATCGATCGAACGGCACCTGGGGATGACCGCGCACCTGGCGGGCACCGCGCACCCGATCGACCCCGCGGTGGAAACGGCCTACGCCGAACTCGCCTGGGACCGCGTCGAAGATCCGCGCGCGACGAGCGCGGGTACCGGGCGTCAGATCCAGGCCATCCAGGCCTCCGGGGACCGCACCGCGCAACTGCGCCGGATCACCGCGCCCACGCTGGTGGTGCACGGAGATCGCGACCTGATCGTGCACCCCTCGGGCGGGCGCGCGACCGCGGAGGCGATCCCGGGCGCGGACCTGGTGACCATCCCGGGAATGGGCCACCACCTCGCCCCCGGCCTGCTGCCCCGGTTCTGCGACCTCATCTCCCGACACGCCCGAGGAGTCAGCGCATGAGCAGGTACCCGGTCCGCGGCAAGGTCGCCGCCATCACCGGAGCGGGTTCGGGCATCGGCCGCGCCCTCGCCGTGGAGCTCAGTCGCCGGGGCGCCTCGGTGGCGCTCAGCGACATCGACGAGGTGGGGCTCGAGGAGACCGCCGACCAGCTGACCGGCCCCGCGCACACCGCGCTGGTCGACACCAGCGACCGCGATGCCGTGATGTCCTGGGCCTCGGAGGTGACCGGGCGCTTCGGCGCGGTCCACCAGGTCTACAACAACGCGGGGATCGCGACCAACCGCCCGGTGCTGGAGAGCACCTGGCAGGACTACGAGCGGGTCTTCGCGGTGAACCTGGCAGGCGTGATCCACGGGACGCAGGCGTTCCTGCCGCAGCTGATCGCCTCCGGCGACGGCGCCGTGGTCAACCTCTCGAGCCTCAACGGCTACCTCGCCCAGCCCGGGATGTCCCAGTACTGCGCGGCCAAGTTCGGCGTCCGCGGCTTCACCGAGGCGCTGCGCGCCGAGATGCTGCGCGACGGCCACCCGGTCCGGGTGAGCGTCGTGCACCCGGGCGGCGTCCGGACCGCGATCGCGGACAACGCCACCCGCATCGCCGAGGAGGCCGGCGAGGTGCTCACGCCCGCTCAGCGCGCGCGCCAGCGGGTCTACCGCGAGAAGCTGCTCAAGCTCCCGCCGGCTGACGCGGCGCGCATCATCGCCGACGGCGTCGAACGGGGCCGCCCCCGCATCCGCGTGGGACGCGACGCGGTCGCCGTCGACCTGCTCACCCGAGCGGCCCCGGCCCTGGCCACCCGCTTGGCCGTCTCCCTCGAGCGCAAGATCTTCCCGGCCTCCGGGCGGTGAAGCGCGCCGCGGCGGCTGCTCAACCGCGAGCGGCCTCCTCGAGTTGGGCGATGTCGAGCTTGACCATGTCGAGCATGGCCTTCATGACCCGGTCGGTGGTGGCCTCGTCGCCGGTGGCCAGCAGCTCGTTGAGGCGTTGCGGCACGACCTGCCAGGACAGGCCGTAGCGGTCCTTGAGCCAGCCGCACTGCACGTACGAGCCGCCCTCGCCGAGCCGGTTCCAGTAGTGCTCGACCTCCTGCTGGTCGGCGCAGACGATCTCCAGCGAGATCGCCTCGGTGAAGGTGAACATCGGTCCGCCGTTGATGCCGACGAAGCGCTGACCGGCGAGCTCGAACTCCACGGTCACCACGGTCCCGGGCTCGCCGGGGCCGACCTCGGTGTAGTGCTGCTTGGTCACGATCCGCGAATCCGGGAAGACGCCGCAGTAGAACTCAGCTGCTTCCTCGGCTTGGCCGTCGAACCACAGGTTCGTTCGGATCTTCTGCTTGATCTCGCCCATGACCGGTCCGTCCCTTCGACTCGAATTCCATGCCGAAGGGACAGACCGGCCGGTGCGGCGAAACTCATCGCTCACCAGTCGAGGCGAAGCGGCATCCTCGCGTCTGTGTCGTCGAGCTTGGTGCCCAGCACCTGGTGCAGCTGGACGACGTTGCGCTCGAAGCCGAGCCTGCAGGCCGCCATGTACAGCCGCCAGACCCGCGCGCGGTCCAGGCCCGCCTCGGCGACCGCGGCGTCCCAGTTGCGGTCGAGGTTGGCGCACCAGCCCGCCAGGGTCAGCGCGTAGTGCTCGCGGAGGTTCTCCTCGTGGCGCACCTCGAAACCGTTGTCGTTCATCTCCGAGACCAGCGTGCCCACCGGCTCGAGCTCGCCGTCCGGGAACACGTAGCGGCTGATGAACTTGCCGGGGCGCGAGCCGTGCGTGCCGTCGGGCCGGGTGATGCAGTGGTTGAGCAACCGGCCACCGGGCACCAGCTTGTCGGCCAGCGTCGAGAAGTACGACGGCAGCTGCTTGAGCCCGATGTGCTCGGTGAGCCCGATCGAGCTGATCGCGTCGAAACCCGTCTCGGCCACGTCGCGGTAGTCCATGTGCCGGACCTCGGCGAGATCGGCCAGGCCGCGTTCGGCGATGGTCTTCTGCGCCCACTGGGCCTGCTGCCGCGACAGCGTCACGCCCAGCGCGCGCACGCCGTAGTGCTCGGCGGCGTGCATGACCATGCCGCCCCAGCCGCAGCCCACGTCGAGCAGCCGCTGCCCCTCCTCGAGGCCGAGCTTGCGGGCGACGAGGTCGTGCTTCTCGTGCTGCGCCTGCTCCAGCGTGGCCTCGGCCGAGGGGAAGACCGCGCAGGTGTAGGCCATCGAATCGCCCAGGACGTACTCGTAGAACCGGTTCGAGACGTCGTAGTGGTACGAGATCACCTCGCTGTCCCGGCTCTTGGAGTGCCTGCGCCAGGCGCGCTTCGGCCGGTGCTCCACCGCGGGGACCTTGACCGGCCACCACAGCCGGTAGGCCGCGAGCTTGACCGCCAGCTCGCGGCGCAGCTCCGGCGCGAGGTCGCCCAGCGCCACCGCGGGGAACGACGCCAGCGCGGCGTACATGTCGCCGTGAACCTCGATCGCGCCGCTGGCGTAGGCGCGGGCCAGACCCAGCTCGCCGGGCGCGGCCGCCAGGTGTGACAGCGCCAGCGGCGAGCGGATCTCCAGGCTCACGTCCGCGTCCCGCCCGCCTGCGCGGCTACCGTCGAAGGCGCGGATCTCCACCGACAGATCGCTGCCGAGGATCCGCGTGAACACATCTGCCCACCCCATCAGCGGATCTCCTTTCGATTCGTTCTCGAGTTTTTCGGTGCCGCCCCGGAGCACTCGCACCGCTGCGGGTTCTCAGACGTCCCCCGGTGAGGACGACGGCGGCGCCGCGCGTTCGGCGTGCACGGATCTCGGGTCCCGGAGCCGGGAAGCGTCCGAGGTTCGGCCACCGGAACCTGACGGCAAGACGAGCACCTCCCCCGTTCCCACTCACTTCTCGCGCACGCACTTCTCGTACAGACCGGGAAGGCGGTTCTTCGGGTCGTAGCGGGCCTTGAGCTCGTCGTAGGCGGGCCGGTTGTAGAGCCGCCAGAACTCGTCCTCGGTGTAGTAGGAGTTCGAGTACAACGACTTGTGCCCGTCGAGCTCGGTGACCGCCTGTTCGATCGCGCGGTTGTGCCTGCCGGGAAGCTCGCCCAGCTCCAGCGGCACCGTCGCCCAGAAGCCGACGTTGACGTACAGCGTTTCCGGGTCCATCGGGTACAGCGGCCAGCCCTGCCCGTCGCGCAGCCGCACCGGGCACAGCCAGATCGGCGAGATCCCGATCTCGCGGTGGAAGAACTCCAGGAACTCGGCCAGCCGGTCGACCGGGATCTCCACGTCCTGGATCACCGGCTCGTTGACGCCCTTGCCCTGCAGCACGGCGATCCGATCGGTGATCGAGTGCCGCCGGTCCCAGGCGACCGCGCGCCGGTAGACGTCCGAGCGCTTGTACCGCCTGGGCCAGAACGGCCGGATCAGCGGGTGCTGGACGCCCAGCGCGCGCGAGCACCAGAACCAGTCGGTGTCCCAGCGCCACAGGTAGTCGTGAACGGTCAGGTAGTCGCGTCCGATCTCCTGCATGGACCGGTAGTAGATCCGGCGCCCGGTGTAGTCGCTGACGAACGGCGCGTCGTCCACGTAGGAGCCGAGCGTGAGGTAGTGCTCCCCGGCGGAGAAGACCGTGCCGTCGACGAAGTCCACGCGTTCGCCGTCGAAGGCGCTCTCGGCGCACACCGCCGCTATGGCCTCGGCGCACTCCTCGGCGGTGGAGAACCGGATGTGCCGCAGCTGGACGTAGGGCTTAACCCGTTCGAGTTCAATCTCCAGGCGCAGGGTGTAGCCGAGCGTGCCGTAGGAGTTGGGGAATCCCCGGAACAGCGCCGCGTGCTCGTTGTCCGGCCGCGCTCGCACGACCTCACCGGATCCGGTGAGGACCTCCAGCTCCCGCACCGACTCGTGCGGCAGGCCGTTGCGGTAGGAGGTCGACTCGATGCCGAGGCCGGCGATCGCGCCACCGAGCGTGATGGTCTTGAGCTGCGGCACCACCTCGGGCATGTGCCCGGTGGGCAGCAGCGCGTCCACCAGCCGCTCGTAGGTGGTCATCCCCTGCACCTGGGCGGTTCCGCGCGCGGAATCGATCTCCAGCACCTGGTTGAACCGGCCCACGTCCAGCCCCGGGGAATCGCCCTCCTCCCGGAACCGGAACAGGTTCGACGTCGGCTTCGCCAGCCGTACCGGAGCCCCCTCCGGCAGCTGCTCGTACTGCGCGACCAGCTCGGCCACGTCGTCGGAATGCTCGCCCCGCACCGATGATCCCGAATCCGCCATACCCTGACTGTATTGCCGCGCGCAGTCGCAGGCACCCCTGCAAAATCAGGATGGTTGTGTCAGACAACCGGACTAATCGGGCAAAGCGACACTTCGGTGCGTGACCGGGCGAGCACGACCACCCGGAGAATCCCTGCTTAGCCGATCATGAACGATCGCCAACAGGCTCATTTGCTTGGCGCATGCAAATTCATCGGGATCTCGATCACATTTGCGCTGGCTGCTCCCCGCCCGCCCGGCGCAGTGCCCAGGCGCGCAACCCGCGGAAGCTCTGCACCTTGGTCGGTCCCACCGAGATCAGGCGAAACGCCGAGTCCCCGCGCAACGCGGCGGCGACCTCCCGGTCCACCAGCACCGATGCGGGCCGGGCCACCGAGGTCAGCCTGCTGGCGATGTTGACCGTGGACCCGTAGACGTCACCGAACCGCGCCAGCACCGGTCCCTTGGCCAGGCCGATGCGCAGCGGGGGCAGCAGGTCGGTCTTGGCGATCTCCTCGTTGAGCGCCAGCGCGATCTCCGCGGCCTCGGCGGCGCCCTCGGTGGCGAACAGCACCTCGTCGCCCACGGTCTTGATCACCCGGCCGTGGTTCTGCGCGACCACGCCACCGGCCAGCGACTCGAAGCCGTCGATCAGCCGGGCCAGCTCCAGCTCGGTGAAGTCGCGAATCAGGCGGGTGTAGCCGACCAGGTCGGCGAATCCGATGACCTGCACCCGCTCGTCGCCGGGATCGCGCTGGTCGAGCTCCCGGGAAACCGTGGCGGCCAGGTGCCTGCGCCACACGTAGTTCTGCAGGCGCTCCATCACCGGCAGGATCGCCGAGGCGACCTCCGAGGTTGCCTCCAGGTCCGAGAACTGATCGCCCAGCAGCGATTTGAAGATCCCGGTCTGCCACTCGGCCAGCCGCGACATCGTCTGCGCCAGCGAGCGGGCCACCGCCGACTCCAGGTCGGTCGGGATCACCTCCGCCGACACGAGCGAGACCAGAGCGCGCAGCGCCGCGATGTCGGCCTCGGTGAACACCGCGTCATCGGGACCGACGTGGGCGAACCCCATCGCCTGCCAGAGATCCTCCGCGCGCTCGATCGGAACTCCGGCGGCTTCGGTCACCTCGCCCTTGGTGTAGTGCGGCGGGCTGCCGAGGACCGTCTCCTCCACCCGCCGCATCCGGTCATCGCGATGTTCGGACAACGAGCACGTCGCAATCAGATCGGCGGGACACTTCGGAAGGCACCGACCCGAGGATGCGTCCCTTGAGCGTGTTCAGCCCGCGGCTGCCCACGACCAGGAGGTCGGCGCCGTGCTTGTCGGCCGCGGCCAGCAGCACGGCGATCGGCTCGCCCACCGAGGCGAAGGTCTCGATCTCGCCGCTCGCCCCGGCCGCGCGCGCCGTGTCGGAAGCCGTGCGCAGCGTGTCCTCGGCAGGCGCAGAACCCATGACCTGGAAGGCCTCGTCGCCGAGCTCGTCCTGAGCGCGTTCGAGGTCCTTCGGATCGGTCGGGTAGTAGGCACAGACGATCACCAGTCGCGCCCCCGCATCAGCGGCCACCGACGCGGCGCGGGACACCGCGCGCAACGACGGCGCCGATCCGTCGGTTCCGACGACAACGGTGCGGTAATTGGACATCGCACTCTCACTTCCACGAGCAGGCCGACATTCGACACACCAGGTGAGAACACTAACGAGCGCGGGCGCGCGCGGAAACGCTCCGGCACGTTCGGTTGTGCCCCCGTTACTCCGGCCCCGCCGCGCGGGTGCTCGACGTAACACTCGATCTTGCAGCCTACCCGCCCGCGAAGCCCTTTCCGCAGCCGTGCGCACCGCGGCGCGGCGGCCTTGATCGGTCGAGCCGCACCGACCGCCTGCGCAGGTGAAGCGGGTTCGTTGACCGGTTCGAGTGTCTGGTGCGTCTCAGCGTGCACTGAATCACAGCGTTGCACCGCCGCGAAGGCCTAGGGTTCTGACGTCCTAGGGTTTTGCGGGCATCTCCGGCGAACCGGCGGTGCCGCGGTGTTGCCCGGCCTCGATGCTGAGGGGTGCTTTGTGACGCGCGTACGCGAACTGAGCCCGTACGTGGAGCTGAATCGCGCGCAGTGGCGCGAGCTGCGCGACTCGTTGCCCCTCCCGCTGAGCGAGGACGAACTCGTCGCGCTCCGCGGCCTGGGCGAACCGGTCGATCTCGACGAGGTCGCCGACGTGTACCTGCCGCTGTCGCGGCTGATCAACCTGCAGGTGGCCGCGCGGCAGCACGCCCACTCGACTACCACGGGATTCCTCGGCGAGGACTGCGGCACGAAGGTGCCGTTCGTGATCGGCGTGGCCGGCAGCGTCGCGGTCGGCAAGTCCACCACCGCGCGGATCCTGCGCACGCTGCTGGCCCGCTGGCCCGACCACCCGCGCGTGGACCTGGTGACCACCGACGGTTTCCTCTACCCCAAGGCCGAGCTGGTGCGGCGCGGCCTGATGCACCGCAAGGGCTTCCCGGAGAGCTACGACCGGCGCTCGCTGCTGCGGTTCGTCACCGAGGTCAAATCCGGTGCGCGCGAAGTATCCGCGCCGGTGTACTCGCACACGGCTTACGACATCGTGCCCGACGAGCAGCACGTGGTGCGTCAGCCGGACATCCTCATCGTCGAAGGCCTCAACGTGCTGCAGCCCGGCCCGAGCCTCAGCGTCTCCGACCTGTTCGACTTCTCGATCTACGTCGACGCCCGGACCGAGCACATCGCCAGCTGGTACGTCGACCGGTTCCTGGCGCTGCGCGAGACCGCCTTCGCCAACCCGAACTCGCACTTCCACCACTTCGCCGAGCTGTCCGACCCGGAAGCCCGCGTCGAGGCCGAGCACCTCTGGAGCACCATCAACGAGCCGAACCTGGTGGACAACATCCTGCCGACCCGTCCCCGGGCAACCCTGGTGCTGCGCAAGGACATCGACCACTCCATCAACCGAGTCCGCCTCCGCAAGCTCTGAACGCCTCGACCTCCGAGGAAACCAGCCGCACCCGACGAGACGCCCGGCGTCGAGCCCACTTCCCCTCATCACGCGATCGTCCAGACAGGGCATCACCGCGCTGAGCGAACCCGAGAACCGGGAGCTGCGGATGACTTCGGGGCGGCGCCCGTGACAGTTTTGCCTAAAACTGTGCGGACATTTCGGGCTCCGCAGCCGTACAGTTTTAGGCAAAACTGTTGCGGACTGGAGGGACCGTGTCGACGGGAAGTCGCAACGAGGCGGGGGCCTCGATCGCGCTGGTCGCTATTTTCACGCCGTTGTCAGTACTTTTCGCGACTCGAGGTTGGTGGGTCGGCTTCGCGTTCGCCTTCGTCGCGATGCTGGCCGCCATCTCGTGGATGGGCGCGCAGTGGGCGCGGTCGCGCTGAGCGAGCGGCTCAGCGGCGTGCCCGCTTCGCCAGCAGCAGCTGGAGGTGCGTGTTGAGGCGTTCGGTCGGGCTGGTGAGGTCGATGCCGGTGAGGTCGCCCGCTCGACGGACGCGATAGCGCAGGGTGTTCGGGTGCACGTGCAGGGCGGCGCTGGCGCTGCGGACCTCGCCGAAGTGCTCCAGGTAGGTCAGCAGACTCCGGGCCAGCTCTGCGCCGTGCTCGGCGTCGTGCTCGTGCAGGACCTCGAGCCGCGAGTCCCGGTAGCGGTCGTTGCCCTGCAGCATGGTGAGGATCTCGCTGACCACCACCTGCGCCCGGACGTCGGAGATGGTGGCGACCTCGGTGCCACCATCGTGCAGCAGCGCCTCCAGCACCCGGTCGGCCTCGGCCCGCGACTCCACGACGTCGTCCAGAGTGGACACCGCAGACCCCACACCCACCTGCACCCGAGCGCGCAGGTGTTGCCCGGCTGCGGTGACGATCTCCTTGGTCAGCTGCAACGCCGCCGAACCCGCCGAGCGCTCGGGCAGTTCCGGCAGCAGCACGTACACCCGCGATCCGATGGTGGTGACCAGGGCGCTGCGCCGGTACGCCGAAGCGTGCACCGAGATCAGGCCGGTCATCTCCGAGCGCTGCAGCTCCAGCTCGGAGCGGTCCGCGCCGCCCGCCGGGCGCAGGGTGAACACCGCGACCACCGCGGGACGCTCCGCGTCGGCACCGATGTTGTCGGCCACCGAGCGGGCGTCGACCCGCCCATCGAGCAGTCCGGCCAGCAGGTTCTCCCGCAGGCGCGGTTCGCCGCCTACCTCCGAGCGCTGCCGGATCAGCTGCACCGCGGCCAGCCGCGCCGCCCCGAGCAGGGCGCGCTCGGACCTCTCGGAGAGCGGGCGCGCGCCCTCCTGCACCCAGATCGAGCCCAGCGGCTGACTGCCCGCGTGGATGCCGACCGCCATCCGCCGCCGAATCCCCAGGTCGGGCCGCTCCTCCAGGCGCACCACGTCCTCACCGGCGCGTAGCCGGTGGTAGACACCCCACTCGCGCAGCATCGCCAGGTAGGCCTCCGGCCCCTGCCGCCCCAGGATGGACAGCCTGCGCAGCTCGTCGACCTCGTCATCGGAGCGCGAATAGGCCAGCACGCGGCTGGCGGTGTCCTCGATGCTGACGATCCCGTCGGTCATCGCCGCCACGGTCTGGGCCAACGAGAACAGGTCGCCGAGCGCCTCGCCCAGATCGGCATCGGTGGTCAGCCGCGCGTTGTCGATCGCGGTGTGCGCGTAGGACTCGAGTCGCTCCCAGCGAACCTCGGGCCGCACGCCCAGCAGCGCGATACCGGTGTCGATGGCGGTGTCGCGCAGCGCCCCGGCGTCGGCCTCGGAACCGATCTTGACCGCCACGGCGGTCGCACCGCCGCGCGCGGCGTCGCGCACCAGCCGCATCGCGGCCCGGCCGCGCGCGCCGATGACCAGTACGAAGTCGCCGCTTCGAGAGCTGCCGGACTCCTCTTCCGGGTCGACAATGACCACATCACGCACTTCGACATCCAGACCGGCGGGCGCGGCGAGCACGTCCACCAGGGGGTCGCCGATGGTGGTCAGCAGCTGCCGCAGCGGCACTCCGACCTCGGTCACGTCGACCGAGTCAACCTCGCCAGCCATTTTGTCCAATCCCACAACTCCACCACCCCAAATATAGCCGATCCGACAGGCTCGAGCGCCCAGCAAGTCCTTAATCTCCCAAGCAACGAACACTTCAACGACTCAAGGAGGCGGGTCATGGACGCGATCACCTCGGTACCGGTGCCCTACAACGAGCCGGTCAAGGGCTATGCGCCCGGATCGCCCGAGCGCGAGTCGTTGCAGAAGCGGATGGCCGAGCTCGAATCCGAGCGCTTCGACCTGACGCAGACCATCGGTGGCGTCCAGCGGATGGCCGGCGGCGAGCGCTTCGACGTCGTCCAGCCGCACGACCACCAGCACGTGCTGGGCACCTGCGCGCAAGCCACCGCCGACGACGTCGCCGAGGCGGTCCAGGCGGCCAAGGACGCCGCCGAGAGCTGGGCGGCCACCCCGTTCGACGAGCGGGCCGCGGTGCTGCTGCGCGCCGCCGACCTGCTGGCCGGTCCGTGGCGCGACACCATCAACGCAGCCACCATCCTGGGTCAGTCGAAGTCGGTGCAGCAGGCCGAGATCGACGCGGCCTGCGAGTTCATCGACTTCCTGCGGTTCAACGTGCACTACGCGCGCCAGATCATGGCCGAGCAGCCGCGCTCGGTGCCCGGCGAGTGGAACCGGATGGACTACCGGCCGCTGGACGGGTTCGTCACCGCGATCACGCCGTTCAACTTCACCGCCATCGCGGGCAACCTGCCGACCGCCCCGGCTCTGATGGGCAACACGGTCGTGTGGAAGCCGACGCCGTCGCAGCAGTTCGCCGCGCACTTCACCATGCGCATGCTCGAGGCCGCAGGCCTGCCGCCCGGCGTGATCAACATGGTCACCGGCGACGGTGAAGCGGTCAGCGATGTCGCGCTGACCGACCCGGGCTTCGCCGGGCTGCACTTCACCGGTTCCACCGCGACGTTCAAGAAGCTCTGGCGCACCATCGGGGACAACCTCGACGCCTACGGCTGCTACCCGCGCATCGTGGGCGAGACCGGCGGCAAGGACTTCATCGTGGTCCACCCGTCGGCCGACCCGGCGCCGCTGGCCACCGCCTTCGCCCGGGGCGCCTTCGAGTTCCAGGGCCAGAAGTGCTCGGCGGCCTCCCGCGCCTACGTCCCGCGCTCCATCTGGGAGGGCGGCCTGCGCGAGGAGCTGGCCGACCTCGCGGGCAGCATCAAGTTCGGCGACGTCACCGACTTCTCCAACTTCGGCGGTGCGGTCATCGACTCCCGCGCCTTCGCCAAGCACAAGCGCGCGCTGGACCGCGCCAAGGAGACCTCCTCGATCGAGGTGCTCGCCGGTGGCGGCTACGACGACTCGGTGGGCTACTTCGTCGAGCCCACGGTGCTGGTCGGCAGCGACCCGAACGACGAGGTGTTCACCACCGAGTACTTCGGCCCGATCATCGCGGTGCACGTCTACGAGGACGCCGAGTACTCCTCGCTCCTGGACGTGGTGGACTCCTCCAGCCCGTACGCGCTGACCGGTGCGGTCTTCGCCACCGACCGCAGCGCCATCGAGGAGGCGCACCGCAAGTTGCGCGGTGCGGCTGGCAACTTCTACGTCAACGACAAGCCGACCGGTTCGATCGTGTCCCGTCAGCCCTTCGGCGGCAGCCGGGCGTCGGGCACCAACGACAAGGCCGGTTCGCTGATGAACATCCAGCGCTGGACGAGCCCGCGGGCCATCAAGGAGACCTGGGACGCGCCGACCAGTCACGAATACCCCCACATGGGGTGATTTCCGGGCGGGGCGCCCGTGGTGGGCGTCCCGCTTCGCGTCGGTCTTCGTTGTCTCGTAGGAGGTTTCGGTGTTGCGTACTGCGTTGCTGACCGCTGGGCGGTCGGAGAGCGTGCGTCGGCTGGTGGAGGCGAATCCGCTGACGCGCCCGGTGGTTCAGCGGTTCGTGGCGGCAGCCACGCCGCAGGAAGCGGCCGCGGCGACGCGGCGACTGCGCGAGCAGGGACTGCACGTCACCCTGGACCGGCTCGGCGAGGACACGCTCGATTCCGGTCAGGCCGCCGAGACCGTCGCCGGTTACCAGGAGATGCTGCGGCTGCTGGCATCCGAAGGCCTGGCGCAGCACGCCGAGGTGTCGGTCAAGCTCTCGGCGGTCGGGCAGTTCCTGCCCGCCGACGGCGAGAAGATCGCGCTGGACAACGCCCGGCTGATCTGCGAGGCGGCGCAGGCCGCCGGGACCACGGTCACGCTGGACATGGAAGACCACACCACCGTGGACTCCACGCTGAGCATCCTGCGGGATCTGCGGGTGGACTTCCCCTGGGTGGGCGCGGTGCTGCAGGCCTACCTCCGGCGCACCGAGCAGGACTGCCGCGACCTGGCGGGCGAGGGTTCGCGGGTGCGGCTGTGCAAGGGCGCCTACGCCGAACCCGCGTCGGTGGCCTACCAGGACAAGTCCGAAGTGGACCGCTCCTACGTCCGCTGCCTGAAGATCCTCATGCAGGGCGAGGGCTACCCGATGGTCGCCAGCCACGACCCGAGGCTGGTCGCCATCGCGGGTGAGCTGGCGGCACGCGCGGGCCGCGGTGCCGACGACTTCGAGTACCAGATGCTCTTCGGCATCCGCCCCGACGAGCAGCGGCGGATCGCCGAGGAAGGCGGCAAGCTCCGCGTCTACGTCGCCTACGGCGACGAGTGGTACGGCTACTTCATGCGCCGCCTCGCGGAACGCCCCGCCAACCTCGCCTTCTTCCTCCGCTCCCTCGCCACCCGAGGCTGACCACCCCGAACTCCTGGAAATCGGGCCCCTGAATTCCCTGGAATTCGGGGGCCCGTTTTCGAGGGTTTTGCGGGGACCGCTCGGTGCGGGTCTGGTGGGGCGGGTTGGTGGGTGCTCCTGGTCTGGGCCTCGGTGCGGGGTCAGTGGGGCATGTGCAGGATCGGTTTGATCGTGGCGCCGTCGCGGCTGTCGGCGATCGCCTGATCGAGGTCGGCGAGCGCGTAGTGAGCGGTCAGGCGGTCGAACGGGAACCTGCCCTGGGCGTGCAGGTCGATCAGGCCACCGATCAAGACCTCGCTGCGACCGCTGCCCCCGAGGGTTCCCACGATCCGCTTGCCCCACAGGGTCGACAGGTGGTCGAGCGTGACCTCGGCACCGGCGGGCGCACCCCCGATGAGCACGCACGTGCCGCGCAGCCCCACGCTGTCGGCGGCCCGGCGAACCACGTCGATGACTCCGGTGCATTCCAGCGAGTAGTCCGCCGGGCCGCCGCAGATCCGGTGCACCTCGGCGAGCACGTCCCGCTCTTGCGCGTTGATGGTGTGCGTGGCGCCCAGCTCCCCGGCCAGCTCCAGCCTGCCGGGATACCGGTCGACGGCGATGATCGTGGTGGCCGCGGACAGCCGAGCCGCCATCACCGCCGCCAAGCCGACCGCACCGGCGCCGAAGACCACGAGCCGATCCCCGATGCCGGGCCGCACGGTGTTGAACACGGCGCCCGCACCGGTGGAGATCCCGCAGGCCAGCGGCCCGAGCAGTTCCAGCGGCGCCGACCCGGGCACCCGAACCAGCCAGTCCGCCCAGGTCAGCGAATGGGTGGCCAACGAGGACTGACCGAAGAAGTGGCTGTGCACCCGCGATCCGTCCGGCCGGCGCAGCGCGGGTTGCCCGGCGCGCTGGCCGAGCAGCCGGGCACCACCTGCCACGGCCTCGCCGATGCGGACGCAGTACCGCGGTTCGCCGTCGCGGCAGTTGCGGCAGCCGCCGCAGGACGGCCAGCCCAGCACCACCCGATCACCGGGCGAGACCGAGGAGACGCCGTCGCCGACCGCCACGACCTCACCCGCGCCCTCGTGGCCGAGCACCCCCGGCAACGGCATCGGCAGATCGCCGTCCCGCGTGATCACATCGGTGTGGCACAGCCCGGTGGCGACGACCTTCACCAGGGCCTCGCCCGGCCCCGGTTCGTCGACCTCGAGCTCCTCCAGCCGGAACGGTCCGCCCGTTTCGGCCACGACTGCGGCGTTCACTCGCATGCTCAACCTCCCGAGGAACCGAGCCTGGTGGACCGGACGCCCGCGCGGAACCCGATTTCGCACGGCGAATCGGGTTCGGGTGTCCGGATTCGACGGCGCTACTGGCCGCGGGCCTCCGCTCGGAAGGTCAGCGGGGTTCTGCCGTCGTGCTTGCGGAAGAACTTGGTGAAATCTCCCGGGCCGGGAAAGCCGAGGTGGCGGGCCACGTCCGCGGCGGAGGCGTCGGTGTGCACCAGCAGGCGCTTGGCCTCCAGGACGATGCGGGCGTCGAGGTAGGCCTTGGCCGTCGTTCCGGTGGCGGCCAAGGTCGCGCGGGTGAGGGTCCGCGTGCTGTAGCCGAGCGCGGCCGCGTAGTCCGCGACCCGGTGGGTGCTCGCGAAATCGTGCTCCACGGCGGTCCGGAACCGGTCGAACGGGCCGTCCGGAGGAATCTCGGTCGCGGGCGGCGGACCGGCGTTGGCCAGTCGCACCAGCAGCACCGACAGCAGCATCCGCAGCGTCGTGTTGTGCGCCTGCAGGCTCAACGTGCCCAGGTGCCCGTACTCGGCGAGCAGGTGATCCAGCGCCATCCGCACCAGCTCGCGATCGGAACCCGTTGGTGACAGCGGCTCCTCGTCGGGCATGTCGGCGGTGACGAAACCCGGCCGCCAGATCACGATCGTGCCGCGGGTTCGTTCCAGGACCTCCTCGGCGGCGAACTGGTGCACCCGGCCGGGCCGCACCCACAGCCAGCCGTCCGGCGGGATCAGGTGCGTCGTGAAGTCCACGGTGTGCCGCAGCGGATCGCCGCCCGCCTCGACGTGGATCAGGTGGTGGAAGTCGGGGCGCTGCGGCTCCGACAGGTCGATCTCCCGGCGGCGGCCGCGCTCGCACAGCTCGGCGAAACCCACGACGTCCATGCCGATCGGCACGCTCAACCACGGCCGATAGGCGACCTCGGTGATGTGTTGACCGATTTTCCCCATAGATTGTCGCAATCGTACCCGCTCACCTGCGCTGCGGCGTCCTAGCGTGGATGTGTCGGAACGAAATGACCGAAAAGGACAAGCGTGCGACTGATCGTGGGGATGACCGGCGCCACCGGTGCGCCGATCGCGGTACGGCTACTGGAGCAGCTGCGCGAGCTACCCGAGGTGGAGACCCACCTGGTGCTCAGCCGCTGGGCACGAGCCACGCTCGAACTGGAGACGGGACGCTCGGTCAAGCAGATCGGCGAGCTGTCCGACGTGGTCTACAACCCCGAGGACCAGGGCGCCAGCATCTCCTCCGGGTCGTTTCGCACCGACGGCATGGTGATCGTGCCCTGCTCGATGAAGACCCTCGCCGGAATCCGCACGGGCTACGCCGACGGCCTGGTGGCCCGCGCGGCGGACGTGACCATCAAGGAGCGCAGACCGCTGGTGCTGGTTCCGCGCGAAACGCCGCTGAGCGAGATCCACCTGGAGAACATGCTCGCGCTCTCGCGGATGGGGGCGCGCATCGTGCCGCCGATGCCCGCCTTCTACAACCACCCGCTGACCATCGACGACTTCGTCGAGCACATCACCGCCCGAGTCCTGGACCAGCTCGACCTCCCGGCACCGGCCGCTCGCCGGTGGGAGGGCATGCGCGAAGCGCGGCTGCAGGGCAGGGCTTCCTGAAGAAGCGACGAGGAGAGTTTCACATGGCCTACGACGACCTGAGGTCGTTCCTGGACGCCCTGGACGAGCAGGGGCAGCTGCTGCGGATCAGCGAGGAGGTCGCGCCCGAGCCGGACCTGGCCGCCGCGGCCAACGCCGCGGGCCGCATCGGCGAGGGCGCACCCGCGCTGTGGTTCGACAACGTCACCGGCTTCACCGACGCGCGCATCGCGATGAACGTGCACGGTTCCTGGCGCAACCACGCGATGGCGCTGGGCTTGCCGAAGGAGACCTCCACGCGCGAGCAGGTCGAGGAGTTCGCCCGCCGCTGGGACGAGTTCCCGGTCGCCCCGGAGCGTCGCGAGGACGCGCCCTGGAAGGAGAACAGCGTCGAGGGCGCCGGCATCGACCTGTTCGACGTGCTGCCGCTGTTCCGGCTCAACGACGGCGACGGCGGTTTCTACCTGGACAAGGCGGCCGTGGTCTCCCGCGACCCGGATGATGCCGGCAACTTCGACAAGCAGAACCTGGGCATCTACCGCATCGAGGTGATGGGCGCGGACCGGCTGGCGCTGCAGCCGGTGCCGATGCACGACATCGCCCAGCACCTGCGCAAGGCCGAGGAGCTCGACGAGGACCTGCCGATCGCGATCACCCTCGGCAACGATCCGGTCGTGCCGATCGTCGCGGGGATGCCGATGGGCTACGACCAGTCCGAGTACGAGATGGCGGGCGCCCTGCGCCAGTCCCCGATGCCGATCGCGACCGCCCCGCTGACCGGCCTGGACGTGCCGTGGGGCGCGGAGGTCGTCATCGAGGGCCACATCGAATCGCGCAAGCGCGAGCTGGAGGGCCCGTTCGGCGAGTTCACCGGGCACTACTCGGGCGGGCGCCGGATGCCCGTGGTGCGCGTCGAGAAGATCTCCTACCGCACCAACCCGATCTTCGAGTCGCTGTACCTGGGCATGCCCTGGACCGAGTGCGACTACCTGGTCGGGCCGAACACCTGCGTGCCGCTGCTCAAGCAGCTGCGCGCGGAGTTCCCCGAGGTCAAGGCCGTCAACGCGATGTACACCCACGGGCTGCTGGTGATCATCTCCACGGCCAAGCGCTACGGCGGTTTCGCCAAGGCCGTCGGCATGCGCGCCATGACCACGCCGCACGGCCTGGGCTACGTCAGCCAGGTCATCGTGGTCGACGAGGACGTGGACCCGTTCGACCTGCCGCAGGTGATGTGGGCGCAGTCGTCGAAGGTCAACCCGTCCGACGACGTGGTCGTCATCCCGAACCTGTCGGTGGTGGGCCTCGCTCCGGCATCGGAGCCCGCAGGCGTGATCAGCAAGATGGTCATCGACGCGACCACGCCGGTAGAGCCCGATGTGCGCGGCAACTTCGGCACCCCGACCAAGGACCTGCCCGAGACCGCCGAGTGGACCGAGCGGCTTCGCTCGATGCTGGCCAACCGCTGAATCACGTCGTAGCGAGGAGTTTTCGCATGAGCGCACAGGAAACCGTCTGCCCGCGCTGCGCGGACCCGAACATCCGCAGCGTCACCACTTCCCCGGTGCCGGGTGCCTGGGAGGTGCTGCAGTGCCCGCGCTGCCTGTACATGTGGCGCACCACCGAGCCCGCCAGGCGCAGCAGCCGGGAGCACTACCCGGAGCAGTACCGGCTGACCGAACAGGACATCGAAATCGCCTCGGAGGTACCGGCGATCCCGCCGCTGCGGTGATTCAGGAGACGCTGCGGCTAGGAGTTCGCGTGGCGGTGCGCGCAGCGGAACCTCGGACGCCGGGCGGGACCCGCGACTCGAGCAAGCGACCTGCGCGGCGCCGCCGTCGTCCTCGCCCGGCGTCCGAGAACCCGCCGCAGCGCGGGCTGAGTCCCACACCGCATGCGGATCCGCCGCGTTCTCCATGGACCCGTTAACGTCTAGAGGCGCTCGGTGAGCATCGGCATCCCTCGTCCGTCGAGATCACCGAGCGCCTCCTTCCGTCCGGCCAGGGCTAGCAGCAACGCTTCGCCCGGGCCGGTGACCTCGGGTCCTTCGCCGTGCGTCCAGTCGAGATCGGTGGCACGCGCGGTCAGGCCCTCGGCCCGCTTCTTCGCACCGGTCGGCGGGGCTTTGAGCGCCAGATCGAGCACCACGCGCAGCCGCTCCGCCGGGATCTGCCTGGGCATGCCCAGCGGGCGCCGGATGTCTTGGTGGTGGATCGTGCCGTCGACCAGCGGGATCTGGCCACCGAGCGCCGTGATCGGCCCCGTGGGGCGCAGATTCGCGCGCAGCACGGCGAGGAGTCGTTCCGCGCCGAGTTCCGCGTAGTCGGCGACCCCGAGCTCGTTGATTCGGTCCGGCCGGAAACCGCCGCGCACGGCTCGCTTGAACACGCCGAACCAGCTCAGCTCGTCGTAGCTGATCACATGAGCGACCACGCGGCGCACGCTCCAGCCCGCGCACAAGCTGGGCGATTCCCACTGCTCGGGCGTCAGCGTCTCGAGGAAGGTCAGCAGATCGGTGCGCTCCTGCACCGCCATCTCCAGAACCTCTGCCCGATCCGCCATCTTTGCCCCCGTTGTCCGATGTGCACCCAAGCCTGGCCGGACCCCGCAGCGGTGTCAATCGCCGCCCTCGCGGATGCCCCGCGCGCACCCCGTGATCACTCCGGCAGACCCGGCCCCCGGCAGTGCCGGTCCCGGCGCGGGAGCTCGCCGTCGACCAGGTAGGCGGCGACCGCGTCGTCCACGCAACGGATCCGCTGGCTGGCGAACACGCCGTGCGAGTAGCTGCGGTCCGCGGTGATCATGCGGGAACCCGGCAGTTCGGCCTGCATGCGCAAGGCCCCGGCCCGCGGCGTGGTCGGGTCGTGCTCTGCCTGCGTGAGCAGGATCGGCGGCATGGCGGGATCACCGAAGCGGGCCGGTTCTTCCGGAGCCGCCCAGTAGGCGCACACGTCGGCTTCCAGCCCGGTCAGGATCGGGAGCGGATCGGCGCGGCGCAGCGCCCGGACGTCCTCGACGACCTCGGCGGGGCCGGGCCGACGACTGTCCGCGCACTTCACCGCGCGCAAGGCGGCTTCGTAGTTGCGGGACTCGGCGTCGGTTTCGGGCAGCTGCGGTTCGAGCCCCGCGGCATCGCCGGTCCGGACGTAGGAGCCCAGCGCCCGCGCGAACGGTCGCCAGCGCTGGGTGCGCGACAGCGTCCGGTAGACGAGGTTGTCGAACTCGGCCGCTCCGAAGGTGCCGCGCGCCGGATGCTCGGCGAGGTCCGCGCGGGCGCGGGCGTATGCCGCGCGGACCTGCTCGCGCGTGTCGCCAAGGGCGAACTCCGGACGGTCAGCGATCCACTCGAAGAGGGTTTCGCGCTGATCGAGCATGGCGACGGCCTGGTGGACGTCGAAGTCGTGCCAGTCATCCGGACTCACCACGCTGTCCAGGACCATCCGACCGACGTGGTCGGGATGCTCGGCGGCGTAGGCGGCACCGAGGTAGCTGCCGTAGGAAACGCCGAGGAAGTTGAGTTCGCTCTCCCCCAGCGCTCCCGGACGCGGTCGACATCGCGCGCGGTGTTCGTCGTGCTCATCAGCGCCGCGTCCGGGCTTTCCCGCAGGCAATCCCCCGCCATCGCGCGCGATCGGCTCAGCCGGTCCTGTTCGGACGTATCATCGGCCGGAACCGGTTCCGGAGCGGGATGTTCGAAGAGACCGCCGAGCTCAGCGCGGTCCAGCGGAGCGCTGCGGCCGACGCCGCGCGGGTCGAAGCCGATGATGTCGTAGGAGCGCCGCACCCGCTCGGGCAGTTTGGCGCCCTTCTCCACCGCGTACTCCAACCCGGAACCGCCCGGACCGCCCGGATTGACCAGCAGCGCGCCCCGGTACTCGTCCGGATCACCCGATGCCCGCACGCGCGAAACCGCGATCGAGATCCACCGGCCGTCCGGATCGGCCGTATCGACCGGCGCCCGCACCTCGGAGCACTCCGCCCCCTCGAACGGGCAGGGGCCGAACACCAGCGGATCCGCGCGCACCGGAGCGGCGCTCAACAACGGGACCACCAGAACCGGGGCGAGCAGCGGACACAGCGTTCGGGTGATCACGATCGGTCACATCACTTTCACCGGATGGAAGGTTGAGCCACTTCTTGAAAACGATTATCATCACCGATCGTTGCCCCGTAAACATCGGATAGGAGTCGTCGTGGGTCACCTCTTGTTGGTGGAGAGCTGGGTAGGCGCGATGAGCACGCTGCTGCCCAGAGGCATCCGCGAGGGCGGCCACCGGTTCAGCTTCGCCACCCGGGACCTGCAGCACTACCTGCGCTCGACACCCGGCCCTGGACCGCATCCGCTGCTGGGCGCGGGCAACGTGCTGACCGTCGAGACCAACGACCCCGACGAGCTGCTGCCGCACCTGGAGCGGCTGCAGCCGATCCTGAACTTCGACGGCGTCGCGACCTCGTGCGACTACTACCTCGGCACCGCCGCCCGACTGGCCGAACGACTCGGCCTGCCCGGACCGCCACCCGAAGCCGTCGAGCGGGCCTGCGCCAAGGACCGCACCCGGCTCGCGCTGCGCGAAGCCGATGTGCCGGGGCCCGCTTTCGCGCTCGCCGAATCGCTGCGCGGGTTGGAAGAGGGCGCGGCGGCGCTGGGCTATCCGCTGGTGGTCAAGCCGGCGGATCTGTGCGCGGGGATGTTCGTGCGCGAGGTGGCCGATGCCGGTCAGCTCCGCGAGGCCTTCGAGGACATCCGGAGTTTCCCGGTCAACGCCCGAGGCCAGCAGCGCAGTCCCGTGGTGCTGTTGGAGGAACGGCTGACCGGGGCCGAGGTGAGCGTGGAAACGGTCACCTTCGGCGGGCGGACCGCGGTCGTCGGCGTCACCGACAAGAGCGTCGCCGGCGCACCGTGGTTCGTCGAGACCGGGCACATGTTCCCGGCCGCGCTCGACGCAGCCACCGAGCACCGGGTCACCGAGACCGCGGTGGCCGCCATCGAGGCCCTCGGGCTGGACAACACCGTGTGCCACACCGAGCTCAAGCTCACCGAGGACGGGCCGAAGCTCGTTGAGGTCAACCCGCGACCGGCGGGCAACCAGATCACCGAGCTCGTCCGGCGGGTCACCGGTATCGACCTGCCCGCCGCCTACGCGCAGGTCGCACTTGGCGAGAAACCGGACCTGTCCAGGGTGGACACCGGAGCCGCGAGCGCGGCCATCTCCTTCCTGCTGCCACCGAGGTCCGGACCGATCGAGGAGATCCGCGGCACCGAGGCGCTGCGAGACCCGGCGGTGGCCGATTTCCGGGTCAAGCCCAGCGGGCATCACGCCGGCGCGGCCACCAGCAACAACAACTACCTCGGGCACGTGATGGTCACCAGCGAGCGGCCGGGCGCGGCGCGCGCCCGCGCCGAGGCGCTGATCGGGTCGCTGGACGTGCGCTACGCCGAGGACGCCGCATGACCGCGCCGCGATCGATGGACGAGCTGATCGAACAGGTCCACGACGGACACCACGGCGAGCAGCTCGCGGACGCCTCGGTCAGCGTGGGATTTCTTACCCAGCAGGGAGTTCGGCACGCGTCACGACGAAGCTCCTACCGCAACCACGTGCTGAGCCTGCGGGTCGACGAGGCCGTTGGCTCCTGCGCGGTGGAGCCGGGAGAACTCGGCGAGGACGTGGTGCTGGACTGCGTCGGCGAACCGGTGCGCGAGCTCCTGCGGCATCCGCTGCCCGCGGTCCGGGTGGCCGCGCTGGACGGCTACCTGCAGTCCGTCCGCCCGCACCACCGCCACGCCGAGGAGGTCACCACCGGCCGCGGCAGCTCGCTGCAGAAGTCGCTGGACCGCGCGAAGCTCGTGGTCGATCTGCTTCCCGAGGTGCGCCGGGTGCTGGTGATCGGGGTGGTCAACTCGCTGCTGCACCAGCTGCGGGAACGCGGCACCGAATACATCGCGTGCGATCACAAGGGCGGTGCGACCGAGTGGGGCGAACCGGTGCGCACCGATGCCGCGGCCGTGCTGGACGACTGCGACGCCGTGCTGGCGTCCGGAATGGTGCTGGGCAACGGCACGTTCCAGCCGCTGCTGGAGCACGCGCGCGCCACCGGCAAGCCGCTGGTGCTGTTCGCGCAGACCGGTAGCGGGATCCTGCCGCGCTTCCTCGGCGCCGGTGTCACAGCCGTCTCCGCCGAGCCCTACCCGTTCTTCTGGCTCGACGGCGGCGCCAGCCTGCTCTACCGCTACCCGGGGGAGGTCCTGGATTGAATCCCGATCTGCTCGACCTGGTGCGCGATACCCCGCTGGCGCGGGTGTCGGCACCGCTGCCGCAACCGCATCCGGGATTCTGGGCGAAGCTGGAATGCCTCAGCGCCGGTGGGATGAAGGCACGTGCGGCCCTGTCCATGCTGCGCGGCGCGCGGCGTCGCGGCGAGCTCGCGTCGGGTGCGCCGGTGGTGGAGTCGACCAGCGGCACCCTCGGCGTGGGACTGGCTTTCGCGGGCAACGCGCTAGGCCACCCGATCGTGCTGGTGGTCGACAGCGATCTGGAACCCGGCATGCGGGCGCTGCTGCGCGCGCACGGAGCCCGGCTGGAGGTCGTCGACCAGCCCCATCCCGAAGGCGGCTGGCAGCAGGCGAGGCTGGACCGAGTTCGGGAGATCCGCCGAGCGCTGCCCGGCGCCTACTGGCCGGACCAGTACAACAACCCGGACAACCCCGCCGGATACGCCGAGATGGGCGCCGAGATCGTGCGCGGGCTGAACCGGGTGGACGTGCTGGTGTGCAGCGTCGGTTCCGGCGGGCACAGCGCCGGAGTGATCCGCGCGGTCCGGCGGCGCTGGCCGCACGCGCGGCTCATCGGGGTGGACACCGTGGGCTCGACCATCTTCGGCCAGCCGGCGCGCCCGCGCGTGATGCGCGGGCTGGGCAGCAGCATTCACCCGCGCAACGTCGACTACGCGCAGTTCGACGAGGTGCACTGGGTCGGCCCCGGGGAGGCGGTGTCCGCCTGCCGGACGCTGGCGCGGGACTCGTTCGTCACCGGCGGCTGGAGCACCGGTGCGGTCGCCGTGGTGGCGGCGTGGGCGTCGCGGGTCGAGCCCGGCGCGAACGTGGTGACCATCTTCCCCGACGGGCCGCACCGCTACCTGGGGACCGTCTTCGACGACGACTTCTGCCGAGCGCGCGGACTGCTGGACGACCCGATCGCGACCCGGCCGATCGAGGTCGCCCACCCCGATGTCGAGGCGACCGGGTGGACGCGCTGCCGGGTGGTCGTCGATCCGCTGCTGAACGTGGAGGTTCCCGCGTGAGGTTCACCTGGGCGGCAACCGGTCTCGCGCTGCGCGAGCCGTTCCGGATCTCGCGTTCGGTGATGACCGAGCGCGAGGCCGTGACGATCACCGCCGAGCACGAGGGCGTCGCGGGCCACGGCGAAGTGGTCACCAGCGTCTACTACGGACTCGACGTGTCCCGCATCGAGGAGGAGCTCGAAGCGGCGCAGCGGCAGCTCGCCGGGAGGACACCGGACGAGGCGCTGGTCGGCGAGCTGCCCGCGGTCTCTGCGGGCGTTCGCGCGGGGCTGGACGCCGCCCTGCACGATCTGGTCGCGCGGATGCGCGGCGTGCCGGTCCACGAGCTCGTCGGGGCCGCTCTGCGGCAGCCGGTACCGACGGCGCGCACGATAGGGATCGTCCCGACCGCCCGGGCCGTGGCGGCGGCCGGTGACCTGACCCGGCGAGGGTTCCAGGTGCTCAAGATCAAGCTCGCCGGCGGCGCCGACGAGATCGCCCGCCTGGCCGCGATCCGCGAGGTCGCTCCGGACGCCCGGCTGCTGCTGGACCCCAACGGCGCGTGGGAGGTCGCCGAGGCGAAGCGGATGCTCTCCGCCGCAGCGGAATTCGAAGTCGACGCGGTGGAACAGCCGATCGCGCCGGGACACCCGGACCTCCTCGCCGAGGTCGCCGAGTCGTCTCCGGTACCGGTGATCGCCGACGAGGACGCCCGCAGCGCCGAAGACGTGCGTCGGCTCGGTTCGCGAGTGCACGGGGTCAACGTCAAGCTGCCCGAGTGCGGTGGAATTCGTGCCGCGCGCGAGATCATCGACACCGCACGCGGTTTCGGCGTCGAGGTGATGCTGGGCTGCCAGGTCGCCAGCTCGCTGGGCATCGCTCCCGCGGTGCACCTGAGCGGCCTGGCTCGCTGGGTCGATCTCGACGGCCACCTGCTGCTCTCCCGCGACCCGTGGACCGGCCTGGGCGGCGAGAACGGTCTGCTGCGCATCGCGGGCGACGTCGGTTTAGGGGTGCATCCCTCGTGAGCACCTGGCGGCTCCTGCGCGGCCATCCGCTCGCCGTGCAGGTACTGCTGGTCAACCAGCTCGGCGTCAACACCGGCTTCTACCTGCTCATCCCCTACCTCGCCGGTTATCTGGGGCGGGATATCGGGCTGTCGGCGGCCGTCGTCGGGGTGATCCTGGGCGTGCGCAACCTCAGCCAGCAGGGCCTGTTCCTGCTCGGCGGGTCTGCATCGGACCGGCTCGGCGCGCGCGGCGTGATCATCGCGGGCTGCGCGCTGCGCTCGATCGGGTTCGGCATGTTCGCCTTCGGCACCGCGCTGCCGGTGCTGCTGACGGCCTCGGTGCTGACCGGACTGGCCGGGGCGCTGTTCAACCCGGCGGTGCGCTCCTACCTCGCGCAGGAGGCCGACGATCGGCGGGCCGAGATGTTCTCGCTGTTCAACGTCTTCGCCAACGTCGGGATGCTGCTCGGCCCGCTGCTGGGCAGCGCACTGCTGCTGGTCGACTTCCGCGCTTCGGCGGTCGTGGCCGCGGTGATCTTCGCGCTGCTGACCATCGCGCAGGTCCTGGTGCTACCGGCCCGAGCGGTAGTGCGATCGGAGACCTCGGTGCTCGCCGATTGGCGCGGGGTGCTCACCGACCGCCGGTTCCTGGCCTTCACCGGGGCGATGACCGGGCTGTTCGCGCTGCAGAACCAGCTGTACCTGGTGCTGCCGATGCAGGCGCAACGCTTCACCGGCACTTCCGCATCGGTCTCGGTGATCTTCCTGGTGTCCACGGCCGCGAGCCTGCTGCTGCAAGTGCGGCTCACCCGATGGTTCAGCGGGCGCTGGAGCCGCGGTCGATCGATCACCACCGGACTCGCGGTGATGGGCGGCGGTTTCGCGATCACCGCGATCGCCGCGACCCTGATGCCGGAGCAACCGGCCGCCAGCGCTGCCAGCGCGGCCCTGCGACTGATGCCGGTGCTGGCGACCGCCTTCGCTCTGTCGGTCGGCGTGATGCTGGCCCAGCCGTTCGTCTACGAGCTCATCCCGTCCTTCGGCCGCACCGAGCTGTCCGGCACCTACTTCGGCGTGTTCTACCTGGCCTCGGGTCTGACCGCGGCGGGCGGGAACGCCTTGATCGGCATGGCCACCGACGTGGCCGGGGCGCGCTGGCCGTGGCTGCCCTCGGTGCTGTGTGTAGCCATCGGCCTGGCCTCGGCGCTGGCCGCGCTCATCGCGCACCGGCGCGGCGTCATCGATCCGCGCACCGAATCGAACGAGGAGATGGCGTGCCCAACTTCCTGACCGACAACCCGGCCATCTACGAATCCTGGTTCCCCGATCCCGAGCACGTCGCCGCCCGGTTCGTCGAGGACCTGGTGCACCGCTTCGGCGGCGGCGGCGACCTGCTCGACATCGGTTGCGGCACCGGACGTGACGCGCGCTACTGGAGCGCGCGGGGATACCGGGTCACCGGGCTCGACAGCTCGCCGGAAATGGTCGCGCACGCCGCCCGGCACTGCCCGCGGGCGCGGTTCTCCGTGGCCGACATGCGGAACTTCGCGCTGTCGTCCGATTTCGACGTGATCACGTGTCTGGACAGCGCGCTGCTGTACTGCCACCGCAACAGCGAGCTCGACGCGTTCCTGACCCGCTGCGGGAAGCACCTTCGGCCCGGCGGGCTGCTCATCGCCGAAGCGCGCAACGGGGCGTTCTTCCTGGGCAACACCGAGCTGCTCGACGGCGTGCGGGACCGCACGCTCAGCTACGAGGGCGTGGACTACCGGTCGCTGACCCGCTTGTGGATCGACCACGCGGAACAGCTGCTGCGCCGGGAGCGGCGCTGGTCGTGGCCGGGCGCCGACGAGCTGGTGCAGCACTCGGAGTGGCGGCTGCTGTTCCCGCAGGAGTTGCGCCACTTCGCCGCCCGGCACGGCTTCGAGGTGCTGGCGCTCTTCGACGAGCCCGGCCCGCGCACCGATTCCCCTTGGCGGGCCGACGCCGAGCTGTCCGAACGCATGTCCGGCGACCGGCTGCACCTGGTCGCCCGGCGCATCGACTGATCGCATCCCCGCACCCGAGTGAGGAGACCCGCAATGCACGAGCTCGATCGACGCGGCTTCCTGGGCCTGACCGCAGCGGCCGCGTGATCAGGTGGCGCGCTGCTGGCAGGCTGCTCGCCCGCAGGCGCGCCCCCGGTCGGCCCGCCCAAGCCGGCGGGCGGTTGCGCGCCGCCTTCTCCGGCGGCGGATCGGCCGAAACGCTCGACCCGCACGAGACCGACCTCTACATCGAGATCGCCCGCGCCAAAGCGCTCTTCGACAAGCTCGCGGACTACGGCAGCGACATGTCCCCGCAGCCGCGCCCGGCCGAGCGCTGGGAATCCTCGACCGACCTGCGGACCTGGCGGATCACCCTGCGGCAAGCGAACTTCCACGACGGCCGCCCGGTTCGGGCAGCGGACGTGTTGGCCAGCTACGCGCGCATCACCGAACCGTTGTACGCGGCACCGGAGTTCGCGATGCCGATCCTGCTGGTCGCCGTGTTCGCGGTCCAGCTGGGCTGGTTCCCGCCCACCGCGATCGGCGGGTCGCTGCCGATCGATCCGGCGCTGCTGGTGCTGCCGATCACCGTGCTGCTGCTGCGTCCGATCTGCTCGCTGAGCCGCCTGGTGCGCGCGGGATGATCGATGGCCAGCGATCGCCCTACGTCGAGCACGCCCGCCGCCTCGGGCTCTCCGCCACGCGGATCCGGTTCGCGCACGCGCTGCCCAACGCCGCGGCGCCCGCGGTGCAGCAGCTCGCGCGCACGGCCGACTGGCTGATCGATCGTGGTGGAGGCGATCTTCGTCATTCCTGGTCTGGTAACCGCGCTGCTGGAAGCGATTTCGGCCCGCGACCTGCCGGCCATCCAGGGTCCGTCGGTGGTCTTCGGCCGCACCACGGTTCTGGTCAACCTCGGCGCGGACCTCGCGGCCCGCGCGCTGTCCCCACCTCGGAGATCGGCCGATGACCAAGTGAGCGATCCCCGTCCTGCTTGTGGCCGTGCCGGTCCTGGTGGCCCTGCTCGGACCGCCACGGACGACACCAGCAAGGACGTTGCCTTCCCTGTTCGGTGGCGGGCACCTGCTCGGCACCGACTTCCTCGACGGAAGCGGGAAGACCACCCTCGCGCGCTGCCTCGCGGGCCTGCACCGCTTCAGCTCCGGCGAGCTCGCGCTCGGCGGCCGCACGTTGTCCCCGGTGCTGCGCCGCCGATCCCGGGAGCAGCTGGCGCGCGTGCAGTACGTGTTCCAGGACGCCCGCGCCTCGTTCGGCGAGTTCACCTCGGTGCTGCACCAGGTCGCGCGCACCGCCGAGCGGCTTCGCGGCGCGCCCCGCGCCGAGGCGCGTACGCGGGCCGCCGAGGAATTAGCCGCCCTCGGCGTGCCCGAGTCCACAGCGGCGCGTCTGCCCGCGGCGCTGTCCGGCGGCGAGCTGCAGCGAGCCGCGCTGGCCCGCGCCACGCTCGCCGAGCCGGACCTGCTGATCTGCGACGAGATCACCTCGGGCCTGGACGCCCGGCGCCGCGCCGAGCTGCTCGACGTGCTGGCGAAGCTGCAGCACAACACGGGCTGCGCGCTGATGATGATCACTCACGACGTGCGCGACGTCGCCGCGTCGGCACACCGCGTGCTGGTCGTCGACGAGGGCCGGGTCGTCGAGCGCGGTCGCGCCGCGGAGGTGCTGGCGGCGCCGCAGCACCCGGCCACCCGTGCGCTCGTCGAGGCCACCTCCCCGGAAACCGCAGGTCGGATCACATAGCGAACCACGAATTGAATACCATTTTCAACAACTGGATCCAATGAGGGAGGTAATCGTGGCGGAGCTCGCACAACGGCAGGTCGGTCGCTACGCGGTCCGGGAAGCCGGGCCCGCGGATGCCAACGGCGCCCGGTCGGTCATGCTGGACACCTTCTACAACGTCTTCGGCCACGGCTACCGCCCGCGCTGGCACGGCGACGTGATCGACATGGACCGCGCCTACTTCTCGCACCCCCGGCAGGCGCTGTTCGTCGCCGCGCTGAACGACGAGGTCGTCGGCACCACGGCCGTGCGCGCCGACGGGCCGAAGAGCCCGCCGCACGCCCCGTGGCTGGCGGAGCGCTACCCGTCGGGCAGCACGGCGCAGGTCTTCCGCGTCTACATCCGCCCCGAACACCGCAGGAACGGCCTGGCCCGGGAACTGGTCGACCTCGCCTGCCGGTTCGTGGCGCGCACGCCCGGATACGAGCGGATCTACCTGCACACCAACGTGGAGATCGAAGGTGCGGAACCGTTCTGGCGCAGCATCGGCACGGAGATCCACGATGGACGGACCGACCCGGCGCACAGCCCGGCGGTGCACTTCGAGATCCCGATCCCGGTGAGCGGTGACCAGCAGGTATCCGATCTCGCCATGCCGGCAGGCCACTCGATCGGTTGAAGACTGTCGCGTGGTGACCTCGACGCAACGCGATGGGAACCCGCAGATGGCTCAATGGGCACATGGCGGGTGAGCTCGACATCGAGTATCGGACCATTCACGGGTATCGGCGGGCATTCCGGATCGCCGGTGACGGACCCGCGCTGCTGCTGATCCACGGGATCGGCGACAGCTCGCGCACCTGGCGAAAGGTGTTCAAACCGCTGGCCGAGCACTACACCGTGATCGCACCGGACATGCTGGGGCACGGCGACTCGGACAAGCCCAGGGCCGACTACTCGGTGGGCGCCTACGCCTGCGGAATCCGGGACCTGCTCGCGGTGCTGGGGATCTCGAGCGCCACCGTGATCGGGCACTCGCTGGGCGGTGGTGTGGCGATGCAGTTCGCCTACCAGTTCCCCGAGCGCTGCGAACGGCTCGTGCTGACCTGCCCGGGCGGCGCAGGACCGGAGGTGCACCCGGTCCTGCGCGCGCTCGCCGCGCCGGGAGCCGAAGCGGCGTTGCCGCTGATCACCGGCACACCGCTGAGCAAGCTGTCCGCCATGCTCGGACCGGTCCCCCGCTGGACCGGGGAACTCGGCATGGGCGAGGACTACGAGTTCGTGCTGGACTGCTACACCGCGATGCGCACCGCCACCGCGCGGGCGTCCTTCCTGCGGACGCTGCGCTCGGTCGTCGACGCGAGCGGCCAGGTGGCCTCCATGCTGGATCGCTGCTACCTCACCGAGGGCATGCCGACGTTGCTGGTCTGGGGCGAGCGCGACCAGGTCATCCCGGTCTCGCACGCCGAGATCCTGCACGAGGCGATGCCGTGGAGCCGCCTGGAGATCTTCCAGGACGCCGGGCACTTCCCGCACCTGTCCGAACCGGAGCGCTACGTCGACCTGCTGAAGGGATTCGCGGCCGAAACCGAACCCGCGCACCACGATCCGGACCGCTGGGTCTCGCTGCTGCGGCAAGGCGGGCCGAACCCGTTCCCCTCCAGCGGAACCTGACGGGCTCGGCGAACCGGCGCGTCAGCTCCGGATTCGGCGCTGGGCGATCGCCACGAACCCCGGGTTGCCGGTGTCCAGACCGTGCAGGCCCAGGGACACGCCGAAGCGGAAACCGCTGAGCAGCTCGATGTGCTCGCGCAGCCGCGGACGCGGGAGGCCACCCGCGGCCCGGTAGGCGGCGAGCAGGCGTTCCAGCCCGGCCTCGCCGAAGGCGTTGTGCACCGCGACGAAGTCCACGGCCGGATCGTCGATGGCGGCATCGGTCCAGTCCAGCACTCCGAGCAGGCGACCGCTCTCGTCGACCAGCGTGTGCCCGGGATGCAGGTCGGCGTGCACGAAGCAGTGCTCCCCCGGCCAGTGGCGATCGTCGTCCAGCCAAGCGCGCCACAGCCTCGAACGCGCCGCGGGCACCTCCAGTTCGGTCTCCGCGCGCCGCAGCTCGACGCCGAGCTCCTGCCGCAGCCCATCCGAAGCCGCGATCCCCAGTGCGGCGACGTCCTCGGCCGGGATCCGGTGGAGCTCGGCGATCACTTCGCCCAGGACCTTGAAGAATTCCGCCGGCGCCTCGGTCCACCACTGGTACTCGAGGGTCTCGGGGTGTTCCGGGGCCAGCGGGCGGCCTGGCAGGCGCCGGTAGGCGACCAGCTCGGGCGAGCAGATCTCCCATTCCGGCAAGCGCACCCGCAGCCGCGTGCGCAGGTATGCCAGCAGCCGGCGTTCGACCTCCAGCTGCTCGGCGACCTCGGTCCGGCGCGGAACCCGGAGCACCCAGCGCACGCCGGCGGCGTCCACGGCATGTCCGACCCGGAAGTCCCAACCGGTCTCGTCGACGTCGAGCACGCGCACCCGGAGCCCGTGCCGCCTCGCCAGTTCTTCGAGCACGGCACGACGATAGCGCGGCGGTATCGCCGCCGTCCCGACTGGCGATAGTCTGCGCACCGCAGAGGCCGATCCTGCGGATCGGTGGTAACTCCGCCGCGGCAGCCCGCCGCGGCGCCGGTGGTCGGCGGATACCGACTCGGAAGCGGGCGCGGTGATGGCGGCGAACGGTTCGACACCGGTGATCTTGGGCCGGGATGCGGAACTCGACCGGATCCGCCAGCTGATCGACCGAGTCACGGCCGGGACCGGCGATGTGCTCCGAATCGACGGCGAGCCGGGGATCGGCAAGACCGCGCTGCTCGAACAGCTCACCACCGAGGCCGCGCTGCGCGGATGCGCGGTGCGCGGCGCAGCCGCCGACCGCTCGTACGGGCCGCACGCCCTGCTGGAACGCCTCGACCTGCCCGCAGGCGACCCCGACGCGATCCGCGCGGCGGTCGAGCAGCGGTGCGACGAGGCGCCGCTGGTGCTGGTGATCGACGACGCCCACCAAGCCGACGACGCCCTGCTGCAGCGGCTCGCCCGGCTCGCCGAGGAGCTACCACTGCTCCTCGTCACCGCCGCGCGGCCCACACGGGCCGACGGCGGTTCCCGCGTCAGCGCGACGCGGATCACGCTGCCACCGCTCGACCGCGCGACCAGCGCGCAATTGGCCGCGCGGCTCGCGGGCGCGACCGGAATCGGCCCGCGAATGCGCGCGCAGCTGCAGCACACCGCCGGAAACCCCGGCCTGCTCGGCGAGCTGGTCCGGACCCGGCACCTGGAGGTCGTCGACGGAAGGGCGGAGCTCGTCGCCGCCGAACCACCGCACTCCTCGGCCGAGTCGATCATCGCCCGGCTGGACTTCATCGACGAGACGACCTGCGAGTTGCTGCGCATCGCCGCGCTGCTGGGGTCACCGTTCTCGGTCACCGAACTGCGCGCCGTCTCGGAACAGCCGATGATCGAACTCACCGGCCGGCTCGGCGAGGCGTTGCGAACCGGGCTGCTGCTCGAATCCGGCCCCCGGCTGACCTTCCAGCACGAGCTGGTCCGGCAGGCGCTGCGCGAGACCACTCCCACCCCGCTGCGGGTGGCGTTGCACCACCAGGCCGCGCAGGCGCTGCAGAGCTCCGGCGCGCCGGCCGAGCGAGTCGGCGAGCAGCTGCTGGCCTCGGTGAACCTCGCCGACGCCGAGTTCGACGACTGGGGCATGAACTGGCTAGCCGAGCACGCCCGGGCGCTCGCCCAGCACAGCCCTGATTGCGCCGAGCAGCTGCTCACCATCGCCGTCGGGAAGCTGCCCCGCCACGATCGACGCCGCGCGGAGCTGCGCGTGAGCAAGGTGCTCGCCCTGGTGCAGCTCAACCGCCCCGGCCAGGTCCGCGAGCTGGCCCGCGAAATGCTCGCCGAGGAGGGCGAGCAGTCGCACGCGGCCGAGCTCAACTGGTACCTGACCTGGTCGCTGGCCACCCTGGGGCTGACCGGCGAAGCCACCGAGGTCGCGGAGAAGGCGCTGCACACGCCTGGTTTCGAGCGACCGTGGTCGGCGCGGACGCAGGCCGTGCTGGGCCGGGCGCTGCTGGCCGAGGACCGCTTCGAGGATGCCTACCTCGCGGTGGAGCGCGCGGCGGACGAGGCACGCGCCGCGAACGACCCCTACGCCCTCGGGCTCGCGCTGCACGTGCGCGGGAGCGGTCTGGCCCGGCAGTGCGATCTGACCGAGGCGGTGGTCTGCCTCGAGGAGGCGACCGCCGCGCTGGGCGACGCCCGCGAGCACACCGATCTGCGGTTGCAGGTGCTCAGCGACCGGATGATGCTGCTGTTCGCGCTCGGCCGCAGCGACGAGGCCGACCGCGCGCTGCACGAACTGCTGGCGATCGCCGAGAGCAGCGCCACCTGGAACCGGCTCGCGGCGATCCGGCTCTCCGCCGCCTACCACTACTTCACGGTCGGCCGCTGGGACGACGCGACCGCGGAGCTCGAGGCCGCGTCGGAACTCACCGCTCACATGAGCGAGCCAGATCGCAGCAGGCTGCACGGGCTCTCGGCGATGATCGCGGGCCAGCGCGACGACAACGAGTCGTTCCGCGGCCACCTCGACCGGCTCGGCCCGGCTTCCCGCGGGTTCCCGCTGGTCGCCGAGGTGATGCGTGCCGAGATCGACGGCGAGACCGAGCTCGCGGTGCAGCTGCTGACCGGATTCCTGCACCGGGGCGACCGCTTCGCCACCCGGTACGTCTTCCTGCCGCAGCTGGTGCGGCTGGCGGTCGAGATCGGAGACACCGGCACCGCCGCGGAAGCCAACGACGCCTGCGCGCAGGACGCCTCGGTCGGCGCGGTGCCCAACATCCTCGCCGCCTCGCAGCACTGCAGGGGACTGCTGGACCGGGACCCGCCCGCGCTGCGCGCGGCGATCGAGCTCTACCGCAAGACCAACCAGACGCCCAAGTGCGCCCGCGCGCTCGAGGACCTGGCGCTGCTGCAGGCGGAACGAGGTGAGCAGACCGCAGCGCGCAAGTCCTACGCGGAGGCGGTGGAGATCTTCCAGGCGCTGGGCGCGGCCTGGGACCTGCGGCGCATCGACTCCGCGATGCACGCGCACGGCCTGCAGCGCCCCCGCAAGCGCAAGCAGCGGGCGAGCACCGGCTGGGAGGCGCTGACCAACACCGAGCGGCGGATCGCGCTGCTGGTCGGTGACGGCCTCGCCAATCCCGAGATCGCCGCGGCGCTGTCCTCCTCGCGGCGCACCGTGGAGGTGCACGTCTCGCACGTGCTGAGCAAGCTCGGAGCTCGCTCCCGCGTGGAGATCGCGGTGGAAGCGACCAAGCACCGCGAGGTGGAGGACTCCGCTTGAGCACCCACCTCCAGGAAAACTAACCCTGTTAGTCCACTGTGGCTGTTCAAGCCGACGATTCTTATTGCGGCCCAAAGCTGTTGCGCCGTTCGGCCGCTCCCCAATTCACCCGATCCCGCTCATCTGAGCATTTTCCAGACCTCGCGCGGGAAATCTACGTGAGCTCCTGGATTACCCGCTACCGCGAAAACCGGCAAACTGTGGACGTCCCGCCAAGACGTTCCCCGGCGTCCACCGATCACAGTGGACTCTCGAAAACCGGGGCGCACAACCGAATGCAGACGGACCCATGACCACAGTCGCCCTGGAACGGCCCGACAGCGCCGCCGAGCCCGCCGCCGAACGAGCGCTGAGAACCCTCTACGACGAGCACTACTCGCGGCTGTTGTCCTACGTGAACCAGATCCTCTCCGACCCGCACCACGCGGAGGACGTCGTGCAGGAGACCATGCTGCGCGCCTGGCAGCACGCGGACTCGCTGACCCCGGAGCGCGGATCGATCTGGGGCTGGCTGACCCGGGTCGCGCACAACATCGCCATCGACCGCATCCGCGCGCGGAAGGCACGCCCCGCGGAGGTCGAGGAGCACGCGGGGGCCTCGGTCACCGCCGAGCTCGCCGATCACTCCGAGGCGGTGGTGACCCGGATCGCGGTCACCAGCATGGTCAACCGGCTCAACCCGGCCCACCGCTCGGTCGTCTACGAGGTCTACTACAACGACTGCACCGCCGACCGGGCCGCCTCGGCCCTGGGCATCCCCCCTGGCACGGTCAAATCCCGCCTGCACCACGCGATGCGCCACCTCAAGGACTCCACCGAGCCCCGCGTCTGAACGCACCCGGGACGCTCCTGCGCCTTCAGCGGCAGCCGCAGGAGTTCCGGTGCACCAGGCGGCTGGGCAACCGGTGGGTCTCCGGCTCGACCGAGGGATCGGCCAGCCTGCGCAGCAGCAGCTGGGCGGCCTTCGCACCGATGTCCGCGCAGGGCTGGGCGACCACCGTCAGGCGCGGAGCGAAGTGGTCGGCCCACGGGAAGTCGTCGAAGCCGACCAGAGCCACGTCGCTGGGAACCTCCAGCCCGGCATCGCCGAATGCGCTCATGGCACCGATGGTCATGCTGTTGTTGGCCGCGATGAAGGCCGTGGGGCGGTCCGGGACCGCCAGCAACCGCGCAACGGCGTCCGCGGCGCCCGCGCTGTCCGAGCGACCGGAGTCGACCAACGCCGAGTCGTACTCGAAACCGTTGCGGGCCAACCCTTCCCGATAACCGATGAGGCGCTCCTCGGTGGTGGACAGCCCGGCCAGACCGGCGATCATGCCGATCCGGCGGTGCCCCAGCCCTGCGAGGTGGTCTACCAGCTGCGCGGTGGGCTCGGTGTTCTCCGGCCCGACCTGGTCGTAGCGCTCGTCGAGCAGCCGGTCGGCCAGCACCACCGGCACGTTCTGCGCGTCGAGGTGGTCCAGCGCCGGACGCGGGTCCGCCGAGGCGGCCAGGACGATCCCGTCGACCCGGCGCTCGCGCATGGTGCGCACCACGGTCAGCTCGTGCTCCGGATCGTCGTGCGGGTCGGCGAGCAGCAGCGTGTAACCCTGTCGGACCACCTCGGCCTCCACGCCCTGCAACACCTGCCCGAAGTACGGGTTGGAGATCGCCGACATCACCACCGCGATCGAGCTGGTACCGCCGGTGGCCAACGAGCGCGCGAGGGTGTTCGGGCTGTAACCGGTGGAAGCGATGGCGTCCTCGACCGCTCGCCGGGTCTCCTCCCGCACGGCCCTGGTCCCGTTGACGACGTGCGAGACCGTCGCCGCGGACACTCCCGCGACGCGCGCGACATCGGTCATCGTCGCCATGACGGCAAGCACTCCCTCGGGCTCGTCAGTGGCACGCACGATAGCAGTTAAGCGGTTGCGCAAGCGCTTAACCGAGGTTTAGATTTCCGATCGCTCAACGTGGAGATCGCGCCACCGGCGCAGGTCGACCCGCACCGCCGCGGGTCTGGGAGGCAGAGCATGACCACCGCAACACCGCCACCGCAGGTGGCCGACCTCGGACACCGCGGCGCAGTGCTCGGCGCCTCCGCCATCGCCGCGCTCGGCGGCCTGCTGTTCGCCCCGAACGCCGAGGTCCTGATGGGCCTGGACTTCCTGATCTCGATCTCGGTGCTGACCCTGATCAACGCGCTCACCGCGACCGGGCTGTTCTGGATCTACGGCGCGTTCGGCATCCTCTTCTTGGTCTGCCTGCACCGGAACCTGCCGGAGACGAAGAACCGCACGCTGGAGGACATCGAGAGCTCGCTGCGCGCGCGGAGCAAGGCGTGACCGGGCACCAGGGCGGACTTCCCGCCCTGATCGAGCGCGCCCGCGAGCTGGCCTCGACCGGCCGGCGCCGAATCCTGGGCATCACCGGCCCGCCCGGCTCCGGCAAGGGCACGCTGGCCGAGAAGCTGCGCACCGAACTCGGTCCCGCGGCCGTCGTGGTGCCGATGGACGGGTTCCACCTGGCCGAGGCCGAACTGCACCGCCTCGGCCGCCGGGACCGCAAGGGCGCACCGGACACCTTCGACGCGGCGGGCTACGCCGCACTGCTGCAGCGGTTGCGCACCCCCGGTGAGCACCCGATCTACGCGCCGGAGTTCCACCGCGAGGTCGAGGAGTCCTACGCCGGTTCCATCGCGGTAGGCCCCGAGGTGCCCCTGGTCATCACCGAGGGCAACTACCTCCTGCTGGACGAGGGGCCGTGGAGCGAGGTCCGCGGGCTGCTGGACGAGGCGTGGTTCCTCGACCCGCCGCACGAGGAGCTGGTGTCACGCCTGCTCGCGCGGCACACGGGTCACGGCAAGACCCCGTCGGCGGCGCGGGAGTGGGTCAAGACCACGGACCTGCCGAACGCAGCCCGCATCGCTCCCACCCGCGCCAGGGCCGATCTGGTCATCGACGAGGACTGGTGACACCGCCGGAACGGGCCCGGTTCACCAGGTGCGGGCATCGGCGAGCAGCCGTTCTCGGATGCTGGTGACCGTCGGGCGCTCGGGGGCTCCGGCGCGCTCGGCGAGGTAGAGCGTGTTGATCGGCGGGTCCTCCGGTTCCAGCAGCGGCACCAGGGCTCCCGAAGCCAGTTCGGCCGCGCACAGGTAGCGCGGCAGCACGGTGATGCCCGCACCCGCAGCGGTCGCGGCCAGCAGGCCGCGCAGGTCCGGGACGACCACCGCCGCCTGGGTCGTCAACCGCCGCCCGAACACGTGGCGCCAGTACCGCCGCACGATCGGCAGGTCCTCGGCGTAGGTCAGCAGCGGCACCCCCGCCAGTCCCGCCGGGTCGGCGGTGTCGATGCCGCGGGCCCGGTCCGGTGATGCGACGAGCAGGAACTCCTCGTCGACCAGCGGGATCGCGGTCACGCTCCTGCCGCGCGGGCGGATCGAGGACACCACCAGGTCGTAGGCGGCCGCGCGCAATCCGTCGAGGAGCTCGTCGGCCAGGCCGGTGGTCACCCGCAGCCGCAGCCCGTCGGAGACCAGCGGCGCGAGCGCGGGAAGCACCCGCGCGCACAGCAGCTCGGCGGGACCGGCCAGCTGCACCGGCTCGGACAACGCGCCCAGCTCGCGTTCGGTCACCGCCGCGAGCTCGTCCAGCGGGGCGGCGACCTGCATGGCCAGTTCGCTGGCCGCGGCGGTTGGCGCGGCGCCGCGCGGCAACCGCTCGAACAGCTTGCGCCCGAGCCGCTGTTCGAGCGCGCGGATCTGCCCGGTCACCGTGGGCTGGGACAGCCCGAGCGCGCCCGCGGCCGCCGTGAACGAACCCGTCCGGTGGACCGCGAGGAATGCGCGCAGCAGCCCGAGGTCGACCGGGCCATTGGATTCACTGGACACCACGCCCAGGATGCTAGCCCGGGCGGCATCGTTGATCCATCAGGATTTCTATACCTGCCATCGCACTCGTAATTGGCACCCTGATGGCGGCGCATCTACCGTCGAGGACGCAAGCACGACTCTCAAGCGGAATGCGAAGTGCAATGGCAACCATCCTGTTCGTGATGACCGGCTCCGACCAGTGGACGCTGGCCGACGGCACCAAGCACCCGACCGGGTTCTGGGCCGAGGAGTTCACCGCGCCCTACGAAGCGCTCACCGCCGCCGGGCACGAGGTCGTGGTGGCCACCCCGGGCGCCGTCGAGCCCCCGGTCGACCAGGGCAGCCTGGCCACCGAGGCCAACGGTGGCCAGGACAACGCCGATCACATCGCCAAGGTCCTGGAGCAGGCGGGCACCGAGCTGCGCAACCCGATCGACCTCGCGCAGGCCGACCTCGCCGACTACGACGCGGTGTTCTACCCGGGCGGGCACGGCCCGATGGAGGACCTGGCGGTCAACACCGACTCCGGGCAGCTGCTGAGCGAGACCCTGGCCTCCGGCAAGCCGCTGGCCGTGGTCTGCCACGCACCGGCCGCGCTGCTGGCCACCGGCCCGGACTCGCCGTTCCGCGGTTACCAGGTCACCGGGTTCACCAACACCGAGGAGACCCAGGCGGGCCTGGCCGACAAGGCAAAGTGGCTGCTGCAGGACCGCCTCGTCAACCTCGGCGCCGAGTTCTCCGAGGGCGAGCCGTGGGCGCCCAACGTGGTCATCGACCGCAACCTCTACACCGGTCAGAACCCGGCGTCCTCGGCACCGCTGGCCCAGGAGCTGCTCAAGGCGCTCTGAGCGGAGTCCGCGCGAAGGAAGGGCCCGGTAGGCGGTGTCTCGCCTACCGGGCCCTGCTACGTCCGCGTCCGGTCCGCTCGGGAATGCGCGGCAACCGCCTCAGGTGCGGGGTGAACCCGCGCCTAACCGCGTTGCTCGGCGCGCTGAGGGCTGCGGCCCGGCGTCACCGTGGTGACGTACCAGGCGTTGGCGCCGCCGTGGTGGTGGATGTAGTGCTCCGCGGTTGCGCGATCGCCGAAGCGCAGCTCCTGCCGCAGCTCGGTGTGCACGATCTTGACCGCCACCAGGTGTCCCCCCGTCTGCTCGAAAACCCATTCAGGCCCCCGATGTTGGCATCCGGAGCAACTCGTCGCCACCGACCGACGCACGGGCGTGTCCCACCCGGCCCGTCCGTCGTGCACCACCGGCGCCCCTAGCGGTGACAGTTTTGCCTAAAACTGTGCGGACAAAACGGGCATGATCACGTGACAGTTATAGGCAAAACTGTCACCGCTCATCCACACCGGCGCGTGGAACACCCGTGGAGAAATGGGAATGTTTCACCCCGGGGCGCGAAAGCGTCGCCGCATCAAGGCAGTCGTTTGGCTCAGCGCTGGGATTACCTGGATTACGGGGAAAACGGCAACTCGCGGACGGCGCTGCAGTGCCGTCCGCGAGCCCTTCCCTTCCGGATCTTGATCGGTCTAGGGTGCCGCCTGAGAGCGCTCTCTGCTCTGTTCCTTCAGGAGGTGCGTTATCCCATGACCCCCGTCTCACAACGGCGTGGGCGCCGCCGGTTCCCGTTCTTCGCCGGGATGGCCGCGCTCGCCGTCGTCACCGCGACGGCGCCCGCCGCCGGGGCCGCTCCAGCAGCGAAAGCTCCGCAGCCCAACGATGTTCGACCGCAGGCCTGCGGCGGCACGGACACGCCGGACTTCGGCGAGAACGTGAACATCTTCGACCCGAGCATGCCCGCGGATCAGATCCAGCAGCAGCTCGACGCCGACTTCGAGAACCTCAAGGACACCCAGACCGACCAGATGTCGGAAGACCGGGTGGCCGAGCTGTTCATGCCGGGCGACTACGACAACAACATCAACGTCGGCTACTACACGTCGGTGGCCGGGCTGGGCAAGAACCCCGGCGACGTGAACCTCAACGGCAACCTCACCGTCGACGCCTTCAACGAGAGCGACGAGGGCAAGGCCACCCAGAACTTCTGGCGTTCGGCCGAGAACATGACGGTCACGCCGCAGGGCTCCAACCGCTGGGCCGTGTCGCAGGCGGCGCCGTTCCGCCGGATGCACATCAAGGGCGACCTCGACCTGTACCCGAAGAGCTACGGCTGGGCGAGCGGCGGCTACATCTCGGACTCCGTGGTCGACGGCAGCGCCGAGTCCTCGTCGCAGCAGCAGTGGTACTCCAAGGACTCCAAGTTCGGCAGCTGGGACGGCGGCGTCTGGAACATGACGTTCTCCGGCGTGGAGGGCGCCCCGCCCACCGCGTTCCCGGAGCCGCCGCACACCACCCTGCCGACCACCCCGGTCTCCCGGGACGTGCCGTACCTCTACGCCGACGCCCAGGGCAAGTTCCACGTGAACAAGCCGGAACTGCGCCCCGACGCATCGGGCCCGAGCTGGGCAGGTGGTGACACGCCGGGCACCTCGGTGCCGATGAGCGAGTTCTACGTCGCCAAGCCCGACGACACCGCGCAGACCATCAACGATGCGCTCTCGCGGGGCTGCAACCTGCTCTTCACCCCGGGCGTCTACCATCTCGACGACACCATCCAGGTGAACAACCCGGACACCGTGGTGCTGGGCATCGGCTACCCGACGCTGCAGCCGACCACCGGCAAGCCGGCCATGCAGGTCGCCGACGCCGACGGCATCCGCCTCAAGGGCCTGCTGTTCGACGCGGGCGAGACGAACTCGCCGAGCCTGCTGACCATCGGCGAGGAGGGCGCTTCGGCGGACCACTCGCAGAACCCGATCAGCGCGCAGGACGTGTTCTTCCGCATCGGCGGCTCGGTGGCGGGCAAGGCCACCCAGAGCCTGGTGGTCAACAGCAACAACACGCTGCTGGACCACGTCTGGGCCTGGCGCGCCGACCACGGCAACGAGGGCACCTACGGGTGGGACATCAACACCGCTGAGACCGGTGTGACCGTCAACGGCGATGACGTGACCGCCACCGGTCTGTTCGTCGAGCACTACCAGAAGTACCAGACGATCTGGAACGGCAACGGCGGCAAGACCATCTTCTACCAGAACGAGCAGCCCTACGACGTGCCCGACCAGGCGTCGTACATGAACGACAACGGGCTCAAGGGCTGGGCCGCCTACAAGGTCGCCGATGACGTCACCTCGCACGAGGCGTGGGGCCTGGGCAGCTACAACTACTTCAACACCAACCCGGACGTGCGCAACTACCACGCGTTCGAGGTTCCGGAGAACCCGAACGTGAAGTTCCACAGCCTGGTGACGGTTTCGCTGAACAACAAGGGCGCGACCGAGCACGTCATCAACGACACCGGCGCGGTGACTCCGCCGGAGACCCAGCCGTCGAACGTGGTCAGCTACCCCTGACCCGGCGGCACCCCGAAATGAGGTTCCGGACGGAAATCATCCGTCCGGAACCTCATTTCGGTCCGCATTCACCCGGCGGTCGGCGAAGAGGGCTGAACCACCACTCGATTCCGGCGAGAATCGTCCGCCCGCGCCCCATTTCTGCCTGAACCGGGAATCAGCCCGATGCGCGCAGGACCAGTTCCGTCGGCAACGTGATCGCGGGCTCGATCTGCTGCCCGTCGATGGCCCGCAGCAGTTGCCCCGCCATGCTGCGGCCGATGCCCGTGATGGGTTGACGCACGGTGGTCATCGGCGGATCGGTCTGCCGGGCGAGCTCGATGTCGTCGAAGCCGATCACCGCGATGTCGTCGGGCACCCGCACGCCCTCCCGCTGCAACGTGCGCAGGGCGCCGTCGGCCATCAGGTCCGAGGCGACGAAAACCGCGTCGATATCCGGGGTCTCGGCCAGCAGCCGGCTCATGGCGTCCGCACCGGAGCTCCTGGTGAAGTCCCCGGTGGCCTCGACCAGTGCCATGCCCGCCTCGCCGAGCGCGTCCCGGTAGCCCTGCCTGCGGTCGATCCCGGCGATCATGTCCGGCGGCCCGGTGATGCTGGCGATGCGGCCGCGCCCCGCAGCGATGAGGTGCTCCACCGCCGCCCGAGCGCCGCCGTGGTTGTCCACGTCCACGTGCGGCACTTCCACCGGCCCGAGCGCTCGCTCGTTGCTGACCACCGGGATCTTCGAGCGCACCAGCGCCGCGGTCAGCGGATTGGTGCCGTGCAGCGACGCGAGCATCACCCCGTCGACGTGCCTGGCCTGCGCCGAGTGCTCGATGCGCTGCCTGCTCTCCACCGATCCCGCCAGCATCAGCACCAGCTGCCGATCGGCCTCGTCGAGCTCCTGGCTGATGCCCTGGATGAGCTGCGAGAAGAACTGGTCCTCGGAGAACACCCTGGTCGACGATTCCGGCAGCACCAGCGCGATAAGCCCGGTGCGCTGCGTGACCAAGGTGCGCGCGGCCAGGTTCGGCACATATCCGAGTTCGGAGATCGCCGCTTCGACCGCGCGGCGGCTTTCTGGAGTGGACGGCTGCTCGTTGACCACCCTGGACACCGTCGCGCGAGAGACACCGGCACGTTCGGCCACCGTTTCCAGCGTCGGTCTGCGGTGCCCCTGCACCATCACGCTCCTCCTCGCGGCGGGAACCAATGCCGCGAAGGCTACATCCCCGCATTCCCGCTTCCGAATTACGCCGGATGATCCGCAGCCGGCGCCCGCGCTTTTCGGAGCGCGGAAAAACCGCGCGTGCCAGCGGAAGTGCGCGCACGACGAGCCCGACCACGCACTTCCGCGCGAAACCGGCCGAGCGCGGAATCCGAGAGCGCTCTCCAGTTCGCCGAAACGGAATTCTTCGTTCCGGATTGATTCTCCGGCGAATCCGGCAGTTCGCGCGATTCAGGTGTCGTGGCGCGGGATGACCGCGAAGACGGACAGGTCGTTCGGGGCGCCCTTGGCCCGGAATCGGCGGGGGCGCGCGACGTAGCGGTCGCGCCGGGCGGCGGCCAGCACCTGCTCGGAGGCCAGGACCTCCCCGCCTCCGGCGGCATCGGCGATGCGGGAGGCGATGTTGACGTCGACACCCAGGTAGTCGCGACCGACTCGCCGGGGCCGGCCGCGGTGCAGGCCGACGCGGAGCTGCGGGCGATACCCGTCGACGTTGACGACGTTGACGGCCGCGCCCACCGCCGAGGCCGCCTGGATCGCCTTGTCCGCGTCGGTGAAGGAGACCATCACGCCGTCGCCGAGCGACTTGACGACCTTGCCGCCGTAGGCGCTGACCACGTCGTCGGTCACGTCGAAGACCTCGCGCAGCAGGCGCAGCACCTGGTCGTCACCCGCGTGCAGCGCCCAGGTGGAGAACCCGACGAGGTCGGTGAACATGATCGTCACGGGGTGATCGGCCGAGCGGGTCATGGCCTGCCACGCCTGCACGGCGGCCAGCCCGAATTCCTGCGCCGCGCTGGGCGCGTCCCCGGAGGCCTGCAGGATCAAGCGCGCCACCCGGTCGGACCCCTTGGCCGGAAACGCCGGATCGACCGCGCCGGGCAGCATTCGGCGCAACCCGCGAGCCACCCCGACGACCCCGGGGCTCTGATTGGCCCGCCGCACCGCGTTCGCGGTCCTTCCCCAATACCGCTGCGGGCCCGATTCCTCGATCATGCGCATCCCCACTGAGCTCTCGCCCCGCCCGAACCGGACGGGGCGAGACCAGCATACCCGGATACCTACTCAGCAGTAGCAAAGCTGACGAGAATCACCACGCGCTGGGGAATCCCTGGGATTCAGGCACTTTCATCCGGACCGAACCGGCGGCGAGGAACAACGAGCAGGCGGCCACCGGCACCAGCAGGATCGTGGCCACCGCCATCCAGGTCACCGCGGTCGTCAGCGGCCACGTCGAGGTCAGCAAGCCCACGATCACCGCGGGGCACCCCGATCCCAGGTAGAAGGCCAGGTAGAGCGCACCGGTGATGCCCCCGCGCCGCTCCTCGGGCGTGCGCTCGGCGACCGCCGCCGACGCGCCACCGTAGACCAGCCCGTGCCCGACCCCGGCCGCCACCGCCATCGCGCACGTCACCCACACCGACGTGCCCGCGGTCGCGGCCAGCAGCACCAGGCTGACCAGCAGCGCCCCCAGCCCGCGGAGCTGCGCCCGCCGCGGTCCCAGGGATCGCACCAGCGGCTGCACCAGCACCGAGCAGATCAGCACGCTGCCGACCACCAGGCCGGTGACCGCCGGATCCGCCCGGAGCAGGCTCGGGATCAGGGATAGGAACAGCCCCACCACCGTCCAGGCCAGGAACCCGTTCACGGCCGAAGCCGCGAACAGCACGCGCATCCCACCGGGGATCGCCGGCAGGGCGAGGTGCCACCGCCCGGCCCCGGGAGCGGACTCCAGGGCCGACACCAGCCGCCACGCGCCCCAGAGCAGCACGAGGTGCACCAGGTACGGCAGCAACCCTGCGTCGACCCGGCCGAGCACTCCCCCGGCGATCGGCCCCGCGGCGGTACCTGCCAGGAACGCGGTGCTGGCGAGCAGCGCCCCGCGCCCGGGCGAGCCGCGCGCGATCAGCGCCCCGGCCGCTCCAGTCGCCGCGCCGAGCGCGATCCCCTGCAGCGCCCGCCCGGCCAGCAGCCAGCCGGGTCCAACGGCCAGCGCGAAGCACAGCGAGCCCGCCGCCGCTGCCAACGTGCTCCAGCGCAGCACCGCGCGGGGCCCCAGCGCGTCCGAGGCCTGGCCGAACAGTACCAGCGCGGGAGCGCTGACCAGCGCGAACGTCGCGTAGATCAACGTCATGGTCAGGTCGCTGAACTCGAAGACGCGCTGGTACTCGGGATACAGCGGGCTCGGCAGGTAGGCACCGGCGGTGAGCACGACCAGCACGTACGCACCGGCGCGCAGCTCCCGGGGACGATCAGCGGCATCGGGCAGCGTGCGGGGGAAGGAACGGGCCGAAGGAATCACGTGGCCAGTCTCCGGCCATCGACCGCTCAACAGAATCAGACGTTTCTCAACGCGATCGTGCAAAATGTTCGCATGCTCGATCCGAAGCTCAAGGTGCTGCAGCTGGTCGCCCACCACGGCACGGTCACCGCCGCGGCGGCGGCTTCGCACTACACGCCGTCAACGGTGTCGTACCAGCTCAGGCAGCTGTCAGAGGAGCTCGGCGTGGAGTTGCTGGCGCAGTCCGGCAGGGGCGTGCAGCTGACCGCCGCGGCCCGCACGGTGCTGCGGCACGCCGAGACGCTGCAGGCGCAGGCCGAGCGCGCTTACGCCGAGCTCGCCGCCACCGGCGACGAGCCGAGCGGTTCGTGCACGCTCTGCGGGTTCTCCACCGCCGCGACCCGGCTGCTGCCGCCCACCGCCGCGGCGCTTCGGGAGCGGTACCCGCACGTGCGGGTGCGGATGATCGAGGCAGAGCCATCGCGGTGCTTCGACCTGCTGCTGTCCGGTGACGCCGACCTCGCGCTGGTGATCAACACCGCCGACACGCCGCCCGCCGCGGACGAGCGATTCGTGCAACTGCCCCTGCTCGACGATCCGCTGGACCTGGTCGTGCCCAGCGACCACCGGCTGACCGCCCAGCGCCGGGTGACCCTGGCCGACGCCGCCGGCGAACCGTGGATCCTCGGACGCCCCGGCAGCACCTACCACCACCTGGTGCGCACCGCGTGCCTGACCGCCGGGTTCACTCCTAGCATCGCGCACTACGCCGACGAGTGGGACACCGGAACCGCGCTGGTGGCACACGGTTTCGGCATCATCCTGGTGCCGCGGCTGGCCCGGCTGCACATGGACTGGCCGGTCGTCCGCATCCCGCTGCACGGCGAACCCGCCCCGGCCCGGCGCGTGCTGGCCGCGACCCGCCGGGGCGCCGAGGAGCACCCCGTCACCGCAACGGCGCTGGACCAGATCAACCGCACCGCGACGACGTTGCTGCCCTAGACGGGATCCGGGGTCGCCACCGAGCGGAGATCACCGAGCGAGCAGTCCGCGTTCCGAGATCGCACCGACACTGGACGACGCGCTCAACGGCGCGCCCGGCGATCCGAAAACCCGTGCTTTCACGCGAGATTGTTCACGATGTTCGTCGCCCGCCGCCGGGAACGCGACCTGCTTTCCCGCCCGAAGCGCTCCCGCCCCGGTCATCGCGCCCGGCACGACCGGTCGGCCATCCCGCCGACGCGGAGGCGAAGCGTGCCCGGGCGTTTCCGAAAGTGAGACCTCGCAGCATCGACATCGAGATGACGACAGGCGATCATGAACGCCACGCACGATGAGCGCCTGGCCGCCGAGATCGACACCGATTCGCCCAGCGTTGCCCGTGGCTACGACCACTGGCTGGGCGGCAAGGACAACTTCGAGGTCGACAGGACCATCCTGCAGGCCATCGAGGAGGTCGTGCCGGAGGCCCGCCCGCTCGCGCAGGAGAACCGCAACTGGCTGGTCCGAGCCGTCCGGTTCCTGAGCTCGCCGCTGCACGCGGGCATCGACCAGTTCCTCGACCTGGGCTGCGGGCTGCCGACCATGCAGAACGTGCACCAGGTCGCCCAGCACAACAACCCGGAGTCCGTGGTCGTCTACGTCGACAACGATCCGACGGTCGCCGCCTACGGCCGGGCGATGCTGGTGGAGAACGATCACACCCACTTCTCCATCAACGACCTCCGCTACCCGGACGGGATCCTCAACGACCCGCTCGTCACCGCGAACCTGGACTTCGACCGCCCGATCGCGCTCATCCACTCGGGCACGATGCACCACACCGCCGACGAGTACCGGCCCCGCGAGATCATGCAGCGCTACATCGAAGCGCTGCCCTCCGGCTCGTACGTGGCGATGTCGCACTTCAGCTGGCCGCCGGACTCCGAGCACTACCGGGAGATGGCCACCAAGATCGAGAACTTGCTGCACGACCTGGTCGCCTCCTGCTGGTGGCGCAGCAACGACGTGGTCGAGAGCTTCCTCGACGGCCTGGAGCTCCTCCCGCCCGGCCTGGTCCGCACCGTCGACTGGTGGCCGGAAGGCCCGTTCCTCCAGGAGAAGTCCGAGATCCCCAACCTCATCTACGCAGCACTCGCCCGCAAGCCCTGACGGGCTCCCGCCTGCCGCGTCGAGGTGACTGGATGCGGCGCTGCGCTCCGCTGAAGACCACCCTCGAGACATCGGCCGCCTGCAGAGCGCACCGACCCGCCCGCACCTGCTAGAACCGGGAGATGCCGAATCACGAGTTGCCGATCGGCGAGGCGGACGAGGACTGCGCGACGCGGGTGACGCGCGAGCCGCTGAGCGCCGAGCAGGCCACCGAGCTCGCCCGGACGTTCAAGGCGATCGGCGATCCGGTTCGGCTGCGGCTGCTGTCCCTGATCGCCTCGCACGCTGGCGGCGAGGCCTGCGTATGCGACGTGACCGAGGCCTTCGACCTCTCCGGGCCGACCATCTCGCACCACCTCAAGGTGCTGCGCGAGGCAGGCCTCATCACGGGCGACCGGCGCGGCACCTGGATCTACTACCGGGTGCGGCCGGAAGCCCTGCGGCAGCTCTCCGAGTCGCTGCTGCCCGCGGCGGAGACGGCTGTCACGGCGTAACCGCGGGCCCGCGTCAACCCGGGTGGGTCTCCCCACCGACCGGGGCGAGCACCTCACCGGTGTAGTAGCTGGACAACCGATCGGACGCGAAGAACACGTAGGACGGCGCGATCTCGTCCGGATGGGCCATCCGCTGCATCGGGGTCTGCTCGCCGAAACCGTCGACCTTCTCCTCGTGCAACGTGGACGGGATCAGTGGTGTCCACACCGGACCCGGGGCCACGCAGTTCACCCGAATCCCGCTGGTGGCCAAGGACTGCGAGAGCGATTGCGTGAGCACGTGCACCGCTCCCTTGCTGGCCGAGTAGTCCATCAGCTCCTTGTTGCCCCGAAGGCCGTTCACCGAACCGGTGTTGATGATGGCGCCGCCTTCGGGCAGGTGCCGCAACGCGGCCTTGCACAGCCAGAAGACGGCGTAGACGTTGACCTCGAAGGTGCGGGTGAACTGCTCGGTCGTGATCGACTTCAGGTCGTCCTGCGGTGTTTGCGTACCCGCGTGGTTGACCAGCACGTCCAGTCCGCCCAACCGATCGGCCGCCTCGTCGACCAGGCGCGAGCAGAACGCCTCGTCGGCCACGTCACCGCGGAAAAGGTGGCACGAACGCCCCTGCTGACGCACCAGCGCGCCGGTGTGCTCGGCCTCGCCGTCCTCCATCTCGTCCAAGTAGGCGACGGCGACGTCGGCCCCCTCCTTGGCGAAGGCGATCGCGACCGCGCGACCGATTCCCGAGTCGCCTCCCACGACCAGCGCCCGCTTGCCATCGAGGTGCCCGGCGCCGGTGTACTCGCGCATCTCGTCCCTGGGACGCGGCTCCATCTCCTCCGTCGTTCCCGGCGGCTCCTGCTGCTGGGCAGGGGCGCTCCGAGGCTGCTCGTTCACGGGCGATCCCTCCTCGCGAAAGCTCGGTCGATTCGGCTCGAGCCGCGCGCCGACCGGCGCGGCCTCGTGGCTACCCGGATGTCCGGGCCGCTGAACACGAACACCTCTGCGATCCCGGCGTGACCACCGAAGCACCGCGCCCGGACCACCACGACGCCGTTTAGGAACCGCTCCAGCGGAACAACCTCTGGGCAGCTCGATCAACAACGGGAGGTGACGTCCGTGACCGCCCTCGGGGCACAACGAGCGGAAGAGCTCGCCCGCTACCGCCGAGCGTGCGACTACATCGCGGCCGCGATGATCTACCTGCGGAGCAACGTCCTGCTCGATCGACCGCTGCGGTCCGAAGACGTCAAGCCCCGGGTGCTCGGGCACTGGGGGACCTGCCCCGGCATCACCTTGGTCTACAGCGGCTTGAACCGCCTCGTCCGCGACACCGGCAGGCGAACCCTGCTGGTCACCGGCCCCGGGCACGGCGCGCCCGCGGTGCACGCGAACCTCTGGCTGGAGGGCACGCACGCCGAGCACGACCCCGAGCTCAGCGTCGACGGCCACGGGCTTCGCGAGCTGATCCAGCGCTTCTCCTGGCCCGGCGGCTTTCCCAGCCACCTCTCCCCGGAGGTTCCCGGGGTGGTGCACGAGGGCGGTGAGCTCGGCTACGCGCTGGCCACCGCCGTCGGCGCGGCCCTCGACAAGCCCGACCTGCTGGTCGCGTGCATCGTCGGCGACGGCGAAGCCGAAACGGGACCGACGGCAGGCTCGTGGCAGAGCGCGAAGTTCCTGGACCCGAAGACCAGCGGAGCCGTGCTGCCGATCCTGCACCTCAACCGGTACAAGATCTCCTCGCCCACGGTCTTCGCCTCGATGAGCGATCGGGAACTGGTCGAGTACTTCGGCGGCTGCGGCTGGTCCCCGCGCATCGTCGACGTCACGGGCAGACAGGTCGAAGCCGACGCGGTCCTGGCCGAAGCGCTGGATCGCGCGCACTCCGACATCGCCGAAATCCAGCGCGAGGCGGACCGCTCCCGCGACGCGGCCTGGCCGATGATCGTGCTGCGCAGCCCGAAAGGCCTCGGGCTGCCGGAGACCGACCTCGACGGCGCGCCCCTGGAAGGCAGCTTCCACGCGCACCAGGTCCCGATCGACGACGTGCACGACGATCCCGAGGCCCTGCGGCTGCTGGAGTCGTGGCTGTCCTCCTACCGGCCGCGCGAGCTGTTCGACGCCCACGGCACGCCGAACGACGACCTCCTGAGCGTGCCGCCGTCGAACTCGCTGCGGATCGGCATGACCGCCGAGTCCAATGGCGGCAGGCTGCGCACCGAGCTGCCACTTCCCGATGTCGGCCGCTTCGCCGTGGACGTGCCCGCTCCGGGCGGCGCGCAGGCCGGAGCGACCCCGACGCTCGGTCCGTGGCTGACCCGGATCCTGCGGGACACCGCCGATCGCCGGGACTTCCGCATCTTCTGCCCCGACGAGCTCGAGTCGAACAAGCTGGACGCCGCGCTGGAGGCGACCGACCGGTGCTTCACCCGCGAGGTGGCCGGTTACGACCGCCCGCTGTCGCCCGACGGCCGCGTGATGGAGGTCCTTTCCGAACACCTCTGCCAGGGCTGGATCGAGGGCTACCTGCTCACCGGCGGCCACGGTCTCTTCCCGTGCTACGAGGCGTTCGCCTCGATCATCGACAGCATGCTCAACCAGTACGCCAAGTTCCTCAAGATGTCCGGCGAGGTCCCGTGGCGCGAACCGGTCTCGAGCCTCAACTACCTGCTGACCTCCGAGGGCTGGCGCCAGGAGCACAACGGGTACTCGCACCAAGGCCCCGGTTTCATCAACAACGTCCTCACCAAGAAGACCTCCGGAGGCCGCGTGCTGCTCCCACCGGACGCCAACACGCTGCTGGTCACCATGCGCGAGTGCCTGTCCTCGGTCGATCGGATCAATCTGGTGGTCGCGGGCAAGCACGACGCTCCGCAATGGCTCGACCTGCCCGCCGCCGAGGAGCACTGCCGCAACGGCTTGGGCACCTGGCCCTGGGCGTCCTCCGATGGCGGCGGGGAACCGGACGTCGTGCTCGCCTGCGCGGGCAACATCCCCACCATCGAGACCCTCGCCGCCGTGCAGCTGCTGCGCCGCGCGCTGCCGGAGCTGCGGGTGCGGGTCGTCAACATCGTTGATCTCCTGGCGCTGGCCACGCCGCAAGCGCACCCGAACGGCGCGGGCGACGAGGTCTTCGCCGAGTGCTTCGGCGGCGCCGGCACGCCCGTGGTCTTCGCCTTCCACGGATATCCCTCCGCCGTGCACGAGCTGCTGCACGGCAGGCCGGAACCCAACCGGTTCCACCTGCACGGCTACCGGGAGGAGGGAACGACGACCACCCCGTACTGCCTGCTCGCGAGCAACACGATGACCCGGCACGACCTGGCCGCCGACGCGGCGAGGCGCTCGCGCCTGCCGCACCGCGAGGAAGTCGCCCGGGAACTGCTGCGGGAACGCGACGAGCTCGTCGAGCACGCGCACCGAAACGGTACCGATGCCCCCGCGATCCGCGAGTGGAGGTGGACGTGAGCACAGCGGTCATCACCGTCAACGCGGGCTCCAACAGCCTGCGCCTCGACCTCGTCGAAGTCACCGACGGACGGGAACCGCAGGTGCACGACTCGCACCACACCGGCTCCTCGCCCACCGGCGAGGAGAGCCTGGGAGCGTTCGACTCCTTCATCGACCGGCACGGGGCGGACGCGGCCTGCCTCGGGCATCGGCTGGTGCACGGCGGCGAGCTCATCCAGCGGCCGCGCGAGGTCGACGAGAACGTGCCCGCACAGCTGCGCGCCGCGGAACCTCTGGCCCCGCAACACGTCCCGGCAGCGCGACAGCTCGTCGAGCGCGCCCGGGACGCGTACCCGGCGCTGCGGCAGATCGTATGCCCGGACACCGCCTTTCACACCACGATGCCCGAACAGGCGCGCGCGGAGCCGCTTCCGCGCCGCTGGCGCTCGCAGGTCCGCCGCTTCGGCTTCCACGGCCTGTCCTACGCCTGGGCGCTGCAACGGGCCGCGAAGCTCCTCGACCGACCCGCCGAGCGGCTCAACACCGTCATCGCCCACCTCAGCGGAGGCTGCTCGGTGTGCGCGGTCCGCGACGGGCGCAGCGTCGACACCACGATGGGCTTCACCCCGCACGGCGGCATCACCATGAGCCGCCGCAGCGGCGACCTCGACCCCGGGACGCTGTTCTGGTTGCTGCGCAACTCCGGTGAGAGCCTCGACGAGGTGGAGCAGGCCCTGGGACGCGAATCGGGGCTGCTCGGACTCTCCGACGGTCTCTCCAACGACACCCGGGATCTCGTCGCCGCAGCCGAGCGGGGCGACGCGGCGGCCGGCTACGCGATCGACGTGTTCTGCAGACGAACGGCCTCGGGCATCGCGTCGATGGCCACCAACCTGCAAACCCTGGACGCGCTCGTGCTCACCGGGGACATCGGCTGGAACCAGCCGGAGGTCCGCAGCGGCATCTGCGAGCGCCTGGGCCTGCTCGGCATTCCGTCGCGGTTGTCGGGCAACCGCGATGACGACGGCTTCGTGGGACGTGTCGACGGCAGACCACCGGTGATCGTCATCGAGCCGCGGGAGGAGCTGCAGATGGCCATCGAATGCCATCGAGCGCTGGTCGGCCGCTGAGGCTCGAACGGACCCTCTTGAAATTACCGCGAAATCAGAGGTATTCGAGCGCGCTACCCGAAAGGACCCGGAACGCCGCGAATCTCGCATCCCCCTTGGTGAGCCTTCCCGCGACGAGTCGAGTCCGGCGGGTTCACTCCCGGCCTGCGGCGGTTGCGCGCAGTTCCTCGAGGCGCTTCCGGGCATTGGTGAGCGAACGCCCCCGCCGCAGGAAGCCCGACCACGGATCGCCCAGGTCGCGAAGCCGCTCGGGAACGCTGCGGACGTCGAACCGGTCGGGCCGCGCGCTGTCTAGCTCGTCCCAGGACAGCGGCGTCGCCACCGGCGCCCCCGGGCGGGCGCGCACCGCGTACGGCGCCACCGACGTCTGGGCGTACCCGTTGCGCAGGTAGTCCACGAAGATGCGGGAACCGCGCTGGTCCTTGCGCTGCTCCACGGTCAGGTTGGCCGGGTCGCGCTCGACCAGAGCTGTGGCCACCTGCCGCGCGAAGTCCCGCACGCCGTCGAAGTCCTCCTCCCGGCGCAGCGGCGAAACCACGTGGAACCCGCGCGATCCGGTCGCCATCAACCACGCGCTCAGGCCGAGTTCGCCGAGCGCGTCCCGCGCGCCGCGGGACGCCGCGCGGAGCCGCTCCAGATCGTCATCGGCCGGATCCAGGTCGAGGATCAGCCGGTCCGGCCGGTCCAGGGCGTCGACCCGCGACAGCCAGACGTGCGGTGTGACGCAGCCCTGATCCACCAAGTACACCAAGGTGGCCACGTCCTGGCCGACCGCGTGAACGGTCTCGCCGCCCTCCTTCTTGGGTACCTCGACGGACCGGATCCAATCCGGGTAGTGCGCGGGCACGTTCTTCTGGAAGATCCGTTGGCCCTCGATCCCGTCCGGATAGCGCTCCAGCGCCAGCGGCCGCCCGCGCACGTGTCCCACGACGGTCTTGCCGACCTGTCGGTAGTACTCGGCGAGCTGCCCCTTGGTGATCCCGTCGTCGGGGAAGAAGAGCTTGTCGGCGCGCGAAACCCGCACCGTCCTGCTTCCCGCTCGCAGGTCTTCGGAACTCATCCGAGGTCACCCCCGGCACCGCGCGTCGGACGGGTTCGCATCGGCCAGGAGCCCCGTAGAAGCGCTCGTCGACGTCTCCCGCACGACGTGCCGGAGCCGTCCCTCGTGGAGCCCGGGGTCACTCGACCTCTTCGCCGCCGTCCGGAGGCAGCGGCCGGTTCTCCACCTCCGGCGTGTCATCGGCGGGCGGCTCGGCGTCGAGGGATTCGTCCGCGCGAGTGGGGTGATTGCCCCGAAGGCGCCCTTCCTGCTCCTTCTCCAACGCGTCGTCCTGCATCGGGCCGTGCTTGTCACTACCGCGGGTCATGCTCACCTCCGTGGACGGCCGATCCGGTCGGACAGAGCCGATGACCGTTGCCTTCCCGCCGCAGCGGCTCGGCAAACCTGATCGAGGCGCGTCGCCGAGGACAGCCGAGTGCGGCCGAGGCCGGATCGTCCCGGCGTCCGGCGGAGCCCTGCGGCCACGGGCAATGGCGGGTCGAACACGCAAAAACCCCGCCGGCCCAAAGGTCAACGGGGTTCTGAAAATGCTCTTCGAAATGGTGCGCGATGCTGGGATTGAACCAGCGACCTCTACCGTGTCAAGGTAGCGCTCTCCCACTGAGCTAATCGCGCGAGGCGGAGGCGGGAATCGAACCCGCGTACAGGGCTTTGCAGGCCCTTGCCTAAGCCACTCGGCCACTCCGCCGGACTCCGCGTCCACACGGAACACCAGAGGATCCAGAGCGGATGACGGGATTCGAACCCGCGACCCTCACCTTGGCAAGGTGATGCGCTACCGCTGCGCTACATCCGCCTGCTGCGGCTTCACCGCCCGGTTTCCCGTGCGCCCCTGCCGCTTGCATAGAGAACTTTAGACCACGCCTTCGATCGCGATCAAAGGGGGGTCCCATCCCGCTCGGCGCGGGGTCGCGCCGAGCCGGATTCACCCAGTTCACCCCATGTCGAAAGGCAGCAGCCGGGTCAGCGCGTCGTCGACGTCGACCCAGAGGTTCTCGTTCCCCGGCACCACCACGTCGTAGGTGCGATCCAGGAAATCCGCGAGCTCCTGCGCCGAGGCTTCGAACACGGCGTGACCCGACGGCGAGCTCAGCTCGATCGCGACGACCTCCGGGTCGTCCACGGCCGGACGGATGGCCACGTCGCCTTCACCGGCGTGCGCGATCAGGCCATCTGCCAGCAGATCGCGCGCGAAGACCCACTCGACCCAACCGGCACGGCCGGTGCGGAACGCGGCCACCACCGCGTACGGGTCGCGCGTGTCGTAGCGGAGCTCGACCTGGACCGGCACAGCGGGCGCCTGCGGAGCCAACAGATCGAACACAGCCGTCGAACGGAGTGTCACGTGATCGTTACGCATTGTCCTCCCCTTCCTGCTCCCCCCGGTCCCCATATCGACCGAGCAACACAGTTGTGACGCGTCGGCGGGCAGATTTACTCGCAACTCCCGCATACATCACCCGGTCGGGCCACAACCCAATTCGTAGGGCAATCACGCGAGCGCGCAGCGTGTTCGTTTTCCCTGCCGCCAACTCTTCTGATGTCGAGCGGTCGGTCTCAAGACCGTTGCCCACCCAGCGCCACTACCGACTACTTGCAGTAACCGGGCTAACCGTGCTTGAGCCTGGCCTTCGATCCGTCGCTCAACGCCTCGCGAACCTCGCTCCACGTGTCGGTTGACCACCGCGTTCACGCTTCGCCGCCTCGTTCGGCGTCCCACTTAGAATAGGCGACAAAAGCCCTTCGCATTTCCCTGAAGCGTGCCTGCATGAGATGTCCACCACGCCATGTCACCGTATCGGGCTAATCGAAATCCTCGCGTTAGTTACTGGCCACGCACGAAACCGAACGGCTGGTCGAGTCGGGCGTCACAGTGTGACCAGGATCGAAGCGCCACCGCGTGGCCGACGATCACGACCCATCGTAGAGCCGACGATGATCCCAATCACAATTCAGACACGCCGCCGTGGGGCGAGCACCCGAGTGTCCGCTTGACAGCCAACCGCTGTTCACCGGCCTGCGGGAGACTGTGCGGCCGTCGCGTGTCCACGGGCCCCGGCCCAAGTGCGTGCGCGACCGTATCCTGAGCTCACAGCAATCGAGCCCGCGGCACCAGACCGGACAGGTGAGTCCCCCTGTGAACAACAAAGCCGAGCCGGGATCCCGTCACGCCGGCGCGGACCCGGTCAACGAAGACCCCCAGCCCGACGAAGGCCGGCAGCCCAACGACGCGCACCGGTCCAAGCGGCGGCTGCACGCGGTGCGCGTCCGGCTCCACGACTACCGCGAGCGGGTCCGCCGCAAGCCGGGCATGAACATGACCTACCGCGTCGTGCTCGGCGCCTTCGGCACCATCGTGCTCCTCGCCGGCATCGCGATGATCCCCTACCCCGGCCCCGGCTGGCTCGTCGTCTTCGCCGGCCTCGGAATCCTCGCCACCGAGTTCTCGTGGGCGCACCGGGTCAACATGTTCGCCAAGCGCTACTACCACCGCTGGACCCGCTGGCTCGGACGCCAGCACCTCGCCACGAAACTGGCGATCATGGCGACCACCGGGATGATCGTGCTGGTCACGCTGTGGCTGCTGGGCATTTTCGACACCTTCGGCGAGTGGGTCGGGCTGCGGTGGAGCTGGTTGGCCTCCCCCCTGTTCGGGCCCTGAATTCGATCGTGTAAAGTTCTCCATGTCGCCGCGAGAGCGGGGAACGACAAAAGAACGAGGGCGATTAGCTCAGGGGGAGAGCGCTTCGTTCACACCGAAGAGGTCACTGGTTCGATCCCAGTATCGCCCACACAAGAAAGACCCTGGTCAGAGCTCCACACGGAGATCAGACCAGGGTCTTTCCCATTTGGTCACCGAGCTCGGACTAAGCAAAAACTAAGCATCCGATGATCGCGACGTCACAGCGGTTCCGCGTTCTTCAGTCGTCTCGAAGCGCCTCAAGGATGCGGTCACCGCCATCCGTCCGGTGCGCGTAGAGATCCAGCGTTGTTGATGACCGCTGTGCCCGAGCACCCGCTGAACCCGGTTTACCGGGACTCCGTCGTCCACGAATCAGGTCGCGTAGGAGTGGCGGAGATCGTGGAAATTCAGGCCACCCGCAGCGTTCTTGGCAATGGCCTGAACCACCTTCGCCTCAGTGGGGTGAGCCTCTCGGTGCCGCTCCCCCAGCGCGTCGGCCAAGGAAGCCCAGAACTCGCGGAAACGCAGGACGCTGCACGATGAGCGGAGCACACCGGGGCGGCGACGAATGCAGACCCTCGACTGCCGGATTTGCGAGGAGCGGTCGCCACGACCGGCCGTCATCCCGGATCAAGCGGCGGGCGGTACAGAATCGGGATGGAACACGATCCGTCCCGGGAGGCCGCGCGATGACGAGTCCGTCCGAGTTCCTCGAGCGATACGGCGTGGTGCTGCTCGGCTTCGACGGTCCGATCTGCGCCGCCTTCAGCGGATCGAGCGACCGCGAGTTCTTCCTCGAGCTGCAAGCGCTGTTCCCGGAACGGCTGCCGGAGCGGCTCCGGGCCGGGCCGGACCCGTTCGCCGTGCTCGAACACGCCCTGCAGCACGACGGGCTCGTCGAGCGAGTCGAGCAGAAGCTTCGCCAGCTGGAGATCCGTGCGGTGTCCCGCGCGTCGCCGACACCCGCTGCCGCCGAGTTGCTCCGGGCATTGCACGGCCGCGGGGTTCGGGCCGCGGTGGTGTCCAACCTCTCGGAGCACGCGGTGCAGGCGTACCTGCACGCGCGGGGCCTCGCGGGGTCGGTCGCCGCTGTGTCGGCCCGGACCAGCTCGCAGCTCGCCGAGCTCAAGCCAGCTCCGTTCTTGCTCCAGCAGGCCATGAATCAGCTCGGCGCGGCTGCCGAGGAATGCGTCATGATCGGCGATTCCGCAGCGGACCTCGAGGCGGCTCGGCACGCCGGAACCGCGATCATCGCCTACGGCGCCGAACCGAGCGAGCGAGAGCGGTTCGAGCCCCACCAGCCGGACGCGATCATCGGGAGCATGGCCGAGCTGGTCACCACCGCGCCCTGACTCGCAGGTGGTGGGAACGGGTCCGCGCCCCGAACGCGGTCACCGGATATCGTGAACCTCGACCATGAACGCGTCGAACATCGTTCCCGCGGAGCTTCGCGCGGATGTGGAGATCCTGTGGGACTACCAGGATCCGCGCCACGAGCTGCGGCCTTGCGATGTCGGCGTCGGTCTCGGCAGCCACGATCTCGGCGTCGCCGACCACGTCGCCGATCTCTTCCACCAGGGCTACTTCCCCGGGGTCGTGTTCACCGGTGCGAACGCGCCGACCACCGCCGAGCGGTTCCCCCGAGGCGAAGCCGTGCACTACCGGGAACGCGCCTTGGAACGCGGCGTTCCGGACTCCGCGATCCTGGTGGAGGCACGTGCGACCAACACCGGCGAGAACATCGAACTCACCCGCGAGCTGCTCCGGGCCGAGGGCGTGGACGTCTCCTCGCTGCTGCTCGTGTCCAAGCCGTACCAGCAGCGGCGGGCCTATGCCACGGCCAAGAAGATCTGGCCGGAGATCGACGTCGTGTGCAGCGCACGGCGCATGCCCCTGGACGACTACGCCTACTCCATCGGTGACGCGGCCCGCGTGATCAACATGCTGGTCGGCGACACCCAGCGAATCTGGCGCTACGCGCGGCGCGGCTTCGCCATTCCCCAGCACGTCCCGAACGAGGTCGAAGCCGCCTACCACCGCCTCGTCGACGCGGGCTACACCGCACGTCTCCTCCCCGACTGAGGCCCGTGACAGTTTTGCCTATAACTGTCCGGACATTTCGGGCGCCGAAGCCCTCGCGGTTTAGGGGTCCTTGCAGAATGCGGTGGAGCCGCTGTTTCAGGTGGGGGACTCAGCCTGCGCCGCTGCAGGTTCTCAGGCGTCGTCGGGCGAGGACAGCCGCAGCGCCGCGCAGGTGGCTACTCAAGCAGCGGATCCCGCAGCCCGGCGGCGTCTGAGGTTCCGCTCCCGGCACCGCCACGCAAACCCCGAACCGAAATGTCCAATCAGGCAAACTGTCGCGGGCGCACGATCGTGGGTTAGCGGTATCGGTCGGTGGCTTCGACGAGGGCGTTCAGGATGCCCGGTTCGTCGTAGGCGTGGCCCGCGTCCGGGATGAGCTGCAGGTCCGCTTCCGGCCAGGCCCGGGCCAGGTCCCAGGCGGTGGAGGCGGGGGTGATGACGTCGTAGCGGCCTTGGACGATCGTGCCCGGGATGCCGTGCAGGCGATGGGCGTTGTCGATCAGTTGGCCCTCTTCCAGCCAGGCCCGGTGGTGGAAGTAGTGCACTTCGATCCCCGCGAAGGTCTTGGCGAAGCCGGGTTCGCTGAACGCCTCGACCATTTCGGGACGCGGCAGCAAGCCGATCAGGCTCGCCTCCCAACGGCTCCAAGCGCTCGCGGCGTTCTCCCGGACCTGTTCCGAGGGATCGTGCAGCAGCCGGTGGTAGGCACCGACCAGGTCGTGCCGCTCGGATTCCGGGACGAGCGCGATCAGCTCCGCCCAGCGGTCCGGGAACAGGTTCGCCGCTCCTCCCCCGTAGTACCAGTCCACTTCGGACTGCCGCATGGTGAAGATCCCGCGCAGCACGAGGTCGGTGACCCGCCCCGGATGCGTCTCGGCGTAGGCCAGCGCGAGCGTGCTCCCCCAGGAACCGCCGAACACCTGCCAGCGCTCGATGCCGAGGTGCTCGCGCAGCCGCTCCACGTCCGCGACCAGGTGCCAGGTCGTGTTGGTGCTCAGATCGGCCCCGAACACGCCCGCGTCGGGCGTGCTGCGCCCGCACCCGCGCTGGTCGAACAGCACGACGCGGTAGGCCGCCGGGTCGAAGAGCCTGCGGTGGGCCGGGGAGCAGCCACCACCGGGACCGCCGTGCAGGAACACGACCGGCTTGCCGTCCGGGTTGCCGCATTCCTCCCAGTAGACGAGGTTCCCGTCGCCGACGTCGAGGTGTCCGGAAGCGTTGGGCTCCAGTGCCGGGTAGAGCTCGCGCATTTCGACAGGTGCTCCTTCGAAGGTGGTCGCGGTGGGGGCAGCGCGGTGATCCTAGAGCCTGCGAAGGCCCTCGAGCACCGTCTCGAGCACCGCGCGGTCTGGCGGGGAAGCCATCCTGGCCTTCGCGTCGGTGGTCAGCTGACCCTGGTCGATGAGGTCGCTGACCAGGACCTTGACCACGACGATCGGGGTGTCCAAGTAGGACGCCACCTCGGCCAGCGACAGCGGTCGGACGCACAGCCGCAGGATTTCCTCGTGCTCCACCGAGAAGCTCCTGAGATCCCGCCGCGAGGTGAGTAGCTGGGTGACGACGTCGAGCTCCGGGCGAGCCGGCCTGGTGCGGCCCTGCGTCATCGCGTAGGGCCGCACCAGGGGTCCGGACTCGCCGTCGAGCCAGAGCTGATCATCACGGGGCATGGCGTCAGCGTTGGTGCAGCTGCGCCAACGGATCCTGCCTCGGGGCCGAGCTCAGGTAGTTGCCCACGCGCACGACCATCAGGTTCATCTCGTAGGCGATCATGCCGACGTCGGCGTTCTCCTCGCCCAGCACTGCCATGCACGCGCCCTCGCCCGCGGCCGTGACGAACAGGAAGGCGCTCTCCAGCTCGATGACGGTCTGGCGCACGCCGCCGCCGTCGAAGTGCCTACCGGTCTCCTTCGCCAGGCTCTGCATCGCCGAGGCCATCGCGCACAGGTGGTCCGCGTCGCCCTGGGACAGCCCCTCGGACTTGGCAAGGAGCAGCCCATCACCGGAGAGCACCACGCCGTCGCGAGCGCCCACGACCCGATGGACCAGGTCGTCCAACAACCAGTTGAGGTCCTCGTCGGAACCGATCGATTGGCTCATTGCTGCGCTGCTCCTTGCTTCGTCGGTCGGGATCACTCGTGGCCGCGGGCCTGTCGCGCGCTCGAAGTTCCCTTCTGGAACGCGGACATGTTGCCACGCGTGCGTTCCGGAGTGTGCGCGGCTGTGTCCTCGCTAACCGTGCCGTCCTTCTCGTCGCGCAACTGCGGCACCAGGTTCTCGCCGCCCTTCCGGCGCGGCAGTTCCGGGCGTTCCGGGAGCTCGTCGGGGTCGGCCGACGGGAACGGCGGATCCGCCGGGACCGCGCTGACCGGTCGGGTCACCTCGACCGCGGCCGGTGCTCCCGGGGCGGTCTCCTCGGCCGGGGAGACGGCGGGCGGCCGGGGAGCGCCGGTTTCCCCGGCGATGATCTCCCGCGGCAGCAGCACGAACGCGACCGTGCCCCGCTCCTCGCCCGGGCGCAGGTCGACATCGATGCCGCGCCGAGCGGCCAGCCTGGCGACCACGAACAGCCCGAGCCGGGAATCGCCGCGCAGCGTGATGTCCTCGAACTTCGGGGTGCTGGACAGCAGCGAATTGGCCTCGTCGAGATCGGCCGGGCGCATCCCGAGCCCCTCGTCGACGATCCGGACGAACACCCCGCCCTCGGCCTCGCCGCTGTGGACCTGCACCTGCGAGCGCGGAGGGGAGAACGACGTGGCGTTGTCCATCAGCTCGGCGAGCAGGTGGATCACGTCGCCGACCGCAGCGCCGATCAACGACACCTCGGGGGTCGGCTGCACCCGGATCCGGTAGTAGTGCTCGGTCTCGGCCACCGCCGAGCGCACCACGTCGACCAACCGAACCGGCTTGCGCCACTGCCTGCCGGGCTTCTCGCCGGCGAGGATGATCAGGCTCTCGGCGTTGCGGCGGGCGCGGGTGGCCAGGTGGTCGAGCTGGAACAGCCCGTCGAGGCGCTCGGGGTGCTCCTCGCTGCGCTCCATCTTGTCGAGCACCTTGAGCTGGCGGTGCACCAGGCCCTGGTTGCGGTGCGCGATGCCCAGGAAGACCTTGTTCGCACCGGTCTTGGCCTGGTTCTGGTTGATCGCGGCGAGGATGGCGGTGTGGTGGGCGGTGCTGAAGGCCTCGGCGACCTGACCGATCTCGTCGGAGCCGTAGTCCAGCGGCGCGAGCTCGGCTTCCACGGCGACGTCGTCGCCGTCCTCCAGCCGATCCATCACGCTGGGCAGCCGATCGCTGGCCAGCGTCAGGGTGTCGTCGCGCAGTGACTCGAGCCTGCTCACCAGGAACTTGTTGACCAGCCGCCGAGCGTTGCGGACCGCGAGCAGGATGCCCAGCAGCATCGCGCCCAGCGCGATCAGGCTGGAGATGACGATCCCGGTGAGCCTGCCGTCGGCGTTGTGCACGCCCAGGTCCGCGCCCGCTCGGGTCTGCGCGAGCGAGATCCGGGACAGGTCCTCGGCGACCTCGCCGGTGACCTGCTGCCATTCGGCCCGGTCCACGTCGAAGGCGCCGGGCCGCTGCGGCGGGTGCTCGACCAGCTCGTCCTCCAGAGCCGACAACCGCTGCCAGGCTTGGCTTTCGGCGAGCTCGCGGCTCAGCGCCGCCGGTCGGCCGGCCGCTGCGGGAAGTTCGGCCTCGATGGTGTCCCGGTAGGCGCCGACGAAACCGGCGAACTCCAGGTGCTCGGCCCGGGTGAACTCGCCGGCGGCCAGCGCGGCCGTGCCCAGCGCTGCGGCGCGCGACATCTGGTCGGCGGAGCGGAACAGCTCGGTGGCGACGTGACCCGCGCGCCCGCTCTGCAAGTCCGGGCCGAAGTGGGACTGGGTCTCGAACAGCTCGATGCCGGAATCGAGGACCTTGTTGTAGTAGTCCAGGGTTTCGGCGCGCCCCCCCTGTTCGGAGTCGACCCGATCGCGCTGCCGGGGCAGCTGCGTGATCAGGCTGTCCAGCGTGCGGATGCGCGAGACGACCGCGGCCGGAGCGTCCTCGGCCAGGGCGCGCAGCGAGCGGCGCATCGCGGCGATCTCGCGGTCGGTCCTCGACCGCTGACTCTCGAGCCGGTCCGGTTCGGCCGCCCCCGCGAGCACCTCGACCGACAGGCCGCGCTCGGCGCGCAGCTCGGTCAGCGCGGTCGCGGCGGGAACGGCGGCCTCGCGCGCCTGCGCGGCGAGGGTGCGCGAGTGGATCACCTGGTACACCGGGACGGCCGAGAAGACCAACCAGATGGCCAGCAGGATGATGGTGGGTACCACGCCGACGCGTGTCAGGCCCGCCCGAATCGTGCCGTGCCCAGTACCCGAACTGCTCCGCGTCACAGCGCTCCGCAACTGTCGAACCGCGCCGCGACAACCCCTCCGGAGCTTCGCGGCTCAACTCAGCAGGACCCCGCGACCAAGCCTCGATGCCGGCGCGGCAAAGCGGCGCGGAAGGGACGGAGCGGCCGGTGGCGACCCTCTGTTCACATCCGAGCCGATATCACTGTCGAAACGAAAACCGTTCGCCCGACAGAATGAACGAACCCTAGCACAGGGTGATCATGACCCATCAAGATCATCTCGGGCGTACCCAGCGTTTCCGGACGAACCTCCTCCGCCCCGGTGGACTGGAATCCCGCCGCCCGAGCTAACAGGATGTCGCTCATGGCCAACGACGTGACGATCATCGGCGGCGGCATCGTGGGCCTGGCGACCGCCCACGCGCTGATCGAGCAGCAACCCGGTCTGCGGATCACCGTGCTGGACAAGGAACGGCACTGGGGAGCGCACCAGACCGGGCACAACTCCGGTGTCATCCACAGCGGGCTGTACTACCCGCCGGGCAGCACGAAGGCCCGCTTCGCCCGGGCCGGCGGCGAGGCGATGTACCGGTTCTGCGCCGACCACGGCATCCCGGTGCGACGCACCGGCAAGGTCGTGGTGGCCACCTCACCCGACCAGCTGGACCGGCTCGCCGAGCTGCACCGGCGCGGCACCGCCAACGGCGTCGCGGTCACCGAGCTCGACCGAGCGGGGTTGCGCGAGCGCGAACCCAACGTGGCCGGAATCCGGGCGCTGGAGGTCCCCGATGCCGGGATCACCGACTTCGCCGAGGTGGCGCGCAAGCTCGCCCAGCTGCTCGCCGAACGCGGGGTCGACCTGCGGTCCGGCACCGAACTGCTCGGCGTGCGCCAGGACCCCGCGCAGCTGGTGCTGCTGACCAGCGACGGAGAGATCCGCACCCGCCGGGCGGTCAACTGCGCCGGGCTGCACAGCGACGCGGTCGCCGAGCTGGCCGGGACCACGCCGCCCGCCCGGGTGCTGCCCTTCCGCGGGGAGTACTACGAGACGACCTCGTTCACCCGGGACCTGGTCAACGCGCTGGTCTACCCGGTCCCCGACCCGGCCTTCCCGTTCCTCGGGGTGCACCTGACGCGGATGATCGACGGCGGCCTGCACATCGGCCCCAACGCGGTGCCGGCGCTGGCCCGCGAGGGCTACCGCTGGGGAGCGATCTCGCCGGAGCACCTGCGCCGCCTGGTGCGCGACCCGGGGCTGCGCGTGCTGGCCAAGAAGTACTGGCGCACCGGAGCCGCCGAAATCGCCCGCTCGGCCGTCAAACCCCTCTTCGTCCGGGCCGCCCAGCGACTGCTGCCGGGGCTGCGCGGACACGATCTGCTGCGCTCCGAGGCGGGCGTGCGCGCCCAGGCGGTCGCACCGGACGGAACCCTCGTCGACGACTTCCTGGTCGTCCAGGACTCCCGCTGGGTCCACGTGCTCAACGCGCCGTCCCCCGCGGCGACCGCGTCGCTGCTCATCGGCAGGGACATCGCCGAGCGCCTGGCCAAGGACTAGGAGCGGCGCGGGCGCTCCCACTCCGGCGGAACGGCCGGATTCCCAGGACTTTCCCTAGTATCGGGTGCCCGACAGGTGTTCCAGGTACTCCTGCAGCGATTTGGACAGCAGGTAGGTATCGGCCGGGGCGACGAGGGTGAAGCCGTCGTCCGGTGCTTCCGGGACGATCGCGACCCGGCCGGTGGCGGCGTGGCGGATCTCGACGTGCCGGGGCCAGTGGTGGACCCGGCCGTCGGGCCGCCAGGCGACCGAGAGCCGAGCGCTGAAGTCGTCGACGCAGGTGAGCAGGTCGGCCACCGCTCGCGCGTCGTCGGGCGGCACCAGGCGCCGCCTGAGCTCGTGGGCGAACCGCTCCGCGTCCGGCTCGCGGGCATCGCACTCGGTCCGGGCCTCGGCGAGCTCCTCCGTGGGCACCGTGACCTCGCAACCCGCGGCAGGTTCGCGTTCCGGCAGGCAGCCGACCAGGGCGGGCCAGGGAGCGTCGTTGCGCATCACGTCGGTGGTCACCTGCCCGTCCCGCACGCGCACCCGGATGCCGCCGTCCCCGATCGCGACCAGCCCGCGCACCGGCTCGGCTCCGCCGACCTCGGCGAACCCGAGCACCGAGGCGGTCCGCAGCGCGCGCAGCACCTCGGTCCAGTCCCCCTCCGGCAGCTCGCCCTCCGCCGGGACCGCGCCGAGAAAACCGGTGAGCTCCGGCGCCACCTCCGCCCCCGCCAGCAGCGCGCGGAACTCGTCCAGGCTGCACCGCATCGCCAAACCTCCCCGATGATCACTCTCGATCAAGCGTATCGGGTTCGACATCGGACGTTCAGCCGCGAAACGGGCGGCTCGGTCAGACCTCCTCCGGGCGCCTGCCGCGCTCGAGGAGACCGGCCAGCACGCTGCTGACGATCGACACGATCAGCGCACCCCACAGGGCGGGCCAGAACCCGTCCACGTGGAACGGCAGGCCGAGCTCGCCGGCGAGGTAGCTGGTCAGCCAGAACAGCAGGCCGTTGACCACCAGGCCGAACAGGCCGAGCGTGAGGATGTAGAGCAGGCACCCGAGGGTCTTGGCGATCGGCTTGAGGACCAGGTTGACGATGCCGAAGATCACCGAGACCGCCAGCAGGGTGAGGATCTTCGCCGCGGTGTCCTGCCCGGCGAGCGTGATCCCCGGCAACGCCGTGGTGACCCACACCGCCACCATCGTGATCAGAAGGTGCACGAACAGCACCGCGATCCCTCCATCGGCAACCGGCAACATCGGCACACCGACGCTACTCCGATCACCCCGTCCGCCGCAGTTCCAACCGCGCACCGGTTCCGCGAACGATCAGGTGAACAGGTCTCCCGCCAGGGCCAGGGCATCGCGGGGAGTTTCGGTCCGGGCCTCCACGAAGAGGTAGACCAGGCCCTCGCGCAGTCCCCACGGGCAGATCTCCAGCTCCTCGATGCCCAGCGTTTCGAGGACGAGTTCGGCGGTCATCGCGCCTGCGAGGATCCGGCGCCCCCGATTCCGGGAGACACCGGGGAGTTTGGCGCGCTGCCGCTGGTCGAGCTCGGCCAGCTGCGGGATCCAGGGCCGGAGGCGATGAAGGCGCAGCCGATAGGGGTGGCGGGCGGTGCTGTCCGGGCTGCTCTCGGTGAGCACCGCGAGTTGCCGCAGCACTTTGGACAACGCCATCGGATGCCCCAGCTCGCGCCCGGCGAGCCCGCTCAGCGCCCGGGGGACCGTTTCGCGCAGCAGCTCGGCGAGTTCGGCGACCTGGCCCGGCCCGGGCGGATCGTCCGGCAGGTACGTCCTGGTGAGCCGAGCCGCGCCGAACGGCAAGGCCACGACCTCGGGCGAGCCGTCGCCCGTTCCGGCGACGACGTCGGTGGTGCCGCCGCCGATGTCCACTGTGGTCAGCATCTGTCCACTTCGGCCTCGCCAGCGCCGGGCGGCGTGGTGCGCCACGGCCGCCTCGTCGCTCGGGCTCAACGCGCGGATCCGCACGCCCGCGGCCTCGCCGAGGCGCTCGCGCAGCTCCGCGGCGTTGACGGCGTCGCGGACCGCGGCGGTGCCGTACGCGATCAAGGCATCCGGCTGGACCTCCTCGGCCGCGCGCACGCAGTGCCGCACCGCGCCGACCGCCCGCTGGACACCGTCCTCGGTGACCTCACCGCTGACCTGGGTGTGCTCGGCCAATCGGGTCCGCGCCTTGACGCTCCAGGCCGCGCGCGGCATTCGCGGGTCGTCCAGCTCCACGACCTCCAGGCGGGCGGCGGCCGAACCGATGTCCAGCAACGCGAGTCTCAAGCCGCCCCCGCCCGCACGCCGCCCGCAGCGGCGTCTTTGGTGAACAGCGAGTACCTCATGACTGAACACGGAGACACGAAATCCGGATTAAGTCAAGTTTTCGCGAGATGCAGCTCACACCCGTCCGGTCGCCGAGCTAAGTGACCCGCGGGTAACCTCCCATGCGAACTTCGGCGGTGCTGCCGATCCCGGCGCACCTCGCCGCGCGGACACGGAAGGGTTTGGCCGATGCGCATCGGGATGCCGCTGAACTACAGCGGAGGATTCAAGGAAACCGTCGACGACCTGGCCACCTACGAGAAGGCCGGACTCGACATCGTCTACGTCCCCGAAGCCTATTCCTTCGACGCGGTCAGTCAGATGGGGTTCATCGCGGCCAAGACCGAACGTCTGGAGATCGCCTCCGGAATCCTGCAGATCTACACCCGCACCCCCAGCCTGACCGCGATGACCGCGGCAGGCATGGACTTCGTCTCCGACGGCCGGTTCACCCTGGGCATCGGCGCCTCGGGGCCGCAGGTGATCGAGGGCTTCCACGGCGTGCCGTACCACGCGCCGCTGGGGCGGACCCGCGAGATCGTCGACATCTGCCGCCAGGTGTGGCGCCGGGAGAAGGTGCAGCACAGCGGCAAGCACTACAACATCCCGCTGCCCGACGACCAGGGCACCGGCCTGGGCAAGCCGCTGAAGCTGATCAATCACCCGGTGCGCGAGCGGATCCCGATCATGATCGCCGCGATCGGCCCGAAGAACGTCGAGCTGGTCTCCGAGATCGCCGAGGCGTGGGAACCGATCTTCTTCCTGCCGGAGAAGGCCGGCGACGTCTGGGGCGAGCCGCTGGCCAAGGGCAAGGCCAAGCGCGACCCCGCGCTGCCCGCGCTCGACGTGGTCGCCCAGGCGCCGCTGGCCATCGGTGAGGGCCTGGAGGACCTGGTCGACTTCGTGCGCCCGATGATCGCGCTCTACGTCGGCGGCATGGGCGCCAAGGGCAAGAACTTCTACAACAACCTCGCCCAGCGCTACGGGTACGAGGCCGAGGCGGAGAAGATCCAGGACCTCTACCTCGACGGCAAGAAGGACGAGGCCGCCGCCGAGGTCCCCCGCGACCTCCTCGAGAAGATGTCGCTGATCGGACCGGCCGGCCACGTCAAGGAGCGCTTGGCCGCGATGAAGGAAGCCGGGGTGACCACCCTCAACGTCACCCCGTTCGCCTCCAGCGCCGAGGAGCGGGCGTCCCTCATCGAGCAGGTCAAGACCCTCGCCTCCGAGGTCTGATCGAGCTTCCGCCGCGCGACGAGCGGACGACGGCGATGGGGCGGTTCCGGGTGGAACCGCCCCATCGCTGCCCGGCGGGCGTCATGGTTGTGCGGTGCTAGCCGCACGCGGTGCGGGGCTCGGCCCGCACCGCCACGCAGCCCGAGCCGCAACAGCTCCTCAGACGGTCGCCTTCGACCTCGGCTCGCCCACCCGGGTCTCCCGCAGCAGGTACGCCGAGACCAGGGTGCAGACGGCCATCAGGAAGAGGAACAGCGAGACCGACGCCGAGGTCCCGGTGGCCGCCAGCAGGGCGGTCATGATGAACGGCGTTCCGCCGCTGACCAGGATCGCGGCCAACTGGTACGCGAGCGAGGCCCCGGAGTAGCGGACCCTGGGCTCGAAGAGCTCGCTGAGGTAGGCGGCGACCGGGCCGTAGGTCATGCTCTGGCCCACGGTCCCGACCACGGTGGCGAACGCGATCAGCCAGATCGATCCGGTGTCGATCAGCCAGAAGAACGGGAACGCCCAGATCGCCAGCATGCCCGCACCCGCCAGGATCATCGGCCGCCTGCCGAGCCGGTCGGACAGCGAACCCGAGTAGAAGATCACGAAGATGCCCACCAGCGAACTCAGCAGCGTGACACCGAGGAGCCACTGGCGCGGCAGCCCGAGCTCGCGGGTGCCGTAGTCGAGCAACCCGGAAATGCCGATGTAGAAGAACGTGTTGGTGGCGAACAGCAGACCTGCGCCCAGCAGCACGCTGCGCTTGTGCTCGCGCACGACCTCCAGCAGCGGGGCCTTCACGACCTGCTGCTCCTTGCGCTCCTTGTGCTCCTGCAGCTCCTGGAACACCGGGGTGTCCTCGATCTTGAGCTGGATGTAGAGCACCACCGGCGCGAGCACCGCGCTGAACAGGAACGGCAACCGCCAGCCCCACGAGGCGAATGCTTCCGGACCCAGCAGCGCACCGATTCCCAGGAACGCGAGGTTGCCGGAGATCACGCCGAACGGCACACCCATCTGCCCGAAGGTGCCCGCCATGCCGCGCTTGCCACCGGTGGTGCTCTCGGTCAGCAGCAGCACGATGCCGCCCCACTGCCCGCCGACCGCGATGCCCTGCAGGAATCGCAGCGTCACCAGCAGCAGCGGAGCCGCGACGCCGATCGTGGCCGCGCCCGGCAGCACGCCGATCAGGAACGTCGACAGCCCCATCAGGATCAGGCAGGTGACCACGGCCGGTTTCCGGCCGATCCGGTCACCGAGGTGCCCGAAGAACAGGCCGCCGATCGGACGGGCGATGAACCCGGCCCAGAAGGTGGCGAACGACAGCAGCACGCCGATCAGCGGCGTGGCGTCCGGGAAGAACGTGGTTCCGAACACCAGCGCGGCAGCCGTGGCGTAGATGAAGAAGTCGTACCACTCGATGGAACTGGCGATCAGAGCCGCCGTGAGGAGTTTCTTCGGCGTTCTCGGCGGATGCTCAGGGCTTGCGGTCATCGGAAGGCTCCCTTGACTTCGACGGGGTCACACCGACCAGTCGGTATGACTGTGATGTCAGTCTCTTGCCGCGTCAAGGGGCATTTCTCGTTCAGAGCGAAACGGGCGCTTCAGCCCGCGTTGAGCACCCGGATCGGTTCGCCGTCGCGGAACGCCGCGATGTCCTCCACGGTCTCCCGGAAGAACGCCTGGTAGGTGCCCTCGGTGACGTAGCCGAGGTGCGGGGTGAGGACGGTGCGCGGGGTGTTGCGCCACGGATCGCCGGCGGGCAGCGGCTCGCTCTCGTAGACGTCGATCCCCGCTCCCGCGAGCCGCCCCTCGTGCAGCGCCGCGCGCAGCGCGGGCTCGTCCACGATCGGGCCGCGGGAGGTGTTGATCAGATAGGCCGTGGGCTTCATCAGGGCCAGGTCGTCGGCCGAGACCAGCCCCCGGCTGCGGTCGCTGAGCACCAGGTGGATGCTCAGCACGTCCGAGGTCCCGAAAAGCTCGCGCTTGGACACCCGGCGGACCCCGACCTCGGCGGCGCGCTCATCGGTGAGGTTGGGGCTCCAAGCGATGACGTCCATGCCGAAGGCCTTGCCGACGCCCGCCATGTGCGAACCGAGCCTGCCCAGCCCGGCCACGCCCAGGGTCTTGCCCGCGATCTCCAGGCCGATCGTGCGCTGCCAGCCGCCCTCGCGAATCCCGCGGTCCTCCTCCGGGATGCGCCGGGTCAGCGCGAAGATCAGTCCCCAGGCGAGCTCGACCGTCGCGCCCCAGCCGGAGGATCCGCTCCCGGTCCCGCACACGGTCACGCCCAGCTCGCGGGCCGCTTCGGTGTCGATGGCGGCATTGCGCATCCCGGTGGTGACCAGCAGTTTCAGCTCGGGAAGCCGCTCCAGCACCGCGCGCGGGAAACCGGTGCGCTCGCGCATCGCGGCGATCACGTCGAACGGCTCCAGCCGCCGCACGAGCTCATCGGCATCGGAGATGTGCTCGGTGAACACCTCGACCTCGGCCGACAGCGAGTCCCAATCGGCGCAGCTCCGCGCGACGCCCTGGTAGTCGTCGAGCACCGCAACCCGCATGTGCCGTGAACCTCCTTCTGCGCGTGATCGGGCGGGCCGAATCCTACGCCGGAGATCGCGCTCGCCACCGGTTCCGAGGGAGACTGTCGTGGTGACTGGATCGACCCTGCTGCATCTGCTGCCGCTGCGCGCCTTCCAAGCCGACAAGGAAGCGCCGATCGTGGCCGAGAGCCTGCACACCGAAGGCTTCGCGCACTGCTCACCGGACGTGACCACCACGCTCGCCGTGGCCAACGCGCTCTACTCCGACGTGACCGAGCCGATGGTCGCCGTGGAGCTGAACCCGGAGAAGCTCTCTGCCCCGGTTCGCTGGGAGGCCGCGGCACCGGCGCCACCGCCCGGGGTGTCCGGTGACACGCTGTTCCCGCACGTCTACGGACCGATCGAGCGGGGAGCGGTGATCAGCGTCCGGTACGCGCGGCGCGATGTGCGGGGAACCTTCCTGTCGCTGGAGACGCGCAGCCGCACCGCCGAGGAATTCGACCTGATGCCGCATCCGGAGGGCGGCTGGTACCGCCGCAGCTGGACCAGCCCGATGCATGTCGAGCATCCCAACGGCACCAGGCCGACCGCTACGACGATCTACTTCCTGCTCCCGCCCGGCCAGCGCTCGGCGTGGCATCAGGTCGCCTCCGACGAGGTCTGGCTGTGGCACCGCGGCGGCCCGTTGACGCTGTGGCTGGGCGGCACCGGCGAGGAGCCGGGCACCGACCCGCAGCAGATCGCCCTGGGGGTCGGTGCCGGTCAGTCGCCGCAGGCGGTGATCCCCGCCGGGACGTGGCAGTGCGCGGTCGCCGCGGCGACCGTGGAGACGCTGGTCACCTGCGTGGTGTCACCGGGCTTCGACTTCGCCGACTTCCGCGTGCAATAGGCGGGTCGAACGAGTGCCGGATCCCCGGACGCCGCATCGCACCGGGGCCACCGGCCGAGACCACCTCGCGGGGACGGCGCACCGCGCCCATCGCGCGCACCAAGGCCGGGACGGCGGCACCACCCGGAAGCGACCTGCGCCGGGGGTTCGCTCGCCGGGTGCGGTCGGCCGAGCGCAGGCGCCCGGGCCGGCGGTGCCTGCCACGCGCTGTTCCGGTGCCGACCAGCGCCTGCTCCACCCGGACCATCACAAGCAGCATGCCGATGATCGTGCCGAGGCCGGCCACCGCCGCCACCGCGAAACCGCTCAACGAATTGATCACCGGCACCACCCCCACGAAGTCGCGAGGCCACACTCGTCCCCGGCTCGAATTCATGATCGCGGGCGGGCCGCGCATCGACCGTCGCGCGTGAAAAGCGCCCGCACCCGCACAGATCCACTGTGACCTCTCGTCTTCCACGGTAGGGCTCGACCCCGAGCCGCGCCGGATGCGCCGCGAGCCCGTCGCCCTAACGGGTGAAACATCGTTTTTGCTGATCATCGAGCCGGTAAGCCGGTCTTCGACCCAGCGACCAGGGGACGACCGGGCTTACCATCGACCCGGATTCGCGGCGTTGACCTGGGCAACCCCGAAACCCGCGGGCACGCGTGCTCGCGGGAGCGGGCTTTCGTCGCGTTCGTCGATCGGAGGTGTCGGACCATGCGGGGTTACGCCGTCCACCTGCTGTTCCACGCCCTCGCCGTCGTCTGCGGTGCCGCGTTCGGCGTGGCCGCGGTGCTGTGGTGGTTCGACCGCGAAAACTACAACGCTCTCTACCTGGCGGTCGGCGCGCTGGTCATGGGGGTGGCCGTGCTGCTGATCCAGGCCCTCTACATCGCCACCGAGCCGTCTGCGCGCCGACGGCCCCGGCAGGTCCAGCGGGCCGAACCGCACCCGCTGTCGCAACCGGGCATGCAGTCGGTGGATCGGCGCAATCCCACCCGGCCGGAGATGGAGCCGGTGTCGCCGCAGCCCCATCCCGAGCAGTTCGACCAGGAGACCAAGACGCCCGCCCTGGAGGCTCTGGAGGAGCACTCCCGCCGGCAGGGCTAGCGGCCGAGTTGTTCGTCCTCGTAGCACCACATCCAGGACTCGCCCGGTTCGAACGACCGCACCACCGGGTGGCCGGTCTCCCGGTGATGCGCGCTGGCGTGCCGCCGCGGGCTGGAGTCGCAGCAGCCCACGTATCCGCACTCGGTGCACAACCGCAGGTGCGCCCAGACCTGTTCGCCCACGGCCGCGCAGCCCGCGCAACCGCCCCGGGTGCTGGGGGCCGGGTCGCGGGTGGACGCGGCACTCAGGTGCGCGCAACGTTCGGACATCGCGGTTCCCTCCTCGTGGCTGCCTGCTGCACCGACCGCTCCGCGCGTCACCGGCCGCGGAGCCTGCGGTGCGACCAGAATGTCCGCTCGAAGAGAACCACGCCGCACCGGAGTGAGCATGCACGAGCTTCCCGCAGTGATCGCCCTGCTGGTGGGAGCGCTGGCGGTCACCGCCGTGTCCCGGAGGCTGGGGGTGTCGGCTCCGCTGGTGCTGGTCGTGGTGGGGCTCGGGGCGTCGGCCGTTCCGGGCGTGCCGAACTACACCATCGACCCGCAGGTGATCCTGCTGCTGATCCTGCCGCCGCTGCTCTACACCGCGGCGCTGAACAGCTCGTCGATCGGGATCCGGGCGAACCTGCGGCCGATCGGTCTGCTGGCGGTCGGCCTGGTGCTGTTCTCCACCGCGGCGGCCGGGCTGACCGCGTGGGCGCTGCTGCCGGGGTTGCCGCTGAGCGTGGCGCTGGTGCTGGGCGCGGTGATCGCGCCCCCGGACGCGGTGGCGGCGACCGCCATCGGGCGGCGCGTCGGGCTGCCGCGCCGGATCATGACGGTGCTCAGCGGGGAAAGCCTGGTCAACGACGCGACCGCGCTGACCGCCTACCGGGTCGCCGTGGCTGCGGCGATCGGTACCGGAACCTCGCTGCTGAGCGGGATCGGCACGTTCCTGCTGGCCGCGATCGGCGGAACGGTCATCGGCTACGCGATCGGCTGGGCCGTGCACCGGATCCGCTCGCTGCTGCGCGACGACATGCTGGAGAGCGCGGTCGGGCTGATCGTGCCGTTCGCCGCCTACCTGATCGCCGAGGAGGTGCACGCCTCCGGAGTGCTGGCCGTGGTGGTGGCCGGCCTGTACCTGGGGCACCGCTCGACCGCGCGCAACGCGGCGACCCGGCTGCAGGACCGCGCGGTGTGGAGCGCGGCCGACACGCTGCTCGAAGCGGTGGTGTTCGCGTTGATCGGGTTGCAGTTGAGCACCGTCGTGGCCGGGGTCTCGACCGCGTTCGGACCGCTGCTGCTGACCGGGGTTCTGCTGACCGCGGCCGTGCTGCTGGCACGGGTGGTGTGGGTGTTCGGCGTCATGTACCTGCCGGCGAAGCTGCGCGGCAAGCGGCCGGACTGGCGGCACTGGGCGATCGTGTCCTGGGCCGGGATGCGCGGTGTGGTGTCGCTGGCTGCGGCCTCGGCGATTCCCGCGTTCACCGATACCGGCGAGCCCTTCCCGCACCGCTCGGAAGTGCTGTTCCTGACCTTCTTCGTGACCCTCGCGACGTTGTTGTTGCAGGGCACCACGCTTTCCCGGTTGATCAGGGCGCTCGGGGTGCGCGGTGGCGAGGACTACACCGACGCGCTGGCCGAGGCCGAGGCCCAGCAGGTCGCGGCTCGCAAGGCGCAGGAGCGGCTCGATGAGCTCACCGCGGGCACGAACCGCTACGACGAGATCACCGGCGTGCTCCGCCAGGCCTCGCAGCAGCGCAGCAACCAGGCCTGGGAACGCCTCGGCCGCTCCGACGCCGAACTCGGCGAATCCCCGTCGGCCGCCTACCGCCGCCTCCGCGGCGAGATGCTGGCGGCCGAGCGCGAGGTCTTCATCAGCTTCCGGGACGAACGCCGCCTCGACGACGAGGTCCTGCGCCGCGTGATGCACCAACTGGACCTGGAAGAGCTCTGGCTCTCCCGAGACTGACCCGCTCGCCTAGGCGACAGTTTTGCCTAAAACTTTCCGGACATTTCGGACATCGAGGCCTCGCAGTTTTAGGCAAAACTGTCACCGCCCACCCACCAAGGTGAGGCCGGGGAGCAAGCCGGCCACCGGAGCAAACCTCAGTCCAAGTACCCCAGCTGGGCCGAGAGGTCTTGGGCGGCTTCGCTCATGGCACCTACCACCTCGCGCATCCGCTTGCGGGAGAACCGGTAGGACGGGCCGGAGGCGCTCAGCGCGGCGATGACCACGCCGTCGTGGTCGTGCACGGCCACCGCGGCCGCGTTGAGGCCGAGCTCGAACTCCTCGTAGCTGGTGGCGTAGCCGTCCCGGACGATCAGGTCGAAGTCCTTGCGCAGCTGCCGGACGCTGGTGACGGTGCGCTCGGTGAAGGACTCCAGTCGGCGGCCCAGCAGCCGGTCGCGATCTTCCTCGGGGGCGTGGGCGAACAAGACCTTGCCGCTGGAGGTGGCGTGCAACGGGGTGCGCTGGCCGACCCAGTTGTGCGCCGTGACAGCGGCGGTGCCGCGCGCCTGGCTGATGTTGATGGCCACCTCGTCGTCGCGGATGGCGATGTTGACGGTCTCGCCCAGTTCTCCGGCGAGCTTGTCGCAGAACGGCCTGCCCAACCTGGAGAGATCCAGCCGCTCGGTGGCGGCCCCGGCGAGTCGGACCACGCCGAAGCCGATGCAGTACTTGCCGCGGTCGCCCAGCTGCTCCACCAGGCCGCGCGATTCCAGGACGCTGACCAATCGCGAGGCCGTGGACTTGTGCACGCCGAGCTCACCTGCGATTTCGGTAATGCCGACCTCGCCGTTGCGCGCCACCAGTTCCAGGACGGAAATCGCCCGGTCCACGGACTGCACGAGGGCGCCCGGGCTTCGTCCGCGTGATTCATCCGCTTCAGTCACCGGTCAACCGTATCCGCTTGGCAAAGCTTCCGGCGATCATCTGACAGTTCCTCATTGTGCAACGCCTCGACTCATCTCGCGAGGTTACGAGTTCCAGGGGACGTCCGTGCCGCGTTGCCGGGGTAGATCGGCGTGCTCCGCGGCCGCGTCGAGCAGCGCCGCGGCGAGGTGATCGGCGAAGGAGTTGCGGACCAGGAGGCGGTAGGTGGGCTCGTCGTCCAGCTGCCAGATGACGACCTGGACCCGGGCCACCAGGGTCTGCGCGACGTGACCCGGAGCGAACGAGCGGGGGTGGAGGTCGATCGAGCAGAGCTTGGACAGCAGGTCGCGTGCTGCCGTGCCGTGCAGGCGCAGCGCGGTGCGGGCCGCGGAGACGTCGACGGCGCTGCGGTACGCGGCGGGCTGCCGGGTCGTGCCGAACAGCAGCCACTCGTCCGGGCCGAGCCAGAGCGCGGCGAGGTGTTCATCGCCGGTGACGCGGTTCGGTCCGGGCAACCGCATCCCGAGCGCCTCGCCCGCACGCGTGCGCAGGTTCAACTGGGGCCGGAACGGTTCCTCGACCAGCCGGACCGGTCCGCGCAGTGCCGCGAACTCGGCGGCGCGGTGCGCCAGCGGGCTGCGGCGCAGGGTCTCCCGATCAACGTGCACCGTCACGGCGCGCTCCTTCCGGGTCGTAGAACACCGGCTCGCTCACCCGCACCGGCACCACCCGCGAGCCCAGCGGCACGTCGAGCACCTGGCCGTGGCGTTCGCGTCCGCCGCTGAGCAGCGCGAGGGCGAAGGTGCGGGACAGGATCGCGCTGCGGTAGCTGGAGGTGACGTGCCCGAGCGGGCCCCCCTCCTCGGAGACCAGGTGGGCGCCTTCCGGTAGCAGCTCGGCGGGATCCTCCGGCAGCAGGCCGACGAGCTGCTTTCGATCCGCGCGGGCGGTGTCGGCGCGGTCGAACGAGCGGCGGCCGAGGAAGAAGTCCTTGCGTCGTGAGACCGCCCAATCCATGCCGAGGTCGTACGGGGTGACGGTGCCGTCGGTGTCCTGGCCGACGATGACGAAGCCCTTCTCCGCGCGCAGCACGTGCATGGTCTCGGTGCCGTAGGGCGTGGCGCCGGTTTCCAGCACCGCGTCCCACAGCGCGGGTCCGTACCAGGAGGCGACGTTGATCTCGTAGGCCAGCTCACCGGAGAACGAGATCCGGCAGATCCGCGCTTCGATGCCGTTGCGCAGCACGGTCTCCCGGAGCTGCAGGAACCCGAACTCCGCGGCGGAGACGTCCAGCTGCGGCGCGAGCCGGGCCACCACGTCGCGGGATCCGGGGCCGCTCACCGCCACCGCCGCCCACTGCTCGGTCACCGAGGTCAGCGTCACGTCGAGGTCGGTCCACTCCGTCTGCAACCACTCCTCGAGCCAGTCCAGCACCCCGGCGGCTCCACCGGTGGTGGTGGAGACCAGGTAGCGGTCGGTGGCCAGGCGCAGCGCGACCCCGTCGTCGAAGACCATGCCGTCGGTGGTGCACATGATCCCGTAGCGGCCCTTGCCGACTGCGAGCTTGGCGAAACCGCCGGTGTAGACGCGGTTGAGGAACTCCGGTGCGTCCGGACCGACGACCTCGATGCGGCCCAGTGTGCTGACGTCCTGCGCGGCGACGCCGGTGCGCGCGGCCAGGCACTCCCGGTGCACCGCCGCCGCCATGTCCTCGCCGGGCAGCGGGTAGTAGCGCGGGCGCTTCCACTGGCCGACGTCCTCGAACACCGCTCCCGCGGCGACGTGCTGCGCGTGCATCGGCGTGGTGCGCACCGGATCGTGCAGCGCACCGCGTTCCCGCCCGGCCCACAGAGCCGCGGGGACCGGGACGTAGGGCGGCCGGGCGGCGGTGGTGCCGACGTCCCCGGGGGTGTTGCCGAGGAGTTCGGCGAGCACGCCGATGGCGTTGACCGAGGAGGTCTTCCCCTGATCGCTACCGGTGCCGATGGTGGTGTAGCGCTTGATGTGCTCCACCGACCGCATGCCCGCGCCGACCGCGCGGCGGATGTCGGCGACGGTGGCGTCGCGCTGCAGGTCCACGAAGTGCTCGCGCCAGTCGCCGTGCGGGGTCAGCCACTGCGGCCGCGGTGCCGCGACGGGTTCGGGCGGCAGGTCCGGAAGACGTGGCGGCTCGGCGGGAAAGCCGACCTCGCGGGCTGCTTCGATGCCCGCGGCCACTCCCTCGGCCAGGCAGCCCGGAAGGTCGAAGGTCCCCGCGGCGGCACCGACGACCGGGGGTCCGGTGCCGTGCACCGGGAGGAAAGCGCTGCCGTTCCAGCGGAGCTCACCGCCGAAGAGGTGCAGCACCGGGCTCCAGCCACCGCCGACCGCGAGCAGGTCGCAACCGATCTCCTCGCCGGTGCTCAGCCGGACCGATTCGAGGTGCTCGCCGGTCGTGGCCGCCACCGCGCCGGTGTGCACCCGCGCGCCCAGCTCACGGGCGCCGTCGACCAGGTGGCGCGGCGGCTCCGGACGGGTGTCGACGACCGCGTGCACCCGGCAGCCCGCGGCGGCGAGGGCCGTGGCGGTGGCGTATGCGCTGTCCTCGGTGGTGGCCACGACCGCGTCCCGGCCCGGTAGCACGGCGAACCGGTTCAGGTAGGTGCGCACGGCGGAGGCGAGCATGATGCCGGGCCGGTCGTTGCCCGCGAAGACCAGCGGGCGCTCGTGCGCCCCGGTGGCGAGGACGAGCCGTGTGGTGCGCACGTGCCACATCCGGGTGCCCTGCGCGACGAGCAGGTACCCGTGGTCGTAGTGACCGATGGCGGTGGCCCCGCGCAGCACCCGCGTCTCCGGGAGCTCGGCCAGCTCGGCCACTGCCCGGGAGATCCAGTCCGCCGCGCGATCTCCGCCGAGCTCGTCGTCCTGCTCGACCAGCAGCACGCGCGCTCCCCCGCGCCCGGCCGCGAGCGCGGTAGCGACCCCTGCAGGACCGCCGCCGACCACGGCGACGTCGAAGTGCGCGTACTTGCGGTCGCACTCCGGGGCTTCGGCGCCGGTCAGCCGCCCCACGCCCGCGAGGCTTCGGGCGTCCAGGCCGTCGTGAATCGGCAGCGTGGTCGCCGCGACCATCGGGTCGCCACCGATCTGCGCGAAGGCGTTCGGTTCGGTGCAGTCCGCGGTCAGCACGCCCCTCGGCCGATCCCGGTAGATCGACCGCGCCACCTCGCGGTGCCCGCAGGCCAGCAGCGCCGACGCCAGGGTGTCCCCGGGGTGACCGGTGAACTCGGTGCCGTCGAAGGTGAACCGCACCAGCCGGGAGCGGTCGATCCGGCCGCCGGAGGACAACCTCATCGCCGCACCTCCGCCATCTCGTTGGTCACCGTGTTGCGCTCGACGACGAACCACTGCCTGCAGCCCGCCGAGTGCACCCAGCGCTCCCGGAACCAGCCCGCCGGGTTGTCCCGCACGAACAGGAACTCGCCCCACGCGGAATCGTCGAGCTCCTCCGGTTTCGCGGGGTGGGCGACATCGGCCTGCCCGCCGTAGCGGAACTCGACCTCGTCGCGCTCCCCGCACCAGGGACACCGAATCCGAAGCATCGCCACCTCCTCTAGTGGGCCACACCTGCGGCGCCGTGCTCGTCGATCAGCGCTCCGGTGGTGAAGCGGGACAGGGAGTAAGGCTCGGCCAGCGGGTGCGGCCTGCCGTTGGCGATCGTGTCCGCGTAGACCCAGCCCGCGCCCGGAGTGGCCTTGAAACCTCCTGTGCCCCAACCACAATTGACGTAGAGCCCGTCCCACGGGGTGAGTCCGATGATCGGCGAGGCGTCCGGGGTGACGTCGACGGTGCCCGCCCAGGTGCGGATCACGTGCGCGCGGGCGAAGATCGGGAACAGCTCGAGCGCGGCGGCGAGCTGGCGCTCGATGACGTGCACCGAACCGCGCTGACCGTAGCCGTTGTAGCCGTCGACGCCCGCGCCCAGCACGAGTTCGCCCTTGTGCGCCTGGCTGCAGTAGGCGTGCACGTGGTTGGACATCACCACGCACGGGTGCACCTGCTCCAGCAGCTCGGAGACCATCGCCTGCAGCGGATGGCTCTGCAGCGGCAGCCGCAGTCCGAGCGTGTCGGTGAGCGTGCTGGTGCGCCCGGCAGCCGCGAGGGCGACCCGGTCCGCCCCGATGTCGCCGAGCGAGGTCCGCACGCCGCGCACCCGCTCGCCGTCCCGCAGGAAGCCGGTGACCTCGCAGCCCTGCACGAGGTCTACGCCCATCTCGTCAGCGCGCTTGGCGAACGCCCACGCCACCCGATCGTGCTTGGCGGTACCGGCGCGCGGCTGCCAGGTGGCTCCGAGCACGGGGTAGCGAGCCTGCGGCGAGACGTTGAGGATCGGGCAGATGCGGGCGATCTCGTCCGGTCCCACCCATTCGGCGTCGATCCCGTTGATCCGGTTGGCGAACACCCGCCGGTTGGCGTCGCGGGCTTCCTGCTCGGTGTGCGCCAGGTTGAGCACCCCGCACTGGCTGAGCAGCAGCTCGCAGTCGAGTTCCGCGGGCAGCGTCTCCCACAGCTTCAGGGCGTGCTCGTAGATGCCCGCGCTGGCGTCGAAGAGGTAGTTGGATCGGATGATCGTGGTGTTGCGGGCCATGTTGCCACCGGCCAGCCAGCCGCGCTCGAGCACCGCGACGTCGCGGACGCCGTGGTTGCGCGCCAGGTAGTAGGCCGTGGCGAGTCCGTGACCGCCGGAGCCGACGATCACCACGTCGTAGTGCCGCTTCGGGTCGGGGTTGCGCCACAGCCTCGGTGGCGGTTCGGGTAGGACTGCTGCTGCCACCGCGGCCTCCCAGAGAAGATCCGGGTCCGGCTCTCGCAGCGGCGAATTCGCTTGATCCAGTTGGACTTTCCTCGCGAATCGCCCGCTGTGCGAGTCAGGCTACGAGCGCCGTGCGGGCCGGTCAAACGCCGGGTCCGAATTGGACCGCGCCCGTCAGGAACCTCGGATCTTTCCTTTGACTGCCAACAAGATCCGCTTCTCCGAGAGTTCCGAAATTGCCCCTCTCGTGTTCTTGACGCACCCCTGTGACGAGGCGCACTGTTGCGGTATACGCAGGGAGTTGTCGTAGACGCAACAAGGCGGGCAGCCATGGTTTCGAACGTGGGAACCCTCCTCATCGGGGCGGGCATCGTCGGATGCAGCACCGCCTATCACCTCGCGCGCCTCGGCATCACCGATGTTCTGGTGATCGACCAAGGGCCGCTGCCCGCTACCGGCGGCTCCAGTTCGCACGCTCCCGGCCTGGTCTTCCAGACCAACCCGTCGCTGTCGATGACCAGGCTGGCCGCGGAGACCGTCTCGCTGTTCTCCGAACTCGAGGTCGACGGGCAGCCGTGCTTCTACCCGGTCGGCGGCATCGAGGCCGCGACGACTCCGGAGCGGTGGGACGAGCTGGCCCGCAGGCTGGGGATGGCCACGGCGGCCGGTGTCGAGGGCGAACTGCTCGACCCCGCGCAGGTGCGCGAGCGGTTCCCGCAGGTCGATCCGGAACGGCTGCACGGCGGGCTGCACGTGCCCTCCGACGGCGTGGCCAAGCCGGTGCGGGCCGCCGAGGCGATGATGCGCGAGGCCCGCCGGCTCGGCGTGCGCTTCCTCGGCGGCACCGAGGTGACCGGTTTCGACGTCCAGGACGGGCGGGTGCGCGCGGTGCGCACCAGCGCGGGCGAGATCGTCGCCGAGACCGTGCTGTGCTGCGCGGGCATCTGGGGTCCGAAGATCGGGCGGATGGCCGGGGTGAGCATCCCGGTGCAGCCCGTGGCCCACCAATACGCGGTGACCACGCCGGTGCCGGAACTCCCGCGCGGCGAGGTCGAGGTCGAGCAGCCGACGCTGCGGCACCAGGACCACTCGATGTACTTCCGGCAGATCCACGACCGGATCGGCATCGGTTCCTACCGGCACCGGGTGATGCCGGTGCACAGCGAGGAGATCGTGCCCACCGCCGCACCCGGTGGCGGCGCCGAGGCCTCGTCGGAAGGCGGGGGCTGGAAGGGCATGGCCTCGGTGCAGTCGTTCACGCCGGAGGACTTCGCCGAGCCCTGGGACGAGGCCCGCGCGATGCTGCCCGCGCTGCGCAACACCGAGGTCGGCGAAGGGATGAACGGGCTGTTCCTGTTCACCGCCGACGGGATGCCGGTGCTCGGGCCCTCCCGCGAGCTGGAGAACTTCTGGGTGGCCGAGGCCGTCTGGATCACCCACGCTGGCGGGGTCGGCCGCGCGATGGCGCAGTGGATCGCCGGGCAGGTGCCCGACGTGGACCTGCGTCAAGCCGACCTGCGGCGGTTCGAGGACTTCGCGCACTCCTCGGCCTACGTGGCCGAGCGCAGCGCGCAGACCTTCCGCGAGGTCTACGACATCATCCACCCGCAGCAACCGCCGGAGCGGCCGCGCCCGCTGCGCACCAGCCCGTTCTACGAACGGCAGCGCGAGCTCGGCGCGGTGTTCCTGGAGGCCAACGGGTGGGAGCGTCCGCACTGGTACGAGAACAACGCCGCGCTGCTGGGCGACCGGGAGATCACCGCGCCCGGCACGTGGGCGGGCCGGTTCTTCTCCCCGATCATCGGAGCCGAGCACCAGGCCGCGCGCGAGCGGGTGGCCATGTTCGACATGACCTCGCTGGCCCGCGCCGAGGTCAGCGGTCGTGGTGCGCTGGGCCTGCTGCAGCGGCTGACCACCAACCAGCTGGACCGCAAGCCCGGCTACGTGACCTACACGCTGATGCTCGAACCCACCGGCGGGGTGCGCGCCGACATCACCGTGGCACGGCTGGAAACCGGGCACTTCCAGGTCGGCTGCAACGGGCCCCGCGACATCGCCTGGCTGCGCGCGCACGCCGACGAGACCACGCACGTCCGCGACATCACCGGCGGCACCTGCTGCATCGGGCTGTGGGGACCGCGCGCACGCGACGTGCTGGCATCGCTGGCCGACACCGACGTCTCCGACACGGCGTTCCGGTTCTTCCGCGCGCAGCGGCTGCACGTCGGTGAAGTCCCGGTGGTGGCGCTGCGACTGTCCTATGTGGGCGAGCTCGGCTGGGAGCTCTACACCTCCGCCGAGTTCGGCAGGCGCCTGTGGGACCTGCTGGCCGAGGCCGGGCGGCCGCACGGGATCTTCGCGGCCGGGCGCGGCGCGTTCAACGGGATGCGCCTGGAGAAGGGCTACCGCGCCTGGGGCGCGGACATGTGGAGCGAGCACGACCCGGACGAGGCGGGACTGGCCTTCGCGGTCAAACCGGACAAGGGCGAGTTCATCGGTCGCGACGCTCTGCTGCGCCGCCGCGAGACCCCGCCGCAGCGTCGCCTGTGCTGCCTGCGCATCGACGACGGGACGGTGCTGATGGGCGGTGAACCGGTCCTCGCCGACGGCTCCGCGGTCGGTTTCACCACCAGCGCCGGTTACGGCCACACCGTCGGAGCCGGCCTGGCCTACGCCTGGCTGCCCGCGGCGCGGTCCGAACCGGGCACCTCGCTGGAGGTGTCCTACTTCCACCACCGACATCCGGCCACGGTCGTCGAGGACCCCGTCTTCGACCCGGAAATGCACCGCATGCGCGCATAAGGACGGTCTCCCCAGCACGGGGACGACACCACCCAAGGCCCCGGCGAACCTCGGGGTCCCCTCCCAGCACCCCAAAAAACCTCGAAAACGCAACACCGATTTCCAGGGAATTCGGTCCCCCGATTTCCCTGGAAATCCGTCACTCATCACTCCGACGTGGCTCTGGAGGGGCACATGACGATCAACCCGAACCCTGGGGTTCTGCTCTACCCGCGACTGCGGAAGTCGCCGTTCTTCTACGCCTCGCGGCGGCACGGCGTGGAGCTCTACAGCGTGTACAACCACACGTACCACGCCCGGCACTACGGCGATCCGGTCGAGGAGTACTGGGCGCTGCTCGAGGGCGTGACGTTGTGGGACGTCGGCGTCGAGCGGCAAGTCGAGATCACCGGCCCCGACGCGTTCGAGTTCACCAACATGCTCGTGCCCCGCGACCTGAACAAGTGCAAGGTCGGGCAGTGCAAGTACGTGTTCGTCACCGGCACCGACGGCGGGATCCTCAACGACCCGGTGCTGCTGCGGCTCGGCGAGAACCACTTCTGGCTCTCGCTCGCCGACAGCGACATCCTCATGTGGGCGCGCGCGCTGGCCTACGGCCTGGGCATGGACGTGCAGATCCGCGAGCCCGACGTCGGACCGGTGCAGGTGCAGGGCCCGCTGTCCGGCGCGGTGATGTCGGACCTGTTCGGGGAATCCATCTTGGATATTCCCTATTACTACGCGGTGGAACGAGAGCTCGACGGCATGCAGGTCGTCGTCTCGCGGACCGGCTACACCGCCGAGCTCGGCTACGAGATCTACCTGCACAACGCCTCGCGCGACGGGGTGCGGCTGTGGGACCGGATCTGGGAGGCCGGCGAGCCGCACGGGCTCAAGGTGATCGGCCCGTGCCACATCCGCCGCATCGAGGCCGGAATCCTGTCCTGGGGTTGCGACATCACCGCCGAGACCAACCCCTTCGAGGCGGGCTACGGCTTCGAGAAGACGTGGATGGTCGATCTCGACCAGGAAGCGGATTTCATCGGCAAGGACGCGCTGCGGCGCATCAAGTCCGAGGGGATCAGCCGCAAGCTGGTCGGCGTGGAGATCGGCGGACCGAGCGTGGGGTCGTTCAACGACGGTTCCATGATCGACGTGTTCGACGTGCACGACCCGCACGGGCTGCGCATCGGAGAGGTGACCTCGGCCTGCCGCTCGCCGCGGCTGGAACGCAACATCGGCTACGCGACCGTGCCGATCGCCTACCACGAACCCGGCACCGAGCTGGTCGTGCACACCCAGCACGGTCCGCAGCAGGCCGTGGTGGTCGAGAAGCCGTTCCTCGACCCGACCAAGGACATCCCCAAGCGCCTCCAGCGCACGGCATGAGAACCGCGGCGGAGAGATAGGGGCGGTTGAAAATGACCGAGACGATGGACCGAGCGGCGCTGCACCGCTCGCTGGAAGCGATGCGCTTCGAAGTGCTGCCGGTCAAGGGCGCGCTCGCGCAAGCCGAACTGCTCGAACCCGGCAGCACGGTGACCGTGACCGCCTCGGCGGCCAAGGGCATCGAACCGACCCTGGACACCGCTGCCCGGCTCACCGCGCTCGGTCTGCACGTGGTGCCGCACCTGGCGGCCCGTTCGGTCGGTGATCGCGCGCACCTGCGCGCGATCACCGACCGGCTGGCCGGGCTCGGGGTGACCGAGGTGTTCGTGGTGGCCGGTGACGCGAATCAACCTGCCGGCGAGTTCGCCGACTCGCTATCGCTGCTGCAGGCGATGGACGAGGTGCCCAACCGGCCCGGGCGCATCGGCATCAGCGGCTACCCCGAACGCCACGCGTTCATCCCGGACGCCTCGGCCATCCGGTCCATGAGCGATAAAGCCCGTTACGCCGACTACGTGGTTTCGCAGATTTGCTTCGACCCGGAAACGATCTCCGCATGGGCCCGTGACGTGCAGTTTCGCGGGGTCGGACTGCCCATCTACGTGGGTGCTCCTGGGGTGGTGGACGCGCGACGGCTGTTGCGCATCGCGCTGAAGATCGGGTTGGGTGAGTCGACGCGCTTCCTCAGGAAGCAGTACGGAACAGTGTCGCGAATGCTGACCCGCTACACCCCGGAGGAGCTGTTCGACGAGCTGGCACCGCAGCTGATCGACCCGGCGACCGGGATCGCGGGATGGCACCTGTTCACCTTCAACGAGATAGCCAGGACCGTGCAGTGGCGGGACGAGCTGATCGCCCGGCTGGCCGGCCGCGCCGACCAGTCGGCCTAGCCCTGCACCGGGTTTTCGGCCGGGTGACCACCAGGGAGGTCCCAGCATGGCAATTCCGTCCGATTTGGACATCTCGCGCTCCGCGCAGCTGCAGCCGATGACCGATGTCGCGGCTCAGCTGGGCATCGGCGAGCACCTGCTCGAACCGTACGGACGCAACGTCGCGAAGATCTCGCTGGACGCCGTCGAAGAGCTCGCCGATCGGCCCCGGGCGCGCTACGTGGTGGTCTCGGCCATCACCCCGACCCCGCTCGGCGAGGGCAAGACGACCACGACGGTCGGGCTCGGGCAGGCGCTGAACCACATCGGCAAGCGCTCGACGGTGGCCGTGCGCCAACCGTCGATGGGCCCGACCTTCGGCATCAAGGGCGGTGCCGCCGGCGGCGGCTACAGCCAGGTCGTGCCGATGGAATCGCTGAACCTGCACCTCACCGGTGACATGCACGCGGTCACGGCCGCGCACAACCTGCTGGCCGCGATGGTGGACAACCACCTGCACAAGGGCAACGAGCTGGGCCTGGACCCGCACAAGATCACTTGGCGGCGGGTGCTCGACGTCAACGACCGGGATCTGCGCAACATCATCTCCGGGCTCGGCGGCAAGCAGGACGGCGCGCCCCGGCAGTCGGGCTTCGACATCACCGCGGCCAGCGAGGTCATGGCCGTGCTCGCGCTGTCCACCTCGCTGCAGGACCTGCGCAAGCGGCTGGGCCGGATCGTGGTCGGCTACACCACCGACGGCGATCCGGTCACCGCCGAGCAGCTCAAGGCCGCGGGCGCGATGGCGGTCATCATGCGCGAGGCGCTGAAGCCGAACCTGATGCAGACCACCGAGAACACGCCGGTGCTGGTGCACGCGGGTCCGTTCGGCAACATCGCGCACGGCAACTCCTCGATCGTGGCCGACCTGGTCGCCAGCCGATGCACCGATTACCTGATCACCGAGGCCGGGTTCGGCGCGGACATGGGCGCCGAGCGGTTCTTCAACATCAAGTGCCGCACCTCCGGGCTGCAGCCGGACGCGGCGGTGCTGGTGGCCACGGTGCGCGCGCTCAAGGCGCACTCGGGTCGTTACAAGGTGGTCGCGGGCAAGCCGTTGCCGCCGGAACTGCTGGCCGAGGGCCCCGAGGACGTGCTCGCGGGTGCGGACAACCTGCGCAAGCAGATCGACAACATCCGGCTGCACGGCGTGTCCCCGGTGGTGGCGATCAACGCCTTCCCCACCGATCACCCCAGCGAGCACGAGGCCATCCGGCAGGTCGCCGAGGCCGAGGGCGCCCGCGTGGCGGTCAGCAACCACTTCACCGAGGGCGGCCCCGGCGGTGCGGAGCTGGCCGAGGCCGTCGCCGAGGCCGCCGAGGAGCCCTCCGGGTTCCAGGTCCTCTACCCCGATGAAGCGGACCTGCGCACCAAGATCGAGACGATCGCGACCAAGGTCTACGGCGCCGACGGCGTCTCGTACGCGCCCGCGGCCGCGCGAGCGCTGGACAGCTACGAGGCCAACGGCTACGGCGAGCTGCCGGTCTGCATCGCCAAGACCCATCTGTCGCTGAGCTCGGATCCCGGCCTGCTGGGCGCTCCGACGGGCTGGACGCTACCGGTCCGCGAGGTCCGCGCCTCGGTCGGCGCGGGGTTCGTCTACCCCATCTGCGGGGACATGCGCACCATGCCCGGCCTCGGCTCGCGCCCCGCGGCCGAGTCCATCGACCTCGACGACCAGGGCAACATCACCGGTCTCAGCTGACCCCCGGCGCGAGCGGGACGCGGAATTCCAGGGAATTCCGCGTCCCGTTTCTCGCGGTTCCCGGGGCGCGAGGGTGAGCTCGGGCGTGTCCTGGCAGGTCAGGCGGGACGCGGCATGTACATGATCACCGCGACCCCGATCAGGCAGATCACGGCACCGGTGATGTCCCAGCGATCCGGGCGGAAGCCGTCCATGACCACGCCCCACACCAGCGAGCCCGCGACGAAGACCCCGCCGTAGGCGGCCAGGATCCGGCCGAAGTGCGGGTCGGGTTGCAGGGTCGCGACGAAGCCGTAGAGGCCCAGCGCGATCACTCCCGCACCCATCCAGAGCAGCCCGCGGTGCTCGCGCACGCCTTGCCAGATCAGCCAGGCACCGCCGATCTCGGCGATGGCGGCCAGCACGAACAACACCACGGACCGGAACACACCCATGGCGGGCACGCTAGCCCGGCCGTCGAACGCTCGCCGCAGGCGGGATCACTCGCCGGCCGGGATCGGCGAGGACTCCCGCTCGGCCGCGCGCAAGCTGGTGATCAGACCGGTTGACTTGCCCGCGAGCCGAGCGGTCACGTAGCGGTTCAGGACCGGGAGCTTTGCCAGGGCCAACGTCGCGCGGCGGAAGTGCAGCTGCAGCTTGGATCCGGGCAGGAACCAGCGCGCCGCGCTGCGCCCGGTCTGCTGCTTCTCCTCCACGACCGGACGCCACAGCCGCTCGTAGTCGGCCAGCGCCTCCGGAACCGAAGTCGAGCGAGCCAGCCGGTCGGCGAGCACGTAGGCGCCCGAGATGGCCAGCGAAGCACCCTGCCCGGCCAGCAACGATACCGCGTAGCAGGCGTCGCCGAGCAGCACCACGCGCCCGGAGCTCCAGCTCGGCATCCGGATCTGGGCGACCTGGTCGTAGTAGATGTCCTCGGCGGGGCACGCCCGCAACGCCTGCGGCACCACCCAGCCGAGACCCCGGTAGGCCTCGCGGATCGCGGGCCGCGGCTCGGCAGGCAGTCGCGGGTCCGCGGGGCGGTGCACGGCGAACGCGGCGACCCGCCCGTCGCGGAGCCCGTAGAAGCCCATCTGCCGGTCCACGGTGTCGGTGAGGCAGAACCGGCCCGCCACCTCGGCGTGGATCTCCGGGTCGTCGAAGCTGAACGCGGCGGTGTGCAGTCCCAGGTCGTGCAGGAACCGCTCCTCGGGCCCGAACACCGCCGCGCGCACGGCGGAGTGCACGCCGTCCGCCCCGACGAGCAGGTCCGCTTCCACCGAGGTGTCGTCGAGCTCGACGGTGACCCGGTCGCCGGTGTCGTCCACGCCGGTCAGCCGGGTGCCGTACCGCAGGTCAACGTCGTCCGGAAGCGCCTCGCGCAACACCTCTTCCAGATCCGGACGCATGATGCTCAGCAGGCGCCCGGAGGCGACCGCGGGCGTGTGGATGCTGGCCCGTTCCCGACCGGTCTCGTCGACGAAGCTCGCCCGCTCGATGGCGTACGCGCGCGCACCGATCGCGGGCAACAGCCCCATCGCCTCGGCCGCGTCGTAGCCCGGACCGAAGAAGTCGATCATGTAGCCCTGCCCGCGCGGGCCGGGTGCCCGCTCGACGACCACGACCTCGTCGCCCCGGGCGGACAACCGGTTGGCCAGCGCGAGCCCGGCGATGCCGGCTCCGCAGATCACGACCTTCATGGCAGATCCCTCCTCTGCTCGACGAGTCGCAGCAGGACCTGCACCAGCTGTTCGGTGTCCTGGCCCGCGCCCAGCCCGCGGTGCAGCAGCAGCCCGTCCAGCGCGCCACCCAGCACGGCCGCGGTGGCCTCCGGTGCGGGCACGTCGTTGCGGGCGAGCAGGGCGCTCAACCAGTCGGTGAACCGCTCGACCTCGCCGCGGACCGCCTCGCGCAGCTGCTCGTCGCGCGTGGCGGCCAGGTAGCCCTCGATGAACACCTGCGAGGTCGGATCGTCGCCGGAGTAGCCCTCCACCATCGAGAACATCGCGCGCACTACCTCGGCCGGATCGGCCGTCTCGGTGAGGGCGGACTCGAACTCGGTCATCATCCGCCGCATCAGCTCGTGGACGGCCTCGTTCATCAGCTCGCGCACCGACGCGAAGTGGTAGTGCACCACGCTCGGATTCACCCCGGCGCGATCGGCGAGCACGCGGGTGCTCACCCCGGCCCAGCCGCGCTCCGGAATGAGCTCGACGGCCGCGGCCAGCAGCTTCTCCCGAACCACGCGCCCCCGTTCCGCCGCAGCCGAACTCACCGGACACCTCCAGGTCGATTGTTCAGGTCAGTCGTCCTGTACGACTGCCCTGACAGTACGCCGCACATCGCCCAGACGCCAGCGGCGCGCGCCGTCGATTGCGGCGAAGAACGTGCGATTCCCGGGAAACCAGCAGGTCAGCGAACCACGACGACCGGGCAGACGGCGTGGTGAACGATCTTGAGCGCCACCGATCCGACCAACATGCCGGTGAAAGCACCGTGCCCCTTGTCCCCCACGACCATCAGGTCGGCCTGCCGGGACAGCGCGATGAACTCGTCGACGGTGTTCCCGCGGATCACCCGAGAACGGACGTCCGCCCTCGGGTACTCGGACTGGACGGTGGCCACCGCCGCACCCAGGGCCTCGCGAGCCTGGCCCGCCAGCTCGCTCTCCGTGGCCGCCATCCGGTACCCGAACTGCACCGGCTGGTGCCAGACGGTGATCGCGTGCACCAGCCCACCGACCTGGCAGATGTGGTCCGCGGCCCAGCGCAGGGCCTTCACCGACTCCTCGGAACCGTCCACCCCGACGACGACGGTCTGCGGCATTCCCGACCTCCTACGAGCCACCACGGCACAACGCCCGCAGCCTAGAAGCCCGCGCGATCAGTCGCACCCCACATCACACGACCGGCGGCGGGAACGGGAGCGCAAGACACCGGTCGCCCGGCGTTCGGCCCTTGCCAGACCGCCCCGGCGGCCGGGCGCCCGGCTCACTGCGGACCGACGTCGGTCACCCGCAGCACGGCGTGGCCGGCCTCGTCGGAGGCCTCGAGATCCACCTCGGCGCTGATTCCCCAGTCGTGGTCCTGCTCGGGGTCGGCGAAGATCTGGCGCACCAGCCAGCGCGTGGACTCCTCGGTGATCATCAGCAGCGCGGGCCCGCGGGCGTCCTGGCCGATCCCGATCTCGTCGTACTCCTCGAAGTAGTCCTCGATGGCCGATTCCCAGGCCGCGGCGTCCCAGCCGTCCTCGCCGTCGAGCTCGCCGAGCTCGGCGTAGCGGCGCAGCGAGGCGAGCTCGACGCGGCGGAACATCGCGTTGCGCACCTGCACCCGGAAGGCGCGAGTGTTGCGGGTGACGCGTTCGGGCGCGTGCTCGACGATCGGGGTGTCGTCCTCGTCGCCGGGGTTGCGCAGCTTCTCCCACTCGTCGAGCAGGCTGGAGTCGACCTGGCGGACCAGTTCGCCGAGCCACTCGATGATGTCGGTGAGCTCCTCGGACTTGGCATCGTCCGGCACCGTGTGCCGCAACGCCTTGTAGACGTCGGCGAGGTAGCGCAGCACCAGCCCTTCGGAGCGGGCCAGGCTGTAGTGGTTGACGAACTCGACGAAGTTCATCGCCCGTTCGAACATGTCGCGGGCCACCGACTTCGGCGACAGCTCGTGCTCGCCGACCCAGGGGTGACCCTTTCGATAGGTCTCGTAAGCGGCCTCGAGGATCTCCTCGAGGGGCTTGGGATAGGTGATCTCCTCGAGCAGTTCCATCCGCTCGTCGTACTCGATGCCGTCGGCCTTCATCTGCGCGACGGCCTCGCCGCGGGCCTTGAACTGCTGCTGCGCCAGCACCTGCCTCGGGTTGTCCAGCGTGGACTCGATGACCGAGAGCACGTCCAGCGCGTAGGTCGGCGACTGCTCGTCGAACAGCTCGATGGCCGCCAGCGCGAACGGCGACAGCGGCTGGTTGAGCGCGAAGTCGAACTGCAGGTCCACGGTCACCCGCACCCGGCGGCCCTGCTCGTCGGGTGCGTCAAGGCGCTCGACCACGTCCGCGGCCAGCAGCGCCCGGTAGATCGCGATGGCTCGCAGGATGTGCTTGCGCTGGGAAGCGCGGTCCTCGTGGTTGTCCTCGAGCAGGTGCCGCATCGCGGTGAACGCGTCGCCGGGGCGGTTGATGACGTTGAGCAGCATCGAGTGGCTGACGTTGAAGCTCGACCGCAGCGGCTCGGGCTCGGCCGAGACCAGCTTCTCGAAGGTCTTCTCGCTCCAGGACACGAAGCCCTCGGGAGCCTTCTTGCGCACCAGCTTGCGCTTCTTCTTCGGGTCGTCAGCCACCTTGGCCAGCGCCCGCTCGTTCTCGATCTCGTGCTCGGGCGCCTGCACCACCACGTACCCGGCGGTGTCGTAGCCCGCGCGGCCCGCGCGACCGGCGACCTGGTGGAACTCGCGGGCCTTGAGGTGCCGGGTGCGCACGCCGTCGTACTTGGTCAGGCCGGTGATCAGCACGGTCCGGATCGGCACGTTGATGCCCACGCCGAGGGTGTCCGTGCCGCAGATGACCTTCAGCAGTCCGGCCTGCGCGAGCTGCTCCACCAGCCGCCGGTACTTGGGCAGCATCCCGGCGTGGTGCACGCCGATGCCGTGCCGCACCAGCCGCGAGAGCGTCTTGCCGAAGCCCGCGGTGAACCGGAAGTCCCCGATCGCCTCGGCGATCCGGTCGCGCTGCTCGCGGGAGGCGACCTTGACGCTCATCAGCGCTTGCGCCTGCTCCAGGGCGTGGGCCTGGTTGAAGTAGACGACGTAGATCGGGGCCTGCTGACCGGCCAGCAGCTCCTCGATGGTCTCGTGCAGCGGTGTCTTCGCGTAGCGGAAGTTCAGCGGGATGGGCCGCTCAGCGGAGGTGACCACCGCCGTATCGCGGCCGGTGCGCCGCGCGAGGTCCTTCTCGAAGTAGCTGACGTCGCCCAGCGTGGCCGACATGATCACGAACTGGGCGCGGCGCAGCTCCAGCATCGGCACCTGCCACGCCCAGCCGCGGTCGGGCTCGGCGTAGAAGTGGAACTCGTCCATCACGACCTGATCCACATCGGCCTCGGCGCCGTCGCGCAGCGCGATGTTGGCCAGGATCTCGGCGGTGCAGCAGATGATCGGAGCCTCGGCGTTGACGCTGGAATCGCCGGTCATCATCCCGACGTTGTCCGGACCGAAGACCTCGACGAGGCTGAAGAACTTCTCCGAGACCAGCGCCTTGATCGGCGCGGTGTAGAAGCTGCGCTTGCCCGCGGCCAGCGCGGTGAAGTGCGCCCCGACGGCGACCAGGCTCTTGCCCGACCCGGTCGGCGTGCTCAGGATCAGGTTCGCACCGGTGACGACCTCCATCAGCGCCTCCTCCTGCGCCGGATAGAGCTCGATGCCCTGATCGAGGGTCCATTCGACGAACCCCTCGAACAGAGCGTCCGAGTCCGGTTCACCGGCGGCAGAGTCTGGGAGCTGATCCGTGAGCATCATCGTGGCCCCATCGTCCCCGGTCACCCCGACAACGGAGCACCCGGGGTCGGGGTGGGCCGGTTGCTCCAGCGAGGTGGCGGAACTGGTGCGGGGCGGCGCCGATCGGGGACCATTCGGACGAGGTCTGCACCGAACAGGAGGGAGGAGACCTTGGAACGCAGCGTTCGGTTCGTCGGCGGGCCGCTGGACGGGCGGGTCCAGGACCTGCGCGAGCACGAAGCCGTGACCGGACGGCTGCTCAAGCACATCCACCTGCACGACGGCCCCAAGATCGAAACGCACTACGAGCTGCACTACACCCCGCAACACGGCTGGGTCTACCACCTCGCACCGCGCAGCCGCGACAGTCTTGCCTGAAGGAGAGGCTTCGCTTCGCGGCCTGCCCAGCGGCGCTGACAGTTTTGCCTAAAACTGTGCGGAGGCCGCGCCCGAAACGTCCGGACAGTTTTAGGCAAAACTGTCGGATTGCCGCGCCGGTGGGGCGGGGTTGCGACGGGGCTCACAGCTGTGATCGGTTTCGCCCACTGGCTGGCGGCTTACCATTCTGGCCATGGTGGCGCACTCAACGTCGAGCGGCGGCAAGCCCGAGCTCGCCCTGGCCGCGGAGTTCGACGAACCGACCCGCGAGCAGTGGAGGGCCCAGGTTCAGCAGGCCCTGAAACGATCCGGACTGATCGGCGAACAGCCACCGGACGGCCCGATCGAGGACGTGCTGGCCTCCCGGACCTACGACGGCATCCGGATCCACCCGCTCTACACATCCGCGTCCGCGGACGGCGGAGTGCCCGGGTCAGCTCCGTTCGTGCGGGGCAGCAGCCCGCTGGGCAGCGCCGCCGAGGGCTGGCAGGTCCGGCAGCTGCACGAGCACCCGGACCCCACCGAGACCAACCGCGAGGTGCTGGCCGACCTGCACAACGGCGTCGGCTCGCTGTGGCTGCGGCTGGGCTCCGGCGGCATCGCCATCGACGCGCTCGCCGACGCCCTCAACGGCGTGCACCTGGACATGATCAGCGTGGCGCTGGACACCGACGCGGACTTCGCCGAGGCCGCCGAGGCCTTCCTGGCCCTGGCCGCCGAGCGGGGCGTGCCCGCCGGCGAACTGCGCGGCAACCTCGGCGCCGACCCGCTGGGCGTGCGGGCCCGCACCGGACGACCCGGCGACAACGCGGCCGCGATCGCCCTCGCCCGCCGCTGCGCGGCCGAGTTCCCCCAGCTCACCGCCATCGTCGTCGACGCGCTCCCGTACCACCGAGCAGGCGGTTCGGACGCCCAGGAGCTGGGTTGCTCGCTGGCGGTGGCCACGACCTACCTGCGCGAGCTCACCGCCGCCGGACTGGACATCGACACCGCCGCGTCGCAGCTCGAATTCCGCTACGCAACCACCGCCGACCAGTTCCTGACCATCGCCAAGCTGCGCGCGGCGCGGCGGCTGTGGGAGCAGGTGACCCGCTCCTGCGGCGCGGGCGAGCAGGCGCGGGCGCAGACCCAGCACGCCGTGACCTCGCCCGCGATGCTCACCCGCCGCGACCCGTGGGTGAACCTGCTCCGCGGCACGATCGCGACCTTCGCCGCCGGCGTCGGTGGTGCGCAGTCGGTGACCACGCTGCCGTTCGACGCGGCCGCGGGCCTGCCGGACGAGTTCGCCCGGCGGATCGCGCGCAACACCCAGTCGCTGCTGCTCGACGAGTCGCACCTGGCGCAGGTGATCGACCCCGCGGGCGGCTCCTACTACGTGGAGTCGCTGACCGATGAGCTCGCCCGCGCCGCCTGGGAGTGGTTCCAGCGCATCGAAGCCGCGGGAGGGCTGCCCGCCGCGCTGGATTCCGGGTTGATCGCCGAAGAGCTCGACGCCACCTGGCGACGCCGCCGCGACGCCATCGCGGACCGCTCCGACGCGCTCACCGGGGTCAGCGAGTTCCCGGACCTCGACGAGGAACCGCTGCAGCGCACGCCGGCTCCCGCGCGCCCGGCCGGTGGCCTGCCGGTGCACCGCTACGCCGAGGACTACGAGGCGCTGCGCGACGCGGCCGATCAGCACCGGACCGAGACCGGTTCGCGGCCAACGGTCTTCCTGGCGACCCTGGGCCCGCTCGCGAAGTACAACGCGCGAGCCTCCTTCGCCCGCAACCTGTTCGCGGCGGGCGGGATCGACGCCGCGGAGGCAGGCGCCACCGAGGACACCGACCAGGTGCTGGCCGCCTACACCGGATCCGCGGTGGTGTGCCTGTGCTCGAGCGATTCGGTCTACGCCGAGCGGGCCGCCGAGACCGCGAGCGCGCTCAAGCGCGCGGGTGCGAAGACCGTGCTGCTGGCGGGCAAGCCGGGTGAGCCGCTGGAGAGCGTGGACGGCTACGTCCACGCGGGCGGTGATGCGCTGACCGTGCTGGAAGACGTCCACGCCGAGCTGGGAGTCCGACGATGACGCAGATCCCGAACTTCGCCGAGATCGGCCTCGAATCACCCCAACCGGTCGGCGAGGACCGCTGGCAGAGCGAGGTGCGCGCCGCCACCGGCAAGGACGTCGACGCGCTGACCTGGGAGGCCCCCGAGGGAATCGGGGTCAAGCCGCTCTACACCGAGTCCGATGTGGACGGCCTGGACTTCCTGAACACCTACCCGGGCGTGGTGCCGTTCCTGCGCGGGCCCTACTCGACGATGTACGTCAACCAGCCGTGGACGGTGCGGCAGTACGCGGGCTTCTCCACCGCGGCGGCCTCCAACGCCTTCTACCGCCGCAACCTCGCCGCCGGGCAGAAGGGCCTGTCGGTGGCCTTCGACCTGGCCACCCACCGCGGCTACGACTCCGACCACCCGCGGGTGTCCGGCGACGTCGGCATGGCGGGCGTGGCCATCGACTCCATCTACGACATGCGCCAGCTCTTCGACGGCATCCCGCTGGACCGGATGAGCGTGTCGATGACCATGAACGGCGCGGTGCTGCCGGTGATGGCGCTCTACATCGTCGCCGCCGAGGAGCAGGGCGTCGCGCCCGAGCAGTTGGCCGGGACCATCCAGAACGACATCCTCAAGGAGTTCATGGTCCGCAACACCTACATCTACCCGCCGCAGCCGTCGATGCGGATCATCTCGGACATCTTCGCCTACACCAGCCGGAAGATGCCGAAGTTCAACTCCATCTCGATCTCCGGCTACCACATCCAGGAGGCCGGGGCCACCGCCGACCTCGAGCTCGCCTACACGCTGGCCGACGGCGTGGAATACCTGCGCGCCGGGCGCCAGGCGGGACTCGACATCGACGCGTTCGCACCCCGGTTGTCGTTCTTCTGGGGAATCGGCATGAACTTCGCGATGGAGGTCGCGAAGCTCCGCGCCGCGCGCCTGCTCTGGTCCAAGCTGGTCAAGAAGTTCGACCCGCAGAACTCGAAATCGCTTTCCCTGCGCACTCATTCGCAGACCTCCGGCTGGTCGCTGACCGCGCAGGACGTCTACAACAACGTGGTGCGCACCTGCGTGGAGGCGATGGCCGCGACCCAGGGCCACACCCAGTCGCTGCACACCAACGCCCTCGACGAGGCGCTGGCGCTGCCCACCGACTTCTCGGCGCGCATCGCCCGCAACACCCAGCTCGTGCTGCAGCAGGAGTCGGGCACCACCCGGGTCGTCGACCCGTGGGGCGGCAGCCACTACATCGAACGACTCACCCAGGACCTCGCCGAGCGAGCCTGGGCGCACCTCACCGAGGTCGAGGACGCCGGCGGCATGGCCCAGGCCATCGACGCGGGCATCCCGAAGATGCGCATCGAGGAGTCCGCCGCGCGCACCCAGGCGCGCATCGACTCCGGCCGCCAGCCGCTCATCGGCGTGAACAAGTACCGCTTCGACGGCGACGAGCAGATCGACGTGCTCAAGGTCGACAACGCCGACGTGCGCGCCCAGCAGCTGGACAAGCTCCGCAGGCTGCGCGAGGAGCGCGACCAGGGGGCCTGCGAGGACGCGCTGCGCAAGCTCACCGCCGCGGCCGAGGCCTCGATGTCCGACGAGCGCCCGGACGACCTCGAGCACAACCTCCTGACGCTGGCCGTCGACGCGGCGCGCGCCAAGGCCACGGTCGGCGAGATCTCCGACGCGCTGGAGAAGGTCTTCGGCCGCCACTCCGGGCAGATCCGTACCATCACCGGTGTGTACCGGGAGGAATCCGGCCCGTCCGACCAGCTCGAATCCGCTCGTCAGCAGGTCGAGGAGTTCGCCGAGGCCGAAGGGCGGCGCCCGCGCATCCTGGTGGCCAAGATGGGCCAGGACGGCCACGACCGCGGTCAGAAGGTCATCTCCACCGCCTTCGCCGATCTCGGGTTCGACGTCGACGTGGGCCCGCTGTTCCAGACCCCGGCCGAGGTCGCCCGCCAGGCGGCCGAGTCCGACGTGCACGTCGTCGGCGTCTCCAGCCTCGCCGCCGGGCACCTCACGCTGGTGCCCGCGCTGCGCGACGAGCTGGCCGCCGTCGGCCGCGACGACGTGATGATCGTCGTGGGCGGCGTCATCCCGCCCGCCGACTTCGACGCCCTCCGCCAGGCGGGCGCGAGCGCGATCTTCCCGCCCGGCACGGTGATCGCCGACGCCGCGAGCGGGCTGCTGGCCGAACTCCGGACGCGGCTCGAGCACTGAAGGCTCGGCCCGTGACCCGAATTCCGCGAGGTGCCGAACCGACCCGGGCGATCGAAGGACCCGTGCCGGGTTCGGCCACCCGCCCCGCTGAGCACGACGAGCTCGGAGACAGGTTCTGATGCCCCGACGGATCGACATCGACGAGTACGCCAAGGGGGTCCTGGAGGGCTCGCGAACCAAGCTGGCGCAGGCGATCACGCTGGTGGAGTCCACCAACGCCGGGCATCGCGCACAGGCCCAGCGACTGCTCGGCGAGCTGCTGCCGCACAGCGGTGGTGCGCACCGGGTCGGCATCACCGGCGTGCCCGGGGTGGGCAAGTCGACGTTCATCGAAGCGCTCGGCTCGACGCTCACCGAAGCCGGCCATCGCGTCGCGGTGCTCGCGGTGGACCCGTCGTCGACGCGCAGCGGCGGCAGCATCCTCGGCGACAAGACCCGGATGGGCAGACTCGCCTCGGACCCGTCGGCGTTCGTGCGGCCCTCTCCGTCGGCGGGCACGCTCGGCGGAGTCGCCCGCGCCACCCGCGAGACGATCCTGCTGATGGAGGCCGCGGGCTACGACGTGGTGCTGGTCGAAACCGTGGGCGTCGGCCAGTCCGAGGTGACCGTGGCGGGAATGGTGGACTGCTTCCTGCTGCTGTCGCTGGCGCGCACCGGCGACCAGCTGCAGGGCATCAAGAAGGGCGTCCTCGAACTCGCCGACGTGATCGCGGTCAACAAGGCCGACGGCGAGCACGCCACCGAGGCCAAGAAGGCCGCGCGCGAGCTGCGCAGCGCCCTGCGGCTGCTCACCCCGGCCAGCCCCTCGTGGACTCCCCCCGTGCTGACCTGCAGCGGCCTGCACGGGCTCGGTCTGGACGCGGTGTGGGAGCAGATCCAGCAGCACCACACCACGCTGTCCGAATCCGGTGAACTCGCCGCCAAGCGCAGTCGCCAGCAGGTCGAGTGGACCTGGTCGCTGGTCCGCGAGCAGCTGATGGCCGAACTCACCCAGCACCCCGGTGTGCAGGCGATCGTCGACGACGTCGAATCCCGGGTCCGCGAAGGCGATCTCACGGCCGGACTGGCGGCCACCCGCCTGTTGGAGGCGTTCCGGCAGAGCTGATCGCCGTCCTCGACTGCTGCAGACGGGGCAACATCGCCCGTTCCGGGAACTTCGTCCTCCCGGACGGCGTCTCATGGATCGGTTGAACGCCGAAGCCGTGGGAGACAGCCGTGAGCAACGACTTCACCGGAAGCGCCACCAACGTCGTGCAGGCCGAGCACATCAGCGGGGGCGTGCACTTCCACCAGGCGCCCGAGCGCGACCTCCCGGTCCCCCGGCAGCTCCCGCCGCGCATCACGCACTTCACCAACCGCGTCGGCATTCAGACCCAACTGAATTCGTGGCTCGACGAGACCGGTGACGACCGAGCCGGGCTGATCACCGGCTCCGGCGGCGTCGGCAAGAGCTCGCTGACCACGTACTGGGCCTACCGGGTGCGGGAGCGCTTCCCCGACGGCGATCTCTTCCTGGATCTGCGCGGGTACCACGATCGCGGCAGGCTCAGCGCCGACGAGGCGCTGGAGCAGCTGCTGCGCTCGCTGGGCGTGACCGGCGAGGACCTGGCCCTGGACACCGAGGCGAAGGCCGCGCTGTATCGGTCGTTGCTGCACGGCCGCCGTATGCTGATCGTGCTCGACAACGCGGTGACGGCCGAACAGGTCCGGCCGTTGCTGCCCGGCTCGCCGACCTGCCGCGTGCTGGTCACCAGCCGCAACCTGCTGGCGAGCCTGACCGCCAGGGAAGGAGCCCACCGGATGCCGCTGGACGTGCTGTCCCCGGAGCACGCGATCGAACTGCTGCGCAGCACCACCGGCGCGGACCGGATCGACGTCGAGCCCGAAGCCGCCGCCGAGCTCGCCCGCTACTGCGGACATCTGCCGCTGGCCCTGCGGATCGCCGCCGAACGCCTGGTCGCCGAGGCGCACCTCGGCGTCGCCGAGCTGGTCGAGGAACTCGCCGACGAGCGCGCGCGATTGGACGCACTGTCCACGGAGGACGAATCGAACGCGGTGCGCGCCGTGCTGTCCTGGTCGTATCGCAACCTGCCCGCCGAGTCCGCGCGCCTGTTCCGCCTGCTGGGCCTGACCGGAGCGCCCGACATCGGTCTGGAGGCCGCCGCGGCGCTGGCGGACCTGCCGCGCGCCAAGACGCGTCGGTTGCTGAGCGATCTGACCGGTGCGCACCTGCTCGACGAGCACCGGGCCCGGCGCTACCGCTTCCACGACCTGACCGCGCTGTACGCGTCCGAATGCGCCGAGCACGACGAGCCCGCCGAGGAGCGCGACGCGGCGGTGCGGCGGTTGCTCTCCTGGTACCTGCACACCACGATCACCGCTTCCTGGCGGGCGGCACCGGAATTCAGCCGCATCCCGATGCGAACCCCGGAGCAGGCGGGCGAGGTGCCCGATTTCCCCGACCGTCCGAGCGCGCTGCGCTGGTACGACGAGGAACGGGAGAACCTGCTGGCCGCCGTGCGGCTGGCCGCCGACCGCGGCGAGCACCTGCACGCCTGGCAGCTGCCCACGAGTCTCTTCGGATTCCTGCTCGTGCGCTGGCCCTTGGCGGACTGGATGGAGACGCACCGCATCGGCCTGGCCGCTGCCCGGGAGCTGGACGATCCGCAGGCCGAGGCTTGGATGCTGACCTGCACGGCCATCGCCCGCCGGAGCTTGCGGGACAACGAAACCGCGCTGGCCGAACTGCAACGAGCCATCGAGCTGTGGCAGCGCACCGGACCGGCCTGGGCGCACGCGTGGGCGTTGCGCGATCTCGGTGAGCTGCATTTCAAGATGGGCCGCGACGCGGAGGCCGACGAGGTCCTGGAGCGCGCTCTGGCGGCGCACGTCGAGCTCGGCGACGACTACGGCGAGGCCACCACGCTCGCGGTGCTGGCCAAGGCCGAACACCGGCTCGGCCAGCACGACGAGGCGCTGCGCCACCTGCAGCGCACCCTCGAACTCCGGCGCGCCCACGACGATTCCCGCAACGAGGCGAGCTGCCTGCACCACATCGGGCGGGTGCTGGGTGCGCTCGGGCGCACCGACGAAGCGCACGAGCACCTGGAGCGCGCGCTGGAACTGCACCGGCGGTTGGAGTTCGGCCTCGGCGAGGCCGAAGCGCGCGAGTTCCTCGGCGAGCTGCTGCAGGCCTCCGGCAGGTCCGACGAGGCCCGCGAGCAACTGCGCCTGGCCGCTCAGCGCTACGACGAGATGGGCGTTCCCCACGAACTCGCGGGTTGAGGGGGCCTTGCAGCATGCGGTGCGGGACTCAACTCGCGCTGCGCGGGGTCGCAGACGTCACCGGGCGAGGACAGCCGCGATACCGCGCACCGGCTACTCGAGGAGCGGATCCCGCAGCCGCACGGCGCGTCAGGTTCCGCCACCCGCACCGCCACGAAAGCCCCGAGCTGAAGTATCTCCCAAGCACCGGAGGCTCCGCCACGCCGAAGCAACTCCCCCGAGACCACTCCTCGCGCGCTCTCGGCGATACTGAGCGGGTCAGCCGCGACCGCGCTATCCGGGACGGTGCCCCATGCGGATCCACGTCGACCCGAACTCCGACGTACCGCCCTTCGAACAGATTCGCTCGACCATCGCCGAGCAGATCTCCTCGGGCGAGCTCGCGGTGGGCACCAAGCTGCCCACCGTGCGCGCCCTGGCGACCGAACTCGGCGTCGCGCCGAACACGGCGGCAAAGGCCTACCGCGAACTCGAACAGGTCGGACTGCTGGAAACGCGCGGGCGCGCGGGGACTTTCGTCAGCGACGCGGGAAATCAGGCCGCTGCCCGCGCGGCCGAGGCGGCCGCCTACTACGCGCAGGTCACGCGCGCGCTGGGCGTCTCGCGGAGCGAAGCGCTGGCGATCGTGCAAGCGGCGCTGAAGGCCTGAGGACCGGCGAAACCACCAGCAGCACCGGTTCGCGGGCGCTCAGAACAGGCGTTCCGGCACCTCGAACGCGTGCAGCGGTTCCCCGAAGCACGGCCCTTCGGCCACCTCGCAGCCCATCTCGCGCCAATGCGCTGCCTGGTGGTCGGTTTCCAGCCCGGGCACCCAGATCCGCGTGCCGCAGGAGCGAATCAGCGGCACCAGGGATCGCATGGCGTCCACCTCGGCCGACTCGGCGAACTCCGCCTCGTGGACCAGCCGCACCACGTCCGCGGCGAGGCGCGCTGACTCGATCGGGAGCTCGCGCAGCAATCGCAGCTCCACCGGGGAGGCGCGGAAGTCGTGCAGCGCGACGTGCACCCGGTTTCCGAGATTGCGGACGTTCTCCATTGATTCGTCGTCGCCGGTGATCGCCGAGACGGGAACGGAGAGCCGCAGCCAGTGCGGCTCCAGCTCGCCACCGGCGAGCAGATCCCGCACCGCGGCCGCCAGGTCGGGATCCCCGGCCTGGCTCGGGCTCAGGGCGACCGAGAGCCGCACCCGGTGCCCCTCGCGGTGCCATTCGGCGAGCTGGCGCCACGCGGTGCGCAGCACCCAGTCCCGCAGCGCCAACGCGACGCCGGAGCGCTCCGCGAGCCGCTGGCACTGGCCGTGCTCGATGACTCGGTCGTCATCGGTGTCCCAGCGGAGTTCGGCCTGCAAACCGGCGAGTTCCCCGTCGTCCAAGCCCAGCTGGGGGCGGTAGACCACGTCGAACTCGCCCATCTCGAGCCCGCCGGGCATCACCGCGGCGAGCCTCGCCTCGATGCGCTCCTCGGGCGCGCCGTCCGGATCGAACAGCTCCCACTGCCGCTTGCCGGCGGCCTCCGCGCGCCGCAGGGCGACGTCGGCGGACCACAGGAGATCATCGGTCCGCGCCTCACCCACCCGGCGGTGCACCACGCCGATGCTGGCCGTGGCCGCGATGCCACGACCGGAGAGGTAGACCGGTTCGGCGAGCAGATCGTTGATCTCGCGAACGAGATCGGGAACCCGCGGAGTGCCGTGCTGCTCCCACAGCAGCACCGCGAACTCGGTGCCGCCGAACCGGGCGACGATGGACTCCTCGTTCTCGAGCAGCTGCTCGAGCCTGCGGGCCACGGTCTTGATCAGCTTGTCGCCCGCCTGGTAACCGAGACCGTCGTTGATCAGCTCGAAACCGTCCAGGCCGAGGTGGTACAGCGCAACCCGGGAAGCCGGCGGCAGCTTCACCAGCGCGGTTTCCAGGCGGCTCCGGAAGAACTGCCGGTTGGGTAGGCCGGTCAGCGCGTCGTGCAGCGCCTGGTGCTGGAACCGCTCCTGCAGCAGGTGCAGCTCGGTGATGTCCTCGACCATCGTCACGACGTCGGTGGGCGAACCCGCGCCGTCCCGCAGCACCGTCGCGCACAGGTAGACCCAGACCTCTGCCCCGTCGGCGCGCACCAACCGCCTGCGATCGCCGATCCGCTTGGCGTCCGGCTCGTCGATCAGCTCGCGGTAGGCGGCCGAGAGGTGGTCGGCGTCCTCGGGGTGGAAGACGTCGTGGACGGTCTTCTCGAGCAACTCCTCGGCCGAGAAGCCGAGCAGCCGCTCCAGCGCGGGGTTGACCCGCACCAGACGTCCCCCGGTGTCGCTGAACGCGATGCCGATCGGGCTGGCCGCGAACACCTCGTCGAAGCGCGCCTGCACGATCCCGGGCGCTACCGCGTAGGAACCTCCCGCGACCGCGCCCTCGGCTTCTGCCTCGGCCATTCCAACCCGTTCGTCGAATCCGGCGCCACGGGAACGGTAACCCTGCGCGGCCACGGCTCCCATCGGGCATCCCGGCGAGCGGGGGCGCACCCGGCTCCCGCTTCCGAACGCGCCCCGCTCGCCGGATTCATCGGTCCCGTCGGCCCTCAGGTCACTCGGCGACATCGACCGACCACGCAACTCATAGCACCTCGAACCGACCCGTTCGATCAACGGTGGCGGTCGGGCGCACGACGACGAGGTTGCGAGCGGTTTTCAGTGCCCGGCCGACTCGAGGCTCTCGCCGTCGGCGACCAGCGCGTCCAGTTCGGCGATCTCGTCGTCGCCCAGCGCCAGGACGGCCGCGGCCGTGTTCTCGTCGAGGTGGGTCAGCGACGAGGTACCCGGGATGAGCAGGACGTTCGGCGAACGACGCAGCAGCCAGGCGAGGGAGACCTGCGCCTGCGTCGCCCGGTGGTTTTCGGCGATCTTGTTCAGCAGCTCGTGCTCGCGCGCGTAGCTGTCGGCGAAGCCCGAGCCCAGCGGGAAGAACGGCACGAACGACACGCCCAGCTCGGCGGTGCGGGCCAGCAGATCGGCCGAGGTCCGGTTGACCACGTTGTAGAGGTTCTGCACCGAGACGATCTCGGCGTGCTCGCGCCCCCGCTCGAACTGCTCGAGAGACACGTTCGACATCCCGATACCGCGCACCAGGCCCTGCTCCTGGAGTTCGGTCAGGGCGCCGAGCTGATCGGCCAGCGGGATGGACGTGTCCCCCTCGTGCAGCCGCAGGTTGACCAGGTCGATGCTGTCGACCTTGAGCCTGCGCAAGTTGTCGTGCACCGCGGAGCGCAGCGCGTCCGGGTGCTGCGCGGGCAACCAGTTGCCCTTGTCGTCGCGGCAGGCGCCGATCTTGGTGGCCAGCGCGAGATCGTCGCTGTAGGGGTGGAGGGCCTCTGCGATGAGTTCGTTGACCACCCACGGCCCGTAGAAGTCGCTGGTGTCGATGTGGTCGATGCCGAGCTCGACGGCGCGGCGCAGGATCTGAATCGCCCTGTCCCGATCGGCGGGCGGACCGAACACGCCCGGACCGGCAAGTTGCATCGCGCCGAATCCGACTCGGTGCACCCGCCGTTCGGAGCTCAGCGGGAACACGCCACCTAAGGAATTCGCAGTCGTCACGACGCGATGCTGCGGCAAAACGCGGATTTCGGCAAGGAGTTCCGCGTCATACCTGCGGCATCAGCAGCAGCCAGTAGCCGCCCACCACGAGCGCTGCGATCCCGATGAGGAACCAGCCGAACAGCCAGGCGCCACCGGGTATCCGGGTGAGCCGGGCGAGCTGGTCGGCGTCGGAATCACCTGCTCGCCTGCGAGCGCGCTTGCGGCTGAGCTCGGTGATCGGGCGCAGTCCGCCGATGAGCAGGAACCAGCACAGCAGCGCACCGCACAGCGCCTGCCAGGCCGGGGTCGCGAACCAGGACACCAGGAACAGCGCACCGCCGGTGACCAGAACGGAGACCACGCCGAAGGCGTTGCGCACGGCCAGCAGCACGGCCACCAGCAGCGCGACACCGCCCCACAGCATCTGCCGCGCGAGGTCGGCGTTGACCAGCCACGCCCCACCGAGACCGAGCAGCGAGACCGCCGGATACCCGGCGAGCAGCGTGCAGACCATGCCCGGCCCGTGCGACTTGCCGGTGGAGACGGTCAGCCCCGAGGTGTCGGAGTGCAGCCGGATCCCGTTGAGCTTGCGCCCGCTGAGCAGCGCCACCACGGCGTGCCCGCCCTCGTGCGCGATCGTCACGATGTTGCGCAGCGGCAACCAGCTGGTCCGGTTGAGCACCAGCAGGAGCGCGATCAACCCCGCGACCAGCGAGGCGAGGTTCCCCGAGTCCATCAACCGCGCGGTGTACTCCCGCACCAATCCGTCCACAGCAGACACCCGGGCCTCGTCGACAACAGGACCCAACCACCCTATCCGGTGATCCCCACACCCCACCGCGGCCCGGACCCGCGACAGTTTTGCCTAAAACTGTGGCACTCCGGAGCCCGAAATGTCCGGAAAGTTCCAGGGGTCCTTGCGGTATGCGGCGGAGCCGCTGTTTCAGGTGTGGGACTCAGCCGGCGCCGCCGCGGGTTCTGACGCGGCGCGTCAGGTTCCGCCACCCGCACCGCCACGCAAGCCCCACGCTGAATATCTCCTCAGGCAAAAACTGTCAGGCCGAGCTCCGGATTTGGAGGGTGGGCTTGATCGCCGTGCGGCGTGTGGCCGGTTTCCCGCCGGCGAGGTGCTCGTGCAGCACCCGGACCGCCTCGGCGGCGATCTCGGCCTGGGGTTGGCGGACGGTGGTCAGGGCGGGTTGTGACAGCTCGGCGTAGGGGATGTCGTCGAAGCCGGTCACGCGCACGTCCTCGGGGACGCCGACGCCCTGACGGGACAGCTCGGCCAGCACGCCGAGGGCGATGCTGTCGTTGCCGCAGACCACGACTTCGGGAAGGCCGTCGGCGAGCAACCGGCGGGCAGCCGTCTCGCCCCATTCCTTGCTGAAGTCGCCGAGCAGCACCTCTCCCCCGCCGACCGCGCGGCGATAGCCCTCCAGGCGCGACTGCGCGGCGGAGTCGGTGGGCTCGGAGCCCACGTAGACCGTGCGCCCGGCGCCCAGATGGCGGACGAGCTCGTGCATGCCCGACTCGTTGTCCACCCCGACCCAGCTGCCGTCGAAACCGTCGACCCGCAGGTCCAGCTGCACCACCGGGATCCGCGCGGCCGCTGCGGCCAGCGCCTCGCCGCTGCGTTCGCGATGGCACGGGATGAGCAGCAGCGCGTCCACGCGCCGGTCCAGCAGGGCCTGCACCTGACGGCGCTCCACCTCGGGCCGGTAGTCGGAGTTGGCCAGCAGGAGGCTGCGCTTGCCGTCCTGCAGCTGCTTCTCCACTTCTTCCACCAGCGTGGCGAAGAAGGGATTGCCGATGCGCGGCACGACCATGCCGATCGTGTGCGTGGTCCGGCTGCGCAGCGAGGCTGCCACCACGTTGGGCTCGTACCCGAGCTCGCTCGCCGCCGCGACGACGTTGTCCCGGTTGGCCTGCCGCACGCCGCGCTGACCGGACAGCGCCCTCGACGCGGTCGCGACCGAGACACCTGCCCGCGCCGCGACGTCGTGAATGGTGACGTCCACGCACTTCCCCTTCGTCGGTTGGGCGATCGGATTGTAATCGGTTTCCGTCACATTTCCGGGATAACTAATCGATTCAGTGTGCTCGAATGTCCGGCAACACGGAAACCGATTACACCCATACATCCCTACACCCCTGCTCAACGATGAGTGGAGCCGCGATGACCGACGAAGGGCGCCTGGAGCTGATCGGGGTCGGCAAGACCTATCCGGGCGTGCGCGCGCTGGACGAGGTCGACTTCGACCTGCGGCCAGGTGAGGTGCACGTGCTGCTCGGCGAGAACGGCGCGGGCAAGAGCACGCTGATCAAGATGATGGCCGGGGTGCACCGCTCGGACACCGGTGAGATCCGGGTGGACGGACGGGTCGTGCGGTTCAACGGCCCCGAGGACGCCGAGAAGCTGGGCATCGCCACCATCCACCAGGAGATGGCCCTGGTCCCGCAGCTGACCGTCGCCGAGAACATCTACCTGGGACGCCCGCCGCGCCGGTTCGGCGTGCTCGATCGCGCCGCACTGCGCCGCGACGCCCGCGCGATCCTGGACCGGATGGGCCTGTCCCTGGACGTGGACGCGGTCGTCGGCGAGCTGGGCGTGGCGCAGCGGCAGCTGGTGGAGATCGCCAAGGCGCTCAGCCTGAACACCCGATTCCTGATCATGGACGAACCCACCGCGGTGCTCAGCCGCTCCGAGGTGGACCGGCTGTTCAGCCTGGTGCGCGAGCTGACCGCGCAGGGTGTCGGCGTCGTGTTCATCTCGCACCTGCTCGGCGAGGTCGCCGAGATCGGCGATCGGGTCAGCGTGCTGCGCGACGGCGCGAAGGTCGGCGAACGACCCGCCGGCACCGACCCGGACGAGCTGGTGCGGCTGATGGTCGGCCGCACCGTGGACGCCCAGTACCCGCCGCGCGAGGCCGAGATCGGCGAGGAGCGCCTGCGGGTGCGCGGACTGACCGCGCGCGGTCTGCTCGAGGACATCTCGTTCACCGCCCGCGCCGGTGAGGTCGTCGGCATCGGCGGCCTGGTCGGCGCTGGCCGCACCGAACTGGTGCGCGCCCTGTTCGGCGCCGACCGCTACGACGCCGGCGAGGTGGTGGTCGACGGCCGCCGGATCCCGCCGGGCGACATCGCCGCCGCCCGCGCTGCCGGGCTCGCCCTGGTCCCGGAGGACCGCGGCGGTCAAGGTCTGGTCCTCGGCGCCTCGGTGGCGGAAAACCTGGGCATGGCGACGCTTTCGGACAACACCCGGGGCGGCCTGGTCGATCTGGGCAGGCAGCGCGAACGCGCCGCCGAGTCGGTCCGGCGACTGGGAATCCGCGTCGCCGGACTGGACCAGCCCGCGCTGACCCTCTCCGGCGGGAACCAGCAGAAGATCGTCATCGGCAAGTGGCTGCAGGCGCAGCCGAGCGTGCTGATCCTCGACGAGCCCACCCGCGGCATCGACGTCGGGGCGCGCGCCGAGATCTACGAACTCATCAACGAACTCGCCCGCGCGGGCAACACCGTGCTGGTCGTCTCCAGCGACCTGCCGGAACTGCTCGGCCTCAGCGACCGAGTGCTGGTCATGGCCGACGGACGGCTGCGCGGTGAACTCGACGGTGCCGAGGCGACCCAGGAGCGCGTGCTCGCGCTGGCGGTCTCGGCCGACTCCGAAGGGAACGACGATGCCTGACAACGAGGTCGGCGCCGGAACCCGGTTGCGGTCGGCGCTGGGCCGGGCCGGTGGTCCGCTCGGCGGCCTGGTGGTGCTGGTGGTGCTGCTCTCGCTGCTATCGCCCGACTTCCTGACCCCGAACAACCTGCTCAACGTCGGCGTGCAGGCGTCGGTGGTGGCGATCCTCGCGTTCGGTCTGACGTTCGTGATCGTCAGCGGCGGCATCGACCTGTCGGTCGGCAGCGTCGCGGGTCTGGCCGGGATCGTGGCCGGATGGGCGGCGAACTCGCTGGGATTGCCGCTGTGGCTGGCGATTCCGATCGGCTTGGGCTCGGGTGCGCTGGCCGGTCTGGCCTCGGGTGCGCTGGTCACCGCCGGTCGGGTGCCGCCGTTCATCGCCACGCTGGCGATGCTGTCGGTGGCGCGCGGTCTGGCGCTGGTGGTCGCCGACGGACGACCGATCTCGATGGACGGCTGGATCGGCCGCATCGGCAGCGGCGAGCTCTTCGGCGTGCTGCCGTACCCGGTGCTGATCATGCTGGTGATCGGTCTGCTCACGGCCTTCGTGCTGCGCCGCACCTACGCGGGCCGCGCGATGTACGCGATCGGCGGCAACGCGGAGGCGGCCCGCCTGTCGGGCATCAAGGTCACCCGCCAGAAGCTGCTGGTCTACGCGCTGTCCGGTCTGTTCGCCGCGGTGGCGGGCATCCTGCTCGCGGCCCGGCTGGCCTCGGCGCAGCCGGAGGCGGGCACCGGCTACGAACTGGACGCCATCGCGGCCGTGGTCATCGGTGGCGCGAGCTTGGCGGGCGGTGTCGGTTCGGCGCTGGGCACCTTCGTCGGCGCCCTGGTGCTGGCGGTGCTGCGCAACGGCCTGAACCTGCTGGACGTCTCGGCGTTCTGGCAGCAGGTCGTGATCGGCCTGGTGATCGCGGCGGCGGTGCTGTTCGACACGCTGCGCCAGCGTCGCCGCAGCGGACGCAGAACCCCGGTGCTGCGCACGCCCGCGGTGCGCCGCGCGATCGCCGCCGGAACCGCGCTGATCGTGGTGGCCGCGGGCTGGGCGGTCTACCAGCGCCAGCAGGCCGCCGACACCGGCAAGCCGGAGATCGCCATGTCGGTCTCGACGCTGAACAACCCGTTCTTCGTGGACCTGCGCGCGGGCGCCGAGGCGGAGGCCGACCGGCTCGGCGTGGACCTGCGGGTCACCGACGCCTCGGAGGATTCTTCCCAGCAGGCCAACGCGGTGCAGAACGCCATCGCGCAGAACTCGGACGCGATCATCGTCAACCCGGTCGACTCGGACGCGATCGTGCCGTCGGTGAAGGCCGCCAACGAAGCGGGCATCCCGCTCGTCGGTGTGGACCGCGCCCCCAGCGCGGGAACGGTGGTCACCACCGTGGCCTCGGACAACGTCGAGGGCGGCCGGATGGCAGCGCGGAGCCTGGTCGAGCAGGTCGGGTCCGGCCCGGTCGCGGTGCTGGAGGGCGAGCCGGGAACCTCGGCGGCCCGGGAACGCGGCAAGGGCTTCACCGAGGAGATCGCCAAGCACCCGCAGATCGAGGTCGTGGCCTCGCAGCCTGCCGACTTCGACCGCACCAAGGCCCTGGACACGATGCAGAACATCCTGCAAGCCCACCCGGATGTCCGAGGCGTGTTCGCGGCCAACGACGAGATGGCCCTCGGCGCGGTCAAGGCGCTGGGCGCCCGCGCGGGCGAGGACGTCAAGGTCGTCGGCTTCGACGGCACCCCGGAGGGCCTGACCGCGGTCGAGTCCGGCCAGATCAACGCCGACATCGCCCAGCAGCCCAAGCTCCTGGGCAAGGCGGCGGTGCAGAAGGCGGTGGAGGCGGCCCGCACCGGCGACATCGGCCCGGGCGAGACGACCAACATCCCGGTCCAGGCGGTGACCAGGGGAACCTTGGAAGCATTCCGAGCCGCCAACCGATGAAGTGACAGGAAGGTTCCCTTGCTCGCGCGTGAGCAAGGGAACCTTCCTGTCAGTCCTCCAGCCTCTGAACGAAGGCATCCCAATGCCTGCGCGAGAACACCAACGTCCCGCCCTCGCGATCCTTGGTGTCGCGCACTCCGACCAGCTCAGATCCCGGAGCGACCTCGACACAGTCGCCTTGGACGCCGCTGTGACTGGACTTTCGCCAGTTCCCTAATCGGGACAACTTCATGCCTCGCTTTCGTACCGCTCCTGATACTCGCTCAGTATCTCCCGTGAAGCGGCCTGACCCGAGGCCTGAGCGCGCAAACGTTCGAGGGCATCCGAGAAAAGCGCGACATCGTCGTGATCATCGATGAAGGCGCCTGAACTACGCCCTTCCATATAGACGATCGGGCGAGACCTGACGAACTCGTAGACAACGAACGTCCCGCTCAGCCCCGCATGAGCACCGTGCTTGAGCGGTAGCACCCGAATCTCGACGTTGTCGGCGGCGCTGACCGAGACGACATGACGTAGCTGTTCAGCCATCACGCGGCCATTGCCGACCGGTCGAAGTAGCGCCGTCTCGTCGATGAAGGCCGTGAGACTTGCCGGATCTTTCCTCGTCAGCACACCCTGCCGGACCTGGCGGATCGAGATGTGATCGTCCAGCTCATCCGCAGGCATGCCTCCACGTTCCATGACCTCGCGCGTGTAAGCACGGGTCTGCAGAAGCCCGGGGATCATGTTCAACGCAACGTTCGTAATCCGAACCGCCCGCTGCTCCGCGTCGATGAGCGCGGTCAGCTGCTCCGGCAAATCGCGTCCCAGCTCCCACCAGGCCGGCTGGCCGATCTCGCGAGCCATCTTCAGCAGCCGGTCGCGGTCGGACCCCGTCACGCGCAGCACCGCGAGGATCGCCGAGACATCCGACTCGGTAATGCCCTGCTTGGCGTTCTCCACCCGAGAGACCTTCGCCTCGGACCACCCGAGCTGGTTGCCCACCAAACGCATGGACAAACCCACTTCATTCCGCGCGGCACGAAGTTCCTTCGCCAGTGCACGAGCACGCGATGAGTTCGACACGCGATGACCTTACAAGCGATAACCACCTAGTTCATACACTCAATCGTGGATCTTGCAAGGCTTGCACTCACGCGGGACGCTCGCCAGACCAACAACTGGGGAGGCAACGATGCCCGCGAACCTCACCTACGTCTGGCGGCCGATAACCGGCGGTCGCCACGCGTTCCCGATCGACAACACCAGGCTGGACACCGACGAGGAAGCCACCGCCTACTGCGGCGCGGCGACGCTCGCCCAAAACCTCCACGAGACAACAGAACTCGCCTGGATCATGGAGCCGACCTGCATGGACTGCTGGCAGCACTTGGCAGCCAAGCTCACGGACTGTGGAGACATTTCAGTTCGGGGTTTGCGTGGCGGTGCGGGGAGCGGAACCTCAGACGCCGCCGGGCTGCGGGATCCGCTCCTTGAGTAGCGGCCTACGCGGCGTCGCGGCTGTCCTCGCCCGGCGACGTCCGAGAACCCGCCGCGGTGCCGGCTGAGTTCCACACCGCATGCGGCTCCGCCGCATACTGAAAGGACGCCTTAGCGTCATCGGTTCGCGCTCACCCGCTCGGCCCGGGCCCGCATCAGGCGGGCCGACGTCAGCACCAGGAAGCCGCAGCAGGCGCTCAGCGCGGGAGCGGTGAAAGCCGCTTCGAGACTGAGGTGTTCCAGTGCGGTGCCCGCCAGGCTGGTTCCGATGGCGTTGCCCATGACGAAAATCGTGACCAACCAGGCGAACGCCTCGGTCGTCGTACCTGCGGGGACGACATCGCCGATCACGGCGAACACGCAGGCCAGGGCGGGAGCCAGGCAGATGCCGCTGAGAACCGCCAACGGCAGGAACAGGGCGGGCGACGGGGTGAAGGCCAGCGGCACGTACCCGAGCGCCAGACCGAGCATGAGCCAGGTCAGGCGCGACTGCGCGCTGCCCGGCCAGTCGCGCGCACCGTAGACCAGACCGCCGATCAGGGCACCGAACGCGTTGGCGCCCAGGATGATTCCCGACAGCGCCGCCGAGTGCCGCGCCTCCGCGTAGGCCACGGCCAGGATGTTGAGCATGCCGATGGTCCCGCCGACGAACACGAAGGCCAGCAGGACGTACCGCAGCGTCGACGATCGCAGCGGACCGAGCCAGTCGGCTGCGCGGCGCTCCGCACGCCAGCTGCGAGTAGGCGGAGCGGCTAGGAACCCGAGCGTTCCGATCGCCGCGAGCACACCGGTCACCACCACCGCGCCCGAGGTGCCCAGCGCGCTGACGAAGGCGACCACGAGCAGCGGGCCGGCCACGAAGATCACTTCCTGCAGCGCGGCGTCCAACGCGTAGGCCGCGCTGACCGCACGCGGACTGTCCAGCACGTACGGCCACAACGAACGCAGGCAGGGTTCCAGCGGTGGGGTGAACAAACCCGCGATCACGATCGAGAGCGCCGCGACCGCCACTTGCTCGCGGCTGGTCACGGACAACGTGAGGAAACCCGCCGTCGATGCCGCGGCGCTGCCGAGGAGCACCCGGGTCTGGCCGTGCAGATCGACGAACCGTCCGAGCACGGGACCGCCCACTGCGGTCGCGAGACCGTAGAGGGCGGCCAGGAGGCCGACAACCGCGTAGTCGAATCCCTGCGCTCGCAGGAACAGCGCCACCACCAGCGGGCCCATGCCGTTGGGCAGCCGCCCGACGATGTTCGTCGAGACCAAGTGCTTCACGTGTCGCTGCCGAAGGCACTCGGCGTACGCCCGCATCCCACTCCCCCAGCAGCCGAATCGGTCGATCGGTTGATCAGCCTCGCAACGCGCGAAAACCCGCGCCAGAGATCGAACGGGTGAAGACGTTCACCCGCGCATGGCGGCTACTTTGGCGAACGTGAACCCATATCGTGACACCGAATACCTCGAGCTCGTGCGAGATCTCGTTCCCCGCACGATGGGCGTCGTGCAGGGGAAAGGAGCGACCGTCTCCGGCGTCGTGCGCCCGGAACGGGACTCGACGTGGGTCGGCGTCACCCCGCACAACCAGCTCGGGTGGCGCTACGCCCTTCGGATCCCTCGGTTCGAGCCGGCACCGACCGCCCACGACGTCGTGCTGGTGCTGCGCCGGGCCGAATCCGTCCGCAACCACAACCGGCCTCGGTTCGACGCGCTGCCCGTCGTCGGCGACCTCCACGGGGCGCCGCTGCTGGACGCCGCCGACCTCGTCGACGACCCGACGCTGGACATGACCATCGACACCTTCCGAAGCCTGCTGATCTCCGCAACAGGTGGCCCCACACCGCTACCCGCCGAGGGCCGACCGCGGCTGGCCGGTTTTTCCTGGTTCGATCCCGACTACATCCGGATCTACACCGCGGCCCCGGACGGCGACGTCGTCGGAATCGACGTGGATCCGGCCGCCACCCCGGAGGGACTGGGCCAGGCGATGCACCACGGCGCGAACCTTCCCGAGCACCACGGCGCACCACCCGCGGACGACCCGTTCGCGGACACCGTCCTGGCCGCGGCGCGGTAGCGGAGCGCGAAAGCCGGCAGCACTCGTCCAGGCCCGCATCAGATCAGCGAGACACCGCAAAACCGCCGGAAGCCCACGATGATCTGTCCCGACCGAATACCAGCAGAACTCCGATGCAGATCACCGTGGCGCCCGCCCGACAAACCGCACTGGCCATGCGCCCCACCCCACGACCGCAGATCTCGATCGGACGAGTTTCGTCACTCAACCGAACTAGGCACGCCCGAAAACCCTCGAAAACGCGACCCCGAATTCCAGGGAATTCCGTACCCAGATTTCCAGGGAATTCGGATTCGGGGTGGGTGGGTTAGGTGAAGTAGGTGGGGACGTCGAGGGGGCCTCCTTGGGAGTGGAACTCCTTCTGGACCGCTGCGCGGAGGGTTTCATCCGATAGGTAGTCCACTGTGGTCATCGCCAGGCCGATGGCACCGTCGATCACCGCCCGATCGCCCGCTTCCGAAACCGCTGCTGCGGCGAACTCCTCGGTGTGCAGGGAGAGGTTGGCGTCCCCGAGGCCGATCATCGGATGGATGGACGGCACGCGGTAGCTGATGTTGCCCAGGTCCGTGGAGCCCGTGAGGTACTCCGGGACCACTCCGCGGGGCAGCGAGGTCCGGCCGCGGGCCTGCTGGTGACGGGCCCAGTGGGCGGCGAGGGCTTCGTTGTGCCGGATCGGCAGGTAGGCCGGGTTGTCGTCCCAGCGCAGCTCCACACCGCAGCCGGTCATCCGCGCGGCGCCTTCAGCGATCGACTCGATGCGACCCGCCAGATCCCGCAGCGACTCCGGCTCCGGCGAGCGAGCGTAGAACAGCATCGCAGCGCGGTCCGGCACCACGTTGGGGCGCTTGCCGCCATCGGTGATCACCCCGTGCACGCGATCGGTGGAGGGAATGTGCTGGCGCATCGCCGCGATGCCCTGGTAAGCCGACACCGCCGCGTCCAGCGCGTTGCGACCCATGAACGGCTGCGCCGAGGCGTGTGCCGCCACGCCGCGGAAGACGATCTCGACCTGGCGGCGTCCCAGGAACGGGTGGGTGGCGATGTCGTGCGAGAACGGGTGCAGCATCACCACCGCGTCCACGTCGTCGAAAAGTCCTGCGCGGGCGAGGTGCTCCTTGCCACCACCGCCTTCCTCGGCCGGGGTGCCGAACAGGCTCACCCGCCCGCCCGTGCGCTCGACAGCACCGGCCGCGGCCAGGAACCCGCCGACTCCGGCCGAGCAGATGATGTTGTGCCCGCAGCCGTGCCCGATTCCCGGCAGCGCGTCGTACTCGGCCAGCACCGCCACGTGCGGACCGCCCGAGCCCGTCGTGGCGCGCAGCGCCGTGGCCAGACCGCCGACTCCGACCTCGGTCTCGTGACCGTGCCGTCCCAGCAGTTCGGCGACCTCGCCGGCCGAGCGGTGCTCGGCGAAGGCTTCCTCCGGGTGCTCGTGGAGGTCGTGGCTGAGCGCGAGCAGGTCCTCCGCGTGCTGGGTCACCCACTGCTCGGCGCCGGCGAGCGAGGTCTCCGAGGCACCGGTGAACTCCGAGCGGATCGGCTCGGCGGAGGCAACCGCCCTCTCCGTCGCCGCGGCAACGGATCGCAGGTAGGAGTCGTCGGGCTGTGCGGGCTTGGTCACGCCCCGACTCTAGGCGCCGGAATTAGCCGCCGGAATACCGCGGAGCAACGACACCTTTCCGGGTGTCGAGAACGCGGTGCGCCAGCATCGTCCCGCCGACCACCGCCGCCGGGATCACCACCAGCTGCAACACCGGGACCAGGCACAACAGGTAAGCCGGCAGTCCGAAGCCGAGCACCATCGCGCGGTGCTCGCGCAACCTGCGGTGGCGCTCGCCGAAGGGGAGCCCGCGCCTGCCGAACACCAGCCCGACCATCTCCAGGCTGATCACCCATGCGCCGAACAACGCGCCCAGCACCAGTGCGGCGATCTGCCCGGCCACCGGGATCAGTCCGATCAGGAAGAGCAGGATCGCCCCGGGCAGCGCGATCGCGAGCAGCTTGATCGAGTCCCGGATCCCTCGGGCCAGTTGCCGGGTGAAGCCCGCGCCATCACCGGAGGTGTCCAGTTCGAGTTGCTCCTCGGCGTGCTCGGCGATGGTCTCGTAGAACGGTCCACCGATGAGCAGGGTGAGCGCGATGAACGACAGCACGCCGAGCAGCCCCACGGCGCCGACCAGCGCGATGGCCAGCAGCACCCGCAGCGCCTGCCGGGCGAACTCGGCCCAGCCGTCGGCGAACGGGGTCAACCAGGACACCAGGTCCGGGCTGAAGTAGATCAGCGTGCCCAGGCAGCCCAGCAGCAGCACGGCGCTGAGCAGGGCCGGGACGGCGCCCAGCAACAGATGTTTCGGACTGCGCAGCAGGACTGCGAAGCCGGTTCCGAGAAAGCGGGCACCGCTGGCGAACGACTTCATCCCCTCCACCGTAGCCCGAGTCGATCTCGGCCGGGTCCCTAACGGGTCCTTTCGGCGCGCGGCGGTGCGGGACGCAGGTCGCTGCCCAGGTCGCGGATCCCGCAGCCCGACGGCGTCCGAGTTCCGCTACCCGCACCACGCACCCCGAGCTGGGATATCCCCTAACGCACCACCCGGTGCCGGTTGAGGTGCCGGGCCTGGCGGGGCAGCCGGGTCGGCGTGCGGCGCTCCCGGCGGTCCTCGCGCTGCTGGGCGTAGAGCTCCAGCAGCAGCACGTCCGGGTTCTCCCCCACGTAGCTGCGCCAGAGCAGCTGCAGCAGCTCGTCCTCGGCGAGGGACCAGCGTCGGCCGAACACGTCGTCGTCGGACATGACTCCTCCAACGGTCGCCCAGGGTGCGCGGACGATTACTGCGCGCACCCGGCATCGACGATACGCGCTGCGGTGATCGGATTCACCGGATCGAGACTCCTCAGTCGAATTTCGTTAGGTTAGCCTTGCTTCGCAAATTTCGGGCAGCTGGCCCGAACCGGACCCCAGAAGGACTCGCTGATGACTCCTACGCACAACGCGATCGGCCGCCGGAGCTTCCTGGCAGGCGCGACCGGCCTACTCGCGGCGGGGCTGGCCGCCTGTGGCGCCGGAGGCGGTTCCGGGTCGGCGGGCAACGCCCAGTCCGGCCCCGGTTTCCCGGTCAACATCCCCAACCGATACGGCACCGCCGAGATCGGAGCCGCGCCGAAGAACGTGGTGAGCCTGGGCATCACCGACCACGACGTGCTGCTGCCGCTGGGCGTGATCCCGGCAGGCCTCACCGCGTGGGGGCCGTGGGACAGCGGGGTCGGCCCGTGGGTGGAGCCGATGCTGGGCGGGCAGCGCCCGAAGGTGCTCGGCAGCGAGGTCGACGTGGAGAAGGTCATCGCGCTGCAGCCCGACGTGATGGTCGCGTTGCAGAGCGCGCTGACCCAGGAGCAGTACAACCGGCTCGCCGCGTTCAACCCGGTGGTGGCGCAGCCGCCGAACTCCATCGACTACGGCGTGAACTGGCGCGAGCAGGCCGAAGCCATCGGCAAGGCCGTCGGCAAGCAGGCAGAGGTCGAAGAACTCATCCGGCAGACCCAGTCGCGCATCGATCAGACCCGCGAGGCCAACCCGAAGTTGCGGGGCAAGACGCACGTCACCGTGCGCACCGACTCAAAGGGCACCTACGCGGCCTACACCAAGCCCGATGCCCGCACCGCGCTGCTCGAGCAGCTGGGCCTGAAGCTGTCGCCGGAGATCGAGAAGCTGGACGCCGGCGGCAAGTTCAACGTCAAGATCAGCAAGGAGCAGGTCGGCCTGCTCGACGCCGACGTCGTCATCGTCACCACCGCCAAGCCCGCCGACGTCGACGTGGTCCGCAACGACCCGTTGCTGAACAACCTCCCGGCCACCAAGCGCGGATCGCTGGTGCTGCTCGACGACTACGACCTCACCATGGCCCTCGGCTCGGCCACCGTCTCCAGCATCCCCTTCACCCTGGACAACCTCACCCCGAAGCTCTCGGCCGCGGTGAAGTGACAGTTTTGCCTAAAACTGTCCGGGCATTTCGGGCGCCGAAGGTTCACAGTTTTAGGCAAAACTGTCAGCGGCCCGAGGTGAGTGCCCCCGGGCCGCGCCGGGTCAGGCTTCGAGGGAGTCGAGGAGTTCCTTCCAGGGTTCCCAGGGCATGTCCGGGCCCGGTTGCGCGGTGGTGTGCATGTCGCCGCTGCGGCCGACCGCGAACAGCGCGCAGGTGCCGTCCGGGCGGCTGACCGCGACCGGATCGCCCTCGAGGTCGCCACCGATGCCGGTCCACGCCGACCAGCCGCCCTCGTCCGTGAGCTGCTCGGCGGTGTGCATCTCGCCGTTGCTGCCGCGGGCGAAGACCTGGACCCGGCCGTGCTGGTTGAGCGCGATGGCCGGGGTCCCGGTGAAATCGCCGCCGAGGGCGGACCAGGTGCCGCCTTCGCCCGGGCGGGACATGACGTAGAGCTGGTCGTCATCGCCCACAACCAGCAGCACCACCAGACCGTCCGGCAGCGTGGTCACCACCGGATCTCCGGACATGCTGCCGCCCAGGCTCTGCCAGTCGGACCAGCCCGCGCCCGCCGTGCCCCGGGCGCAGAAGACGACCTCGCGCTGCGAGTTGCGGGCGAACACCGACACCTCGCCACCGTCACTTAGGGAGACGGCCGGGCGGCCGATGAGCTCGCCGTCCTGCTCGACCCAGTCGGTCCAGTGCCCGCCGCGGCCCGCCTGAGAAGCGGTGTGCAGCTTGCCGTCGCGGCCCACCGCGTAGAGCGCCATCGCACCGTCGGGCCGCACCACCGCCACCGGGTCGGCGGCGATGTCGCCGCGCAGGCCGATCCACGGCCCCCACTTGGCGCCCGGCTTCACGCAGGTGGAGGTGATGACCTCGCCGTTGTGGTCGCGGACGAAAACCGTCATGGCGCCGGACGGTTCGCGCACCACCACCGGACGCCCCTCGGGGTCGCCGCCGATGCCGAGCCAGCCGACCCAGTCGCCACCGGCCTCGACCTGCCACGCCGTGACGACCTCACCCTCGACGCTGCTGGCGAACGCCCACAGCGCGCCGTCGGCGCTGGGCAGCACCCAGGAACCGAACACCGTGGGCACCACGGGTTCCGGCGCGGGGCGCGGCGGCACGGGTGGTTTCGAAGCAGGAGGCCGCTTGCCCCGCGGAGGCCGGGGCGGCTGCTGACCCTGCTGCGGAGGGTGCCCGTTCTGCGGCGGCTGCGGCTGGCCCTGCGGCGGGTGCGGCTGGTGCGGAGTGCCGAGCACCGCCCGCTCCGTATCGGCGATCAGCTTCTTCGCCTCGGCCTCGCGCTCGTCGTAGCGCCCGCCGAATCCGGACTGCTGCACCGCCTGGGCGAGCGCACCGGCACTGGGGTGCCGATTGCCCTCCTCCTGCACCGCCTTCTCGAAGAACTTCCGCGCGGCGTAGCGGACGTCCATGATCTGCTCGGGCTTGCCCCACCACTCCGGACGCTGCTGGAACACGCCGAGCGAACTCTTGTCGCCCCAGTTCAGGTTGGACATCTGCGATTCGACCAGGCCGGCCTCGAAACCGGCCAGCATCACGAAGTCCGAGACGTTCAGGTGCTTGCCGACCAGGAAGACCACCCGCATCACGGCCGGGTCGGGCGGCCCCGGAGGACCACCGCGCGGCGACGGGCTGTCCGGGATCGGCGGCAGCGGCGGCGGGGTCGGGGGCTGCGGCGGCTGACCCCGCTGCGGCGGAGGCGGCTGCGGCGGCCGGCCCTGCGGAGGCGGCTGCGGATCGGGGTTCGGCTGGATCATCGCATCCCCCACGTGCTGCCGGAACCGGTTCATGTCCACGTGCCCCGGGTCGATCTTCCCGGTCACCGAGGTCTCCTTGTGCCCGCGCGCGTGCTCGGCGGGGACGTTCAGGTAGTGCAGCACTGCGGCGGTGGCGCGCACCGCGGCGTCGTACTGCTCGCGGGACGGATGCTGCTGCACGCCCTGGTAGTCCCACTCGAACCCGATGTAGATCCCGTTGCCGCTGCCTGCCGCGGGCATCGGCCCGGATGCCTTGGCCTCCCCCGCGTGGTTCGCGCGCCCGGCGGCGATCAGGTGGATCGCGCCGTCCAGGCCGATCAGCGCGTTGCACAGCGGCCCGTCCAGGTCCGGGCGGCCGTTGCTGCACATGCCAACGGTGGGCGCGGGGTTCTCCGGAGTCGTGACGGTGGCCGTGTGGTGCTGCAGCACCCCGATCGGTGCCGGTGGATCACCTGCGGCGGCGCGGTCCCGCCAGCCATCGGTCTCGAGCACGTTCAGACCGGCCCGACGTAAGACGTCGACCAGCCACACCAGTGGTTGTGGCATCTTTCCTCCCCTTCATCTCGGCGACGGTCAGCTGCCGTCGCCGTAGACCTTGCGGAACGCGGTGGCCTCGACCAGCCCGTTGCGGCGGACCGCGCCGTACCACGGCGCCGACAGGGAGCGGTCTCCCCGGGCGGCGTGAACTGCAGCACTTCCGATTCCGCGCACGGGGCCTGGTAGATGTCCCAGGTCAGATCCATGCCCGCGGACTGGCTCCGCTGCAACGCGATGACCGGCGGATCGGCCTGCATCCGGTTGATCTCGGTGGGCAACGGATTGCCGTCGTGGTCCGCGAACCGCAGGCCGCCGCAACCGCGAATCTGGCACATGCGCCCGCTGGTGCTGGTGACCTCGAGCGTGGTCTGCTGCCCGCTGTCCGGACCCATCGGGTCCAGCTGCATCTGCAGCTCGCGGCTGCTGCAGGCGAGCCCGCCCTCGGCTTCCGGAACCCCGGTCCGCGTCCCTTCGGAGTCCGCAGTGGACTCCTCCGCCGCGGTCCGCGTTCCCGACGTCCGCGTCGCGGAGTCCTGCGCGCCGGTCGTGGGCTGCGCCGGCGCCGGTCGGGTCACGGTCACCGTGGCGGGCTGCTGCTGCGACTACCGCGCCAGCTGCCCCGCACCCGGCCGAGGCCGCCACCGCGGCCAGCGCTGCGCGGCGATTCCCCCTGTTGCTCAACGCCTTCCGGTTCCTCCCAGTTGCCGTGGCCGACGCGGGAACGCGTCGTCGGCTGAGTTCCGGGCCGGGAGTCTTCCAAGCGGTGCGGACTCGCACGGCCGATTCGGGGAAACCAGCGGGCAAGATCACCGGATGAGAGGAGCAACCTACGCAACGTGTCCGAAGCCGCAACCCGAACAGCGGTTGCCGTGGTGCTGTCCCGGGGGATCGATGCGAAAAGCGGCGGTGGCCGACCCGAAGGTCGGCCACCGCCGCTCGTCCCCCTTCGATCAGGCGATGATGCGGATGGGGTCCTCCAGCAGGTTGGTGAGCTGCTGCAGGAAGGCCGCACCGACCGCCCCGTCCACGGCGCGGTGATCCGCCGAGAGCGTGACGCGCAGGATCTTGCGGGCCACGAATTCGCCGTCGCGGACCTGGATCTCGTCGCGCGCGGCGCCCACCGCCAGAATTCCCGCCTCCGGCGGGTTGATCACGGCGCTGAACTGCTCGATGCCGAACATGCCCAGGTTCGAGATGGAGAAGGTGCCGCCGGACATCTCGTCCAGCTTCAGCTTCCCGTCCCGGGCCTTGCCCGCGAGCTCGCGGCTCTCGGTGGCGATCTCCGAGACGCTCTTGCGGTCCGCGTCCTTGACCACCGGCACCACCAGACCACCGTCGATGGCCACCGCGACGCCGAGGTTGATGCGCTTGTGCTGCAGCAGCTTGTCCCCGGCGAAGGAGACGTTGACCGACGGGTTGGCGCGCAGCGAGGTCGCCACGGCCTTGACGATCAGGTCGTTGACGCTGACCTTCGGGCCGTCGGCCGCCTGCAACCGCTCGTTGAGGTTCGCCCGGAAGTCCAGCAGCTCGGTGACGTCGATGGCACTGGTCAGGTAGAAGTGCGGCGCCGTCTGCTTGCTCTCCGTCAGGCGCTTGGCGGTCACCTTCCGGATGTTGGACAGCGGGATCTCCTCGACGTCCTCGCTGGCCGCAGCCGGAGCGGCCTCCGCAGCGGACGGAGCCGGAGCGGCCGCCGGAGCCGGTGCCGAGGCGGTCGTCGAAGCGGCGGCCTCGATGTCGGCGCGGATGATCCGCCCGCCCGGGCCGGTGCCCTGCACCGCGCTCAGGTCGACGCCCTTCTCCCGGGCGACGGCCTTGGCCAGCGGCGAAGCCTTGGGCTTCGAGCCCGGCTCGGCCGCAGGTGTGGAATCGGCGGCAGGAGCGGCGGCGGGCGCCTCGGCCGGGGCAGCGGGCTCGGCCGACGGAGCCGCCGCGGGGGCGGCGGGTTCGGCCGAAGCCGCCTCGGCAGCCGAACCGGAACCATCGCCCAGCACGCCGATCGGCGTACCGATCGGAACCGTGGTGCCCGGCTCGACGAGGATCTTCTCCAGCACCCCGTCGTCGAAGGCCTCCAGCTCCATGAGGGCCTTGTCGGTCTCGATCTCGGCCACGACATCGCCGCGGTTGACCTGGTCACCGACGTTCTTGTGCCAGGTCGAGATGACGCCCTCCTCCATGGTGTCGGAGAGCCTCGGCATCTGAATCTCAGTCATCGTCTTCCTCGGGGAGAGCGCGGGTCTCAGCGACGCCGACCGACGGCGTCCAGCGTCTGGTGCACGGCGGTGGTCAGCGATTCGGCGGACGGCAGCGCGGCCTTCTCCAGCGGCTTGGCATAGGGCAGCGGCACCTCGGCCGCGGCGACCCGCCGAACCGGGGCGTCCAGGTAGTCGAAGGCGCCGTCGGAGATCGACGCGGCGAGCTCCGCGCCGATGCCGTAGGTCAGCCAGTCGTCCTCGGCGATCACGGCGCAGCCGGTCTTGCGCACCGACTCGACGAGCGTGTCGCGGTCCAGCGGACGCAGGCTCCGCAGGTCGATGACCTCGGCGTTGATGCCCTCGTCGGCGTGCAGCTGCTCGGCGACCTGCTGGGCGACGGTGGCCATCCGGGAGTAGCCGATGATGGTGACGTCGCTGCCCTCGCGAGTCACCTTCGCCTTGCCGATCTCGGCGGGCTCGATGTCGTCCGGGACCTCGCCCTTGGTGTTGTAGAGCGCGAGGTTCTCGAGGAACAGCACCGGGTCGTTGTCCCGCATGGACGCCAGCAGCAGCGCCTTGGCGTCGGCGGGCGTGCTCGGCGCGACGACCTTCAGGCCGGGCACGAACGCGTAGTAGAGCTCGATGTTCTGCGAGTGCGTGGCGCCCAGCTGCTGACCACCGCCACCGGGGGTGCGCAGCACCATCGGCACGCTGGTCTGGCCGCCGAACATGCCGTAGATCTTGGCGGCGTGGTTGACGATCTGGTCCAGCGCGACCAGCGAGAAGTTGATCGTCATCAGCTCGACGACCGGGCGCAGGCCCAGCATCGCCGCACCGACCGAAGCGCCGACGAAGCCCTCTTCGGCGATCGGGGTGTCGCGGACGCGCTTTTCGCCGAACTCCTTGAGCAGACCGGCGGTGATCTTGTAGGAGCCTTCGAAGACTCCGATTTCCTCGCCGATGAGGAGCACGTCCTCATCGCGCAGCATTTCCTCGCGAAGCGTGTCGTGCAGCGCTTGGCGATAAGTGATGACTGCCAAGGGTGATTCTCCTGGACAAAAGGGCATGGATGGCCCGCGCACCGATCGGGTGGTGAGTTCCGCGAGTGGCGTTGGCCGAACTCACCACCCGATCCGCGACGAACCTGTGGCGGGGTGTCGCAAAAACCGCAACGGGACTGCGGAAAGACCCGGGTGGCGTTAGAAGACCGGGTCGGCGGGGAGCCTGCGCGAGTCGTTGTCGACCGGAGTGGCGTAGGTGTAGTCGAACAGCGTCGCGGGGTCCGGGTGCGGGCTGTCGTCGGCGAAGGCCACGGCGGCGTCCGCCTCGGCCTGCGCCTTGCGCTCGATCTCGACCGCGGCGTCCTCGTCGAGCACACCGGCCTCGATCAGCTGCGCCCGGAAGTGGGCGACCGGGTCGGCCTGCTTGGCCTTCTCGACCGACTCCTCGCTGCGGTACTTGGCCGGGTCGACCACCGAGTGGCCCTTGAGCCGTTCGCTGACCAGCTCCAAGAGCGCCGGGCGGCCGCTGTTGCGCGCCTCCTCGACCAGCCTGGAGGACGCGTCGCGCACCGCGAGGACGTCGTTGCCGTCCACCCGCTCGCCGTGCATCTTGTAGGCGGCGGCGCGCTTGTAGAGCTCGGACTCCGCCGAGGACATCTCCACGGTGGTGCCCATGCCGAGCTGGTTGTTGATGACCACGAACACGACCGGCAGGTTCCACAGCGCCGCGATGTTCAGCGCCTCGTGGAAGGCACCGATGTTGGTGGTGCCGTCTCCCATCTGGCACATCACGACCTGGTCGCCGCTGCGGTAGTCGATGGCCAGCGCCGCGCCGGTCGCCAGCGGGATCTGCCCGCCGACGATGCCGTAGCCGCCCAGCAGCCCGGCCTCCACGTCGAACATGTGCATCGAGCCGCCCCAGCCCTTGGAGGTGCCGGTGGTGCGGCCGTAGAGCTCGGCCATCACGCGGCCGGGCTCGATGCCCTTGGCGATGGCGTAGCCGTGCTCGCGGTAGTTGGTGAACAGCAGGTCGGTCTTGCGCAGCGAGCGCATGAGACCGACGACCGAGGCTTCCTCACCCAGGTTGAGGTGGCAGTAGCCGCCGATCTTGGCCTGGGTGTAGCCCTGCGCCGCGCGCTCCTCGAAGCGGCGGATCAGGGTCATCTCCCGGAAGTAGTCGCGCAGCAGTTCCGGCGACTCACCGGAGAACGGCCCACGATTGGCCTGCGCCGAGGTGCTGCGGCGCGACTTGGTCGTGGTGCGCGTGGACGGCTTGCTGCGGGTGGCAGTCTGTGCCATCACTTACCCCTTTTCTGGTCAGGGTCTGCTTTGAAGTGGCGAAACCACTTGCTCCTATGGGGACCGCCTTGCAGCGCTCGCACCGCCGGTTTCTGAGCGGCTTCGTGGCGCGGACGGCCCGGACGCCGCGATGGCTGTTCGAGGAGGGGACCCGTCAGCCCCCGACCCGCACCGCCACGCCCGCGGACTTCACAACGCGCCTATCGCTTCTTCGGCGGGGCAACGTGGACCGGCAGGCCGAGGGCGCTCATCGCGGCCTCCATGCCGACCTCACCGAGGGTCGGGTGCGCGTGGATCGTCTCGGAGAGCTCGTCGAGGGTGGCTTCCAGGCCCATCGCCAACGCGCCTTCGGTGATCAGGTCGCTGGCCGAGTGCCCGATGATGTGCACGCCCAGCACCTCGCCGTACTTCTTGCCCGCGACGATCTTCATGAAGCCCTCGGTGTCGCCGTAGCTCTGCGCGCGGCCGAGCGCGGCGAACGGGAACTTCGAGGTGACCACCTCGTGGCCCGCCTCGGTGGCCTGGGCCTCGGTGAGGCCGACGCTGGCGATCTCCGGGTGCGTGAAGGTCGCGGCCGGGATGACGTTGTAGTCGATCGAAGCGTGCTCGCCCGCAACGGTTTCCGCGGCGACGACGCCCTGGTGCGAGGCGACGTGGGCCAGCAGCGCCTTGCCGGTCACGTCGCCGATGGCGTAGACGTGCTCGACGTTGGTGCGCAGCTTGTCGTCGACCTCGATGAACCCGCGCTCACCGGTGGACACGCCTGCCTTGTCCAGGTCCAGGCTGGCGGTGTTGGGCTTGCGGCCCACGCCGACCAGGACGAAGTCGGCGTCGATCTGCTGCGGCTTGGCACCGTCCACAGTGACCTGCAGGCCGTCGGAGCCCTGGTCGATGCGGGAGACCTGGGCCTCGGTGAGGACCTTGATGCCCTTCTTGGAGAAGGTGCGGCCCAGCGTCTTGCCGATCTCGGCGTCCTCGGCGGGGACCAGGGTCTTCTGCATCTCGATGATGCTGACCTCGCTGCCCAGCGTGTTGAACAGCGTCGCCCACTCGGCGCCGACCGCGCTGCCGCCGATGATGGCGATGCGCTTGGGGACCTCGGTCAGGCCGAAGGCGCCGTCGGAGGTGATCACACCGGGCAGGTCCGCGCCGGGCAGCGGCAGCTGGACCGGGACCGAGCCGGTGGCGATGATGACGTCGCGGGCGGAAACCCGGTCGATCGGCTGGGCGCCGGAGGGGTCGGCGGCGTAGCGCGGACCGTCGGCGCCCAGCGGGGACTCACCGGTGGCGTAGACGTCCACGGTGGTCGGCCCGGTGAAGCGGGCGTGCCCGTCGATGACCTTGACACCGTTGGCCTTGAGCAGGCCCGCGACGCCGTCGGTCAGACCCTTGACCACGCCGGCCTTGCGCCGGGTGACGGTGTCGTAGTCGATCGAGACGTTGTCCACGTTGATGCCGAAATCGGCCGCGTGCAGCACAGTTTCGTAAACCTCTGCCGAACGCAGCATCGCCTTGGTGGGGATGCATCCCCAGTTGAGGCACACGCCGCCGGGGCGCTCCTTCTCCACCACGGCCACCGACAGGCCGCGCTGCGCGGCCCGAATCGCGGCGACGTAGCCACCTGGGCCGCCGCCCACAACCAGAAGGTCGAACTCCTGCACTTCGCTGTGCTCCTTTGATCGCACGCGCCGATTACCCAGGGCCACTCGAAGCGGCCCATCCTCACACAGAGTTTCGTGACAACCACCACTTCGGCGCCATGCCCGCTCGCCCAGAGTTTGCGCAGGGCGACTGTGCAGACTGCACAGCCGCAGGCGCGGAGGACACCGCGAGTAATCCTCCCATCACCGAACTCGTCGGTAACCTCGCTCACACCCGCCCGTCGCGCGCCCCACGAAACCCCGCGCCAACCCGACCCCGCCGCCAAACATCGCGAACCACCCGACTGTCACCTCTGCACAACGAACCCAACCGAGCACCACCCCGGCGGCCCCAACTCCCCGCGAAGACCGAGCCAGCCCCACCGGCACCACCACCCCGCGCAGTACCCCGCCAAGACGCCAGGCGACTCACCCCAGTGCACCTCGGCCTGGCCTGGTGACAGTTTTGCCTAAAACTGTGAGGCTCTGGCGCCCGAAATGTCCGGACAGTTTTAGGCAAAACTGTCACTTCCCGCCGCGTGCTCGTTCCGCCACCCGGGCCGTCACGCCAACCGCGAACTGGAACAGGGCCTCGCGGGGCGTCGGCGTTAGGTGCGGAGGCCGTCTTTGAGGCGGTGGGCCGAGAGGGCCAGGGAGAGGGAGACGTAGGCCGTTCGGCCGTGGAGGGGTTGGCCGATCAGCGAGGTGATGCGGTGCAGCCGGTTGAGCACCGTGTTGCGGTGGCAGTGCAGGCGGACGGCGGCGTTGGCCGTGGAGCAGTTCTCCTCCAGCCAGGCCGCGAGGGTTTCCAGCAGCATGTCGCGTTCCTTGACCGGCAGCTCCAGGACCGGGCCGAGCTGGGAATCCAGCAATCGCTGAGCGAGGTCCGGGGATTGCACCAGCAGGGCCTCCGGGAAGCGCTCCTCGAGGGTGACCAGTTCGGCGCTGCCGTGCGCGGAGGTGCCCAGCGTCGTCAACGCCAGCTGGTGGGCGAGCCCGACCTCGGCCAGCCCCCGAACCTTCGGCGAGACCGCCACGCGACCGCGCGCCAGCGGCCGCAGCGCGTCGACGGCCTGCTCGGCGTGATGCTGCTCGAGGGCCACCAGGCCGACCAGGGAGTCAGCGCGGACCTGCCAGACCGAGCGGAAGTGCATGGCCCCGAGCGCGTCGGCCTGCCCGCGCAGCGCGAAGCCGCTGTCGTCGATCATCTCGGCGACCACGACCAGGTAGGCGCCACCGGTGGGCAGATCGAGCTCCTTGGCGGTTCGTTGCGCGAACGCCGTGTCGCGGGCCCGACCGGCCAGCAGGTCCTCGACGAGGGCGTGGCGACGCTGATCGTCGCGTCGCAGGCGTTCGAGCTCGGCGTTGCGGTAGGAGGTCGACAGGGCCGAGGACAGGGTGTCGATGACCGTCCACACGGAGGTCGCCACGCCCAGCAGCGCGTCCGGATCGGCGCCGTCGTGGTGCGCCCGGTCCACCAGGGCCTCCCAGACCACGCGGCCTCCGAGGCGGAAGGTCCGCAGCATCGCTTCCAGCGGTACGCCCTGCTCAGCGCGGCGGCGGCCGATCTTGCCGGCCACGTCGTCACGGTCGGAGCCTTCGACCTCGCCGTCGAGCACCTGCAGCACTCGTTCCAGGTACTGGCGACAGCCCTCCCAGAGATCTTCCTTGGGCACCGGGCTGTAGTCGGTCCACTCGGGGTTGTCGGTGAAGATCGCCGACATCAGGCGTTCGGTCAGCGTCTGGACGTCATCCAGACCGGCCTTGGCGAGCACGTGCGTCACCGCGGCCGGTCGGCCGGACTCGGGGGCAGGATCGGCTACCACGTCGCGCAACGATACCGGCCCGCGACGAACCCCGACCGCGCTCGCGACCGGATCACCTCGGCCGATGCGCCCGCAACCATCGATTCCACTGTGGACACCACTTGATCACGACGGTGCGTAGTGACCTGATGACTGTCCGGATTGTTCTTCGTTTCCGTTGCGCTACAACGGAGTTGCGCATCACACCAGGAACAGGAGCAAGGTCGTTAACGTTGTGCCCGCAGCGAACGACAAGCAGTACGGAACCGCCGCTTCCGGCGCTCCACCTGGAACGATCTTTTCCCATCACTGCACGAGAATTCAGGGGTACCTCATCATGCAGAGCAACAACCACACCTTCGTGTCGGTTGTCGGAACCGTGGCCATGGTCGTCATGACCGTTGTTCTTGCTGCAGTGAGCCCGCAACCTAATGATCAACAGGTCGAGCCCGCCGCCGAGCAGCACCCGATCGCGGTCGCGGAGCGCTAACTCCCGCCTCGCACGTCCTCGGCTGGCTTGTCGTCGCGCAGTCCGCGGAACCGGGGGTGGCGGAGCCTGCCGTCCGGGGTCCACTCGCCGAACTCCACCTGGACGACCAGCTCCGGCGCGACCCAGTGCGCACCGGGTTCGCTGACCGGATCCGCGAACGGAGATTCACCGCGGGTCATCCCGCCGAGCCTGCTCCGCAGATTCCGCAGAGTCGATTCGTCGTATCCGGTGCCGACCTTTCCCGCGTAGCGCAAGGCGCCCTGCTGGTAGTAGCCGACCAGCAGGGCGCCGAACCCGGTGCGCGATCCCCGCGGATCGGTGTAACCGCCGACGACGAACTCCTGGCTGTGCACGCACTTCAACTTCAGCCAATCCCCGCCGCGCCCGCTGCGGTAGGGAGTCTCGGCCCGCTTGGCGATGAGTCCCTCCCAACCGCTTTCGCACGCCTGCCGGAAGAGCTCTCGGCCATCGCCCACCCGGTGCTCGCCGAGCACCAGCGGGTCCTCGAAGTCGAAGCACTCGGCCAGCAGCGCCTTTCTGGTGCGCAGCGGCAGGCCGGTCAGATCCACACCGCCGAAGGCGATCAGGTCGAAGACGTAGTACTGCACAGCTACGCCGGTGCGCCGGGCCGCCGCCGCGTCGGTGAGGTGCATGCGCTGCTGCAACCGGGCGAAGCTGGTGCGATCACCGTGGAAGGCGACCACCTCGCCGTCGATCACGAACCGGGACGCGGCCTGCGCGGCGAGGGCCTCGACGATCTCCGGGTACGCGGTGTCGGCGCGCTTGCGGTTGCGGGACCACAACTGCGGCTCGCCGCCGTCGGCTCCGGCGATCACCCGGACCCCGTCGAGCTTGCGCTCGAACAGCCAGCCGTCCCCGGGGAACGACTCGGCGGGCGTGGCCAGCGCGGGATACTGCCAGGTCCCGCCCGTCCACGCGCTCAGCCGGGTGCGCGCCCGGGCGTCGAGCAGCTGCAGCGGATCCGTCATCCCTCACGTCATACCGGTTGCAGGATCGGGCGGAAAGCTGAGAACCGGCTGTGAACCCCCTGTGACTCGCACCCCGTAGCAATTCCCGATCGGGTGAATGAGCCAAACTGCAGATGTCGGCTCTCCCCCACGACCGCCGAAGGTGAATGCGCTCGATGTCGAAGAACCAGAACCTCGTCACCCAGAAGAACAGCGGGATGACGACCAACATCATCCTGACGATCATCGTGGTGATCGTCGCGGTGGCGGTGATCGGTGGTGTGCTGCTGTTCAACCGCAGCGGCGACAGCGGTGGCGGCAACGCGAGCGGCGGACCGACCGTGGCCGCCGACGTGCTGCGCAAGCCGGACAGCAACGTGCTGACCGAAGCGCCCGACGGCAAGGTCACCGTGGTCGAGTTCCTCGACTACCAGTGCTCGAGCTGCCGCGCCTACTACGAAGGCCTGACCAAGAAGATCGAGCAGGACTACGCGGGCAAGGTCACCTTCGTGACCCGCAACTACCCGCTGGAGATGCACGCGCTGGCGCAGCCGGCCGCGCGCGCCGCGGAGGCCGCCGCGCTGCAGGGCAAGTACAAGGAGATGTACCACGCCATCTTCGACAACTACGAGTCGTGGGCGCAGGACGGCCAGCAGCTCAGCAGCGACAAGAACCGGGCCAACGCTCAGTTCGAGAAGTTCGCGCAGCAGATCGGCCTGGACATGGCCAAGTACCGCCAGGACCTGAACTCGCCGCAGGTGCAGCAGAAGATCGACGCCGACATCGCCGACGGGCAGAAGGCCGGCGTCAGCGGCACCCCGACGATCTTCATCAACGGCAAGCAGTTCCAGCCGGAGTCGGGCACCCAGTCGTTCACCGAGCTGAACAAGCAGTTCCGGCAGCAGCTCGACCAGGAGCTGAACAAGTGACCGGCACGCGGGCACCTCAGGAGACGGTCTCGGCGACCCCGGAGCCGTCGGCCCGGCCGCGCGGGCTGGCCTGGCTCTACGTCATCGGCGGCCTCATCGGGCTGGCGTCCTCGTTCGCGCTCATGCTCGAGAAGCTCGAGAAGCTGGTCAACCCGGACTACGTGCCGTCCTGCAGCATCAACCCGATCGTCTCCTGCGGTTCGGTGATGGACAGCGCGCAGGCCGCGCTGCTCGGCTTCCCGAACCCGCTGATCGGGCTGATGGCCTTCCCGGTCGTGATCACCGCAGGTGCCGCGATGCTGGCCGGCTACGCCGCGCCGCGCTGGTTCTGGCTGGGTCTGCAGCTGGGCACGACGCTGGCCGTGGTGTTCATCCACTGGCTGGTGGTGCAGAGCCTCTACTCCATCGGTGCCCTGTGCCCCTACTGCATGATCGTCTGGGTCGTCACGATCCCAATCTTCTGGTACACCACGCTGCACAACCTGAAGGCGGGTCACTTCGGCGGCGGTCGCTCCATCGGCGTGGCGCTCGGCCGGTTCCACAGCGTGGTGCTGGTCGTGTGGTACCTGGTGATCGTGGTACTCATCCTGCAGCGCTTCTGGGACTACTGGACCAGCTTGTAACAGTGTTCCTAGGTCAGTTTGTGGGGCGCGGGGTCCGGGTACCAGAAGATTGCGAGGCGCACCGACCGAACGAGGTAGCCCGGATGAGAACGAGGTGGCCCGGATGAGCGTGGAACGCGAGGTCGCGCACGTCGAGCCTGAGACGCCGGCGGCGAACCAGGTCGAGGTGCGAGTGCCCGCCGATGCGACGCAGCTCGCGGTGATGCGTGCCGTGGTCGGTGATCTGGCGATGCGCGCCGACTACGACGTCGACACGATCGCCGACCTCAGGCTCGCGGTCGATGAGGCTTGCTCCTCGCTCGTCCGGCTCGCCGCCGAAGAGGCGACGCTGGTCTGCCGCTTCCTCTCCGGGAGCGATCAGCTGTCGGTGGCCGCCGAAGTGCGCAGCACCGACGCGTTCGGCCCGCGCAAGGACACGTTCAGCTGGCGCGTGCTCAGCGCACTGGCCGATGCTGTGTCAACCTCGGTCGAGTCGGACCCCGCCAACGGCAGCAACCTGGTGCGGATCGAGTTGACCAAGGGGAAGCAAGTGTGAAACGAGCGGATTCCAAGTCGAGCCAGCGTTCGCGCAACGAGCACTACGACGAGTTGGCGCCGCTCTTCGGCGAGCTAGCGAAACTGGACGAGCAGAATCCCCGTCGCACCGAGCTCCGGGACCACCTGGTCACCGAGCACCTCCCGGTCGCCGAGCACATCGCTCGCCGGTTCAGCCATCGAGGCGAGGCCCAGGAGGACCTCTCGCAGGTGGCGATCCTGGGCCTGATCAACGCCGTGGACCGGTTCGACCCGGAACGCGGGGTGGACTTCCTGTCCTACGCGGTGCCGACCATCATGGGCGAGGTGCGCAGGCACTTCCGCGACACCGGTTGGGCGGTGCGGATGCCGCGCAGGCTGCAGGAGCTCCACCTGTCGGTCTCCGGGGCCATCGCGCGCCTCTCCCAGGAGTACGGCCGGGCTCCCACGCCGAGCGAGCTGGCCACCGACCTGGGCATCAGCACCGACGACGTCTACCGCGGCCTGGAAGCGGGCAACGCCTACCGCAGCACCTCGCTCGACGAGCTGCTCACCGACACCGACGAGATCCCGCTCGGCGACGCGATCGGGTCCGATGACGCCGAGCTGGCCGAGGTGGAGAACCGCGAGATGGTGCGCCCGCTGCTCGACGAGCTCCCCGAGCGCGAGCGCCGCATCGTCATCATGCGCTTCTTCCGCGGCATGACCCAGACCCAGATCGCCGACCAGGTCGGCATCTCCCAGATGCACGTCTCGCGCCTGCTCACCAAGACGCTCACCTGGCTGCGCTCCAGGCTGGACGAGGGGGCGGCGCAGCCGACCGAATCCTGATCGGTCCGACCGGGGAGTCGCCGATGTGGAACGGCCGCCCGGACCCTGTCGGGGGGAAGGTCCGGACGGCCGGGTCTGAAGCCGATCAGGTGATGTCGATGCCCCTGGAGGACAGCCACGAGACCGGGTTGACGTAGTCACCGCCCTGCTCCACGCCGAAGTGGAGATGCGGGCCGGTGGACTGCCCCCGGTTGCCCATCGTGGCGATCTGGTCGCCAGCACCGACGTGATCGCCCTCGCTGACCAGCGTCGAGTTGACGTGGCCGTAGACGGTGATGGTGCCGTCGTCGTGCTGGACCCGGACCCACAGGCCGAAGCCGCTGGCCGAACCGGCGTCGATGACCTCGCCGGAGGCCACCGAGTAGATCGGGGTCCCGACGGAGTTGGCGATGTCGATGCCGTCGTGGCTGGTTCCCCAGCGGGCGCCGAAACCGGAGGTGAAGGTGCCCTCGGTCGGCTTGACGAAGCCGTTCTCCCGCTTCCAGGCCTCCTCGGCGGCCTTGCGGGCGGCTTCCTCGGCGCGCTTGCGCTCGGCTTCGGCGGCCTTGCGCTCGGCTTCGGCGCGGGCGATGCGCTCGGCCTCGATGCGCTGGCTCTTGACGGCCTTGGCGGCTTCGGTCGCCGGCTCGATCGGCTGCTGATTGCTCAGCAGGCGCACCGAGGCGGGACTGTTCCAGGTTCCCGTCACGGCTGCCTTGAGCTCCTTCTCGCCGGCCAACGGCTGGACGTCGCGCTGCTCATCGGCACCGGCGTTGGCCACCAGCGGCTGACCGACGGCGGCGAAGGCGCCACCGGCCACGACCATCGCCATCATCTTGTTGCGAAGCGGGAGACCGGCCTTCGGGGGATGGCCGCTCTCCTTTCGGTGCTTGCCCATTTCCACCTTCCGTCTCGGGGACGGTCCGGTCGGACCCGCGTCGGGGAATGCGGGCGCAAGACCCCTCGGGGAGCGAGATCTTGCTGTGATCGAACCGTGACGTGCAGGGCGTGAACGTAGCTGAGCGTCACGGGGGGCGCAAGGCTTGCCTCTTTCGGTCCATTGAACAGTGGTGATCTCAGTCAAAATCGCGCGTTCGTGTAACGCTCGGTATCTACAACCCTTGATCGGAATATAACGGCCGAGATCCGGAACAGGGCTCGACGCGGGCGTGGTCCGCACCGCCGCCGCCCACCGGCGCGCCGCTCGAATCCGAACGGTTCACGCTGGTCAACTCACGGATCAACAACCGAGACCCCGCGGGCGAACCCGCGGGGAGGCACTTCAGATCGCCGTGATCATCCACATCGGACATGGCAGCACGGCCACTCCGGGGTCGCACGCCGAAGCCGCCGACAGGACCGGATCAGGGGTAACGGTGGCGTTGGCCACAAATGCCACGCGAACGGGCCACACAGGCCCTCCCGAATTATGAGAGACCTTCCCACGGATGCTCGGGGCATGTTTGACTGACGCCCATGACGCCCGGTGATCAGTGGCGGCTGCTCGCGCAGCGCCTCCACGTAGACCTCCGCCGAGTCGCCTCCGCACGGTGTCGGCGCCACAGCTGAAACCAAGCCGCGCCCGCACATCTCGATCCCCCAGCGCGCCGTGGACCCGCTCGCCGCGCGCCCGAAGGGGCCGATCCCTCACCACGGAGACATCGTGCAAGCATTCCTGATCTTCGCGATCGGCGGTTTCATCGCCCAGCTGGTCGACGGCTCGCTCGGCATGGCCTACGGCGTCACCTCGACGACCATCCTGCTCACCGCAGGCCTGACCCCGGCGCTCGCCTCCGCCTCGGTGCACCTCGCCGAGCTCGGCACCTCGGTGGCCTCCGGCGTCAGCCACTGGAAGTTCGGCAACGTCGACTGGAAGATCGTGGGCATGCTCGGCGTGCCCGGCGGGATCGGCGCGTTCCTCGGCGCCACCGCGCTGAGCAACGTGGCCACCGAGGCCGCCGCCCCCTGGATGTCGACGATCCTGCTCGCGCTGGGCCTGTACGTGCTGCTGCGCTTCGCGATCCGGCCGCTGCGGCGCCGGCGCCTCACCGGCGTCAGCCCCAAGCTGCTGGCCCCGCTGGGCCTGGTGGCGGGCTTCATGGACGCCACCGGCGGTGGCGGCTGGGGCCCGGTGGCCACTCCGACCCTGCTGAGCACCGGCAAGGTGGAACCGCGCAAGGTCATCGGGTCGGTGGACACCAGCGAGTTCATCATCGCCGTCGCCGCCAGCCTCGGCTTCCTGATCGCGCTGTCCGACGCGCAGCTGAGCTGGCTGCTCGTGGGCGGGCTGCTGCTCGGCGGCGTGGTGGCCGCGCCGCTGGCGGCCTACCTGGTGCGGATCGTCCCGATGCGGATCATCGGCGTCGGCGCGGGCGGCATGATCGTGCTGACCAACGCCCGCACCCTGGTCAACGCGATCGACCTGCCCTCCCCCAGCCCGGTGCTGGTCTACGCCGTGATCGCCACGGCCTGGATCGCCCTGCTGGCCTACACCGTCCGAGTGGTCGTCAACGAGCGCCGCGAGTTCGACAACCTCGAGGAAGAGGCCGCGGAAGCGAGCCAGGACGAGGAAGTGGCGGAACCGGCGCGGGGCTGAACGGGCGCCGGTTCCCTCCGGAAGACACCCGCGCGTCCGCGTCGCCGGAGTCACGGCCGCTGACGCGCCGCGGAAGACCCGCGCAGGACGAGGCCCCGGGCTCGCGCCCGGGGCCTCGTCCTGCGAGCTCTACGCCCCCGTAGTCGAGCCGGGGGCGCGCCGAGTCACTTGTCCGCGCGCAGCGGGCTCTGGGCGGTCCGCCAGCTGACCGTCGGGCGCATGGCACCCAGGTCCACGCGGTCCTTGTACTTGTCCGCGACCGAGAACATGTTCTCGATCAGCGTCTCGGACAGCAGGTGCGGCTGCAGGCCGAGATCCACCAGACCGGTGTGCTTGACGTTGTAGTAGTGCTCGCCCTGCTCCACGCGCGGGTTGTCCACGTACTCGATCTCCGCGCTGCCGTCGAACTTGTCGGCGACGATCTTGGCGACCTGGTCGATGGAGTAGCTCTCGGTCATCTGGTTGAAGACCCGGAACTCACCCTTGTCGGCCGGGTTCTCGCAGGCCAGCCGGATGCACTCGACCGTGTCGCGGATGTCGAGCATGCCGCGGGTCTGCCCGCCCGGCTTGTAGACCGTCAGCGGGTGGCCCAGGACGGCCTGGATGACGAAGCGGTTGAGCACAGTGCCGAAGATGGCGTCGTAGTCGAACCGGGTCGCCAGCCGCTGGTCGCGAGCCGTCTGGTCGGTCTCCTGGCCGTAGACCACGCCCTGGTTGAGGTCGGTTGCGCGCAGGCCCCAGATACGAGTGGCGAACTCGATGTTGTGGCTGTCGTGCACCTTGCTCAGGTGGTAGAACGAGCCCGGCTTCTTCGGATAGAGCATCCGGTCGGTCCGCCCGTTGTGGGTGACCTCCAGCCAGCCCTCCTCGATGTCGATGTTGGGCGTGCCGTACTCGCCCATCGTGCCCAGCTTGACCAGGTGGATCTCCGGATCCACCTGCTCGATCGCGAACAGCACGTTGAGGTTGCCCACGACGTTGTTCTGCTGGGTGTAGACCGCGTGCTTGCGGTCGATCATCGAGTAGGGCGCCGCCCGCTGCTCGGCGAAGTGCACGATCGCATCCGGGCGGAAGTCGGCGATCATGTCGATGGTGAACTCACCGTCGCACAGGTCGCCGTAGTAGGACTTGATGGTCTTGCCGGAAACCTCGCGCCAGGCGTCCAGACGGACCTGCATGGGCTCGATCGGCACAAGGCTCTCGACGCCCATCTCGTGGTCGTAGCCCCGACGGGCGAAGTTGTCCGCGACTGCAACCTCGTGACCGCAGTCGGACAAATGCAGAGCGGTCGGCCATCCGAGGTAGCCGTCCCCTCCGAGGACGAGGATTCGCACGCCTGTCTCCCTCATTTCAGCCGTTAGTGCAGCAACAGCACACGAATGTTCTCAGATACGAGCCGGTCGGCGAAGAGTTCGCCAACCGATCGGTATCGTGCAGTCCAGCACACATCCGTGTGAAATTGGTAGGAGGCGAGATGCCCCAGCGAATGTCCGGTGTCCGATTCGGTCGGTATTGGCATTTGCTGAGCAGATTCGCGGCCGCCTCGGTGATCGCCACCGTGATCAGCCAGCTCGTCTTCCTGGTCTCCTACTCGCTGGGGTCCGCTCCGATCTTCGCCACCGTGCTGGCCTGGTTGGCCGGGGCGATCCCCAACTTCGTGCTCAACCGCCGCACCTGGGGTGGTGGCGGTCGTTCCGCATTGCGCGGTGAGATCATCCGCTTCGGGGTGATCTCCATCGGCACCGCGCTGGTCGCGGCGCTCGCCGCGCACGGTGCCGAAATCCTTGCTACCTCCCAGTTCCCGCACAACCGACCCGCCCAGATCGCCATCGTCTGGGGCGCTTTCGCCGGAACCTACGTGGCGATGTTCGCGGTCAAGTTCGTGCTCTTCGACAAGATCGTCTTCACCGCTCACCGGCAGCAGCAGCGGGCTCGCTGAACTCGGTCGTCGACCCGACGATCACGGCGTCGCGCTTCGCGCGGCGCTCGCGCCACCAGGTGCCGAGCACGACCTTGGCGTAGCGGTAGCCGTAGGCGAAGCTGCCGCCCTTCTTGCTCTCCCCCGCCGCGCGCGGAAGCATCCGCATCGGCTGCTCCAGGACCCGGTAGCCGTGGCTGAGCGCGCCGACGAGCAGTTCCGAGGACTGGTACTGCGGCTGCTGCAGGGTCACCGCGTTGGGCACGTCCACCCGCATGCCGCGGAAGCCGAACGAGGTGTCGGTGATGCGCTGCCGGGTCAGCGCGCTGACCAGCCAGGCGAACACGTAGGTGCCGATCCGGCGGATCAGCGCCGGGCGCTCGTTGCTGCCCAGGACCCGCGAGCCGGTGACGAAGTCCGCGCGCCCCTCCACCAGCGGCTCCAGCAGCATCGGCAGCTCGTCGATGTCGTACTGGCCGTCGGCGTCGGTGGTGATCACGTAGCGCGCGCCGCGCTGCGCGGCCAGCCGGTAGCCCAGTCGCAGCGCCGCGCCCTGGCCCCGGTTGACCGGAGCCACGCAGGTCTGCGCCCCGTGCTTGAGGGCCTGGCCAGCGCTGTCGTCCTTGGCGCCGTCGACGACCACCAGGGTGTCGACGTCCAGATCACCGCTGCGCGCCGGAATCGAGTCCAGCACGCCGCCGATCGACTCCTCCTCGTTGTAGGCCGCGATCAGCACGACGACCGGGGCGAACCGGTGATCGCCGTAGCGGTTGTCGTAGTCCTCCAACGCGGCGCGGTCGACCTCATCGGGGAAGGTCGTCAGCATGCGGTTCTCCTTCTGGAACTGTGCGGTCGTATCCAACGGACGGGGCAGTACCGGAGCCCTTCGCCCGAAGATCGCGGTCGCGGCCAAAGCACCGGCGATGGGAATCAATACCAGACCGGGCAGTTGATAGCGCCACGAGAACTCCATCGCTGCCGCGGTGGACAGCAGCGCCATGATCATTCCAACGGGCAGCAGGATCACCGCGCGCAGACCGCTGCGCACCGCCCTACCGACGCCGATCAGCGCGGTCGCGGCCAGCAGCAGCCCGAAGCCGAGCACGATGCCCGGCGTGTAGCCGCCGTGCAGCTGGTAGTCGCGCAGGAAGGAAGCGAGTTCGGTGCGCACCCGCACCGGGCCGTCGTCGTAGATCTCGGCCCACTCGTCGGTGTACCAGTCGGACTCGTACAGCGGGTAGGCGAGCTGGAAGTGCCAGCGATCAAGCGGAACGTCGCCGACGCTCTGGGTGCGGGTCGGGGCGAAGCCCTTGAGGAAGTCCCGCACGATGCCGCTGGCGATGTCCAGCGGCTGCTGCGCGATGACCTTGTTGGTCATGCCGCGCTGGGCGGCGGAGATGTCCATGCCCTCGGGCAAGGTGTCACGCGTCCACGGGACGTCCCAGTAGTGCAAGTAGTGGTCGATGCCCAGCTCCTGGCGCTTGGCCGGCGACTGGTCGTGCGGGCAGACCAGGTACTCCTCCCGCGTCAGGCCCAGCCGATCGCAGTCGGCGACCACTGCGGCTCGACCGTAGAGCACGCCACCGCCCGTGGAGCCGCCGATGCCGAACCGGCCCGCGGCGACCGCGCTGAAGGTGGCGTAGGCCAGCACTCCGGCGACGAACACGCCCACCAGCGCTCCGGTGGCGATCAGCCGGGACTTCCAGCCCTCCCTCGGCCGCAGCCCCGCGGCCAGCAGCACGAAGACCGCGACCGGCACCACCAGCGTCACGCCCACCGACCGGGTGATCACGCCGAAGGCGAGCACCGCACCGGCGCCGGCCGCCAGCCGCGGTCCCGGCGTGCCCCAGAAGCACAGCAGGTAGATGGCGGCCAGCAGCACCACCTGGAAGAGCAGATCGGACATGATGTTGGCTTCGATCTGCAGCTGGTAGGCGTCCAGCAGGACCGGCGCGGCGGCCAGCGCGGCCAGCCACCGGCGCACCGCGAAGCGGCGCAGCAGGATGTAGATGCCCACGCCCAGCGCCAGGCCGAGCAGGTGCTGCACGGCCGCGACCAGGCTCATGCCACCGATCCACAGCAGCGGAGCCAGGAAGAACTCGTACCCCACCGGGTTTATCCCGCCGGGGTAGAACACCCCGACGTCGTTGAGGTAGCGGAACGAGTCGATGTAGAGCAGGGCCGGCCGGTAGGCGAGGTGCACGACGGCGCGCAGCACCGCGCCGGCCAGCACCAGCAGCACCAGCAGCCAGTGCCGGCGGACCACGCGCGCGAGCGCGGTGGTCATCGGGCTCCGCCGAAGTCGGACCAGACCGTGCGCAGCCCCTCGGTGAGCTCCACGGCCGGGTGGTACCCGAGCTCGCGCTGGGCCTTGGCGACTTCGACGATCACCGCGGGCATCTCCCCGTTCTTGGCAGGTACGTGGGTTACCGGGATGTCGATCTCAGTGGCGGCTTTGACCGCGTCGATGAGCTCGAGCACGCTGATGGAGCGCCCGGAGCCGATCACCGCGGTGCCGGTGTACTCCTTGTCCCACGCGGCGAGGATGCCCTGCACGACGTCGTCGATGTGCACGAAGTCGCGGCACTGCGAGCCGTCGCCGTAGACCTCGACACCGGTACCGGACAGCGCGGCGCGCATCAAGCGCGGGATGAAGCTGTCCTTCTGGTTCATACCGGGGCCGTAGATGTTGGTGAAGCGCAGCGCCGTGGTGGCGAGGCCGTAGGAGCCAGCGTAACCCGCCAGCAGCATCTCGCAGGCCGCCTTGGTGGCGCCGTAAGGCGTCAGCGGCCGGACCGGGAGCTCCTCGTTGATCGTCCCGTGGCCGATGTCGCCGACCACCGCGTTGGTGGAAGCGAGGATGAACTGGCCGACGCCGCGCTGCCTGCACAGCTCGAGCAGTTCGTGGGTCACCTCGACGTTGTTGGTGTAGGTCTCGGCCGGCTTCTCCACCGACTTGAGCACCGAGGTGATCGCGGCGAGGTGGATGATGCCCGCGGTCGCCTGGCTTATGGCCCGCTCGCGGGTAGCGGCTTCGCGCAAGTCGCCCTCCACGAAGGTCACCCGGGGATCGTCGAGGTCCGCAGGCGGTGCCTGGAGATCCACGATCGTCACCGGGGTACCGCGTTTGAGGAACGCGCGAACCACGGAGCGGCCGACGAAACCGGAGCCACCGGTGACGACGACGCGATCGGCTTGTGCGGCGTCTGCTTCGGGAGGAATAGACCTGCTTGGCACGAGCCGACTCTAACCGGCCGCTTCGAAGCTTCCATTCACACCTGGCCGCAACGGCCTCATTCCCTCAACCGGAGAGGTGATCGGCGAGGCCGTTCAGACCAGTGGCGTACACCCCCTGGGCGAAAGTCCGGTCGAGTTCTGCCTCGTCAGCGGCGTCCGCGTCGAAGTCGGCGAACCACTGGACGAAGCTCTTGCCGGAGGCGGTCACCGGCATCGCCTGGATGGTGCAGCGGTAGCTGCGAACGTTGAACGGACTCGTTACGAATTCGTAAGTGCAGCTGCGGGCGGAGTCGTCCAGCGCGACCAGCCGCTCGCGCGCCTCGGCGCCGTCGCCCAGCGTCAGCCTGCGAACGCAGCCGACCCGGGCCGCGTCGCCGCCGTCCTCGATCTCGCTGGCCGAGATGGCCGGGTGCCAGGCGGGCAGGCCGTCGAAGTCGCGGATCGCCTCCCACACCTTCTCGACCGGTGCGTCGATGACCGTGCTCGCGTAGCTGCGCATGCGTCCTCCTCGACGGGCGGGTGGATCGAACTCGCGGATCGTTTCCGGCGTGCGTCGGTGGCCACGTGCGGTGCGCGACTCAGCGGGCACCGCCGCGCGCGTCCCACCTCAGAACTTGATGCCCTTGAAGGCCTTGGTCTGCTCGGTCAGCGCCTGCTCGGTGGGCAGGCGCTCCATGCTGCTGGCGCCGTAGAAGCCGTGGCAGCGCTCGGTGCGGGCCAGCACGTAGGAGGCGTCGGCGGGCATCGCGATGGGGCCGCCGTGGCACAGCACCAGCACGTCCTCGCGCACCTCGGCGGCGGCCCGCGCGCACTCGTCGATGAGCGCGACGCAGTCGTCGAGCGTCTTGGCCGTCTCGGCGCCGATGTTGCCGCCGGTGGTCAGGCCCATGTGGCAGACGATGATGTCGGCACCCGCCTCGGCCATCGCCCGCGCGTCCTCGGCGGAGAACACGTACGGAGTGGTCAGCAGCCCCGCTTCCCGGGCCGCGGCGACGAGCTCGACCTCCAGGCCGAACCCCATGCCGGTTTCCTCCAGGTTCGCCCGGAACACGCCGTCGATGAGGCCCACGGTGGGAAAGTTCTGAATGCCCGCGAAGCCCATTTCGCGCAGTTCCCGCAGGAACGGCTCGCGCAGCAGGAACGGGTCGGTTCCGTTGACGCCCGCGAGCACCGGCGTGCGCTGCACGACCGGCAGCACCTCGCGGGCCATGTCGACCACGATCTCGTTGGCGTTGCCGTAGGCGAGCAGCCCGGCCAGCGAACCGCGCCCGGCCATCCGGTAGCGGCCCGAGTTGTAGATGACGATCAGATCGATGCCGCCGGCTTCCTCGCACTTCGCGGACAGACCGGTGCCCGCGCCGCCGCCGACGATCGGTTCGCCGCGATCGGCCTTGGCGCGGAATTCCCGCAGCAGCTCCGCGCGATCGAATCGACTCATGAGACCTCCTGAAGCTCTTGCGTCCCCAGCGTTTCAGGCCGGGCGCGCGGTCACCAGCTCGCGGAAGCAGTCCAGCAGCGCGTCGGTGAACTCCGGATCGTTGACGTTGTGGCCGACGCGCACGACCTGCCGGTCGGCGGTGGTCTCGACCCGGCTCTCGATGGTGTCGAACAGGACCGCGTCGGCCTCGGGATCGTGGAAGGGCTGCCCCGGCGCGTCCAGCATGGACACCCCGCCAGTCGGCAGCAGGAACCGCACGGGACCGGTGCAGGCGTTGAGCTTGCCGGCGATGAACTCCCCGATCTCGCGGCATTCCTCGGCCGAGGTGCGCATCAGGGTGACCTGCGGGTTGTGCACGTAGAGGTTGCGGCCGGAGTAGCGCTCCGGAACGGTGTCCCGAGCGCCGAAGTTGACCATGTCCAGCGCGCCGCACGAACCGACGTAGGGCACGCGGGTGCGGGCGATGGCGTCCAGGCGCTGCTCACCGGCGCTCATCACGCCCCCGGCGATCAGATCGCAGACCTCGGTGGTGGTGATGTCCAGGACCGCGCGCACCAGGCCGTCGTCGACGAGCTTCTCCATCGCGCGGCCGCCGGTCCCGGTCGCGTGGAAGACCAGCGGGTCGAACTCGGGCTCGAGCCGTTCGGCCGCCGCTGTCACGCACGGGGTGGTGACGCCGAACATGGACAGCGCGACGGCGGGCTTGTCGTCGGCGGGCGGCAGCGGGTGGCTGATCGCGCCGAGCAGCGCATGCGCGGCGTTGGCCAGCACGCGGCGGGAGATCCGGTTCAATCCGGCGACATCGGTGACCGAGGGGAACATCGCGATGTCCGTGGCGTCCACATAGGGCGCGACGTCGCCGGAAGCCACAGTGGACACCATCATCTTCGGCACGCCGATCGGCAGCTGGCGCATCGCCGGGGTCACCAGCGCGGTACCGCCGGAGCCGCCGAGCCCGAGAACGCCGTCGACGTCGCGTCCGGCGAGGAACCGGGCGAAGGCCTCGGCCATCGCGGTGACCGCCGTTCCCCGGTCGCCGGTGAACACCGCCTCCACCCCGCCGGGATGATGCGCGGCCACCTCGGCCGCCGAAACGTCCGCGCGCGTCGCCGACTCGCCGGTGGACAGGTCGACGGTGGTGACCGGATGGCCGCGCGCGACGAGCTCGGCGGCGAAACCCAGCTCCGCGCCCTTGGTGTCGAACGTCCCGACCACGTACGCACTGCCCACAGCGATCCGACCTCCCGGCGCTCGACGTTGAGACGACCCGGGGCGGACTCTACTTTCGATCACGCGCCGGTACAGGACTCCGAACAGGCGACAACCGAGAACGCCCCCGGCATCGGCCGGGGGCGTTGTCGTGCGCCGGGATCAGTAGCCGCCGCGGGATCCTCCGGAACCGCCCTTGCCCGTGATCTTGTTCTTGACCTGGTCGATCTTTTCCTTGTTCTTCGGGTCGGAGGCGTACTTCTTGGCCTGGTTGATCACCTTCTTGCCCTGCGGGCTGGAGGCGAACTGCGCGACCTTCTTGAACAACGACATGGCATCTCCCGATAGATCGAAGCCGGTGGTGCCCAGTCTACCGACATCGGCGCGACCACTCGGGCAACACGGGCCGCACGGCTCTCCCGAAGGTGGGATGCGGAATCGCGCAGCTCCGGGTGCCGATCCACGCGGATCGCCCGGATCAGCCCAGGGCGCCGCTGACCGAGGCGTGCCCCTTGAGCACGTTGCGGGCGATGGTGCGCCGCTGGATCTCGTCGGTTCCCTCGAAGATGCGCAGCAGCCGCAGATCGCGGTACCAGCGCTCGATCGGGAGCTCCTTGGTGTAGCCCATGCCGCCGTGGATCTGCAGGACGCGGTCCACGATCTGGTTGGCGTGGGTGGCACCGAACAGCTTGGCGATGGACTGCGCGTGCCGCGAGTCCACGCCCTGGTCGACCTGCCAGGCGGCCTGCAGGACCAGCCAGCGCAGCGCCTCGATCTCGACCGCGGAGTCGGCGATCATCCACTGGATGGCCTGCCGGTCGGCGATCGGTTCGCCGAAGGTCTCGCGGTTCTTGGCGTAGTCCGAGGCCATCTCGACCATGCGCTCGCAGGCGCCCAGCGCGTGCGCGGGCAGCAAGTAGCGGCCGCGGCCGATCCACTGCATGGCCAGGCCGAAGCCGTTGCCGACCTCGCCGAGGACGTTCTCGTGCGGCACTCGCACGTTGTCGAAGACCAGCGCGGCGGGCTGGCGCTCGTCCGGGCCCATGATGTCGATCGGCTCGGACTTCCAACCCATGTCGCGGTCGACTAGGAAGCAGGTCACCCCGCCGTTGGCGCCCTTCTCCCGGTCGGTGACGGCGAAGACCATCGTGAAGTCGGCGTCGATGCCGCCGGTGATGAAGGTCTTCTCGCCGTTGATCACCCACTCGTCGCCGTCCCGCACGGCCGTGGTGCGCAGGTTCTTCGCGTCCGAACCCGCGCCCGGCTCGGTGATGGCGAAGCAGGACTTGCGGGTGCCCTCGATGGTCGGCAGCAGGTAGCGCTGCTGCTGCTCCTCGTTGGCGTAGTAGAGGATGTTGTCGGCGCCGCCGCCGAAGCGGAACGGCACGTAGCTGCGACCGAGCTCGACCTCGATCAACGCCGCCATCACCGCCGAGAGGTTCATCCCCCCGTACTCCTCGGGCGTCATCACGCCCCAGAACCCGGCCTGCTTGGCCTTGTCCTGCAGTTCCTTGAGCTCGTCCTTGGTCAGACCGCGCTCGCCCGCGCGCTCGCGGCGCAGCACCTCCGGTTCCAGCGGCATGAGCTCGCGCTGGACGAAGTTGCGCACCCAGTCGCGGATGTCGCGCTCGGTGTCCGACAGCGAGAAGTCGACCATCGCCGATGTCCTTTCCTACGATCCCGGTAACTAACATCGTTAGTTTTGTGGCAGCCTAGGACTGTTGTGACCGACGCCGCAAGAGACCCGGTGAGGTGGAGCAGTGCCACGACCAAGCACACCCCGACTCTCGCCGGAACGCATCCGGCAGGTCGGCCTGGAGATCATCGACCGGGAGGGCCCGGAAGCGCTGTCCATGCGCAGGCTGGCCGAGCGCCTCGACGTGCGGGCGGCCTCGCTGTACAACCACGTGTCGAACAAGGACGAGCTGCTCGACAAGATCGCCGACGAGGCGATGAGCACGGTCGACGTCTCCGGCTTCGAGCAGGACTGGATCACCGGCCTGCGCACCTGGGCCCGCTCCTACCGCGCCGCGCTGCTCGCGCACCCGAACCTGGTCGCGTTCATCGCCTACGGCCCGGACCGCCGCGAGAACTCCCTGCGCGTGGCCGACGCCGTGCACGGCGGCCTGACCAGCGCGGGTTGGCCCCAGCGCTACGCGACCATGATCGGCGCATCGACGAAGTACCTGGTCATCGGTTCTGCGATGAGCTCCTTCGGAGGCGGCTTCCCCGATGACGCGGCGGTGTACACCAACCGCTTCCCGCACCTCAACCAGGCCCACCGCCTGCGCGAGAAGGCGACCGAGATCGACACCGGCAGCTTCGAACTCGCCCTGTCCGCCCTGATCGACGGCCTGCAAGTGCAGTACCGCGGCCTGCCCGACGAGTCGACCGAGGGCTGAAGCGCCCGAAACGCGCGTTCCCGATCTGCCGGACGGCTTCCCCGCCGCGGGTGAGCGTTCGCGTAGCACGGACACGACCAACTCACCAGGGCCGAGATCACTCGCCCTTCCGGTTGACTGGGGGTGCGGGGGTTCGTAGCGTCCTTGAGCGGAACAACCGCATATCGCGCCGACGACGTCTCGCGGGAGAGCTCTCACCCGATCCGGGTGGGGCGCCGAAGGAGCAACACTCCCCAGCAAACTCTCAGGCACCGTTACCGCAGGACAACAGGCGAACGCACGGAGAAAAGCAGAAGCGCGAGCTTCTCGCCCACGGTGCAAGCCGCCCAGCCGGGCGGTGAAACTCTCAGGCCAATGACTCCGGGGAGACCCGCCCGACCAGCGCAGATGCACCGGTCGGGGGTCGTGGGCGCCCCGGATAAGGTGGGTGCGCCTGCAATGCTGACCGGCCCCTGACTGCCGACCGGCACCCACCAGGAGGAGTTTCACCATGTCGTCGTCTCGACAGACACCGCTGCACCGGGTGCACGAATCACTCGGCGCGAGCTTCACCGAGTTCGCCGGCTGGCAGATGCCCGTGCGCTACAGCGGCGACACCGCCGAGCACAACGCGGTGCGCACCGGAGCGGGCCTGTTCGACCTCACTCACATGGGCGAGATCATCATCAGCGGCCCGCAGGCCGCCGAGGCGCTTGACTACGCGCTGGTCGCCAACACGAGCGCCATCACGCCAGGCCGCGCGCGCTACACCATGCTCTGCAACGAGAGCGGTGGCGTGCTCGACGACCTGATCGTCTACCGGCTCGCCGATCACGAGTTCATGGTCGTGGCCAACGCGGCCAACGCCGCCGTGGTCTCCGCGGAGCTCGAGAAGCGGGTCGCGGGCTTCGACGCGACCCACCGCGACGCCTCCGACGACTACGCCCTGATCGCCGTGCAGGGCCCCAACGCCGTCGCGATCCTCGCCCCGCTGACCGACACCGACCTCTCGACCGTCAAGTACTACGCGGGCTACCGCAGCACCGTCGCCGGCAAGGACGTGCTGCTGGCCCGCACCGGCTACACCGGCGAGGACGGGTTCGAGCTGTTCACCGCGCCCGGCGACGCCGAGGCCGTCTGGCAGGCGCTGACCGACTCCGGCGCGGGCCACGACCTGCAGCCCTGCGGGTTGTCCTGCCGCGACACGCTGCGGCTGGAAGCCGGCATGCCGCTGTACGGCAACGAGCTCTCCGCCGAGCTGACCCCCTTCCACGCCAACCTCGGCCGGGTGGTCAAGCTGGACAAGACGGCCGACTTCGTCGGCAAGTCCGCGCTGGCCGCCACCGCCGAGCAGCCCACCGAGCGCACGCTGGTCGGCCTGACCACCGACGGGCGCCGAGCGCCCCGGCACGGCTACAAGGTGCTCGACGACGAGGGCCACGAAATCGGCGAGGTCACCTCCGGCGCACCCTCCCCGACCCTGGGCCACCCGATCGGGATGGCCTATGTCGACCGGGCGCACAGCGGCCCCGGTACGGCGCTGCAGGTCGACATCCGCGGACGCAACGTCCCGGTCCAGGTCGTCGAGCTGCCCTTCTACCGCCGCAACGCCTGATCTCCATAGATCAAGAACCAGGAGGCACACACTGATGTCGACACCGGATCTGTTCAACGACGCGCTCGCCGCGGTGGACCCGGAGGTGGCGACGGCGGTCGGCGCCGA
>NZ_BAAARA010000008.1:0-527778 GCF_039531955.1 Saccharopolyspora halophila
AGCCACTTCAAGGGGCCCGCATCAGGCCCGGCCCGGTTTCCCCGGTCCGCATCGCGCTGACCTGTAATACTCTACAGACCTCCATAACCCCCTGTTCACCCACCCCCCGCTTAGACGATCACCGCAGGTCATCGGCGGTTTTTCGGGCCGTTCGCGAGCTGAGCGGTTCTACGGCCTGCACGGCGAGTCGTGTCCCCGTTCGTGTGGTCATCGGCTGCCTCGCCCGCGCGCGAACGTTTCGTCGGTAGCCTGCCGGGCGAGCTGTCAGTCAGGGGGTAGCTAGTTGGACACTCCGATATACACCGAGCTCCGCAAGACGCTGATCGATCCGGAGGACAAGGACTGGGGGCAGAGCGCTCCGCCCGAGTTCGCTGCCGCACTGGACGAGCAGGGCCCATCGGCCCAATCCGAATCGCCCGCGCCCACCCGGCCGAGCGCGACCAGTACCGAGACCGGCAAGGGCAAGCGCTCTCGCGCGCGCAGTCACCGCGCGCAGGATTGACCGCGCCGAACGTCTACTACCTCGCTCGCTCGCACGCGCGCATGGGCGCTCGCGCGTGCGAGCGAGGTACGTACGCGCGATGCAGCGGTTCGCTTCCGCGGTCGGCCGACGAGGTTGCCGCACCGCGGGACGTACCCGTGAGCGCTGAACTGCCGCTGTCGCGCCACCCGGTGGCACCGCGTTGAAGGGATGAGCTGCCCGGTCGCGCGATGCGCGCCGAGGTGAGCCGGTCCCGTCAGTCCACAGCGGAGGAGAACAGCGGGAGCGAGACCGCGGGAACCTGCTCCGAATCCTCCGACTCGGACTTCTCGGCGTCGGCGGCGCCGTTCACCAGAACCGGCTCCGGCGTTTCGGTGCGCTCGGGATCCGGGGCTTCCACCGGCTGGGCGGGCGCCTCGACGTTCTCCGCCTTGAGCCGATCCCGGGTGCGCTGCGCCGCGCCGCGGATCTGCTCGGTGAGCTGCTTGTTCTCCTTGCGGACCCGCTCCTCCTCGCGCTCCTGCTGCTTGGAGGTACGCGGCTTCTCCTCTTTCGGGGAACGCGCGGCTTTGATGTAGCGATTGAGCACGGAGCGGAGCTGGTGCTCGTGACCCTCGTTGAGGTCGATTTCGTAGGTCACGCCATCCAGCGCGAAGGTGACGGTGTGTTTGGCTGGCGACCCGTCGATGTCATCGACCAGATCAACCTTAATCCGCTCGGCCATGATCACCTGTCTCGGGAACGCGCCCCGTCTCGATCCGCGACTTCGGTGTTGAGACTACTGCCAGCCCCTAACCACGTTGTAGCACGTTGGTTAGCAGATGTCTCGTACTCAACCATAGTCGAGCGCTCGGATCGACCGAAAACCACTCGGCGGATCGGGTGTGGAGCGCGGCCGGTGCGGGGCCGCTTCTAACGGACCGTAACCAGCTGCCCGGTTTGCCCGGAGGTAATACAGCGCACATCCGGGAAAATCACCGATGCCGGGTGGAGCATTCTTCGGCCGATCGTTTATCGTTCGCTCGCTCTTCGTCGCGCGTTGCGCGCGGAGAAGACTTGGATTCGAGCCGGAATCGAGGGTTTACCGTGGCGCAGAAAGTCACCGTGCAGCTGGTCGACGATGTCGACGGCACCACAGCAGACAGCACCGTCGAGTTCGCCCTGGACGGGGTGAGCTACCAAATCGACCTGTCCGACGAGAACGCCGCGAAACTGCGCGACTCGCTGGCCTCCTTCGTGGCCAACGCGCGTAAGACGGGCGGTCGCAAGAAGGTTGCCAGCAAGAGCAAGTCGAACACGCCGAGCACCGCGGACCGGGAACGCAACCAGGCGATTCGGGAATGGGCCCGGGGCCAGGGCATGCAGGTTTCCGACCGGGGTCGCATTCCGGCCGAGATCGTCGAGGCGTACGACAACGCTCAGTGAACGGTGGAAGCGGGCGACCGGAAGTCCTCCCGGACATTTCCGGCCGCCCGTTGAAAACCGCTGCGCGCGGTCAATAACAACCGGTAGCAACCCAGAACGTTGAGTGGTCGTCTCCGGTTGCTATTCATCGCTCGTCGACGAATCGCACGATTTCGGCCCGCGTCGGCATGGAACTGCTGGCACCGGGGCGTTGCACGGAAAGCGCGGCACCGGCGGATGCCAGTCGCATCGCGTCCGGCATCGAGGCCCCCTCCCCCAGCACCGCGCTGAGCACGCCGACGAACGTGTCGCCCGCGGCCGTGCTGTCCACGGCGTCCACGCGGTGGCTGGGCACCCGCACCTGAGCGCCGTCGCGGTTTCCGTACAGGCAACCGCGGGCGCCCAGGGTGATCACCACCTCGGGCACCTTGCGCAGCAGTTCCTCCAGCGCCTGGTCCGGGTCGGCGTTGCCGGTGAGCACCGCCGCCTCGTGCTCGTTGGGCACCAGCAGGTCGACGTTGGCCAGCAGGTCGGCGGGCAGCGGTGCGGCCGGAGCGGGTGTGAGCACGACCTTCACGCCGTTCCGGCGACCGGCCGCCGCTGCGGCCGCCACGCCCGGCAATGGCGTCTCCAGCTGCAGCAGCAGGCTGCCGCAGTCGGCCACGAGCTCCTCATCGCTGTCGTTGAACGTCTCCATGGCGTTGTTGGCCGCCGGGACCACGACGATCGAGTTGCCGCCTTCGTCGTCGACCACGATGTGCGCGGTGCCGCTGCGCCCCGGGATGGCGCGCAGCCCGGCCACGTCGACCCCGGAGGCGGTCAAGACCTTGCGGATCTGGGCTGCGAACTCATCGGTGCCCACCGCGCCGATCATGCTGGTGTAGGCACCGGCCTTGGCCGCGGCGATCGCCTGGTTCGCGCCCTTGCCGCCGGGCACGGTGTGAAACTCCCTCCCCATAACCGTCTCGCCCCGCCGGGGCGCGGTCGGGACGTAGGCCACCAGATCCATGTTGCAGCTGCCGAATACGGCCACAGAAGTCGTCACGGGCGACATCATCGGTCATTCGGACACACGCTTCAGCAGACGGGTCCCGCCGAGGGCGACGACGTACCATGACCGACCAGCAGTGCAGACCTGTCCTGGAACTCGTCTCGTGAGGCGGTGCCGGTAACGGAACCTGACACGCCCGCTGGCTCAGGGAGCCGAGACTCGTGCATGCTCACCGTTCCCGCCGGACGACGCGTCAGCCCGCGACGGCCGGACCCCGACGGCGGGCGGCAGGAGAGACCTAGGAAAGGGCGACGAGGACGTGGACTACGCGGTGACGGCGGAACTGGCCCCACCCGCACAGGCGGTGGAGCTGGACCCGCTGCAGCAGGAAGGGATTGCGGTCGTGCTGGACCGCAATCTCGCGCTGGTCGAGGGGGTCAGCGGGCCGGAGGCATCCGACATCGACGTGCTCGACTACCGAATCACCGTGCACCCGGAAGGCGCGAGCGTGCTGCTGGCCCTGGACGCCCCTTCACTGGTGGCCGCCGAGAACGGCGCCGCGTCCGTGCTCGACGAGCTCATCAGCGAATGCGACCTGCTGCCCGGCTGGACCGTGGCGCACTCCGAGGTGCGCATCACCGAGGACGAGTTCAACGAGCGGCTGGCCGCGGCCGAGGACGCCGATCCCGCCGACGAGCTGGAGATGGCCGTCGAGGAGGCCCTGGAATCCGCGCCCGGGCCGGACGCGGCGATGGACATCGAGCACTGGCGCAGCAGGCTCACCGATCTCGCGCACCGGCTGCGGGCCTTCGACCGGACCGCCTTCGGCCGGTCCGACGAATCCGCGGCGCTGTGCGCGGGTGCACTGGTGCACGCCGTGCGAGTGGTCACCGACGAGCTGTTCTACGACGAGCTCGCGCTGGCGGTGAACAACGCGACGGTCGCCGACGCGGTCGGGCTGCTGGTCCTCGAGGAGCTGCCGCCCTGCTACGACCACCGCTACGACGCGTTCTTCGCTCGCGCCTTCGTGCTGGCCTCGGGCGAGGTCGCGGTCCGGCTCACCTCCCCGGACTGGACGCCGCCGCGCAGCGTCGCCGAGGCGCTGGCGCTGCGGCTGATCATCAACGAGGCGCGCGTCGTCCTCGAGGCCGCCGAGCTCATGAACTGGGACGACAGCGAGCGGGTGTTCGCGGCGTTCGCCGAGCGGGCCTTCGGCGACCTCGACGTCGACGAGCTCTACGCGGTGGAACTGCCGATGGCCTCCGAGCTGGAACCCGAGCTCGTCGAGCAGGCCGCGAAGACCGAGGCCGACCTGCACAACCGGGGCCTCGCCTTCGACCAGTGGTTCACCCCGAAGGACGGTTCCCCCGGCGTGCACCCGTACCTGGACTCCCTCTGAGCGGACTCCCCGATACGACGGCGGTCCCGCCCGGCGCTCCGGGCGGGACCGTCCGATCGAGGGTTCAGCTCTGGTTGCGCACCGAGTACGGCGGGACCGTGGAGCCGATGAGGCTCGCGTCGTCGATGCTCTCCGGGCGGTAGGAGATGGTCGAGATGGAGTCCAGCATGACGTTGACGGGGTCGTCGATCGGCTCGACCCGGCCGAAGATGAACGACCACTCGTGCTCGTCGGAACCGAAGTAGACGACCGTCTCGAAGGCCGACTGGAAGCGGTTGTAGGCGCGCTTGAGAGTCTCGTTGCGCCACACGGTCGGACAGCCCGCCTGGAAGGCCAGCACGCCGCCCGCGGACAGCACGGACTGGCAGCGCTGCACGAACTCGAGGCCGTAGAGCCGGTTGTGCTGGCCGTCGTCGTCCTCGGCGCGCTCGTCCGGCAGGTCGACCACGACGATGTCGTAGCCCTCCGGCGGGGCGCTGTCCAGGAAGCTCCAGCCGTCGGCGTAGTGCAGCGCGATCGTGCCCTCGCCCTTCTCGGCCTTGGCGAGCTCATCCGGCGTGTAGCCGTAGGGCAGGTGCTCGGCGCACTTGGTCACGCACAGCTGGTCGATGTCGACGTGGTCGACCTGGGTGGCACCGGCGGCCACCGACATCTGGCTGGCCACGCCCTCGCTGGAACCGATGATCAGCACCCGCTCCACCTGCGTGGCCAGCAGGAACGCGGGCACCATCATGGCCTCGTGGTAGACCATCTGGGAGAACTCGGTGCTCTGCCGATCGTCGTCGCAGAACAGCGAGACGCCTTGTCCGGTCTTCCCGATGACCACGTGCTGGTAGGGGGTGTCGCCCTCCCAAAGCACCTCGTCGACCCGCCACAGGCGCTGCAGGTCGGCGCCCAACGGTTCCTTGATCCACCGGTGCCCGTCGAGTTCGATCAACGGTGCTCCTCCTGTTTTCCAGAGTTGAATTCCAACGGTGCGTCGGCTCTGCGCAGCACTAAATCATGCCGCTCGTGCGCGCACCCGGGACGCGAGTCGCCCGAAAGGCGTTTCGCCCCCACCTGAGCGACCGACGTCGCAAGCGCCGGCACGTCCGGTGCGAACGGCCGCGACGCCGCGCGCCGGCGTGGCTCTCGCAGCCGGGCGGGTGTCAGGCTCGGCCGCCCGCGCCACCACGCGGGACGGTCACGAACGTGGGCCTCAGAAGTCCTTGCCGCGACGAATGCTCTGCACGTTCTGCCCCGTGGGCTTGAGCGCGTCGGCCAGCAGGCTGACCGCCTTCTCCGGCTTCGCGGTGTGCCCGCAGGTGAACACGTCGATGAAGATCGACCCGTCCTCCGGGTAGGTATGCAGCGATGCGTGGGACTCCGACAGGAGAGCCAGGACCGTGACGCCCTGCGGCTCGAACCGCTCGGCGATCATCTGGCACACCGTCGCGTCCGATTGTTCGAGCGCGTTGTGCAGGACTTCTCGCAGGAATCGCTCGTCATCCAGCAGCTGCGGATCGACGCCCTCCAACTCCGCCAGAACGTGCGTACCGGTGAACAGGCCCACCGGCGCTGCAGTGTCAACGGACATCTATCAACCTCCCATCGTTTCGCAGATTCGTGTCGCAACGTCTGTTACCGCAGGACTACCCGTGCGGCCGCAGCAGATCACGCGCGCCGATCGCCATCGACGCAATAGGTGGGCAGCGGGGTGAACCCGTTGAAACCCACCGATGAATAGCTCGCCGTGTAGGCACCCGCGGAGAGCAGATCGACCGTGTCACCACCGCGCAGCGTGCGCGGCAGCTCGTAGCGGGCGTGCTGGTAGATCACATCGTCGCCGTCGCAGGTCGGGCCCGCCAGCACCACGGGTCCGGTCTCGTCGCCGTCCCGGCTGGTGCGCAGCCGGTAGGTGATGGCCTCGCCCTCGGTCTCGGCGAGGCCGTTGTAGCGGCCGATGTCGAGGTAGACCCAGCTGCGCTCGCCGTCGCAGGAGTCGGTGACCAGCACGACCTCGCTGCGCAGGACCCCAGCGTCGCCGACCAGGAACCGGCCGGGCTCGATCAGCAGCTCCGGCCGTTCGGCGAAGTTGCTCTCCAGGGACTTCTCGATGGCGTCGAGGTAGTCGGCCAGCGGCGGCGCGGTCTCGGTGTAGCCGGCGGGCAGTCCTCCGCCGAGGTTGACCATCCGCAGCCGCACGTCGTGCGCGGCGCAGTCCTCGAAGACGCGGCGAGCGGCGTCGATGCCGTGCTCCCACGCCTGCGGGTCGAGCTGCTGCGATCCGATGTGGAACGAGACGCCGCAGGGGTCCAGTCCCAGCTCGGCGGCCCGGCGCAGCAGCTGCGCGGCCTGCTCCGGGGTGCACCCGAACTTGCGGCCGAACGGGGTGCGCGAGCCGGCGTTGTCCACCAGGACCCGGCAGAAGACGCGCGAGCCGGGCGCGGCCTCGGCGATGTTGGCCAGGTCGGCGGCGCTGTCGGTGGCGAACAGCCGCACGCCCTGCTCGTGGGCCCTGGCGATGTCGCGGCGCTTCTTGATGGTGTTGCCGTAGGAGATCGACTCCGGTGCGGCTCCCCTGGCCAGGCACAGGTCGATCTCACCCGGGCTGGCCACGTCGAACGAGGCGCCCTGGGCCACGAGCTCACCGACGACGTCGGGGGTGGGATTGGCCTTGACCGCGAAGCAGATCCGGGCGTCCGGCAGGGCAGTGCTCAGCTGCTGGTAGCGCTGCCGCACCTGCGCGAGGTCCATGACCAGAAACGGGGTTTCGGGTCGCTGCTCGTCGAGGAAGCGCTGGAGGGCGCTGGTTCGCGCGGTGCCGCGGGGGCGGTCCGTCACGCCGGTGGCGGCGGACAGGTCGGACAATCCCGGTACCTCCGTATCAGGTGTGGACGGGGGGTCGCCGCTCGTTTCCCCAGCACGGCGAGGGATAACTGCGACCAAGCACGGTACCGCCTCGACCCCCGCGATTTCGAATCAACCTGACTCGTTCTGGGGCGTTGTGAGCACTCCCACCTGTTCAACGTTCGGGCTGCTCGAGGCGCAACGCCAGGTAGAAGTCCACGCGGGTCGGGAAATCGGCCAGATCGCGTCCGGTGAGCTGCTCGATCCGCTGGATGCGGTAGCGCAGCGTGTTGACGTGCACGTGCAGCTGCTGCGCGCAGCGGGACCAGGAACCGGAGTGCTCCAGGAACGCTCGCAAGGTGCGCACCAGGTCGGACCCGTGCGCTCGGTCGTAGGCGATGATCTCGGCGAGGAGTTTGGTCCGGTAGGAACGTCGCAGCTCGTCGGACGCGGCGGCCAGCAGCACCTCGTGGGAGGCGAGCTCGGCCGCCGCGGCGACCTCGGCGCGGCCGCGCCGCCCCTCGGCCAGCCTGCGCGCGTAGGCGGCCTCGTCGAGGGCACCGCGCAGGGCGCCCGCGTCGGTGATGTCGCTGACTCCCAGCGCGAGGCCGCGCTCGCCGATGCCGGGTTCGACGACGGCCACGATTCGGCGCAGCTCGTCCTCCAGGCCAGCGAGGTGCGCCCGGTCGTCGACGAACAGCGCGGTGGCTCCGTCGCCGAGCGGCGCAGTCACCGCGGGTAGTCCGGTGGCGGCGGCGATCTCGCGCAGCAAGGCGGTGGATTCGGCCTGCTCGCCCGAGGTCAGCGCGACGGCGCGCAGCGGCTCGTCGGCGGGCAGACCGGCCGTCTCCAGCCGGGCGGCGACCTCGGTGGGGCTGGAGGTGCCCGCGAGCAACCGGTGCAGGGCGGCCTCGACCGAGCGACCCGCGATGCGCCGAGCCTCGTCGATGCGGGTGCGCACGAGCGCGACCACGGTGCCCAGGTCGGCGGCCACCTCCTGCTGCTCGTCCCATCCCACCTCGGCGTGCCCCGCCAGGACGAACCAGCGGGCGGCTGGCGGTTCGGTGCCGGACTCCACCGGCCACAGCACGTGACCGCGGCAGCCCCGGGGCAGCGGCCCGGCCGCGAACTCGCGCAGCACGTGCGCGCGCAGGTCGTCGGGCAGCTCGCCGGTGCCCGCCACCTCCCAGCCCGCGGCGGAGAGCACCCAGCAGTCGCCGCCGATCTGCTCGGCGGCCATCCGCAGCACGCGATCCAGGTCCGCGCCCGCGGCCACGGCGGAGACGAGTTCCCGGCGCGGGGCGAAGCGCCGCTGGATGCGTTCGGCGAGGGTGTTGAAGCTGACCGCCACCGGCACCTCGAAGACGGGCAGGCCGTGCCTGCGGCAGGCCTCGACGAGGTCGGGCGGTGCGCTGCCCAGCCGCGCGGTGCCGGCGGCGAGACCTGCCACCCGCGCGTCGACCAGCGCCCGCACGAACTCCTCGGAATCCGCCGGGCCGGAGTGCCACACGAGACCGGAGAGCACGAGCTCGCCACCCGCGAGGTAGCGGCGGGGGTCGATGAGGTCGGTGATGTAGACGCCGCTCAACCGCCGGTCCAGCTGGTCCTCGCCGTTGAGCAGGACCAGCCCCAGCTCGCGGTCGGCGAGCAGATCCGCCAGCTGCACCACACCTCCTCGCGTGATCGCACGAACCGGCCGGTCGGGCGCATTTGTAGGAACATACAACTCACGCGGTTCGGCAGGAAGGTTTTTTCGGGTCATCGCCCGCTAGCCAGGGCCATCCCGGCGGTTGTGTACTGGGCCACATCAACGCACCGGCCCCCGGCCGATGGGAGAAGCAACAGTGGAATTCCTCCGCCCCGCCAGCTGGCGGGAAGCGCTCGAGGCCAAGGCCGCGCATCCCGACGCGACACCGATCGCGGGCGGTACCGATGTGATGGTCGAGCTCAACTTCGACCGGGCGCGCCCCGGTGCCCTGCTGGACCTCACCGCGGTGCCGGAGGCCGCCGAGTGGGCCCCGGACGGCTCCGAGCTCCGGATCGGTGCCGGGGTGCCCTACACCCGGCTGATCGACGAACTCGGCACGCACCTGCCCGGTCTGGCGATGGCGTCCCGGACCGTGGGTTCGCCGCAGATCCGCAACCGGGGCACGCTCGGCGGCAATCTCGGCTCCGCCTCGCCCGCCGGTGACGGCCATCCGCCACTGCTGGCCTCCGGAGCGAGCATCGAGGTCGAGTCGGTGCGCGGGAGCAGGGTGATCCCGGCCGAGGAGTTCTGCACCGCCCCGAAGCGCAACGCCCTGGAACCCGACGAGCTGATCGCCGCAGTGCGCATCGCGCCGGCGAGCGGGCCGCAGCAGTTCTCCAAGATCGGCCCGCGCAACGCGATGGTCATCGCGGTGTGCACCTTCGCCATCGCGCTGCACCCGGACGAGCAGCGGGTCGGCACCGGGATCGGCTCGGCCGCGCCCACGCCGATCCGGGCGCGCGAAGCCGAGGAGTTCCTGGCCGCGGAGCTGGACTGGAGCGGGCGCGGAGTGCTGCCCGACTCGGTGGCGAAGCGGTTCGGCGAGCTGGTGGCGCAGGTGGCGACACCGATCGACGACGTGCGCGGCAGCGCCGTCTACCGCAGGCACGCGCTGAGCGTGATGGCCCGCCGGACGCTCGGCTGGGCCTGGCACGAGCACTGCTCCGGGAGGCAGGAATGCGCCTGAAGTTCACCGTCAACGGACGCGAGCAGGAAGCCGACGACGTGTGGGAGGGCGAGAGCCTGCTCTACGCGCTGCGCGAGCGCCTCGGCCTGCCCGGTTCGAAGAACGCTTGCGAGCAGGGCGAATGCGGTTCGTGCACGGTCTACCTGGACGACGTCGCGGTGTGCTCGTGCATGGTCGCGGCCGGGCAGGCCCAGGGCCGCGAGGTCCGCACCGTGGAGGGCTTGGCCGACGGCGACCGGCTCGACCCGGTGCAGGAGGCCTTCGTCGAGGCCGGTGCGGTGCAGTGCGGTTTCTGCACACCGGGGCTGCTGGTGCAGACCCACGACCTGCTGGAGCGCACCGCGCAGCCGTCGGACGCCGAGATCCGCGAGTCGCTGGCGGGCAACCTCTGCCGCTGCACCGGCTACGAGAAGATCATGGACGCGGTCCGCGCGGCCGCCCGGCGCAAGGCGGCCGGGGATGGCTGAGCGGCTGATCATCGAGGGTGGCGCGGTGGCCGCCGTCGACGACGCGGGCACCGAGTTCGCCGAGGGCCACGTGGTCGTCGAGGGCGATCGGATCGCGGCGGTGGGGCCGGGCTCGGCCGAAGGGCCCGGCAGGCGGATCGATGCCACCGGATGCCTGGTCACGCCCGGTCTGGTCAACACCCACCACCACCTCTACCAGTGGGCCACCCGCGGCTACGCCTGCGACTCGACGCTGTTCGAGTGGCTGACCGAGCTGTACCCGGTGTGGGCGCGCATGGACGAGGAGTCGGTGCACGCGGCGGCCTCGGCGGGGCTGGCGCGGCTGGCGCTGTCCGGCTGCACCACGGCCGCCGACCACCACTACGTCTTCCCGCGCGGCGGTGGCGACGTGTTCGGGGCCGTGGTCGCGGCGGCCGAGCGGATCGGGCCGCGGCTGCACGCGGTGCGCGGCTCGATGGATCGCGGCGAATCGCAGGGCGGCCTCCCGCCGGACTCGGTGGTCGAGGACCGCGACGAGGCGCTCCGGGGCACCCAGCGCGCCATCGACGCCTTCCACGACCCGGATCCGGGTGCTCGGGTGCGCGTGGCGGCCGGCCCGTGCTCGCCGTTCTCGGTGTCCACCGAGCTCATGCGCGAGACCGCCGAACTGGCGCGCCGCAACGACGTCCGGCTGCACACCCACCTCGCCGAGACCACCGACGAGGAGGCGCAGTGCCTGGCCGAGTTCGGCAGGACCCCCGCCGAGTACGCCGAGGAGCTCGGTTGGCTCGGTCCGGACGTGTGGCTCGCGCACACCGTGCACCTGTCCGCCGCGGCGATCGACCGGCTCGCGGCCACCGGCACCGGCAGCGCGCACTGCCCGACATCGAACGGCAGGCTCGGCGCCGGTATCGCCCCGGTCCGCGGCCTGCTGGACGCGGGCGCCCCCGTCGGGCTGGGGGTCGACGGGGCCGCATCGAGCGAGGACGGCGGGCTCGGCGAGGAGATGCACCAGGCGCTGCTGCTCGCCCGGGCCGCCGGAGGTCCCCGCGCGCTGTCGGTGCGGGAGGCGTTGCGCCTGGCGACCCGCGGCGGCGCGCGCTGCCTCGGACGCGAGCGCGAACTCGGTGCGCTGGTGCCCGGGATGCTCGCCGACATCGCGGTGTGGCGGCTCGACGGGCTCGACCACACCGGCATCGCCGACCCGGTCGCGGCGCTGGTGCTCGGCGGGCTGCCGCAGGTGCGGCTGCTGCTGCGGGGCGGGACCGAGCTGGTCGCCGACGGACGTCTGACCACCGAGGCCGATCCGGCCGACGAACTCGCCCGGGCCGACGCCCGGCTGCGCCATCAGGAGGTGGCTTGATGATGGACGGAGCACCCGCGCGGACGCCGCAGCGGCTCGACGACACCATCGGCGGCGGCATCGGGGAATCCCCGACGCGCCCGGACGGTGCGCTGAAGGTGCGCGGTGAGTTCGCCTACTCCTCCGATCTGTTCGCCGAGGACATGCTGTGGGGAGCGACGCTGCGCAGCCCGCACCCGCACGCCCGCATCCGGTCGGTGGACATCGGACCGGCCCTGGCGGTTCCCGGGGTGTACGCGGTGCTCACCGCCGAGGACGTTCCCGGGCAGAACCTCTACGGCCTCAAGGAGGTGGATCAGCCGGTGCTGGCCGCCGACGTGGTGCGCTACGTCGGCGAGGCCGTCGCGCTGATCGCGGCCGATCACCCGGAGACCGCGCGGCGGGCGGCCGAGCGCGTCGAGGTCGACTACGAGGTCCTGGAGCCCGTCACCGACGCCGAGCGGGCCGCGCACGACGAGACCCTGCCGTCGCTGCACGAGGGCGGGAACGTGGTGCGCCACCAGCGGATCGTCAAGGGCGATCCGGAGGCGACCGCCGACGTCGTGGTCTCCGGCGTCTACACCGTCGGCATGCAGGACCAGGCGTTCCTCGGCCCGGAGTCGGGGCTGGCGATTCCGGCCGAGGACGGCGGGGTGGACCTGTACCTGGCCACTCAGGACCTGCACTCGGACCTCAAGCAGACCGCGCGGGCGCTGGGCCTGCCCCCGGAGCTGGTTCGGATGACCATGTCGGGCATCGGTGGCGCGTTCGGCGGGCGCGAGGACCTGTCCATCCAGGTGCACGTGTGCATGCTGGCCATGCACGTCGGCAAGCCGGTGAAGATGGTCTACGGCCGCGAGGAGTCCTTCTACGGGCACGTGCACCGGCACCCGGCCAAGATGTACTACGAGCACGGCGCCAACCGCGACGGCGAGCTCGTCTACGTCAAGGCCGCCCAGTACTTCGACGGCGGCGCGTACGCCTCGAAGACCCCCGTGGTGGTCGGCAACGCCACCACCCTGGGCGCCGGGCCGTACGCCGTTGCCAACGTGCACATCGAGGGCTGGGGCCTCTACACCAACAACCCGCCGTGCGGCGCGATGCGCGGGCTCGGTGCGGTGCAGCCGACGTTCGCCTACGAGTCGCAGATGGACAAGCTCGCCGCGGCGCTGGAGATGGATCCGGTCGAGCTGCGGGTGCGCAACGCGATCGCGCAGGGCGACTCGATACCCACCGGGCAGGTGGTCGACTCCCCCGCGCCGGTAGCCGAACTGCTGGAACGGGTTCGGGCGCTGCCGCTTCCCGCCGAGGTGAGCGGCGAGGACATCCGCGAGCTGCCCGGCGGGGCCTCCAACACCACGCACGGCGAGGGCGTGGTGCGCGGCATCGGCTACGGGGTGACGATCAAGAACATCTGCTACTCCGAAGGCGCCGACGACTTCTCGACCGCCCGGGTGCGCCTGCAGGTCGTCGGCGGGGAGCCGGCCGCCGTGGTGCACACCGCCGCCGCCGAGGTCGGGCAGGGCCTGGTGACCGTGCAGCAGCAGATCGCGCGCACCGAGCTCGGTCTGGAACGGGTGACCATCCATCCCAACGACACCTCGGTGGGCCCGTCCGGTTCCAGCTCGGCGTCGCGGCAGACCTACGTCACGGGTGGTGCCGTGCGCGCCGCCTGCACGGCGGTGCGGGAGGCGGTCTTCGAGCTGGTGACCGAGCGCTACGGCGCCTCGGCCGGACTGTCGCTGCAGGGCGGCAAGGTCGTCTCGGCGCACGGAGTGGTGGCCGACCTGGCCGAGGTGCTCGGCGACGAAGTCATCGAGCTGACCCGCGAGTTCCACCACCTGCCGACCTATCCGATGGATTCGGACGGGCGCAGCGAGCGGGTGCAGGTGCAGCACGCGTTCTCCGCGCACCGCGCGGTCGTCGACGTCGACACCGAGCTGGGCCTGGTCAAGGTGGTGCAGCTGGCCTGCTCGCAGGACGTCGGCAAGGCGATGAACCCGGACGCGGTGATCGGCCAGATCCAGGGCGGTTCGGCGCAGGGCCTGGGGCTGGCGGTGATGGAGGAGATCCAGGTCTCCGACGGGCGCATCCGCAATCCCTCGTTCACCGACTACTTGATCCCCACGATCCTGGACATGCCGCCGATGGAGATCGACGTCATCGAGCGCGCCGACGACAACGCGCCCTACGGGGTCCGCGGTGTCGGCGAACCGCCCACGATCTCCACCACGCCCGCCGTGGTCGCGGCCATCCGCGCCGCCACCGGCCGAGAGCTCGCGCACACTCCGGTCGCCCCGGAACACCTCATCTGACGACCGCCGAGAACCATTGGAGTGAACGGATGTCCGTGGACACCGCTACCGAGCCCGAACGCGTCTGGATGGGCCGGGCGATCGAACTGGCCACGACCAGCGTGGCTGCGGGCGGCGGCCCGTTCGGCGCGCTGATCGTGCGCGACGGCGAGATCGTGGCGACCGGCGCGAACCGGGTCACGACGGATCTGGATCCGACCGCGCACGCCGAGGTCACCGCGATCCGCAACGCCTGCCGGGAGCTGGGCGAGTTCAGCCTGCCGGGCTGCGTCCTGATCACCTCCTGCGAACCCTGCCCGATGTGCCTGTCCTCGGCCCTGTGGGCCCGGGTGGACCGGATCCTCTACGCCGCTGACCGGGCGGACGCCGCGGCGGCGGGCTTCGACGACCGGGCCTTCCACGAAGCCCTCCGGGATCCCGCCAAGCTCCCGGTCCCGGTGGAGCGCGTCAGCACCCCGGACCGCAACAACGCCTTCGACGCCTGGCTCGCGAAGGAAGACCGCATCGACTACTGACTCCGGCTCGTGCCGGAGCCCCGAACGCTCCGGAAACCGCGGCGACCCCGCGCACGCTGGGCTCACCGGTGATGACCGGGTCACCGGTGAGCACCGAAAACCGAAGGGATCCCCGGGGAAACCACCCGGCGATCTCCGCGGTGCACATCTGATGAACGCCCCGCTCTCGTACACGGCGCGTGCGCCGGGATTCGTGCTGCCCGGATAATCCGCCGTCTCCGTCCGATGGGGCTCCCACCGGCATGGGAGGACGCATGACCAAGCAGATATCCGCCGAGCGAACCGGCGCGCTGGACCACTTCTTCCGGATCACCGCACGAGGTTCGACGCTGTCCCGGGAGTTCCGGGGCGGTCTGACGACCTTCGTCGCGATGGCCTACATCGTGATGCTCAACCCGCTGATCCTCGGCTCGTCGGCCGATGCCACCGGGGCGCAGCTGTCCCCGGAGCAGCTGACCACCGCCACCGCCGCCACCGCGGGCGTGATGACCGTGCTGATGGGTCTGATCGGCAACGCACCGCTGGCGCTCGCCGCCGGGCTCGGCGTCAACGCGGTGGTGGCCTTCACCATCGCCCCCGAGATGACCTGGGCGCAGGCGTTCGGCCTGGTGGTGCTGGAAGGCGCGCTGATCGTCGCGCTGGCGCTCAGCGGAGTCCGGGAGAAGATCATCAACGCCATCCCGGACCCGCTGAAGGTGGCGCTGACCGTGGGCATCGGGCTCTACATCGCCCTGATCGGCCTGGTCAGCGCCGGGTTCGTGAGCCGCGTGCCGGACGCCAAGGACACCGACGTACCGGTGCAGATGGGCGAGGGCGGACACCTCGCCGGGATCCCGATCGCGGTCTTCTGCCTGACCCTGCTGGTCACGCTGGGCCTGCTCGCGCGCCGCACACCCGGCGCGATCCTCATCGGCATCGCCTTCGGCACCGTGCTGTCGATGATCGTCAACAGCACGCTGCAGGTCGCCCCTTCCGAATGGGGCACCATCGAGCCGAAGCTGCCCGAGCAGCTGGTGACGACTCCGGACTTCGGCCTGTTCGGGCAGGTGGACCTGTTCGGCGGGTTCGCGGCGGCCGGCGGCATCGCGGCCACCGTCTTCCTGTTCACCCTGGTGCTGTCCGGGTTCTTCGACGCGATGGGAACCATCACGAGCGTCTCCTCGCACGCCGGACTCACCCGCGACGGCAAGGTCGAGGGGATGGGCCGGATCCTGGCGGTCGACGGCGTCGCCGCGGCCGCGGGCGGGTTCTCGGGCTCCTCGCCCAACACCGTCTTCCTGGAGTCCGCCGCGGGCGTCTCCGAGGGCGCCCGCACCGGTCTGGCCAGCGTGGTCACCGGTCTGCTGTTCTGCGCCACGCTGCTGTTCACCCCGCTGGCCACGGTCGTTCCCGCGCAAGCGGCCGCTCCCGCGCTGGTCATCGTCGGCGGCCTGATGATGTCGCAGGTGGGCAGCATCCCGTGGAACGACCCGGACTACGTGCTGCCCGCCTTCCTCACGATCGCGGTGATCCCGTTCACGTACATGATCACCAACGGGATCGGCGCGGGCCTGATCGCCTTCACCGCGATCAAGCTGGCCCGCGGCAAGCCGCAGGAGATCGGCTGGCTGGTCGGCATCCTGTCGGTCGTCTTCGCCCTCTACTTCGGCGTCGAGGGTGTGCAGACCCTACTGGCCTGACCGACCGGGTGGTCCCACCAGGTACCGACCAGGCGATCCGTCCGTTTCGCCTGGTCGGTACCGGTGCGATCGGCCACCGGCGCGGCTGCGGGACGGGCCGGGAGGAGTAGCTTGGGCGGTGTGAGTGTTGCCGGTGTGGTGTTGGCCGCCGGGGCCGGGCGTCGCTTCGGGATGCCCAAGGCGCTGGTCGAGGTCCAGGGGAACCTGCTGGTGGATCGGGCCGCCCGAGCGCTCGGCGCGGGCGGGTGCGACCCGGTGCTGGTGATCCTGGGCGCGGCCGAGGACGAGGTCCGCGCGCGTGCCGAGCTGGAAGACGCCCGGATCGTGTCCAATCCGGAGTGGGCGACCGGGATGGGATCGTCGGTTCGGGTGGCGCTCGAAGCGCTCGCCGACACCGACGTCGACGCCGCGCTGGTGCTGCCGGTGGACATGCCCGGCATCGGTGCGGAAGCTGTGCGGCGCGTGGGCGCGCTAGCATCGCCTTCGGTGCTGGCGGCGGCTTCGCACCGGGGCAGGCGCAGCCACCCGGTGCTGCTGGGCAGGCAGCACTGGGCGGGTATCGCCGAGACGGCACGCGGCGACTCCGGGGCCAGGGACTACCTCAAGCCACGAACGGTGACCACGGTGTCCTGTGACGACATATCAGACGGCTTCGATGTCGACCGGCCTGAAGACCTGGAACGGACCGGCACGTAGAGTCGCGTAGCGGCCGGAACCCGCTGCGCAGCGTTTATTCCGGCCAACCGCCCGAGCAGTGCGCAAGCGGAGGCAGCAATGGCAAACACGCACATCACGGTGAACTACGTGCCCACGGGCAACGACTGGGAGGTCACCGTCGCCGGCGGCGAGGACCAGAAGACGGTTCGCGCCCCCGGACTCATCGCCGCGCGCGACCAGGCCGAACAGCTCGTCGACGAGATCGCGCCGACCAAGGCGGGCCGGGTGGTCATCCACCTGCTCAACGGCGACGGCTTCGCCTTCACCACCGCCTACTTGCAGGCTCGGCACGGTCTTTCCGACGAGGCCACCCAGCAGGCCGCCCGCGCCGCGGTGGGCCACGCCAACAACGTGCCCGCGACGTGATCCTTCCCTTACTCGGTTGAACATGACCGCGAATCCCGACGTGCACAGTGGACCGATCCGGCAGGACACTTAGGATGTCCGTCGTGAACGCGCCGACGAGTAGTGCACGCGAGGAGGAAACCGCGGTGGCCAGCCCTGAACCGAGCCAGCAGGCCGCCGGACGCGGACGCCCGCGGGACGCCTCGCGCGATGCCGCCCTGCGCCAGGCCGCGCTGGAAGTGCTGGCCCAGGTGGGATATCGCGCGCTGACCATGGATGCCGTGGCCAATCACGCGCGCGCGGGCAAGGCCACCATCTACCGGCGCTGGGACTCCAAGCTCGACCTGGTCATCGACACCTGCAACGAGCTGGTGCAGCGCCGCATCCCGGAACCCGATCTCGGCTCGGTCTCCGAGGATCTCGGCGAGTTCCTGCGGTCCTTCGCGACGCTGCTGACCGGTCCGGTCGGCAAGGCGGCGCAGGCGCTGGTCGGCGAACTACCGCACGAGCCGGAACTGGCCACCAAGTTCCGCGAGTCGTTCCTGCTCCCGCAACGCGACACGATGCGCAAGATCATCGAGCGGGGCGTGCAGCGCGGCGAGATCAACCCCGGGGCACCGATCGACACGGTGGTGGAACTCGCGGGAGCGGGCCTGATCTACCGGCTGATGCTCGCCGACGAACCCCTGGACACGAACTTCGTGGACCGGCTGGTCGGCGAAGCCCTGGTCCCGCTCCTGCACAGGTGAAGGTGTTCTGGGGACCGCGCCAGCCCCCAGAACACCGGGTGCTACCGGAACAGCTTGCGGACCACCGCTGCGGTGACCAGCACACCGACCCCGATCAGCGCGTAGCGCACCTTGGGGTCGTTCAACTTCTCCGCCACACCGGCCTTGCCTGCATCAACGAAACGCTGCGGGTTCGCCTTGACGCTCAGTTCGTCCAGCGTGGCCGCCAGCGCGTCACGCGCCTGCTCGATGTCACGCTCGATGGCGTCTTGATCACGGGCCACGTGTCCTCCTCACCTTCACCTGGCTGCCAGCAGCGTAGTTCACCGCCCCCGACACGCCACGCCGACGGCGCGCGTGTCCGCGAACGAGTGTGCGCCGGGGCACGAAGAACAAGATCGCACCCCGCGCTAGGGTGTGCACAGCGGGGGCCGTAGCCCAATTGGCAGAGGCACTAGGTTTAGGTCCTAGCCAGTGTGGGTTCGAGTCCCACCGGCCCCACCGAATCCTTCCCGACCGCCCGCTTCACCCATCGGCTCGTTCCAGCACGAGGTGTCCCCGCGGCCCGAGCGGCGTGGAGATGGTCCAGAACGGATCGGGACCCCGCCCGGAGGACGTGGTCGGCCCCGCGGGGCCGCGACGGGGTGAAGCGGCGGTAGTTCCACCGGGGACAGGCTTGATCCGGCGGCCACCGCGTCCCCGGCCACGACGCGAACGCCATTCCGGGCAAACGCGCCGCGACGGGCGCAACCGCCGCGGACTAACGGTTCGCCGCACCCCGATCCCGCAGTTTTCCCGCGTCCGCCGAAACTCCTCGACCGCCCTCTCCGGCGCGGCATTTCCCTCCTCGGGAAGGTCATTCTCGCACTCGATCACCAGGGCGGCTCGGATCGTGCAGATCGTCAACGCACGAACGGGGATTTCCCGAGCCGACCAGCGCGAGCGACCACAGCGAAGGACCGCCGAGCAGGGCCGCTCCGATGCCTCCCTCCGCTGCATCCACCGCTCTCCACTAGCGGTGTTGAACAGCGCAGACGATCCCCGCTCGCTCGCTTCCGCGCGATGTCGGGGCAGTCGGCGGAGGCCGCACCGAGAAGAACGGGCCACCCGGCCGGAGCTCACCATTCGTGTTCGTCCGAATTCCTAGGACGCGGGCGGACATGACCCTTTTTTCGCGCCCGCTTTCCGCCCTCGCCCAGGGCTAAACACACGGAGTCACACCAAGAGGGCTTCCCTCACCAATTCGAATTAGGAATGGGCCGCGATCCTGCACGGAAAGCGCTCGGCGCCCGGTTAGTCGGGCCTTAGTTCGAATTTGACGGACTTCGCACGCAAGAGTGCACTGGTGGTATGCGCATGGCGACTCGTCGGGACGTCGTTGCTGTGGGCCCGCCCGGTGCGGCCGCATCCGAGCACGCGGGCGACGGCGGCCACGCGTCCGACGATTCCGAGGTCATGCCCAGGGGCTAGCGCCGGAGCGTTCGGCACGAGCCCGAAGAGTCCTGAACGGCCGAGCCCACCTCAGGAAGGACGGCAAGCATGGCTGACAAGAGCCCCAAGCCCCCGACGACCACCGACGCCGGTATCCCGGTCTCCAGCGATGAGCACTCGTTGACCGTCGGCCCGAACGGGCCGATCCTGCTGCAGGACAACTACCTCATCGAGCAGATGGCGCAGTTCAACCGGGAGCGCATCCCGGAGCGCCAGCCACATGCCAAGGGCAGCGGGGCGTTCGGCCGCTTCGTGGTCACCAACGACGTCAGCGCCTACACCAAGGCGGCGGTGTTCCAGCCGGGAGCCGAAACGGACGTGATGCTCCGGTTCTCCACGGTCGCGGGCGAGCGCGGTAGCCCGGACACCTGGCGCGACCCGCGCGGCTTCGCGGTGAAGTTCTACACCAGCGAAGGCAACTACGACATGGTCGGCAACAACACGCCGGTCTTCTTCGTCCGCGATCCGATGAAGTTCCAGCACTTCATCCGCTCCCAGAAGCGGCGGGCGGACACCAACATGCGCGACAAGAACATGCAGTGGGACTTCTGGACCCTCTCGCCGGAGTCGGCGCACCAGGTCACCTGGCTGATGGGCGATCGGGGCATCCCGAAGACCTGGCGCCACATGAACGGCTACTCCAGCCACACCTACATGTGGGTCAACGGCGAGGGCCGGAAGTTCTGGGTGAAGTACCACTTCAAGACCGACCAGGGCATCGACTTCCTCACCCAGGAGCAGGCCGACCACCTGGCCGGCGCCGACGGCGACTACCACCAGCGCGACCTCTACGAGTCGATCGAGCGGGGCGACCACCCCAGCTGGACGCTGAAGATGCAGATCATGCCGTTCGAGGATGCCGAGAACTACCGGTTCAACCCGTTCGACCTGACCAAGGTGTGGCCGCACGGCGACTACCCGCTCATCGAGGTCGGCAAGCTCACGCTGGACCGCAATCCCACCGACCACCACACCGAGATCGAGCAGGCCGCGTTCGAGCCGAACAACCTGGTCCCCGGCATCGGTCCCAGCCCGGACAAGATGCTGCTGGCCCGACTGTTCTCCTACGCCGACGCGCACCGCGCCCGACTCGGCGGCAACTACAAGCAGATCCCGGTGAACTCGGCCCAGTGCCCGGTGCACAGCTACAGCAAGGACGGCGCGATGCGGGTCCAGAAGGTCGCGGACCCGGTCTACGCGCCGAACTCCTACGGCGGCCCGGAAGCCGACACCGCCCGCTACGGCGAACCGGCGGGCTGGCAGACCAGCGGCGAGATGGTGCACGCCGCCTACACCAAGCGCCGCGACGACGATGACTTCGGTCAGGCGGGCACGATGGTGCGCGAGGTGCTGGACGACGCGTCCCGGGCCAGGCTGGTCTCCAACGTCGCCGGGCATCTCCTGGACGGCGTCACCGAGCCGATCCAGCAGCGCGCCTTCGAGTACTGGCGCAACATCGACGAGGACATCGGCAAGCGGATCGAGCAGGCCGTCCGCAACGGCGGCTGACGCGCGACCGAGAGGAGTCCCCGAGCGCCCGGCGTTCGGGGACTCCTCTGTTGTGCGGGGCCTCGCCCCCGAGCTCAGCGCGGCGCGTGCAGCCGCCGGTGCAGTTCGCGCACCTCGTCGGCGAACTCCGGCACCGGCCCCTCGACCACCACGTCCGGGGCCACCTCGGTGATCGGCAGGGCGCGGACCGGCGCGGCCGGCGCCCCCAGCTCGCCCAACCAGCCGGCGAGCTGCGCCGAGGAGGTCGCGTAAACGATGCGGCCGAGCCCGACCCAGGCGTGCGCGGCCGCGCACATCGGGCAGTGCTCACCGGAGGTGCAGACGGTCGCACTCGCCCGCTCCCCGGGCGCCAAGTTCTCGGCCGCCCAGCGGGCCAGCGCGAACTCCGGGTGGCGGGTCGGGTCGCCACCGGCCACCCGGTTGCGGTCCTCGGCGAGCGCGAAACCGTCCGGCCCCACCAGCACCGAACCGAACGGCTCATCGCCCGCCTCGAGCGCCTCGGTGGCCAGCTCGACGCAGCGCCGCAGGTGCATCAGGTCAGCGTCGTCCACGTGCTGATCGTATGCGGCAACGCCTCCCGCGGCCGTCCCCGCTTTGAACGAGAGGTTCCCGAGCCCGTCGCCCGCGAGCGGAGCTTTTCGAGGAAGGGAACCTTCCTGTCACCCCCGGCCACCATCCGGTGGGAGAAAGCGGCCCTCGACCGGTGAGAGCTTCCCCGCACGCCCCAGAGCCCGCGGAACGGAGACCATCATCGCCTCCGCCCGCGTACGTCCAGACGCGTACGCGGTGCGCGAGCGTCGATGGATGTGGCTGCGGGTCCGGGCGGCCTAGCGTTCTCGGTGTCGCATTCCTCTTCCGATCGAGGGGTCATCCATGCGGAGGTTCCCCCTGATCGTCTCGGCCGCGTACGTCTGGATCGCCATGGTGGCCTTCGGCGGTATCGCGGTGGAGACGATCGTCATCTACCCCAACGTCTTCCACGACCCGCCGCGCTCGCTGGCCGAGTCGGTGGAGTTCTTCGCCGTGACCGGACCCGCCGATTTCTTCCCGCCGATGGGCGCTGTCACCGTGCTCGCGGCGCTGGCCTGCGCGGTGCTGCTGTGGCGGGTGCGTTCCGCGCGGTGGTGGCAGGTGGCCAGCCTGGCTTCGCTGCTGTTCGGCGAGTTCCTGTTCTCCGCGCTGTTCTTCTGGCCGCGCAACACGATCATGTTCGACGAGGGCGCGGCCGTGCACTCGGTGGAGATCCTGCGGCGGACCGCGTTCGAGTTCGCAACCGGGCACTGGTTCCGCCTCGGGTTCAGCGCGGTCACCGCGACGCTGGGCTTCGTCGCCCTGCTGCGCCTGCACCGGCACCAGCTGCGGAACTCGGAGGTGTGATCGTGCCGCGGAGACCCGAACTCTCCCCGCTGTGGATCCTGGGCCTGGCCGCGCTGGGCGTGCCCAGGGTCATCGCGCACGACCTCGGGCCGGTCGGGGCGCTGGTCAACGGGCTGCTGATGTTCGTCCCGCTGGTCGTCTGGGTGGCGGTCGTGCTCTGGAAGCGCGTGCGCGCGCCGTTCTCGGCCCTGCTCATGGTCGGGCTCGTCCACGGGGTCCTGCTCGGCGTCACGCACCAGATCCTGTGGACCGCGGCGTTCGCGGGCGACCCGCCGGAGCTCGGCGGCAACCTCGCCGGAGCGCTCCCGCCCGTCGCCGAGGCGTTGCTGCTGCGGGCCTTCGCGTTCATCAGCAGTCTGGTCACCGGGGCGCTCGTCGGCGCGGTGACCGGCGCCGTGGCGTGGTCTCTGGCAAGAATGAGTTCACGATGATGCGGAATCGGACCGAACGAGCGACCGACCTCGGGCTCGGCGCACTGGTGCTGATCGTGGTGTGCGCGGCGATCACCGCCAACGTGGGTGGCGATGTCGCCCGCGTCGGCCCGGGGGCCTACGCGTTCGCGGTCTTCTTCGGCGCGCTCATGCTGCTGCGCCGGAGCCGGCCGGTCGCCGTTCTGATCGCCACCGCCGTGGCGCTGCTCGCGTACTACGCGCTCGGTTACCCGCCGATCGGGCTGGCCGTGCCGGTCGCTGCGGCGCTGTACTCGGCGGCCGAACTCGGCCGCGCCTACTGGGCCGGTGCCACGGCGCTCGCGCTGCTGATCATCTCGACGGCGGTGCGGATCGCCCAGGGCGACGACCTTGCCCTCGTGCTGGGGCTCGAGGTCCCGACCGCTGCCGCGCTGATGACCGCGGTCGTCGCGCTCGGAGACAGCGTCCGGTCGCGGCGCGGCTGGCGCTCCGAGCTGGACAACCAGGCCGCCGCCGCGGAACTGGAGCGCGAACGCGAGGCGGCGCGCCGGGTCGAGCAGGAGCGGGTGCGCATCGCGCGCGATCTGCACGATCTCCTGGCGCACACGGTGTCGGTGATCTCCCTGCACGCCGACGTGGCCAGGGAGTCGCTGCGCGAGGACGCCGACACCGCCGAGCGCTCGCTGACCGCGGTCCGCACCGCCTGCCGCGACGCGAGCCGCGAGCTGCGGGCGACGCTAAACGCCCTGCGCGCACCCGATGGCGACGCCGAGGACACGCCCGGCCTCGACCAGCTCGACCGGCTCACCGAGCCCGCGCGGTCGGTCGGTTTGGACGTGCGCGTGCGCACCTCCGGGTCCGGAACGCCCGCGGCGATCTCCGATGTGACCGCCTACCGCGTGGTGCAGGAGTCGCTGAGCAACGTTCTGCGACACGCGCACGCCGATGGCGTGCTCATCGAGCTCGACTACGGTGCGGAGGCCGTGCTGGTGCGGGTGACCGACGACGGCCGAGGCGCGCGTCCGGGCGAAGGTGGATCGGGTTGGGGCCTCGCCGGGATGCGGGAACGCCTCGCGCTGCTCGGCGGCGAGCTGTCCATCACCACTCATCCTGGGGAGGGATTCGTGGTCGAGGCCCGAGTACCGATGCAGGCGCCCGCATGATCCGGGTGCTGCTCGTCGACGATCAGCCGCTGGTCCGCGAGGGTCTCCGCGCTCTGCTGGAGCGCGCAGAGGACATCACCGTCGTCGGCGAGGCCGATGACGGACGCGCGGGATTCGACGGCGCCGTCCGCGAACGTCCCGACGTGGTGCTGATGGACATCCGCATGCCCGGCGGCGACGGCTTGGAGGCCACGAGCCGGATCGTCGCCGATTCGCGGCTGCGGCTGGTGCAAGTCGTCGTGCTCACCACGTTCGACACCGACGAGAACGTCCTGAAGGCGATCCGCGCCGGGGCGGCGGGTTTCCTGCTCAAGGACACCGGCCCGGACGACCTGCGCGCCGCGGTGCGCATCGTCGCGGGCGGCGACGCGTTGCTGTCGCCGGCCGTGACCCGGCGCGTGATGCGCGCGGCGGCCGAGGGGCCAGCTCCGGGCAGGGCAGAGCGGCTCGAGGTGCTCACCGGGCGCGAACGCGAGGTGCTGGCCGAGGTCGGAGCCGGGCTGTCCAACGGCGAGATCGCCGAGAGCCTGCACATGAGCCCGGCCACGGCTCGCACGCACGTCAGCAGGCTGCTGACCAAGCTCGGCGCCCGCGATCGCTCCCAGCTCGTCGCGCTGGCCTACGAAACCGGGCTCATCTCCCCCGGCAACGCCTAACCCCGTTCCGCCAGCGCGGTCCGTTTTGTCCGGACAGTTTTAGGCAAAACTGTCACGCTCGGGACGCGGGGTTGCGGCCTGCCGAGCCGGTCCCGCAGTTTCCGAGCGGCCAGCTCCCAGCTCCTAGTCCTCGGTCGGGCTCGCCGCCTCGGCGAAGCGGGCGAAGACGGCCATCGCGGCGGAGCGATCCGCCGGGCTCATCCGCTGGAGCACGTCGGCCAGCATCTCCCGGCGCTGACGATTGACGCGCGCAACGATCTCGCGCCCGTTGGCCGTGGGCGCGAGCAGCGTTTCCCGCCGGTTCAGCGGGTTCCGGGCGCGCTGCACGAGTTCGAGCTGCACGAGTCGATCGCACGCGCGCGTGACCGACGAGGGGTTCATCGCCAGGTCGTCGGCAACACGGCCCATGATCACCGGCGGCTTCGCCTCGGCGATGATGACCAACGCGCGGAACTGCGTGAGGGTCAGCTGCGCGGTGACCTCGGAAACCGTCGAATCCGCGATCCAGACCATCGCACGCATCACGGCGAGCGCTTCGTCGGTCCCGACGTCGGATCCGTTTCGCGCGCTTTGCGAATTATCTTCCATTGTCCGCCATCCTATCGACGACCTCTCACCCGAACAGTTGCACCACGCAAATCAGGTGAATCCACCCACGTCATCCTTAACACGATGTGGTGCGCAGATTTACTGTTGCGTTATGCAAATAAAGGCGTCGCACTTGGGAGACTTCACGCTAAGACCACGAGCACTGATGATCGCCGCGCTGGCAATACCGGTCGGCATCGCCTCCTCGCTCGCCGCCTACGCCCTGCTCAAGCTGATCGGGTTGATCACGAACCTGGTCTTCTACCAACGCCTGGCCACCGACCTCATCGCACCCGGCGCCCAGCACCATCCGTGGTGGCTGATCCTCTCCGCCCCGATTCTCGGCGGGCTGGTCATCGGTCTGATGGCCCGCTACGGATCGGAGAGGATCCGCGGTCACGGCATGCCCGAGGCGCTGGAAGCCATCGTGGCGGGCCAGAGCCGGGTGCAACCCCGGGTCGCGGTCCTCAAGCCGGTCTCCTCGGCCGTGGCGCTGGGCACCGGTGGCCCGTTCGGTGCCGAGGGCCCGATCATCATGACCGGTGGCGCGCTCGGCTCGGTGCTCTCGCAGCTGCTCAAGCTCAGCTCCAACGAGCGCAAGACGCTGCTCGTCGCGGGCGCCGCGGGCGGCATGACCGCGGTGTTCAACGCACCGCTGGCCTCGATCCTGCTCGCCGTCGAGCTGCTGCTGTTCGAGTGGAAGCCGCGCAGCTTCATCCCGGTCACCGTCTCGGTCGTGGTGAGCACCGTCGTCCGCGGATTCCTGCTGGGTACCGACCCGCTGTTCCCCGTGCGGGTGCCGGTGGCACCGGACAACACGGCGGTCCTGCTGGCGATCGTCACCGGCGTTACCGGCGGCCTGTTCGCGATCGTGGCGACCTGGCTGGTCTACCGCTCCGAGGACGCCTTCGCCAAGCTGCCGTTCCACTGGATGTGGTGGCCCGCGATCGGTGGCGTGATCATCGGTGTCGGCGGGCTCATCGAACCGCGCGCCCTGGGCGTGGGCTACGACGTCATCGACGCGATGCTGACCGGGCACGCGACCATCGCGCTCATCTTCGGCATCCTCACCGTCAAAACGCTGATCTGGGCGATGTCGCTGGGCTCGGGAACCTCGGCGGGCGTGCTGGCACCGGTCTTCCTGCTCGGCTCCGCGCTCGGGGCCGCCGAGGGACTGATGCTGCCGCAGGTCTTCCCGGGGTTCTGGGCGATGTGCGGACTCGCCGCCGTGGTCGGCGGCGTCATGCGCTGCCCGCTGACCGGCATCGTGTTCACCCTCGAGCTCACGCACGCGTGGCCGTGCCTGGTTCCGCTGACGGTCGCTTCGGTCGTGGCCTACGGGGTCTCGGTGCTGCTGCTGAAGCGATCGATCCTCACCGAGAAGCTGGCCCGGCGCCGCCTGCACCTCACCCGCGAGTACACCACCGACCCGCTCGAGACCTTCTTCGTACACGAGGTGATGACGAGCGATCCGGTGGTGCTCTCCGCAGGCCGGGCGATCGAGGAGGCCCGCGAGGACACCCGCGATGGCGAGGTCTACCCGGTCGTGGATGAAGGCGAGCTCATCGGCATGACCACGCGCGAGGCGCTGCTGTCCTGCACCGGCGAGACGGTCAGCGCGGCGACGACCGCCGTCCCCGCGCCGGTCCACCCGGACGACACGCTCAGCACCGCGGCCGACGCTCTCGCGGTCAACGATCTGACCCGGCTGCCGGTGGTCGATCGCGAGGACCCGGCCCGGGTTCGCGGCGTCATCTGCCTGACGCAGCTGCTGTGCGCCCGCAAGCAGGACCACTACGAGGAGCACCACCGCCAGCGCTACCTGGCGACCGCGTCGGTATGACCGGGTGGCGGGCGTCCCCGGCCGCGGGGACGCCCGCCTCGACGAAGTTGCCGGCCCCGCCACCCGACCCCATGCTGTGGTTCGACAGCACCCGCCTGCGAGGGGAAGCGGGAACCGATGCGCGCGACGTTGATCTACGGTGCCGGCGATGTGCGGGTCGAGGAGGTACCGGACCCGGAGCTGCGGGAGCGCACCGACGCGATCGTGCGGGTCGTGCGCAGCTGCGTCTGCGGCAGCGACCTGTGGCCCTACGGTTCCCGCCCGGCCACCGAGCGGGGCGATCGGATCGGGCACGAATTCCTCGGCGTGGTCGAGGAGGTCGGCCCGGAGGTCTCCGGGATCGCGCCGGGCGACCTGGTGGTAGCGCCGTTCGTCTGGGCCGACAACACGTGCGACTTCTGCGCCGAAGGACTGCAGACGTCCTGCAGGCACGGCGGCGGCTGGGGCCAGGACGGGGTCGACGGCGGCCAGGGCGAGGCGGTGCGGGTGCCGCAGGCCTCCGGAACGCTGGTGAAGCTGCCCGTCGGCGAGGACTCGGCGCTGCTGCCCTCCCTGCTGACCCTGTCGGACGTGTTCCCGACCGGCCACCACTGCGCGGTCACCGCCGGGGTCGACGAGCGCACGAGCGTGACCGTGATCGGCGACGGCGCGGTCGGCCTGTCCGCGGTGCTGGCGGCCCGGCGGCTGGGCGCCGAGCGGATCGTCCTGATGGGACGCCACCAGGGACGCACCGAACTCGGACGCGAATTCGGCGCCACGGAGGTGGTTCCCGAGCGCGGCGAGGAGGGCATCGCGAAGGTCCGCGACCTCACCGGCGGGGACGGCACGCACCGGGTGCTGGAGTGCGTCGGGACCAAACCCGCGCTGGAGATGGCCCTCGGCGTCGCCCGGGAGGGCGGCACGGTCAGCCGCGTCGGCGTACCGCAGTACGAGGAGGGGCCGATGGGCGTGGAGAAGATGTTCTTCCGCAACATCACCCTCACCGGAGGCGTCGCACCCGCCCGCGCCTACATCGAGGAGCTGCTGCCCGACGTGCTGGAGGGCGAGATCGAGCCCGGCAAGGTCTTCGACCGCACGGTGGATCTGGACGAGGTGCCCACCGGCTATCGGGAGATGGCCGATCGAAAGGCCCTGAAAGTGTTGGTCGAACCCTGACCCGCGCAGCCGCCACCGGACCCAGAATCGGGGCATGACTTCGTTCGATCCGCACGCGCTGCTCGCCGAGAGCACGCTGGGCGTGCTCGCCACCATCAAGTCCGATGGACGTCCGCAGATGTCACCGGTGCGCCCGTTCTTCGATCCGGGAACCGGCGACATCCTGATCTCCACCCGCGAGGGCCTGGCCAAGGCCCGCAACCTTCGCCGGGATCCGCGCGCGACCCTGGAGGTCACCCGCACCGACGGGCGCGCCTGGGCCACGGCCGAGGGCGTCGCCATGATCACCGGGCCGAGCGATGATCCGCACGGCTCCGAGATCCAGGCGCTGGTGGACTACTTCCGCAGGGCGGCGGGCGAACACCCGGACTGGGAGGAGTACCGCTCGGCGATGGTCGCCGAGCGGCGGATCCTCATCACCATGTCGATCGATCACGTCTACGGGGCCGACATCAGTTCCAACTGACCCGGAACCACTTGGTCCGCGGGTTCAACGCGATCCCGGTCGTGGAGGCGCAGATCCGCTCCTTGAACCGGGCGCCGAGCTTTCCGGTCACGGTCAACGCCGTCGGCGTGTCGTCGAAGCGGGTGTGCTGCAGCAGACCCGAGCGCCGCCCCAGGCTGATGCACTGGCTGACGAACTTCGGCGAAACGGGCTTGGGCTCGGTCCCGTCCGCCAGGTGCAGCACCGTCTCCGCGGCGTGCATGCCCAGCGGACACGCGGACTGGCAGCTCATCCGCACCGGACGGCCGGCGACGGCCGCCGCGTCACCGGCCCCGACGATCTCGGGAGCGCTGGTGCTGACCAAGGTCGGGTGCACGCTCAGCGCACCGTCGGCCGAGGTGGCCAGGCCGCTATCAGCTGCCAGCGCGGGCATCCGCAGGGTCGCGGTCAGCACCGACAGGTCGCTGTCGAGCGCGCGCCCGTCGGCCAGCACGACCTTGCCCTCCTGGATCTCCTCGACCGGCGTTGCCTCGAGGACCCGGACGCCGAGCCCGGTGAGCACGTCGCGGATGTAGGCGCGTCCCTTCGCGCCGACAGTCTCCGCGATCCGCCCGTCCGTGACCAGCCGGACGGCGTGCTCGCCCTGCTCGGCGAGCTCCGCGGCGACCTCGATGCCGGTGAGCCCGCCGCCCACGACGGTGATCGACGCGTCCGCGGGCAACCGGTCCAACCGCTCCCGCGCCAGGACCGCACCGTCCAGGTCGCCGACGGTCACCGCGTGCTCGGCGGCTCCGGCGATCACGTCCAGGCCGCTGTGACTGCCCACCGCGTAGATCAGGTAGTCGTAACCGACCTCTCCCCCGTCGCGCAGCGCCACCACCCGCCGCGCGACGTCGATCGCCACGGCTGTCCCCCGCACGTGACTCGTTCGCGCGGGCAGCAGATCGGCCAGCGGCGTGGTCGCGGGGTGGTTCCCCGCCAACAGCTGGTGCAGCCGGATCCGCTCGACGAACTCGTCGCGCGGCCCGATCAGCGTGCAAGCCAGCCCTGCCCGGTCCAGCCGCTTCGCGGCGCTCACGCCCGCGTACCCGGCTCCGATGATCACGATCTCCGGTCTCAAGACGACCCCTCCCGACGACGATGCATCAACGACCGGGACGGACGGCCGTCGGAGAATGTGACAGGACGGGTTCAGCGCAGCGCGACGAGCACGGTGTCGTCGCCGGATTGCCAGAGCGGCCCTGCTTCGGCGAACCCGGCATCGCGGAGGAGGTCGACGTGCTCGGCGACGGAGAGGCCGTTGTCGCCGCCGTGCGGCATGGCGCGCTCGGAACATTGGCCGAACAGCGGCGAGAGCTCCGGGTCGGCGCGCACGGCTCCCCACCACTCCCGCCAGCCCTCATTGCCCGTCACACCGGCTCGGATCTCGCGGGAGGCGCGGATCTTGCCGGCGAGCGCGTCCAGCCGAGGCGATTCGGAGTGCAGGTGGTCACCGTTGACGAAGACGCCACCGGGACGGATCAGGCTGGCCAGCCGCGCGTAGAGCCCTTCGAGAGCCGACGGCCCGAGCCAGTGCAGCGCGGTGGTGGACACCGCGGCGTCGACGGTTCCCGGAACCCTGCTCGACCAGGAAGGATCCGCGAGGTCGGCATCGACGAACTCGAGCTCGGGGTAACGCGCACGCCCGAGGCCCATGAGCAACGGGTCGGCGTCCAGACCGACGACCCGCGCGCCCGGAAGCGTTTCGCGCAGTCGCGCCCCCAGCGAACCCGGTCCGCAGCCGAGATCGAGCACGGATGGTTGCACGCCAACGGTCTCCCGGACGACGTCGATGATCACCGCGAACCGCTCCTCGCGGTCTGCGACGTAGCGCTCCTGCTGAGCATCCCAGCGGTCGAGCCAATACCGGGCACGTTCACGATCGAGGACGGACATGGCGACTCCGTAACTGTCTATATTTATGATGACAGTTACGAACCCTGGAGCGAGAGCAGGTAACTGGTCAAGTGGAATTCGACAGCCACACGAACGGAGTCGTCTCCGCCGCAGTGGCCCTCGTCAACGCGCTCACCCCTGGACAGGCCCGCGGCCGGGACTACGCGCCCGCGCCGGAAGAACTCGCGGACCGGGCACACGAAGCGCTGCTGACCGGCTCGCGAACCGGCGCCCGCCGCCCCACCGACGAGGAGGCGCGAGCGCTGGCCGAGGTCGCCACCCGGCTGCGCGCGGTGTTCACCCATCTCGACGCCGGGGACATGAACGCCGCCTGCGAGCACGTCAACGAACTCCTGCGCACCACCGAGGCAGCGCCAGTGCTGTCCAACCACGATGGCGGCGTGTGGCACGTGCACTTCCACGCCCTCGACGCCGACTACGCCCGCAGCTGGGAAGCGCCGATGGCCACCGCGCTGGCCATCGTCCTGGGCAACCCGTCGGCCGATCGCCTGGGCGTGTGCTCGGCCCCGGCCTGCGACCGCGTGTACCTCGACACCTCGCGCAACGGAACCCGCCGCTTCTGCTCCACCGCCTGCCAGAACCGGGTCAAGGCGGCGCACTTCCGCAGCCGTCGCACCGGCGGATGACCCGCCACATCCTCAGCGACTGGCATGCCTTATCGTTTTTCGATAGTTTTGCATCGTTGGTCGATAGAGGAGTTGCGATGGGGTCGTGGGCGGTGTGGGCGTTGCGGGTGGTGCTCGTGATGCTGCTCGGTGGATCGGTGTTCCTGCAGGCCGTGATGGTGCCGCTGCTGGCGGCCGACTTGAACGAGCTCAACGCGGAGCACGCCTGGTTGAAGACGCCGCTGCTGACGATCATCGTGCTGGGCGTCGTGTGCTGCCAGGTGATCCTCGTGTGCGTGTGGCGGCTGGTGAGCATGGTCCGGCGCGCAACCGTGTTCTCGCACGGCGCTTTTCGATACGTTCACGTGGTCATCGGGGCGCTGGTGTGCGCCGCGGCGCTGGTCTTCGCGCTCGCGTGCCTGCTCGCGCCCGGCGAGGCCGTGGCGCCGGGGGTGGTGCTGCTGATCTGCGGCGTCGTGGTGGCCATCCTGGGGATGGCGCTGATCGTGCTGGTGCTGCGGATGCTGCTGGCGCAGGCCGTGGCGCGCGACGCCGAGGCCGCCCAACTGCAGGACGAGCTGAAAGACGTGATCTGATGCCGATCGTCGTGGACATCGACGTGATGCTGGCCAAGCGCAAGATGTCCGCCGGTGAACTGGCCGAGCGGGTCGGCATCACTCCCGCCAACCTGGCGGTGCTGAAGAACGGCCGCGCCAAGGCGGTTCGGTTCACCACCCTGGAAGCGCTCTGCGAGGTGCTGCGGTGCCAGCCCGGCGACCTGCTGCGGTGGGAATCGGCCGAGCAGGTCGCCGAGACGGCGCAGACCTAGGAGCTGTTCCAGTTCGGGTTCGCGCGGCGGTGCGGGGGCGGAACCTCGGACGCCGCTCGGCTCCGGGATCCGCGACTGTCGGTTCCTAGCGCAGGTCGAAGACCGCGAATCCGAATCCGGGGACGGTGAGACCGGATTCGTTGACCTGGACCCCTCCGTCGATCACCGGTGTCGCACCGGCGAGGCGGTCGTCGTCGATGCCGACCGAGACCTTCTCGCGGCTCGGGTTGACCGCGACCAGGAATCGGTCACCGCGCAGGTAGGTCAGCGGATACCCGTCGTGGAACACCCGCACGTCGCCCGAGGTGCCGAGTTCCGGGTGCTTCTCGCGCAGCTTCAGCAGGCGACGCACGAAGTGCAGCAGCGAGCCCTCGTCCTCGAGCTGGGCCTGCACCGTCGGGCGGTTCGGGTCCGGGTCGATCGGGATGTAGAGGTCCTCCGGATCGGCCGTCGAGAACCCCGCGTTGGGGCCGTCGCTCCACTGCATCGGGGTGCGGTTGCGCTGGCGTCCCTTGCTGCCCTCGACGTCCGGCAGACCTTCGACCATCCGCATGCCGATCTCCTCGCCGTAGTACAGCGTCGGCACCGACGGCCAGGTCAGCAGGAAGGTGAACGCCGCGGGGATCTCCTCCGGCGAGCGCACGCCGTTGTTCAGGCGGGTCGCGCCATCGTGGTTCGCCGAGATCAGCAAGGTGCGGCCACCCTGGTCTCCGATGGCCTCACGAGCCTGCTGCCAGGCGTCGACGAAGATCTTCGCGGTGCCCGTGCCCTCGGCCGAGAAGTACGGGTTCTCCTGCCACAGCGACTTCCACGCCGCCCCGTCACCGGGTCCGTTGACCGGCAGGAAGAAGTCGCCGGAGAAGCCCGCCGGAACCGAGGTCGCCGGATCGCCCCACTCCGCGATGAGCAGCGCGTCGGGATGATTGGCGTCCAGCCACTCCCGCATCTCGCCCCACAGCTTGCGCGTTTCCACCCACTCGGGGTCGTCCTTGACCAGGGTCGCGGCCAGGTCGCAGCGGAACCCGGAGATGCCCAGATTGAGCCAGTGGTCCATCACCTCGCGCATCGCAGCGCGGTTGCGCTGCGGACCTTCGGCATCGACCGGCTGCCGCCAGGGCTCGTCCGGGTTCATCCGGCCGTAGCCGTAGTTGATGGCCGGCTGGGTCTCGTAGTAGTTCTTCATGAACGCGCCCGCGCGCGGCCCCGGCGAGGCGACGAAGGACTCCGGCAGGCTTCCGTCCGGGGGAAGCTGATCGGGCGTCGCCCAGATGTAGCGGTGGTCGGCATCGTCCTGCAGCGACTGCAGGAACCACGGGTGCTGATCCGAGCTGTGCCCCGCGACCAGGTCGAACAGCACCCGGATGCCGCGCTTGCGGGCCTCGGAGACCAGCCGCACGACGTCGTCCTCGGTGCCGTAGCGCGGGTGCACCGACGTGTAGTCGGCGATGTCGTAGCCCGCGTCGGTGAACGGCGACGGGAAGATCGGGTTCATCCAGATCGTGTTGACGCCGAGCCACTGCAGGTAGTCGAGGCGGTCGATGGCCCCGTTCAGATCACCGATCCCGTCGCCATCGGTGTCGGCGAAGCTCTGCGGGTAGAGCTCGTAGAGGACCGCGTCGTCCAGCCAGGACCCCTTGCCAACCGCGGCGAACGACAGCGAGGGCAGGACCGTCATCCCCGCCAGCGCCGCGCCGGTACCGAGCACGAACGATCTTCTAGAGACCACCATATCCACTCCCGCGCCTTTGCCTACGTATGCACAAACGCGGTCAATATAGCGATTTCCAGGCGTGTTCGGAAGATTTGCTACGTATTCATAGGGTTTCACGAGGGGATGCCCGGGATGCGGGGCGGCCGCGACGCCGATCAGCGCGGCGAACCGGCGGCTCGCGGACTCCTCCGGCGCGTATCGCCCGCGGGCGCGCGGCGGGGACGGGCCCGCCACACGACCACGACCACCAGCGCTGCCAGCAGGACGCCGAAGCAGGCCACGAGGTACCAGATGAGTCCCGGGGCGGGAACCAGGATTCCCGCCCCGGGCATGACCACTCGCCAACCGGCATCGGCGACCTCGACGGCGCGGGCCGGCGCGTCGCTGCCCGCCGTTTGCGGCCGCACCGCTACGTGGGCCAGGAAACCCGAGGTCATGTGGGCCTTCCCGGGTGGGCCCCAGCTCTTGTAGCGCATCAGCACGACGGCGGACAGCAGCAGCGGCAACGGCAGCAGCGCCAGCACCGGCCGCACCGCGCTCCGCAGCGGCCAGCACAGCACGACGACCACCGCGAGCAACGCGACCAGCAGGCTCGCCGCGGCCACGAAATCCGCCAGCCACGGAAGCCGGTACACCGGCTCCCCCGACACGGACAGCAGGCACCCGGCCGGGGTGACGTCACCGGAGACCCGGTGGTTGCCGTACCCGCCCGCGCATCCCGCGAGCGCGTCGACGACGTACCGGCACCACGCGATGGTCGGTCCGGCCAGTACCGCGATCAGCAGCACCGAGGTCGGCCGCCCCGGCGCGCGAAGAAGCCCCTTCATGTCCCATACGACGCCACAACTCGGGCGCAGGCTTCCGCAAGTCACCTCAACGGAGGCTGATCAACCCCCGATCCAGCGACACTCACCCAAGTTCCCTCGCAAACGCGACCCCGAATTCCAGGGAATTCCGCACCCCGATTTCCAGGGAATTCGGGGTGCGGAACGGGTGGGGTCAGTCGAGGAGGTCCTCGATGGTGATCGGGGTTTTGCGGACTCGGATTCCGGTGGCGTTGTAGACCGCGTTGGCCACCGCCGCCGCGACGCCCACCGTGCCGATCTCGCCGAGCCCCTTGGCGCCCACGGAGTTGTGCAGGGTGTCCGGGTAGTTGACGAAGTGGACGTCGACATCGGGGATGTCGGCGTTGACCGGGACCAGGTAGCTCGCGAGGTCGCCGTTGGCGGTGCGGCCGCTGTCCTCGATCGCCAGCTCCTCGTGCAGCGCGGCCGACAGCCCCCAGATCATCCCGCCCACGGCCTGGCTGCGAGCCGGCTGCGGGTTGATGATCCGGCCGGAGTCGAACACGCCGAGCATCCGGGACACCCGGATCTCGCGAGTCCACCTGTGCACCTTGACCTCGACGAACTGCGCACCGAAGGAGCTGAACGAGTGCTTGGTCAGCTCCTCGCCGGGCGCCGAGGACCCGGTCACCGTCAGCGATTCGCGTCCCAGCTCCCGCAGCAGTTCGCCGAAGGCCATGGTGCGGCCCTCCTCGCCGAAGATCCTGCCGTCGGCGTAGCTGACCTCCTCGCCCGCGAACGGCGCACCCGGCCGCGTGGCCAGTGCGAGCAGCGCGTCGGTCGCCTCGGTGGCCGCTGCCATGATCGCGGTGCTGGTGCTGGCCGTACCGGTCGAGCCACCGGACATGCCGCCCTCCGGGAAGGCCGAGTCACCCAGCCGCGGCGTGACGCGCTCCGGCGGGATGTCGAGGGACTCCGCACCGACCATGGCCATCACGGTCAGCAGCCCGGTCCCCGGGTCGGCGCCGCTGGTGGACACCACCGCGGTGTCGTCGTCGCCGAGCCGGATCTCCACCTGAGCCGGGAAGCGCAGCGCGGGGAACATCGCGGTCGCCACGCCCATGCCGACCTGCCAGTCGCCCTCGGTGCGCCCGCTCGGCGCGCGGTCGGCCCAGCCGAACTCCCGCGCACCGAGGGAAAAGCACTCGTCGAGGTGCTTGCTGGACCACTGCAGGTCCTTGCCGGGCGGGGCGGCGGAGTTGTTGCGCCGCCGCAGTTCGATCGGGTCCACGCCCAGTTCCACGGCGAGCTCGTCGATCGCGCTCTCCAGCGCGAACGAACCGGGAGCTTCCCCGGGCGCCCGCATGAACGTGGTCTTCGGGACGTTCAGCGGCATGATCTTCTGGCTCACGGCCAGGTTCGGCGTCGCGTACCACTCCGCGGAGGTCGCGTGCGAGGTCGGTTCCACGAAGGAGCGGTCGATATCGGTGGTGCACACGGAGTCGTGCCGCAGCGCGATGAGCGTGCCGTCGCGCTCGGCACCGAGCGTGATGCTCTGCCGCGTCGCGGCGCGACCGGCCGTGGCGGTGAAGACCTGCTCGCGGGTCAGCGCTGCCTTGACCGGCCGGTCCAGCAGCCGGGCCGCCGCCGCGGCCAGGAAGGCGGGCGTGGCGGTGCGGCCCTTGCCGCCGAAAGCGCCCCCGACGTACGGGTTGACCGCGTGCACCTTCGAGACGTCCACGTCCAGCGCGGTGGCCAGCTCGTTGGCCTGCATGCTGGAGGACTGGCTGCCGCTGTGGACGGTCAGCTCGCCGTCCTCCCACACCGCCACCGCCGAATGCGGCTCCATCGCAGCGTGGTTCTGGGCCGCCGTCCGGTAGGTCGCGTCGACGACCACCGGGCTGCTCGCGATCGCGTCCTCGATGGACTCGACGCCGTCGGCGAGGACCACCTCGTCCTCGCGCGGGGAGGGCTCGGCGGCGTCCAGGCCCTCCTCGAACGAGGTCAGCGCGGGCCGTTCCAGGTAGGTGACCTCGACCAGACCGGCCGCGTAGCGGGCCTGCTCGAAGGTCTCGGCCACCACGAAGCCGATCGGCTGACCCCAGAAGGCGACCGCGCGGTCCTGCAGCGGAACCCAGGTCTCCCCCAGCACCGGCGACTGCGGGGTCTTGAGGTCGAAGGAGTCGAACGGCGTGTACACGCCGAGCACACCCGGTGCGGCCTTGGCCGCGGTGACGTCCATGGCCTCGACCTCGCCGTTGGCGATGGTGCTGAGCACCAGGAAGCCGTAGACCGTGCCGGGCAGGTTGTGGTCCGCCCCGTACTTGGCCCGCCCGGTGACCTTCAACGGTCCGTCCAGCCGTGCAGTCACTGGCCGCTCCCTTCGGTGAGTTCGAGCAGAGCGCGAACGATGGTCCGCTTCAGCAGGGACACCTTGAAGCCGTTGTGCGCCAGCGGCTTCGCGTCCTCGACGGCCCGTTCGGCCGCGGCCTCGAACGCCTCGGTCGTAGCGGGCCCGCCGCGCAACGCGTCCTCGACGGCGCTCAGCCGCCACGGCACGGTGGCCACGCCACCCGCCGCCAGCCGGACGTCGGCGACCACCCCGTCGCGCACGTCGAGGGCGGCCGCGGCCGAGGTCAGCGCGAACTCGTAGGACTGCCGGTCGCGCACCTTGACGTAGGTGGAGTTGGCCGCGAAGTCCAGCTCCGGCACGACGACCTCGCTGATCAGCTCACCGTCGCGCAGCTCGTGCTCGACCTCGGGCGTCTCCCCCGGCCGCCGGTAGAAGTCGGTCAGCGCGACGGTGCGCTCCCCGGACTCGCCGACCAGCCGGACCTCGGCGTCCAGCGCCACCAGCGCGACCGCGAGGTCGCTGGCGTGGGTGGCCACGCAGGAGTCGCTGGTGCCCAGGATCGCGTGCATCCGGTTGGCGCCGTCGATGGCCGAGCAGCCGCTGCCCGGCTCGCGCCGGTTGCACGGCATCGCCGTGTCGCGGAAGTACGTGCAGCGGGTGCGCTGCAACAGGTTGCCGCCGATGCTGGCCATGTTGCGCAGCTGCTGAGAGGCGCTGAGCAGCAGCGCTCGCGAGATCACCGGGTGCACGCCCGGGTGCTCGGCCACGTCGGCCATCCGCTCGAGAGCGCCGATGCGCAGCTCACCGGAGGTTTCGATGCCCCGCAGCGGGAGCGAGTTGATGTCCTGCACCGACTCCGGGGTGAGGACGTCGAGCTTCATCAGGTCGACCAGCGTGGTGCCACCGGCCAGGAACGTGCCGGGCGCGGACACCGCGGTGTCGACCGTCTCGGGTGCGGTGAGCTCAAAGGGTCGCATCGGCCTGCCTCGCCTGGTCGACTGCCGCCACGATGTTCGGGTACGCCGAGCAGCGGCAGATGTTGCCGGACATGAACTCGCGGACGTCCTCGACGTCCTTCTCGACCGCCGCGACGGCCGACATGATCTGCCCGGAGGTGCAGAAACCGCACTGCAGGGCGTCCTGGTCGAGGAAGGCCTGCTGCACCGGGTGCACCCGCTCGCCGTCGGCCAGCCCCTCCACGGTGGTCACCGGCTTGGTGACCGTGGCGGCCAGGGTCAGGCAGGACAGCACGGGCTTGCCGTCGACGTGCACGGTGCAGGCCCCGCACTGGCCTCGGTCGCAACCCTTCTTCGGCCCGGTGATGTCGAGCTGCTCGCGCATCGCGTCCAGCAGCGTCACGCCCGGATCGGCGTTGATCTTCTCGGTACTGCCGTTGATTTCGAGTGAGATGTCCACTGGATCTCTTTCCGGCTGCTCGCCGGTGCGTGGTCGCGCCGGCATGAAAGTGGTGGGAGCGAAAAGTCCGGAGACCGATCGGATAACCATCCGCTCGGACCTGAGAGCAACGGTAGCGGATTCCTATCCGCTCGGCAATCGAGTGTTCTGCACCCCAGGTTGCCCCAGGTCGTTGGACCGGTGCATTACATTTCAGGAAACACGGCGGCAATGGGAGGGACGATGACGACGGGCTCGGTGAGTCCCCGGCGCGCGGACACCCGGCGCAACCACGAACTCATCCTCACCGCCGCGGCCAGCTCGCTGGCCAACTCGGGCGCGGTGTCGTTCAACGCCATCGCCAAGCAGGCGGGCGTGGGCGTGGGCACCGTCTACCGGCACTTCCCCACCCCCGAGGAGCTCATCCTCGCCGTGTACGACCGCGAGGTCACCCACCTGGTGGAGGTGATCCCGCAGCTCCTCGGCGAGCACGATCCCGAGCAGGCCTTCCGGGTCTGGGTCAGCGATCATCTCGCCCACTACATGATGACCAAGCGCGGACTGGCCAAAGCGCTGTCGGCCAGCCGCTCGGAACTGCCCTCCAGCGCCCACGAGCGGATGATCGAGGCGATCTCCAGCCTGCTGGAAGCAAACGCCGAGGCGGGCACGATCCGCCGGGACGTGTCCCCGGAAACGGTTCTGCGCGGCCTCGCGGGCCTGTTCTACCTGGATCCCGACAGCGACTGGAAGACCCAGACCGCCGATCTCACCGAACTGATCTGGCGCGGCATCCGCTGCTGAAGCACCCGCACCGCAACGGTTCTCGCGAAGCCGAAGACCGCGCTCAGCCGCTACCGAAGGCGAGCGAACGCGCGTAGTTGACCCGGGAGTTGAGGTCCATGACGACCATCGGCGTGTTGACCGGCACCTGCGTGACGTGCATCAGCCCGCGCCCTTGAACGGTGACCTGCGCCCATCCGGTGGTCCGCTCCTCCTTGACCAGCAGGAAGAGCAACCCGAGGAAGCAGAACCACACGAACAGCACCGTCAGCACGATCGCCCACGCCGGGATCGTCCGGTCGGTGCGGCTCATGTCGGTGAACGTCCAGGTCGTGCCCGCGATCGGCGCACGACCGGAGGGCGTGATCACCTCTTCGCCGGTGCAGGCGATGTCGCCGATGGTCACCCGGACGGGAGCGGTGTTGTACTGATCCACGGAACGGGAGCCTACAACCCGTTCCCCGCCCGAACGGGGCCTTTCGTTTCACGCCCCCAGCACGTCCGGCCGGGCCGCGCGTTCCGGGCGGACTCGCCGCGCTGATCGGCATCCTCGCCACTCGGGGGCGTCCCCGCGTCGGCGGCGCCCTAGGAGCTTTTTAGAAATGCGGCGGCAGCCGCTGTTTCAGGTGTGCGACTCAGCCCGCACCGCCGCAGGTTCTCGTCGGCTTCGCGGCGAGCACGCCGGGACGCCGTGCACTGGGCACTTACCCACCTGTCAAGGAGAACTCGTGAGCACTCGCGACCGGATGCTCGACGCGGCCGCGCGGGTGATGCGCACGCGCGGGCTGGCCCGGGCCGCCACCAAGGAGATCGCCAAGGGGGCCGGGTTCTCGGAAGCCGCGCTGTACAAGCACTTCCAGGACAAGACCGACCTGTTCCTCGGCGTCCTGCCCGAGCGGGCGCCGAACGACCTGATGACGCTGCTGACGGCGCTGCCCGACCGCGCGGGAACCGGTGAGCTGCGCCGGAACCTGGTGGAGGTCACCGCGGTGGCGACCGGCTTCTACGCCGACACGTTCCCCATCGCCGCCTCGCTGTTCTCCGAGCCGTCGCTGCTGGAGGCGCATCGCAACGCCCTGCGCGAGCGCGATGCCGGACCGCAGCTGGTCCGCGAGGCGCTGACGCTACCTCGCCGCCGAGCAGCGAGCAGGCGCGCTCGGCCCGCACGCGGACCCGGCCGCCGCGGCGAGCCTGCTGCTCGGTTCCTGCTTCCAGTCGGCGTTCTTCGCCCACTTCGCCGAGCCGTCCAACCCCGACCCGGAATCTCTGGTCGCGACCCTCCTGGCGAGCCTGGAGCCCGCGGGCTGACCGCGAAGACGCGGACGCCCCCGACCGCTCGACCTGTCGAAAATCGATAAGATGCGCACGATGCTCGATAGGCTCTGTTGAGCGCCGACGTCACTTCTCGTGTGAGGACGCACCTATGAAGCACTTGCCCGCCATCGCCGCCAGCACCCTCGGCGTCGCCCTCGGAGTCACCGGGATCGTGCTGGGCGGAGCCGACGACTCACCGGGCCTGCAGGGCCTGGGACTGCTGCTCGTCATCGGCTCGGTGCTGTTCGGCGTCCGGAGCGCGCGGCGCACCGGGTAACCGCTTCCGCTGACGCGCGTCAGCCCAGCCACTCCAGCGCCGCTGCGGTCAGCGCTCGCACGCCGGTGCTCAAGGTCGGCTCGATCTGCGGGGCGAAGAAGGGCGAGTGGTTCGACGGGATGTCCCGGGCCGCAGTGCCGCGCTCGACCGCGGCCCGGTACTCGGCGGGGTCCGTGCCGCCGATGAACCAATAGCAGGTCGGCACCCCGGCCGCGGTGCCGAACAGGCCCACGTCCTCGCTGCCCATGGAGCGGTCCAGGGTGATCACCGCCTCCGGACCGAGCCCCGAGCGCATCGCCGAGGCGGTGCGGGCCGTGGCGTCGGCATCGTTGACCAGCAGCGGGAACCGGGTGCTTGGGTCGAACTCCGGCTCCCGCGGGGCACCCGAGGCGGCCGCCTCCGCGCGGGCGATGCGGTGCACCGCTTCGAGGACGCGCCCGCGCACCTCCTCGTCGAAGGAGCGGATGTTGACCAGCAGCTCCGCCTTCTCCGGGATGATGTTCTCCTTGCTGCCCGCGTGCAGCGCCCCCACTGTGACCACCGCGGTCTCGTCGGCGCCGACCTCGCGGGAAACCACGGTCTGCAGGCGCAGCACGGTCGCCGCGGCCATCACCACCGGATCGACGGAGTTCTGCGGCTGCGAACCGTGCGCGCCCCGGCCGAACATGGTGATCTTCAGCCCGTCGGCGGCGGACATGCTGGGACCGCTCATCATGCCGACCAGACCGGACTCGAACGGGAACACGTGCTGCCCCAGGCAGACGTCCGGTCGCGGGAACCGCTCGAGCAGCCCGTCGTCGAGCATCGCCTGCGCGCCCCTGCCGATCTCCTCGGCGGGCTGGAACAACGCCAGCACCGTGCCCGACCACCGTTGCCGGGCGTCGACCAGCACGTCGAGGGCACCGAGCAGGCAGGTGACGTGCATGTCGTGCCCGCAGGCGTGCATCACCCCGGACTCGGTGCCGTCGGCGGTGGTGCCGCGCCGGGTGCTGGCGTAGTCCAGCCCGGTCCGCTCCTCGACCGGCAGCGCGTCGAAGTCCGCGCGCAGCAGGACCGTCGGCCCGTCCCCGTTGCGCAGCACGCCGACCACACCGGTGCCGCCGACGCCCGTGCTGACCTCCAGCCCGAGCTCTTCCAGCCGCCGCGCGACCTCGGCGGCCGTGCGGTGCTCCTGGAACGACAGCTCCGGATGGGCGTGCAGGTCCCTGTACAGCGCGATCAGCTCGTCCCGGATCTCGTCCAGCCGCCCGAAGTCCACAAGCCCCTCCGATCATCGATGCCGCCGACGATCCTCCTCCAGGACCGGTGGGGGCCGCCACCGCCGACGGGAACTCCGGGTCGCGCGCGAGCTCAGCGGTGCGCCGGGAACTCCACGACCTGCTGGTAGGTGGGCCGGTTCTGCCAGCTGATCAGGTCCTGGCCGATACCGCCGATCCTGCTGTGCGCGATGGCGTCGGCGCACCACTGGTCACCCGCATCGCAGTCGGCGTCGCCCGGGTAGGTCTGCTCCGACGGGGTCGCGGCGGCCTGGTCGAGCGTGTCCAGCAGCATGCTGCGGCAGGATTCCGCGTCCCCGCCCGCGCAGAGCGGTTCGCCGAAACCGCCCGGGACATCCTCCCCGAGAGTGTTGCGGAGATCCTTGGAGACCTGGCCGTACCAGCCGGCCAGGAACGCCGATCCCTGGTGCCCCTGGCCCCGGTGCAGGTCGGGCTCGCGGTTCTGCCAGCCCGACGGGGACTCGTTGATCTGCATGACCTCGGTCATCGCCCGGTAGGCCTCCGGTCCCACGGCCTGCTCGAACTCGCCGCGCACCAGCAGCGGCCACCAGGCGTCGAACAACTCGATCGCCTCGGCGTGCGCGTAACGCCTGCTGCCGGGCTCCGCTTCGACGCGCTCGCCGCCGTCGGCCAGCCAGGCGCGCAGCCCGTCCACGAGCCGCCGGGTGTCCGGGTCGGCGATCGGGGCGGTGTCGATGACCCGCAACAGGTCCGGCAGGACGCGCTCGGCGCGCAGATCGGTCACGCCCGCGTCGGCCATGGCCTGCACCAGCTCCACGCGGCTGAACGGATCACCCGCCTCGATCTGCCCGCGAACGCGACTGTCCAGCAGGTCACCGCGCTGCACGGCGCCCTTCGCCGGGCTCGCGCCCGCGGTTCCCGGCGCCTGCTTGTTATTCCACGAGATGTAGTAGTCCTGGTTCGTCGAGTTCGGGTGCGCGGCGAACGGGGCGTAGTCGGCGGTGTTGTTCGCCGGGTTCCACCCCTGCCACTCGTGCGCCGGGTCCGAGGTGATCGGCATGCTCGGGTCGACGTGCGGCTGCCGGACGACGTTGGCGCCCGAGTTGAAGTAGGCCGTGTCCTCGGCGTCGGCGTAGAACCAGTTGAACGTGTAGTTGACGTCGTGCGCGGCGCGCTGGAAGTCGCGTGCCGAGCGGATCGCGTTGGGGTCGTTGAACTTCTGGAACCCGATGATCGAGTCGACCTCGTGCAGGAACGTCGAGCGGGCGGTGGTGAACGCGACCGGCTCGCCCTCGATGGTGCCGCGGTGGGTGACCGGCCCGTAGCGGGTGCGGAAGGACATCAACCGGTAGGAGCCCTCCGCGGTGTCGTCACCGAGGTTGGGCTGCCAGGAGTTGTCGCGCTCGACAGTGCGCATCGGCAGGCATTCGCCGTGGAACAGGTAGTAGTTCGAATCCCCGGAGACCGGGCCGCCGTTCGGATCGCACAGCTCGACGGCGTAGGTGTCGATGATGTCCTGGGCGGCCGTGGTGGCGCTCCAGGCGTAGTCCTGCCCGCGGCCGAGCAGGGTGTAGAAGCTCAGGCCCGCGAACGAAGCGCCCTTCGACGAGATCCCCGGCCCCTGCAGCTCCTGCAAGGTCAGCAGCTGGGGCGAGAAGTAGCCGGTCTGCGGGCCGAACACCGCGACCGGGTGACCGCTCTCGGTGTGCTGCCCGGAGACCATCAGGGCGTTGGACATGCTTCCCTGCTGCCCCATCCCCTCCGGGAACAGGCCGTCGTCGAACATCCCGCGCAGCGCTTCGGCTCCGTCGCCGGCGGGCTCGGGATTGTGCGCCTCCGGTCGAGCGGGGTCGTCCGCGGGTTCGGCGGCCGACCCGGTCCGGTCGAACACCAGCTGCTGCGGGCGCACCGAACCCGGATCGGGCATCGCCACGCCCTTCGGGTTCTCCGGCGAGTTCCCGTACGGGAAGGACTGCCCGTCGTGGATGGTGCTGATGGCCTCGGGGTCGTTCTCGGCGCGGAACGCCTGCCAGATCCGCTCCCCGCGCTGCACGCCGAACCGCTCGTGCAGCGACATCCGCGCGATGGCGTTCTGCACCTCGCCACCGCCACCACCACCGAACTGAGCGCCCACGAGCGAAGCCAGCACCACCAGGTCGGTGAGCTCGAACGGCTCGATCTCGCCCTCGTTGGTCACCGGGTCCACGTGTCCGGTCGCGACGTACTCGCCGGGAAAGTAGCGCCCCTCGTGGGCCTTCTCGAGGTAGGCGTTGATGCCGTCCACGTAGGACTGCGCGTCCCGCAGGGCGGTTCGGCCGCGCTCGCCCGAGGCGGCCACCGACTCGATCTGGCGCCGCAGCTCCTGCTCGGTGTAGGGCGCGGCGGCGAAGAAGCGCTGCTCCATCTCGCGATTGGCCTGCGCACCACCGGCGAACGGGGTGACCTCGCCGCGGCCCGCCCTGCGCAGCGCGTCCATCAGGAACAGCTTGTCCTCGGCGGTGGCGTAGCCCGCGCCGAAGGTGGTTCCGGAGCGGGTCGAGCCGTAGATGTGCGGGATGCCCGCGGTCTCGTCCCGGACGATGGTGACGTCCTCGCGCGGCGAGTAGCGGCGCTCGACCTCGTCCTCGGGGACGCCGAAGGAGTTGTCGTTGAAGAACTCCCGGATGGTGTCCGTGGTCAGCTTCGGGTAGCCCGCGACCAGCGCGTCGTACTTGCCCAGCTGGTCGTCGGAGTGCGGCGGCCGGGTGCCCAGCAGCATGTGCCCGACGAGCTCGGCGAAGGTGGCGTTGCCGTTCTGCCCCGGCGGCAGGATGTGATGGCACTGACCCCGGCAGTAGTCCTCGGGCGGCTCCGGTGCGGGCGCCGCGCTCGCGGTGGGAGCGACCAGCAGAGAACCCACGGTGGCGACCGCCGCGATGACGGCCGGCACGCGCGAACGTCGCGGCATACCAGGTCCTTCCGGTTCCGAGCAGGTAGTCGGCTACCGGACGTTAGCCATCCGCATAAGCGAATGAAAGCACCACCCGGACGATTGCACCAAATGGCCCAGCACCCGAGCAGGGGCGAGACAGTTTTGCCTAAAACCGTCAGGCCTCGATGCCCGACGTGTCCGCGCAGTTTTAGGCAAAACTGTCAGGCCCCGCCGCGCGAGAGGGACCGGCCGGGTCGCTCAACCAGCCTTGACCTGGTTCCGCTGGCGTCCGAGGTGGTCGATCTCCATCTCCACCACGTCCCCGGCCTGGAGGAAGGGAAAGCGCCCGGACATCGCCACGCCCTCGGGCGTTCCGGTGATCACCAGGTCCCCCGGCTCCAGAACCACGTACTGGGACAGATGCCGGATGATCTCGCCGACGCCGAAGATCATGTCGGCGGTGCTGGAGTCCTGGCGCGGCTCGCCGTCGACCCACGAGCGCAACCGCAGCGCCTGCGGGTCGTCGATCTCGGCGGCGGGCACCAGCCACGGGCCCACCGGGTTGAAGGTCTCGGCGCACTTGCCCTTGGACCACTGCCCGCCGGAGTGCTCCTTCTGGAACGCGCGCTCGGAGACGTCGTTGGCCAGCACGTATCCGGCCACGTGCGAGAGCGCCTCGTGCGCCGAGTCCAGGTAGCGCGCGCGGCGCCCGATGACCACGCCCAGCTCGACCTCCCAGTCGACCCGCTCGGCACCGCGCGGGACGACCACCTCGTCGAGCGGGCCGATCACGGTGTTGGGATGCTTGAAGAACAGGATCGGCACCTCCGGCGGCTGCGAGCCGGATTCGGCGGCGTGCGCGGCGTAGTTCTGCCCGATGCACAGCACCGCCATCGGCCGCGCGATCGGCGCGCCCAGCCGCAGGCCGCTGCCGTCACCCGGGTCGTTCACGGCGGGCAGCGTGCCGTCGGTCAGCGCGGCGCGGGTGCGGGCCACGCCGTCACCGGAGAGGAACGCACCGTCGATGTCACCGGTGAGCGGCGTCAGGTCGAACACCTGGCCCGCGTCGTCCTGCACGTGCGGCTTCTCCGCCCCGGCGGGGCCCAGCCTCAGAAACTTCATCGCATCTCCCATCCGCGACCCGGGCCGATGCCGGGCCCTGCTCCACCGAGATCGACCCGGATCCGTGAAACCGGTGCACGCACCACGACTTCACGTACTCGAAGCGCGTTCAAGCCGGAGAAATCGGATCAGCACGAACACCCCGCGTCAACAGCGGGCGCCCCGCGGCGGAGGTGTGACAGTTTTGCCTAAAACTGTGGCGGGTGCGTGTCCGCGCAGTTTTAGGCAAAACTGTCACACCTCGCGCGCCACCGGTGCCCGAGCGAGCGGGTCTAGCGGCGCAGCTGGGACTCGATCTGGTCGACGACCTCGGCCAGCGGGATCCGGGTCTCCTCGGTCCACCCGGGGCCGCAGCGCGGGGTGGGGGCCGAGACCGACAGGGCCGAGATGACCTGCCCCGCGTGGTCGCGGATCGGCATGGCCACGCACCGGCAGCCGATGATGTACTCCTCGTCGTCGGCGGCGTAGCCGGCGCGGCGGGACCGGCGGACCTCGTCCAGGAACTCTTCCAGGTCGGTGACCGTGTTCGGCGTGAACCGCTCCAGCCGCGCCCCCGCGTAGCGACGCTCCAGCTCGTCGTCGTCCAGGCCCGTCAGCAGCGCCTTGCCCAGCCCGACGGAATGAGCGGGCAGGCGCATGCCGACCGCGGAGACGAGCTTCATCGGCTGCGGCGACTCGGCGATGGCGATGTAGACGTTCTCGGTGCCGTCCAGGCGGGATAGCTGCACGGTCTCCCCGGTCTGCTGCGCCAGGTCCTCCATCAGCGGCAGGGCCAGCCCGACGATGTCGCGGTGCCCGGTGTAGCCCTGCCCGACCGTCCAGGCCTTGAGGCCGAGCCCGTAGGTGCGGGTGGTCGGGTCGAACTCCACGAAGCCGCGGTGCACCAGGGTGCCGAGCAGCCCGTGCACGCTGGACAGCGGCAGATGCAGGGTTTCGGCGATGTCGCTGAGCCGGTGCCGCCCGCGGGAGAGCAGTTCGAGGATGACCAGCGCCCGATCGGCGGACTTGACGACGTTGTGCCCACTGCTCGTCTGCTGTTCAGCGGTCACCGACTCCGCCCTCACCCCGTTTTTCCTCCTGCTCGCTTCGGTCCCCCCCGGCCACCGCACAGTACAGCGAGCGCTCGCCGCGCGCGCGACCATGGGTTGATGGACGCAGCCTCGCCGTTCGCCCCGCTGTCGCCCCGGATCGATCTGCCCGCCACCGAGCGACACCGCATCGAGTGGTGGCGTGCGCAGCGCATTTTCGAGCGCAGTCTGCAGCGGACCGAGCACGCCCCGCGCTGGGTGTTCTACGAGGGCCCGCCGACGGCCAACGGCACCCCGGGCACTCATCACGTCGAGGCCCGAGCGTTCAAGGACGTCTTCCCCCGCTTCCGCACCATGCAGGGCTACCGGGTCCCGCGCAGGGCGGGCTGGGACTGCCACGGCCTGCCGGTGGAACTGGCCGTGGAGCGCGAGCTGGGCCTCGACGGCAAGCCGGACCTCGAGCGGATCGGGATCGCCGAGTTCAACGCGCACTGCCGCCGCTCGGTCCAGCGGTACGTCGGCGAGTTCGAAGCCGTCACCACGCGGATGGGCTACTGGATCGATCTCTCCACCGCCTACTGGACGATGTCACCGGAGTACGTGGAAAGCGTGTGGTGGGCGCTCAAGCGGATCTTCGAGGACGGACTGCTGACCGAGGACTACCGGGTGACGCCGTACTGCCCGCGCGATCAGACGACGCTGTCCGAGCACGAGGTCGCCCAGGGCTACGAGAGCGTCGAGGACCCCTCGGTTTTCGCGCGCCTGCCGCTCGAGGGCGAGCTGGCCGGGCACACCGGCGTCGAGCTGCTGGTCTGGACGACGACGCCGTGGACGCTGGTGGCCAACACGGCCGTGGCGGTGCACCCGGACGTGGAGTACCTGGTGCTGCGCGCGGACGCGGGAACCTTCGTGGTCGCCGAGCCGCGCGCCGCCGACGTCCTCGGCGAAGCCGAGGTGCTGGCCCGGGTCCGGGGACGCGATCTGGACGGGCTGCGCTACCGGCGGCCGTTCGACCTGGTCGAGATCCCGGACGCGCACCGGGTGCTGCTCGCCGACTACGTCTCCACCACCGACGGCACCGGACTGGTGCACCTGGCCCCCGCGTTCGGTGCCGACGACCTGGAAGCCTGCCGCGCGCACGGGTTGCCGGTGGTCAACCCGGTCGGCGCGGACGGCCGCTTCACCGACGTGGACCTGGTCGGCGGCATGTTCTTCAAGGACGCCGACCGGGTGCTCGTCGAGGACCTGGCCCGGCGCGATCTGCTGCTGCGGCACGATCGGTTCGAGCACGCCTACCCGCACTGCTGGCGCTGCCACACGCCGCTGATGTACTACGCGCAGCCCTCCTGGTACATCCGCACCACCGCGATCGGCGAGGCGCTGCGCCGGGAGAACGACGCGACGAACTGGTATCCCGGCCACGTCAAGCACGGTCGCTTCGGCGACTGGCTCGCCGGCAACGTCGACTGGGCGCTGTCGCGCAGCCGCTACTGGGGCACGCCGCTGCCGCTGTGGCGTTGCGAGCGAGGGCATCTCACCGCCGTCGGCTCGCGCGCCGAGCTGGGCGAACGCACCGGCCGCGATCTCGGCGACCTCGACCCGCACCGGCCGTTCGTCGACGAGATCGCCTTCGACTGCCCGTCCTGCGGCGAGCCCGCCATCAGGGTGCCGGACGTGATCGACGCCTGGTTCGACTCCGGTTCGATGCCGTTCGCGCAGCTGGGCTACCCGCACCTGCCCGGCAGCGCGGCCGAGCTCGCGCGCAGCTACCCGGCGGACTACATCTGCGAGGCCATCGACCAGACCCGCGGCTGGTTCTACACGCTGATGGCCGTGGGCACGCTGCTCTTCGACCGCTCCAGCTACCGCAACGTGGTGTGCCTGGGCCACATCGTGGCCGCCGACGGCCGCAAGATGAGCAAGCACCTCGGCAACGTGCTGGACCCGATGGCGCTGATGGAGGAGCACGGCGCGGACGCGTTGCGCTGGTTCATGCTCTGCAGCGGTTCACCGTGGTCGCCGCGCCGAATCGGGCACGAGCCGTTGCGCGAGATCGTCCGCAAGGTGCTGCTGACCTGCTGGAACACCGCCGCGTTCTTCAACCGCTACGCCGCGCTGAGCTGGGACGCGGGCGAGCCGACCGAGCAACGGCCGGTGCTGGACCGGTGGGTGCTGGCCGAATCCCACCGGGTGATCGCCGAGGTCACCGAGCGGCTCGAGGACTACGACACCGCTGGGGCGGGACGAGCGCTGGCCGAGTTCGTCGACGAGCTGTCCAACTGGTACGTGCGCCGCTCGCGCCAGCGGTTCTGGGACGGCGATCCGAACGCCCTGCGCACGCTGCACGAAACCCTCGACGTGCTGACGCGGCTGCTGGCACCGTTCGTCCCGTTCCTCGCCGAGGAGATCTGGCAGTGCAGCGTTCGCCCCGGAGCACCCGAGGCGCCGGAGTCGGTGCACCTGGCCGACTGGCCGCGGCCCGCGACCGAGCTCGTCGACGAGGCGCTGATGTCCCGAGTGGACACCGAGCGCCGGTTGGTCGAGGCGGGTCGGGCCGCCCGCCGGGACGCGGGCGTGCCGGTCCGGCAACCGCTGGGGCGCGCGCTGATCAGCCCCGATCTGCCCGACGAGCTGCGCGCGGACCTGGCCGAAGAGCTCAACGTGCGCGAGGTGGCCACGCTGGATTCGGCAGGCGAGGTGCTGGCGGTGACGGTCAGACCGGATTTCCGCGCGCTGGGCAGGCGGTTCGGCAGCCGCACGCAGCAGGTCGCCGCGGCCATCGGCGCGCGCGAGCCCGCCGAGCTCGCCGCCGAACTGCGCGAGGCGGGTTCGGCCGAGGTCCGGCCGAACGGGACCACCGAACGGATCACCGCCGATGACGTGCGCATCAGCCAGGTCCCGCGCTCGGGCTGGGTGGTGCGGACCCAGCAGGAGGTGACCGTGGCACTGGACACGGCGATCACCCCGCAGCTGCGGCTGGCCGGGTTGGCCCGCGAAGTGATCCGCTTCGTGCAGGACTGCCGCAAGCGCGACGGCCTGGAGATCACCGACCGCATCGCGCTGCACTGGCAGGCGGGCGGTGAGACCCGCCAGGCCGTGCGCGCCCACGCGACCGAAATCGCGGCGGCGGTGCTGGCCGTCGAGATCACCGAGGCCGAAGCGACCGAGCACACCGATCCCGAGCTGGGCCTGGGCGTGCGGCTGGCCGTGCGATGACGAGGGGCCGTGGGCGTCCGCATCGCCCACGGCCCCGCTCACCTCGGCCCGCGTGTCCCGCGCACGACGAGCTCGAGGACGATCACCGCGCGTCAGGAGCCGATCTGCTCGGCGAGCTCGTCGTGGTAGGCACCGACGCGGGCGTACACGCCCGGGTAACCCTCGCGGGCGCAGCCCTGACCCCAGGAGACGACGCCGATCAGCTTGTTGTCGGCGACCATCGGGCCGCCCGAGTCGCCCTGGCAGCTGTCCAGGCCGCCTTCCGGAACGCCCGCGCAGACCATGCCCGCGGGGTCGTACTCCCCGTAGGCCGACCGGCAGGTGCTGTCGGAAGTCACCGGGACCTCGACCTTCTGCAGGTGGTCGGACTGCTCGCCGCCCTCGCTGGTGGCGCCCCAGCCGAGAACCGTGGCCGGAGTGCCTTCGGCGTAGACCGGGTCATCGGCCGCCGCGGCCAGCTCGATCGGGGTCTCCGAGACCGGGGCGCCGAGGGTCAGCACCGAGACGTCGAAGCCGCGGGTCGCGTCCTGGTACTCCGGGTGCACCCAGATGTCGGTGACGTCGGAGACGGTCCCCTCGTCGGAGCTCATCACCGTCCGGCCGCTGACCACCTTGACCTCCGAGGCCTGCGACCCGGTGGTGCAGTGCGCCGCGGTGACCACCTTGGTCGGCGAGACCAGCGTTCCGCCGCAGAACTGCTGCCCGTCCGCGCTGGTCAACCGGACGGTGAACGGGTGGTCGGCGATGTCGGCGTCCTGACCACCGACGATGTAGGGGTTGACGTCGGCGGGCGCGGCGGGTGCGGCGTGCGCGACCGAGGCCGAGGTCAGCGCGGCGGCCGCGATCGCGGCGGCACCGGCCAAGCGGGCGAGGCGACGTGGGGAATCGACCATCGTGTCTCTCCTTCTTCCGTTGATCCTGCCGCGGGGAGAGCGATCGAGGGCCTGCCTTCCCTCGACGCACCCGCACCGGCAAGCTTGATCGAACGGTATCCGCTGGTCACCGGGCATCGGAAGGCTTCGAATTTGCCGTTTTCCCCATTCCGCCAGGCACTTCGGAAACATTGCTTCGCAAATCTGTTGCCACGGCGATAAATCCTCATCAGTTCACGAGAACATCCGCGCAAAACGCGCATTCGCCCCAAGACCGACCTCCGGGCGATAGGCGCTGGACGACCGCGGAGCGCGGGAAGAGGAGTGCCCCCTCGGACGCACCCCGATTGCGTCCGAGGGGGCACTGCCAACCTCGGCCGGACCCCTCCGACCGGTGTCGTCGATCCCCGAAACCGACGACTCGCCGCGTTCGGAGGCCCCGACAGCCCCGGCAAACGCGTCTTCTCCGGTGTACCGATCTTGGCCGAGATATTCCAGAGCCAATCGGTGTAGCTCACTCGATTGATCGTTCAACCCGACGGCGTAATGCCCAAATCGTCCCGTGGGCCGGTTCGGGAACGCGGCAGAACCGGTGCTGCAGGTGCGCCTACCGCGCGACCAAACCGGCGTCGTAGGCGAGCAAACCTGCCTGCAGGCGGTTGTCGCACTCCAGCTTGACCAGCATCCGCGAGACGTAGCTCTTCACCGTCGCCTCCGACAGGTGCAACCGTCCGGCGATCTGCGCGTTGGACAGGCCATGCCCCAGGCAGGTCAGCACCTCCACCTCGCGTTCGGTGAGGTCGCGAGCCAGCCGCGCCGCGCGGTCCCGCGCGCTCTGCTGCCCGCCGGAGGCCGCCAGCAGCCGTCGCTTGGCCTCTTCGGACAGCACGGTGTGCCCGTCGGCGGCGACCCGGACGAGACCGATGAGGTCCTGTGGCGACGTGGATTTGACCAGGAACCCGGCCGCGCCCGCCCGCAGCGCGCGCAGCACGTACTGGTCGGCGTCGAAGGTCGTCAGCGCCACCACGGCCGGGTGGTCGGGCATCGCGCAGATGCGCTCGGTGGCGGTGAGACCGTCCACACCGGGCATCCGCAGGTCCATCAGCACGACGTCCGGCTGATGCCGGACCACGGATTCCACCGCGGCAGCACCGTCGTTGGCGTCGTCGACGACCTCGACATCCTCGGCCGAACCCAGGATGGTGCGCAGGTGGGCGCACACCATCGGTTCGTCGTCGACCACGACGACCCGAACCCGGTCAGGCATCGGCGACCTCCTCGGTGGGCACGTACCCCGGCAGTATCGCCTCCACCTCGAAACCGCCGCCGGACGGCTCGGCCCGGAAGGACCCGCCGACCAGTTCGACCCGCTGCCGCAGGCCGCGCAACCCCACCCCGGCACCGCTGTCGGCCAGTTCCGCGGGACCGCTCGGCCCGGAGTTGCGGATGGTCAGCCGCAGCCGGTCGTCGCCGTAGACCGCGCTCACCCGCACCGACGCTCCCGGGGCGTGCTTGTGCACGTTGGTCAGCGCCTCCTGCACCACGCGGTAGGCGGTGCGCGCCACCGCCGGGGTGACCAGGTCCGGATCGCCCCGCACCACGAACTCCACCGGGACACCGATCGCCTCGGACTGCGAGATCAGCGCGGCGAGATCGGGCACCCGCTCCGGCGGCCCGTCGGAACGCCCGGGCTCGGCCTCCTCACCGCGACGCAGCACGCCGACCAGATCGCGCAGCTCGGCCAGCGCCTCGGAGCCCCCGCTGCGCAGTTCCTCGGCGGCTCGCCGGACAGCGGGGTCGTCGCTGGCCACGCCCAGGGCTCCGGCCTGCAGCACCATCAGGCTGATCCGGTGGGTGACCACGTCGTGCATCTCCACGGCCAGCCGGGCGCGCTCGTCGGCGCGAGCCTGCTCGGCCAGCAGCTCCTGCTCGCGCTCGGCTCGCTCGGCGCGTTCCTGCAGAGCGTTCATCAGCTTGCGGCGGGCGGCCATGTAGAGCCCGAGGATGGCCGGGACGATCGTCCAGAACAGCGCCCCGACGATCGGATCGGGGCCGGGAAACGTCCACGGCCGGAACGCCACGAAGGCCAGAACGCCGATCAACGCCCAGTGCAGGAAGGTCTTCACCCGTCCACCGGTGCCGTAGACCACCACGGCGTAGATGACGAACGGGGTAACCCCGGGCCCCCACGGGTTGGTGTCCAGGTCGTTCTCCAACAGCGGCCCGGGACCGAACTCGACCATCACGGCCTGCCCCGCAGCGGCGGCCGCCGAAGCCGCCAGCACCACGCCGGGGAAACGGCGACGGATGATCAGCAGGGCGCTGAGCGTGGCGTTGATGGTCTGACTCAGCCACACCCCGCCGATCCAGTCGAACGCATCCGACGGCATCGGCGGCGGGTACAGCAGAGCCAGCAGCTGCCCCATCAGGTACAGGCCCACGGCCAGGCTCACATCGAATACGGCGTCGTGCTTGGAGTTCCACAGCAGCCGCCAGAGCGGGCGTTTCACGACGTCCACGGTAGCCGCGCGCGGCGGCTGAACCCGGCCGAAAGCATCTCTCGGCGGCACGAAGCAGACGAAAGTTGCACCCTCGCGCACGGCTCGCAACCTTCGGCCCATCAACCGACGACCGATCGCCGTGTCGCGCGCGCCGCCCGCTCGGCTGAACTGGAGGCACTTCCGCACGTCTCTGGGGGAACGAATGTCAACCACCACGCTGATCGAGAGCAGCCGCACCAGCCCGCTGCCCTCGTTCGCCGCGCGCCCGGTGCTGATCATCACCGGCGTCACCGCCCTGGTGCACGTGATCGCGGCCGCGTTCGGGGACTTCTGGATCGACGAGGTCTACATGCTCGCGATCGGCAAGTACCACCCCGACTTCGGCTACGCCGACCAGCCGCCGCTGGCGCCGATGATCGCCGCGGCGATGGACTGGATCGCACCCGAGTCGATGATCGCGCTGCGGCTGCCCGCCGCCCTGGCCACTGCGGGCGCGGTGCTGCTCGCCGGACTGCTGGCCCGCGAACTCGGCGCCGGGCGGCGCGGGCAGGCCGTGGCCGCCTTCGCGGTGGCCACCGGGCTGTGGTCCGCCCTGATCGGGCACTTCGTGGCGCCCTACACCTTCGAGCCGGTGCTGTGGCTGGCCCTGCTGTTCCCGGTGGTCCGCTGGCTGCGCCAGCACTCCCGGGGCGTCGCCGACGACCGCCTGCTGCTGGTGTTCGGGGTGCTGCTCGGCATCAACCTGCTGCTGAAGTTCCAGGTCGCGCTGCTGTGCGTGGCGCTGCTGATCGGTGCGCTGGCAGTGGGGCCCCGCGCGATCCTGGCCCGGCCGAAGCTGTGGCTGGGAACCGGCATCGCGCTGGTGCTCGCCTCGCCGACGCTGATCTGGCAAGCGCTGCACGGCTGGCCGCAGCTGGGGATGGCCTCGATCGTCTCGCAGGAGGCGGAGTTCCTCTTCGGCGGGCGCACCGGCTCGACGATCATGATGGTGGCCTTCGCCGGCGTCGTCGGCTCCGGTCTGGTCGTGGTCGGAACCTACCGGTTGCTGCGGAACCCCCACCTGCGGCCGTACCGGCTGTTCGCGGTCGCCGCGCTGGTGCTGTTCGTCATCTTCGTCATCACCGTCGCCCGGCCCTACTACGTCGCGGGGCTCTACGGCGTGCTGATCGCCGCCGCCGTGGCCGAGGTGCCAGGGAGCGCCCCGGCCAAGCCGTCCCGCTGGGGGTGGACGGCTTGGCCGGTGTACGCGTTGTCGCTGGTGGTGGCGGTAGTGCTGGCGAACCCGTCGGCGCTGAACAGCGAGGAGATGCCGATCCCGGTCAGCGAGCAGGTCGCGGGTGACACCTCGCGCGCCTACACCGGCCTGGCCCCGGCCCGGCGCGCCCACACCGCCGTTCTGGCCGAGAGCTACATCCTCGCTGCGATGGTCGAGGTCGGGCAGGACGACCACGAACTACCCCCGGTGCACAGCCCGCACCGCGGCTACGGCTACTTCGAACGCCCCGGTGACGACGTGCGCAACATCGTGTTCGTCGGCCGGGATCCCGGCGAGGTGCGCGGCTCGTTCGAGCGGGCCGAACAGCTCGTCCGCGGCGACGTCTCGGTGTGGGTGCTCACCGGCAGGCAGGAGTCCTGGGCCACGATCTGGCCACGAATTCGCCATCTCTGAGCCGAAACGACGCGCGGGCGAGACGTCGCGGACACAATCGGGGGCACGACGAACCGAACGAGAGGGGTTGATGGTGGCCGACGAAGGACTGCGGTTGCGCCCACCGCGCAACCGGGTCGAGAAGCGGGCGATCGGCTGGTGGACGGTGCAGGCGCTGATCCTGGTGCTGCCACCGCTGGTGGCGCTGATCGTGCTCGGCGTCGTGCTGCCCGCTGCCCGGTTCTGGCTGCTGCTCGGCGCGGTGGTCGTGCTGGCCCTCGGCATCGCCTACGTAGTGGTGATGCCGCAGTGGCGGTTCCGGGTGCACCGCTGGGAGGTCACCGACGACGCCGTCTACACCGCGGCGGGCTGGCTGCTGCAGGAGTGGCGGATCGCGCCGATGTCGCGCATCCAGACCGTGGACACCGAGCGCGGGCCGCTGCAGCAGCTGTTCGGCCTCTCCAGCGTCACCGTCACCACCGCCTCGGCGGCCGGGCCGCTGAGCATCGACGGATTGGATCACCTGCAGGCCAAGGACATCGTGGAGCAGCTCACCGCGACCACCCAGGCCACCCCCGGGGACGCGACATGAGCGACGTCTTCGACGGCGAATGGCACCAGCTGGAGTTCAAGGCCACCCTCGCGGTGCTGGTGTTCGTGCTCGTGCCGCTCCCGGTCACGCTGCTGATCATGCTCGTCGCCGGCGCGGGCGCGATCCCGACCCTGATCACCACGGGGATCTGGCTCGTCGTCACGGCCCTGATCGCAGGCGCCGGGTACTACGAGTGGCACTTCACCCGCTACCGGGTCACCGGCGAGCGCTTCGAGTTCCGGCGCGGCGGCGTCTTCCGCAGCCACCGCTCGATCCCGCGCGAGCGCATCCGGGCGGTGGACGTCACGGCCAACCCGGTCGAGCGGATCCTGCGCATCGCCAAGGTCAAGGTCTCCACCGGCGGCCAGGGCAGCGAGGGCGAGATCCGGCTGGACGCGATCAACCGCTCCGACGCCGAGCAGGTGCGGGCGGACCTGATCCTGCGCACCGCGCCGGACCCCGACGCGGACTCCGACGGCGTGCTGGCCAAGCTCAACCCGGTGTGGCTGCTGTACTCCGCGCTGACGCTGTCGCTGATGCTGGTCGTGTGGGGTGCGATCGGCTCGCTGGTGGGCAACTTCCAGCAGATGCTCAGCTCGTGGGGCGTGTGGACCCAGGTCGGCGCCGCGGTCACCGCACTCGGTCTGGTGTTGTTCGCGCTGCTCTCCGCAGCCGGGGTGCTGATGATCGGGGTGGTCGGCGCGGTGCTGCTGTCGGCGGAGATGTGGTGGGGCTACCAGCTCACCCGCGAACCCGCCGGCACGTTGCGGGTCACCCGCGGGCTGCTGACCAACCGGTCGCTGTCGCTGGAGGAGCGCAGGCTGCGCGGCGTCGAGCTGGCCGAGCCGCTGCTGCTGCGCTGGTTCCGGGGTGCCCGGCTCAACGCCGTGGCCACCGGGATCAACAGCACGCAGGGCAACGACCAGAAGAAGCAACCCGACCGCAAGACTCTGCTCCCGCCGGCACCGCGCTCCGAAGCACTGCGCGTGTCCCGGAAGACGCTGCGGCACAACCCGTTCGGCACCGCTCTGCGCACCCATTCGGGACGGGCGCTGCGGCGGCGGATCAACTGGGCGCTGTTCGCGGTGCTCCCGGTGCTGCTGGCCGCGGCGGTTCCCGCCTGGCTGGGCTGGTTCCCGGTCTGGGCGGTAATGCTGGTGACGGCCGCCGCAGCGGCCGTGGGACTCGCCTTCGCGTTCGACGCCTACCGGAACCTCGGGCACGGGCTCGACGAGAAGTACCTCGTGGCCCGCAACGGCACCGGGGTGCGCAAGACCGTGGCGCTGCAGCGCGACGACATCATCGGCTGGCGGATCAGCCGCACGGTGTTCCAGCGCCGGGCGAATCTGATGACCGTGGGGGCCACCACCGCGGCCGGTTCCTCCATCTACCGGGTGCACGACGTGGACACCGAAACCGGTCTGGCCGTGGCCGATGAAGCCGTTCCCGGGCTACTGGAGCCGTTCCTGCAACGTCCGTGAGTCGAGCCCGCCTCGAGCGATGCGCTCGACGAACCTCCGCCAGTGCCGCGCGGTCACGCTGATCCCGACCGCGCGGTTCTTGGTGTCGCGCACCACGACGGTTCCCGCCGCGAACCCGACCTCGACGCACTGGCCCTGGCCCTGCGTGCGGGTGCTGGTTCGCCAGCCGGTGACCTCGCCCATCTACAGCTCCCCTATTCGCTGCCGAAGCAGCCGCTGCGTGTCCTCCGGGGAGGCGGCGTGCGCCCGGAGGTGGTCCATCATCCTGGCGTAGTTGGCGATCTCGATCTCGCGCTCCAGGTAGAGCCCGCCCACGTGGGTTTCCAGGTAGACCACGTCCGGATCGATGTGGCTGGCGTAGCGCAGGATCACGAACGGGCCCGCCTGCGCCGGGTGCGCACCGGCGTCGAGCGGCATGACCTGCACCGCGACGTTGGGCAGCTCGACGAGTTTGAGCACGTGCTCGAGCTGCCTGCGCAGCACGCCGTCGCCACCGACCGGACGGCGCAGCGCGGCCTCGCCGATCACCGCCCACAGCTCCAGCGGATCCTCGCCGGTGACCCGGTCCTGGCGCTGGATGCGCAGCTCCGCGCGACGGCCGATCTCGGGCTCGTCGGCGCGGACGAGCGTGGATTTGGTGATCGCGTAGGCGTATTCGGCCGTCTGCAGCAGGCCGGGAATCGCTTCGGCCTCGTAGGTGTGGATCTCCGAAGCCTCGGCCTCCAGGCCCACGTAGGTCTCGTACCACTCGGGCAGGACATCGCTGTAGGAGTGCCACCACCCGCGCTTGCGGGCATCGCGCGCGAGGTTGAGCAGCTGGTCCCGTTCGGTGCCGTCGATGCGGTAGAAGTCCAGCAGCGCGGAGACGTCACCGACCGAGGGCGAACGCTTGGCGGTCTCGAACCGCCCGATCTTGGCCTGGGCGCACGCGAGGTGTGCGGCCGCCTGCTGCTGGGTGACTCCGGCCCGCGAGCGCAACCGGCGCAACTCGGCTGCCAGCCTGCGACGACGCACGGTGGGACTGACGTTCATGCACACATCCTGCACCGAGCACCACGTTGCGTCATCACCCGGTTACCCGTCGACGTCTTCGAATGCCCGATACCCGAACGACTTTCGACTTACCGGTCGTTCGAGCACCTGGCGGTAGCCGCGGGCGGTGCAGGACGGGCCCCGCACCGCCCGCGCACCGGGAACCGAAACACCGCTGCAGAGCACCATGTTCGGGCGGAGGCCCCGGAGCGGCGAAAGTCCTTCGGCCGCCGGAACGGTCGGCGCCCGGCTGCGGGGGTGAGCGCGATCACGGCCGCGGGACGTTGCGCAGGTTGCTGCGCGCGAGCTGGATCATCTTGCCCACCCCGCCGGACAGCACCGTGCGGCTGACGGCGAGGGCGAAGCCCTTGACCTGCTCGCCGGTGATCCGCGGCGGGAGGGACAGCGCGTTCGAATCGGTGACCACGTCGACCAGGGCTGGACCGGGGTGGCTGAGCGCTTCCGCCAGCGAGTCCCGGACCTCGCCGGGCTTCTCGACGCGCTGCGCGTGGATTCCGGCGGCCTTGGCCAGCGCCGCGAAGTCCACGCCCTCGTGGTCGGTGCCGAACTCCGGCAGCCCGTCGACGAGCATCTCCAGCTTGACCATGCCCAGCGAGGAGTTGTTGAACGTCACGACCTTCACCGGCAGCTGGTAGGTGCGCAGGCTCAGCAGGTCGCCCAGCAGCATCGCGAGACCACCGTCACCGGACATCGAGATCACCTGCCGGGACGGATCGGCCAGCTGGGCGCCGATCGCCTGCGGCAGCGCGTTGGCCATCGACCCGTGCACGAACGAACCGAGCACCCGGCGTCGGCCGTTGGGGGTGATGTAGCGGGCCGACCACACGTTGCACATTCCGGTGTCCACTGTGAACACCGCGTCGTCGGAGGCCAGGTCGTCGAGCGTGTCGGCCACGAACTCCGGGTGGATCGGCACCCGGGTCTCGACGTCGTGGGTGTAGGCCTCGACGACCTTCTCCAAGGTGCCCGCGTGCTCGCGCAGCATCCGGTCCAGGAAGGACCGATCGGACTTCTGCCGCACCTGGGGAAGGACCGCCCGGACGGTCTCGCCGACGTCGCCGTGCACCGCCAGGTCCAGCACGGTGCGCCGCCCCAAGTGGGCCGGTTCGATGTCGACCTGCACGGTGCCCTGCTGCGGCAGGAAGTTGTCGTAGGGGAAGTCGGTGCCGAGCAGCACGACCAGGTCGGCCTTGTGCATCGCCTCGTAGCAGGCGCCGTAGCCCAGGAGCCCGCTCATGCCCACGTCGTACGGGTTGTCGTACTGGATCCACTCCTTGCCGCGCAGCGCGTGGCCGACCGGGGCGTTGATCCGGCCGGCCAGGGCCATCACGTCCTCGTGCGAACCGCGGGTGCCCGCACCGCAGAACAGCATCGGGCGCTCGGCGCGGTTGAGCTTGTCGGCCAGCGCGGAGACCTGCTCCTCGGACGGGACCACCGTGGGCGGCTCGCACTCCACCACGCCGTGACCGGTGGCGTTCGCCGCGGGCTCCTCAGCCACGTCACCGGGAACGACCAGCACCGACACCCCGCGCCGTCCGGCGGCCGTCTGCATGGCGGTGCGCAGCAAGCGGGGCATCTGCCCCGCCGTGGAGACCATCTCGCAGAAGTGCGAGCACTCGTTGAACAGCTGCTGGGGATGGGTCTCCTGGAAGAAGCCGGTGCCGATCTGCTCCGAGGGGATGTGCGATGCCAGCGCCAGCACCGGAGCACCGCTGCGGTGCGCGTCGTAGAGGCCGTTGATCAGATGCAGGTTGCCCGGACCGCAGCTTCCCGCGCACACCGCCAGCCGACCGGTGACCTGCGCTTCGGCCCCCGCGGCGAAGGCGGCGGCTTCCTCGTGCCGGACGTGCACCCACTCGATGCCCTCGGTGCGGCGCACCGCGTCGACCACCGGATTGAGGCTGTCGCCGACGATTCCGTAGATCCGCTTGACGCCCGCCTGCACCAGGATCTCGATGAACTGCTCGGCGACCGTGGGCATCGAACCCTCCTCGAGGTTGGTGAACCTGCTCCTTCACCGCCTACCCGCCGGACCGGGGCGCTGCAACTCGACGCGGCTGGATCCGGCGCGGTCGCACCGATCGGCTAGCGTCGAGCGCATGAGTGAGCAGAATCGACTCGAAGCCGGCGACCCGGCGCCGAAGTTCTCCCTGCCGGACGCCGACGGCAACACCGTGTCGCTGGAGGACTACCGCGGCCGCTCGGTGGTCGTGTACTTCTACCCGGCCGCGGCCACGCCCGGCTGCACCAAGGAGGCCTGCGACTTCCGCGACAGCCTCGCCGCGCTGAACGACGCGGGATTCGACGTACTGGGCATCTCCCCGGACAAGCAGGCCAAGCTGGCCAAGTTCCGCGACGACCAGGGCCTGACCTTCCCGCTGCTGTCCGACGAGGACCGCTCGGTGATGTCCGAGTGGGGCGCGTTCGGGGAGAAGAAGAACTACGGCAAGATCGTCCAGGGCGTCATCCGCTCGACCTTCGTGGTCGACCCGGAAGGCAAGATCGCCAAGGCGCTCTACAACATCAAGGCCACCGGCCACGTCGACCGACTCCGCAAGGACCTCGGCGTCTAACGACGTGACAGTTTTGCCTAAAACTGTCCCGACATTTCGGGCACCGAGGTCGCGACAGTTTTAGGCAAAACTGTCACCACCTGAGGTCCCGACGAGTCGGTGGCGAACGCGCCGGGACCTCAGTCGAGCAGCATGTAGACCGCCACGCCCGCGGCGATGACGACGACCAGGTAGCGCAAGAAGGTGGCCGGGAGGCGCTGGGCGAGCTTGCCGCCCGCGAACCCGCCCAGCAGCGTGGTGGGCACCAGCATCGCCACGGCGAACCAGTCGACCGGGGCGATCAGCGAGTAGACCACCAGCGTGGCCGCGCTGCCGATCATGCCAAGCCAGCTCTTCAGCGCGTTGAGCCGGCGCATGGAGTCCGTGGCGGCCAGGACCAGGATCGCGATGAGGATGACGCTGCGGGCGCCGCCGAAGTAGCCGCCGTAGATCGAGGCGAAGAAGATCCCGACGGTCAGCGCCGTCGTGCGGTCCGGAGCGCCCTCGGCGGGTGTGCCCAGCCACTTGCGGATCGTCGGCTGGAAGGCCATCAGGACCGCGGACAAACCCACCAGGGCAGGAACCACCGCGTCGAAGACCTCGCCGGGCAGCACCATGAGCAGCACGCAGCCGATGGAGGAACCGACGACCGCCGCCGCCGAGGTGGTCCACAACCGGCGCGGATTCCCGGCCAGGTCGTAGCGCTGGCTGACGGCCGCGCCGACGAAGCCGGGTCCCTGCGCCACCGAGTTGGTCACGTTGGCCACCAGCGGTGGCATCCCGGTTGCCAGCAGCGCCGGGAACACCAGCAGGGAACCACCACCGGCCACGGCGTTCACCGCGCCGGAGAGGAATCCGACGACGACGATCAGGACCGGTTCGAGCCAATCGGTGAACACGAATCGAAGTTAGCCGTAGAACCGGCGCCTGCCCCCACCGGGGCGAGGCGGCTCACATCTCATTCAGCCAGTTTCCGCAACGACGGCAGCAGCAGGCGAAGCGCACGACCCCGATGCGAGTCGGCGTCCTTCTCCTCCGGCGTCAGCTCCGCGCTGGTGCGCGTCTCACCCTCCGGAACGAAGATCGGGTCGTAGCCGAACCCGTTGGCGCCGCGCTCCTGCCGGATGATGGCACCGCGCCACTCACCGCGGACCACCGTCTCCGCGCCGTCCGGCAGCACCAGCGCCGCGGCCGAGACGAACGCCGCACCCCGCCGCTCGTCCGGCACGTCGTTCAGCTGACCGAGCACCAGATCCAGGTTCGCCTGATCATCGCCGTGCCGTCCGGCCCAGCGGGCCGAGAGCACGCCGGGCATGCCGTTGAGCGCGTCGACCTCGATACCCGAGTCGTCGGCGACCGAGGGCAGTCCGGTGGCCCGCGCCGCGTCGGCGGCCTTGGCCACGGCGTTCTCCTCGAACGTCGCCCCGGTCTCGGGAGCCTCCGGGAACTCCGGCACGTCGGCCAGGCCGACGACCTCCAGCCCGATGCCCTCGGCGGCGAGGATCCGGCGCAGCTCGACCAGCTTCTTCTGGTTCCGCGTCGCCAGCAGCACGCGACTCACTTGCCGCTCCCCGGCAGCTCGCCCGGGTAGGGCTCGGCCAGCGCGGTGGCCTGCGCCTCGGACAGCTGCGCGCAGCCCGCCAGCGCGAAGTCCAGCATCTGATCCATCGTGGACCGCGTGTAGGTGGCGCCCTCACCGGTGCCCTGCACCTCGACGAGGGTGCCGTGGTCGGTGGCGACCACGTTCATGTCCACCTCGGCGCGCGAGTCCTCTTCGTAGGGCAGGTCCAGCCGGACCCGGCCGTCCACGACACCGACGCTGATCGCCTGGATCGAGCAGGACAGCGGCTTGGGGTCGTGCAGCTTGCCCGCCGCGCCCAGGTAGGTGATCGCGTCGGCCAGCGCCACGTAGGCACCGGTGATCGCGGCGGTGCGGGTACCGCCGTCGGCCTGGATCACGTCGCAGTCCAGCGTGATCGTGTTCTCGCCCAGCGCTGCCATGTCGATGCAGGCCCGCAGCGACCGGCCGACCAGCCGGGAGATCTCGTGCGTGCGGCCGCCGATGCGGCCCTTCACCGACTCGCGGGAGCCGCGGGTGTTCGTCGCCGACGGCAGCATCGCGTACTCGGCGGTCACCCAGCCGAGTCCCGAACCCGTGCGCCAGCGGGGCACCCCGTCCTGCACGCTGGCCGCGCACAGCACCCGGGTGCGGCCGAATTCGACCAGCACGGAACCCGCCGGCCAGTCCTGATAACCGCGCGTAATGCGCACCTTCCGGAGCTCGTCATCGCTCCGTCCATCCGATCTCGCCACGCGTCCACCCTAAGCGTTCGCCCCCGCTACCCGGGCGAGGGACCCGTCGAGCCCACCGGCTCCCGCACAACGGCGCCGACGCCCGGGCTCAGGACTTCTCGAGGTACTCGGCCCGCTCCTCGTCGACCACCTCGGCGACCATCCGGGCCAGACCGGGATGAGCACCGAGACCCGGATCGGCATCGACGAACCGCTCGGCCTCCTCGCGCGCCTGCGCGATGACGTCCTCGTCGCGGATCAGCGAGAGCATCTTCAACCCGGACTTCTTGCCGGACTGCGCCGCGCCCAGGATGTCGCCCTCCCGGCGCAGTTCCAGGTCCAGCCGCGCGAGTTCGAAACCATCGGTGGTGGACGCCACCGCGTCCAGGCGTTCCCTGGTGGTCGTGCCGCCCATGGCCTCGGTGACCAGCAGGCACAGCCCGGGCGCGCTGCCCCGGCCGACGCGGCCGCGCAGCTGGTGCAGCTGGCTGACGCCGAACCGATCGGCGTCCATGATCGCCATGACCGTGGCGTTGGGGACGTTGACGCCGACCTCCACGACCGTGGTCGCCACCAGCACGTCGATCTCGCCGGCCGCGAACCCCCGCATCACGGCGTCCTTGTCCTCGGCGGCGAGCCTGCCGTGCAGGACGCCGATCCGCAGCCCGGCCAGCGGACCCGCGCTCAACTGCTCGGCGACGTCCAGGACGGCCAGCGGCGGACGGCGCTGCTCCCCACCATCGTCGGGCGGCGGCTCCTCGTCGTCACCGTCCTCGACAGCGGACTTCTTGGCCTTCTTGCCCTGGCCCGCGATCTCCTCGTCGTCGCCGATGCGCGGGCAGACCACGTACACCTGGTGCCCGGCCTCGACCTCCTCGCGCACCCGTGACCAGGCACGATCCAGCCAAGCGGGCTTCTCCGACACCGGCACCACGCTGGTGCTGATCGGTGACCGCCCCTGCGGGAGCTCGCGCAGCGCCGAGGTCTCCAGGTCGCCGTAGACGGTCATGGCCACCGTGCGCGGAATGGGCGTCGCCGTCATCACCAGCACGTGCGGCGAGGCGTCGTCGCCACCGCGGGCCCGCAGCGCATCGCGCTGCTCGACGCCGAACCGGTGCTGCTCGTCGACCACGACCAGGCCGAGGTCGGCGAAGGAGACCTTGTCCTGGATGAGCGCGTGGGTGCCGACCACGATCCCGGCCTCGCCGGACGCGGCCTCCAGCATCGCCTTCCTGCGCTGCGCGGCGGGCAGGCTGCCGGTCAGCAGCGTGACGCGGGTGGCGTTCTCTGCCCCGCCGAGCTCGCCCGCCATGGCCAGGTCACCGAGCAGTTCCCGGAGCGAGCGGGCGTGCTGGGCGGCCAGCACCTCGGTCGGCGCCAGCATCGCGGCCTGGCGACCGGCGTCGACGGCCTGCAGCATCGCGCGCAACGCGACCACCGTCTTGCCGCTGCCCACCTCGCCCTGCACCAGTCTGTTCATCGGATGGGCGACGGCCAGATCAGCGGCGATGCGCTGCCCGATCTCCCGCTGCCCCTCGGTGAGCTCGAAGGGGAGGCGCTGGTCGAAGGCGACCAGCACGCCGTCCCCGCGCGCCTCGCACACCGGAGCCGGATGCGAGGTCTCCGAGTCGCGCAGCTGCGCGAGCGCCAGCTGCACCGACAGCGCCTCGTCCCACTTGAGGCGTTCCTGCGCCGCGGCGACCTCGGCGTGATCCTGCGGGCGGTGGATCTTGCGCAGCGCGTTGTCCAGCCCGGTCAGCCCGAGCCGGTCGCGCAGCTCGGCGGGCAGCGGGTCATCGGTGCCGTCCCACACCTCGAGCACCTGCTGCGCGCAACGCGCGATCGACCAGGACGGCAGACCCTGAGCGGACGGGTAGACCGGGATCAGCGCGGCGGCGAACTCCTCGGCGGCCGCGCCCACATCGGCGGACTCGCCGTCGAAGAGCTGGTACTCCGGGTGCGCGAGCTGCAGCTGCCCCCGGTAGGCGGTGACCTTGCCCGCGAACATGCCGCGCTTGCCCGGCACGAGCTCCTTCTCCCGCCAGGCCTGGTTGAAGAAGGTGCAGCTCAGCGAGCGGTGCCCGTCGGTGATGCGGGCCTCGACGATGGTGCCGCGGCGGGACTTCATGGTCCGCTTGGTGCACCGCTCCACCTTCGCCAGCACCGTGGCGTGCTCGTTGAGCTCGAGACCGGCGATGGCGGTCAGCTCGCCGCGCTCGGCGTAGCGGCGGGGATAGTGCCGCAGCAGATCGCCGACGGTGACCAGCCCCAGCGCCGACTCCAGCGCCTTCCCGGTCTTGGCGCCGAGCACCCGATCGAGCTGCACGTCCATTGTGGTCACTGCACGTCCTCCGCCTGCGTCCTCACCCGTCGAGGCCATCGGAAAGTTACCGAACGACCCCGACAGCCGATCAGTCGGTGGCCCGGGTGCCCAGCCACCAGCCGAGCCAGGCGATCGGCACCGCGGTCAGCACCACCCAGCCCTGACCGGTGAGCTCGGAGGCCGCGCTGAACTCCGGAGCGTCCAAGTTGGCCATCGTGATCAGCACGACGGACCCGAACAGCGCCCAGCCGAACACCGCCAGCATCGCACCCGTCAGCGCCACGCCACGTCCCCGCACCACCCCGCGCCAGACCAGGCCGACCCACACGAGCACCACCACGAGCCACCACACGACCTTGCCGAACAGGAAGTCGCGCAGCGCGCTGGAACCCTTCGGCACGCCGACGAACGACCACTCGACCGCGATCGGCTCCGGCAACCGCGACCGCACCAGCAGCGGCACGACCACCATCAACACGACGACGAGCAGGGCCCACCCAGCGACCCACCCCAGATAACGGCGCCGGATTCCCACAACGTCTCCCGTGTCGAACGACTCACCCGGACACTAGCGCCGACGGCGCGAGTTCGGGTGCGCACCCGCGCTGGGCCGGCAGGAAAGTTCCCCCGCCGAAACCGCAGGGAAGTTCCCTCGGTGATGTTGGCAGGAAGGTTCCCTTGCTGCGTTCACAAAACGCGCTCGGCGAGCAACGCGTTGACCAGTTCCGCACCCCGGTCCGGGCGGTCCACGCTGATCACGAAGTCGCGGCCGGAGGTCAAGCGCAGGACCAGGCAGTCACCGCCGCGCAGCATGATCGCGGTGCTGCCGGGCAGCAGCCGGTAGCCCCAGCCACCGACCTCCAGAGCTCGGTAGCTCGCCACCCGGGCGGCGGTGTTGCGCGACAGCGGAATCCGCCGAACCGGCCGCCGCAGCGGACCGAGCGCGGTGCGCACACCCCGTTCGTCGACGTGCACGCGGGCAGTGGCGAACAGCGATACGACCAGCGAGACCAGCAGCGCCGGTCCCGCACCCACCAGCGCCATCGGTTCCGATCGCCACATCGCCACGCCCGCGATCGCCACCGCGACCAGCAGGGCGCCTCCGCCCACGGCCAGCATCACCGGACTGTTCGCCGAGGAAACCCACACCGCGCGTTTGGCGGGATCCAGCGGCAGCTCGCCGCTCGATTCGCCCTGCTCCGCCGGCTCGTCGGGACCGCGGTTGCCGAGCCAGAACCCGAGCAACCCGGCCGCACCGGCCCCCGCGAGGATCACCGGCACGTGCCAGACGGGCAGGACCGCCAGGTGCCAATCGAGCCGGTCGAGGTTCGCCGCGATCGTCGAGGCGGTGATGCCGCAGAACAGCACTCCGGTGGCACCGAGCAGCGCGGCCGCGGTACCGCGATGCGACCGCCGCTTTCCGGACCAGCCGACACCGACCGCGAACGCCGCCGCCACCACCCAGATCACCACCGGCAACAGCGGGAACAGCGCCAGCGAGGTGGCATCGTCGGCGGCGCCGGACAACCCCCAGTGCGTGGCGATCGGATCCGGCAGGCGGTCGCGCAGCGCCAGCGGACCGGTGAGCAGCGCGGCGAGGACCAGCGCGGACCAGGCGCAGGCGAGGGCGAGAAAACGCGTCCGGTGGGTCATTTCTCCTCCTCGATCCACCGCGTGAGATCGGCCTCGGAGTACCCGTGGCGCCGGGCTTCGGCGAGCAGCTCGCGCACCCGAGCCCGCAGACCGGCCTCCTGATCCGGCTTGCGCAGCACGCTCACGCCGCGCCCGCGGCGGAACTCCAGCAGCCCTTCGCCACGCAGCTCGCGCAACGCCCGCAACACCGTGTTGGCGTTGATCTGCAATGCCTCGGCCAGGTCGCGAGCAGGCGGCAACCGCTCCCCCGGCGAGACCTCGCCCTCGGCGATGGCGCGCCGGATGGCGTCCGCGGCCTGCTCGTGCAGCGGCCGTTCATCGGCAAGATCCCGCGAGAGCAACATGGTGCTAATGAATATAGCACCATCCAGCTCATCGGAATCAGAGAGAAGTTCCCCTCTCCACGTCGGGCACCGATGACAGAAAGGTTCCCGCGCACCGCAATGACAGGAAGGTCCCCTTCCTCGCGCACCACGCCGCGCACCACGGCAGAAGCGTTGATCGCCCGGGGTCCGCCGGCGGCGAGCTCGCTACTCGACGCCGATGAGCAGCACCGCGGGCATCGGGCCCGCCGGATAGGTGACCACCTCCACCTCGGGGTGGACGCGGCGCAGATGGTCATCGATGGCCGTCACGAGTTCGGAGGGAGCCCTCTCGCCGACCAGGGTCGTCAGGAGTTCGCCGCCGGTGGTGAGCATCCTGGTCAGCAGGTTCTGAGCGGCGGCGGTGAGGTCCGGGCCGATGAGGACAACTTCTCCGTCGATGAGGCCCAGGACGTCGCCGGGCCTGCAACGGCCCACCCAGGTCAGAGCCTCGGCATCGGCGATGCGGAGTTCGCCGCGCCGGGTCGCCGCGGCGGCCTCGGCCATCGTGACCTGGTCGTCGGCGCGTCGTCGACCAGGATCGTGCACGGCGAGCGCGGCCAGGCCCTGCACCGGCGAGGCGGTGGGCACCACGACGACCTCGCGCCCCTCGGTCGAGCCCGCGACGGCGCGTTCGACCACCGCTGCGGTCTCCGGGTCGTTGGGCAGCACCAGCACGTGCGCGGCGGAGGTGTTCTCCAGCGCCTCCCGCAGCCGGTCGACCTCGACCTCGTCGACGACCAGCACATCGGCTCCCTCCGCGGCGAAGAGCTCGCCGAGCTCGGCACCGGGAACGCAGGCCAGCACCGCGACCTCGCGCGCGTGGGCCTCCTGCTGGTCGGCGAAGCGGGTCACCTTGATCTGGTGCACCCGGCCGGTCTCGATGCCCGCTTCGATCGCGCCGCCGATGTCGTCGCAGTGCACGTGCACGGCCCAGGAATCGACGCCGTCACCGACGACCGACACGCAGTCCCCGAGCCCGCGCAACCGCGCGCGCAATTCATCGGCCCGCTCGGTGTCGGTTTCCGCGAGCAGGTACATGACCTCGTAGTCGTACCCGGACTCGTGCTCCAGGGGCTCGCCGACCTCGGGCTGCAGCGCGCCGCCGTGCGGGGCGAGCCACTCCCCGTCGCAGACCACGGCGTGCAGGGCGTCCAGGAAGACCACCAGCCCGCGTCCGCCCGCGTCGACCACGCCGGCCTCGGACAAGGCCGGTAGCTGCGCCGGGGTCGCTGCCAGCGCATCGATGGCCGCCCGCGCCGCTCCGTGCACCACCGCACCCAACTCCTCGGCGTCCCGAGCACCGCGCGCCGCGGAGCCCAGCACCGAGAGCACGGTTCCCTCCGCTGGTTCGGCGACGGCCTGCCTCGCCAGCTGTTCGGCGCGGACCAGCGCGGACCGCACCCCTCGCCCATCGGCGGCCACGACGTCCCGCAGGCTCTCGGCGATGCCGCGCAGCGCCTGCGAGAGCAGCAGGCCCGAGTTGCCGCACGCCCCGCCGAGCGCGCCCTTGGACAGCGCCGCGCACACGCCGCCGAGCGTGTCCGGTTCGGTCTCGTCCAGGACCCGCACCGCAGCGCGCATGGTGTGCAGCAGATTGGTTCCCGTGTCGCCATCGGCCACCGGGTACACGTTGATCCGGTCGATCGCCTCGCGCTCGGCGGCCAGCGCGCTCACGGCCAGGTCCGCCCATCGGCGGGCCGCCGCCGCGTTCAGCGTCCGCAACACCCCGCGAAACCTCCCACGCCGCGTGCCAGAATCCGGTTTGCCCGAGACTAGTCGCCGGATCCCCGGCGGGAGGCTTGGCCAGGCACGGTTTCGCGCTTCGACCCCCGCCTGGGACTGAACCACCGGCGGTGGGCTATTCTGACTCGGTCCCGGGTGGCGATGACCTCGGGGCGACCGGAGTCTTCCGGGCTCAGGCCGCCGCACCGGCGGTGAGCAGCAAGCGCTCACGCAAGTGCCCTCGTACGAGGTGTGGCGCGCTTGCGTGGCGATCATCGCTGTAACCGTCAAGCAAAGTAAGGGGTGTCTGACGTGGCTGCCGTCTGCGACGTCTGCGGTAAGGGACCAGGCTTCGGCAACTCGGTCTCGCACTCCCACCGGAAGACCAGGCGCCGGTGGAACCCGAACATCCAGACCGTTCACGCGAAGATCGGTCTGTCCCAGCGCAAGCGCGTGAACGTCTGCACGTCCTGCATGAAGGCGGGCAAGGTCGTTCGCGGCTGACGCTAGCCGAAGTGAACAACCCCGGGGTGGCTACCACCCCGGGGTTTTTGCTGTCCCGACGCCGTTCGCCGACGCGCGAGGCGACGGAGTCGCCATCCGAGCGCGGACTCGGCCCGCACCGCCGCGGGTTCTCGAACGGCGCCGCGGCGAGCACGCCGCGACGCGGGTCACATCCGGAGCGGCGCGCGGAACCGCGCAGGTTCCAGCCGCCAACAGAACCTAGGGCAGCTTCCAGTCGATCGGCTCCCAGCCCTTGCGCTGCAGGATCTCGTTGGTGCGGCTGAAGGGACGGGATCCGAAGAAGCCCCGGTTCGCCGACATCGGGCTCGGGTGCGGGGACTCCACGCACTCGACGCCGGGCATCAGCGGCCGCAGATCGCGGGCGTCGCGACCCCAGAGAATCGCGACCAGCGGTTCCTCGCGGGCCGCGAGAGCGCTGATCGCCTGTGCGGTGACCTGCTCCCAGCCCTTGCCGCGGTGCGAGCCCGGTTTGCCGGGACTGACCGTCAGGGAGCGGTTGAGCAGCAGCACCCCGCGCTCGGCCCAGGGGGTGAGATCGCCGCTGGACGGCGTCGGGTGCCCCAGGTCGTCGCTGTACTCGCGGAAGATGTTGACCAGGCTGCGCGGCGGGTTCACCCCGGGCGCGACCGAGAAGCTCAGCCCCATCGCGTGCCCCGGCGTCGGATAGGGGTCTTGGCCGACGATGAGCACCCGCACGTCGTGGAAGGGCTGCTGGAAGGCGCGCAGCACGTTCTGCGGCGCGGGCAGGTAGGTGCGGTCCTCGGCGACCTCGGTGCGCAGGAACTCACCCATCGCGGTGATCTGCTCGGCCACCGGCTCCAGGGCTGTCGCCCAGCCGGCCTCGACGATTTCGTGCAGCGGACGTGCGGCCATGCACAGTAGGTTATCGAGCGTCCCGAGCGGCTCGTCGATCAACCCCGACGACACCCCAAACGAGCGGATAGTGCCTCAGCTCACACCCGTCCGATGTAACGATTGCGAGACCTGGCGCACACGCGTGACGGGCACTACTTCGATGGAGCCATTTTCGCCCGTCACCCAGCAAATTAGCCCGTCAAATCAGCGACGCCGAGTTACACCGACGCACAACGGAAGATCGTGACGTTCTGCATAAATCAAATAACATCGGAATACACAATCCTGTCCTTTTGGTGGCCCTGACCTGGACGCTCGGCTAGGTTCTGCGGAGTTCCGAACGACCACGCCCGTGGCAGACACACCCGGAGGTGGGCCGCAAACTCATGACTTCGCCCGAAACCGCCGAAACTTCGGCCGACCAGAAGTCGCTGCTTCGCCGCGCGGTCGGCGCTGCGGCCATCGGCAACTGCACGGAGTGGTACGACTTCGGCGTCTACGCCTACATCGCCGCCTACGTCGGGCATCAGTTCTTCCCCGGCCCGCTGGAGACGATTTCGGCCTTCGGCGCCTTCGCGCTGTCATTCCTGCTGCGTCCGCTCGGCAGCCTGTTCTTCGGCCCGCTGGGCGACCGCATCGGCAGGCAGAAGGTCCTCGCGGTCACCATTCTGATGATGTCGGGCTCGACCTTCCTCATCGGTCTGCTTCCGACCTACTCGAGCATCGGGATCTTCGCACCTATGCTGCTTCTCCTGCTGCGCATGCTGCAGGGCTTTTCCACCGGTGGTGAATACGGTGGCGCCGCGACCTACATCGCCGAGTTCGCCCCCGACCGCAAGCGCGGGTTCTGGGGCAGCTGGCTCGAGTTCGGCACGCTCGTCGGATTCGGCCTGGGCGCGCTGGTCCCGACCATCCTGATCCTGGGTCTGTCCACCGAGCAGATGGAGGCCTGGGGCTGGCGCATCCCGTTCCTGGTGGCCGGTCCGCTCGGCATCGTCGGCCTGTACCTGAGGTCGAAGCTGGAGGACACCCCGGCGTTCAAGGCGCTGGAGTCCGAGCACAAGGTGGCCAAGTCACCGATGAAGGACATGTTCCGCGACTGGTGGCGCGAGCTGCTGATCCTGATGGGCATCGTGGTGCTCATCAACGTCGCGAACTACACGATCCTGACCTACATGGAGACCTACCTCGGCACCGTGCTGGACATCGAGGAGGGGCAGGAATACCAGCTGCTCGTCCCGCTGCTGCTGACGGTGGCGTTCATGCTGGTCATCATCACCCCGGTCGGCAGGCTCTCGGACAAGGTGGGCCGCAAGCCGGTCTTCCTGTCGGCGGCGATCTGCTTCCTGGTGCTGCCGCTGCCCGCGTTCTGGCTGATCGGCCAGGGCGAGATGCTGACCGTCGTGCTCGGCCTGGGTCTGCTGGCCATCGGTCACGTGCAGCTGATCGGCCCGCTGGCCTCGACGCTGCCCGCGATGTTCCCGACCAAGGTCCGCTACGCGGCCTTCTGCATCGGCTACAACGTCTCCACCGCGGTGTTCGGCGGTACTGCCCCGCTGATCAACGACTCGGTCGTCAACAGCACGGGCAACGCGTACTTCCCGGCCTTCTACCTGATGGGCGCGGCACTGGTCGCCCTGGTGCCGATTCTGCTGATGAAGGAGACCGCGAAGCAGCCGCTGATGCAGGACGCCCCTGCGGAGGCGACGACCGCGAGCTGACGAGGTCGCATCACCACGCGCGAATGCCCCCGGGCGACGAACGGCGAGGACTCCAAGAACCCGCCCGCCGAAACCCGGGGGCATTCGCACGCCTGCTCCCGCCGACTCGGCCGACCCGCGATGGCCCCGCCGGCGAAGGGGCTCAGCGCCAGTGCTCCCAGCCGATAGGGCCCTGGTAGGTGTTGCCGTCGACGGTGACACCGCTTCCCTCGGCGACCACGCCGATCTGGCGGAAATCGGCGGGCAGCGGCGTGCCCTGCGGGAACGTGGCGACCAGGGCCTGGTCCTCGCCCCCGGTGAGAACCCAGTGCCGGGCATCGGAGCCGAGCGCGGAGGCGACCTCGGTGAGCCGCTGCGGAACACCGAGCTGCGCGGAGTTGATGTCGACGCCCACTCCCGACGCCTCGGCGATGTGGCCGAGATCGGCGAGCAGCCCGTCGGAGGTGTCCACCATGGACGTCGCGCCGCCCGTGGCGGCCCGCGGTCCGGCTTCGTACGGCGGTTCCGGGACGCGGTGCGCGCCGACGACGGCCACCGGGGAGCGGAATCCGCGTCCCAGCACGGCTAACCCGGCGGCGGCCCAGCCCAGCCGTCCGGCGACCGCCACGACATCGCCGGGCCGGGCGCCGGAGCGCGTCACCGGGTCCCTGCCCTGCAGATCCCCGAGCGCTGTGATCGAGATCGTCAGTGACGGCGACGACACCATGTCGCCGCCGATGATGCCGATCCCGAGCTGCTGTGCTTCTTCCCACAGGCCGTTTGCGAGCTCATCGACCCGCTCGGCCGGGGTTTCCGGCGGGCAGGCCAGACCGACCAGCAGGCCGGTGGGCACCGCGCCCATGGCGCTGATGTCCGAGAGGTTCACCGCCACCGCCTTCCGGCCGACCTGGTGCGGGCTCGACCAGTCGAAACGGAAGTGCACGCCCTCCACGAGGACGTCGGTGGAGGCCACCACGCGTCCGTCCGGAGCGGCCAGCACAGCGGCGTCATCGCCCGGGCCGAGCGTCGTACCTGGAGACTGAACGCGACCGGCCGTCACTCGATCGATGAGACGGAACTCACCCATCTGGGAAATGGTCTGTGCGTCCTGCGACGAATCAGGACCCAACTGGGACCTTCCTTCCTTGAGCATCCGCTCGGTCCTATGGGGTAGCTTTCTGCCAGTTTCCTACCCCGAGCACATGGGCGATACGAAGGGGCACGCCGTGGTACAGGCATACATCCTCATCCAGACAGAAGTCGGCAAGGCCGCCACCGTGGCCGGCGAGATCGCCGGTTCCCAGGGCATCATCAGCGCCGAGGACGTCACCGGTCCGTATGACGTCATCGTCCGCGCCGAGGCCGAGAACGTGGACGTGCTCGGCAAGATGGTCGTGGCCAACATCCAGAACGTCGAGGGCATCACGCGAACCCTGACCTGCCCGGTCGTGCACCTGTAAGAACCTGTCCCGGGATCGGGTGCGAGGCTACCGCGAAGTGCGGATTCGCCCTGAGGATCCGCACCGCCTCGCGGAACGAGTTGGAGACGGGTAGTAGGACGTGGAGCAAGACGAGACAGGGCTGCCGCGCCCGGTGCTGATCATCGCGATCGCGCTGGGCGTCGTCCTGGCCGTGGGAGTCGCAGGCGTCGGCGTCTACGGCTGGTGGACCGAGCGCACACAGCAACAGGCCGAGCAGCAGGCCGAGCAGGCGCGGCGCACCGGTCCGCTGGCGATGCCGCCGGTCCCGGCGCCGCAGGCCCAGAGCCCGGACTGCGCGAAGGTCATCGCCGCCCTCCCGCAGGAGCTGACCGTGGAGGGTCAACCGGTGCCGCGCCGGGAGATCGCGCAGCCGGCCCCGGCCGCGACGGTGGCGTGGGGCGATGCCGAGCACGATCCGGTGACGGTGCGCTGCGGCATCGGTTCCCCGGCCGAGTTGACCCGGACCTCGCAGCTGATGGTGGTCAACGGGGTCAGCTGGTTCGAGATCAACGAGGCGGGAAACGTCTCGTGGCTGGCCGTGGACCGCGGTGTTCGGGTAGCGCTCAACGCGCCAGCCGGCATCGGTACCGGCCCGCTGCAGGAGCTCTCGGACGTGCTGAAGCGGACGCTGCCCAAGCGTCCCGTGTTCCCGTGAGCCGGGAGCCGCTGCAGCTCGTGGTTCGCTCGGCGGTGCGTCCCGCACCGCCCGCGGCTACCGCCGCAGCGCCGCGCAGGTCGCTGCTCAAGTCGCGGAACCCGGAGCCCGGCGGCGTCCGAGGTGCCGCTCCCGGCACCGCCGCGCGAACCCCAGGCTGACATCCCCCGCGACGAAACCGGCCCGCTCCCCCAGTCGAGGAGCGGGCCGGTTTCGCATCGGGTCAGCGCAGGCCGGTACCGCGAGCGACCGCGGTTTCGATCAGCGTCGCCAGCAGCTTCGGGTACTCCACACCGCTGTGCGCCCACATGCGCGGGAACAGCGAGATCTCGGTGAAGCCCGGCATCGTGTTGATCTCGTTGACGATCACCCGCCCGTCATCGGCCAGGAAGAAGTCCACGCGGGCGAGACCCTGGCACTCCAGGGCCCGGAACGCGCGCACGGCGACCTCGCGCAGCTCTTCGATCGACTGGTCGTCGATCTTGGCCGGCAGGTCGAACTCGGTGACGTCGTCGAGGTATTTGGACTCGTAGTCGTACCAGCCGGACTCGGCCGTCACCCGCAGCTCGGCGGGCTCGGAGGCCTCGATGCGCCCGTCCGGGAACTCCAGCACGCCGCACTCGATCTCGCGGCCGACCACACCGGACTCGATGATCACCTTCGGGTCCGTGCGGCGCGCCTCGGCGATGGCGTCGTCCAGCTGGGCCCAGTCGGTGACCTTGGTGATGCCCAGCGACGAGCCCGCCCGGGCGGGCTTGACGAAGATCGGCAACCCCAGGCGTTCCCGCTGCGCCTCGTCCAACGTGGACTCGTCCCGGCGGAGCACCTCGTAGGTGCCGACCTCGATCCCGTCGGCGGCCAGCAGCTTCTTGGTGTACTCCTTGTCCATCGAAGCCGCGCTGGACAGCACGCCGGGACCGACGTAGGGCACGTCGGCCATCTCCAGCAGCCCCTGGATGGTGCCGTCCTCGCCGAAGGCGCCGTGCAGCACCGGGAAGACGACGTCGACCCCGGACAACACCTCGCCACCGCGCCCCGGCTCCAGCATGACCAGTTCCTTGCGGGTCGCGTCGCCGGGCAGGGCCAGCGCTTGCCCGGAAGTGACCTCGGGAACCGCGCGGTCCTTGATGGTCAGCTGCTTCGGGTCGTCCGTGCCGAGCACCCAGGCGCCCTCGGGGGTGATGCCGACCGGCACGATCTCGAAGCGGTCCCGGTCCAGGTGCGAGAGGACACTACCGGCGGACACGCAGGAAATGCCGTGTTCGGTGCTGCGGCCGCCGAAGACGACCGCCACCCGGGTCTTGCCATGAGTCATGGCCGGGACGATACCCGCCTGACCGCGTCCTCTCCGCACACGTCCTGCCGCGGCGCGGGCGGCGGAATTCGATCCGCGGCCCGGCCGCTCGCGCCGTGCTCGAGGACTACCCGGCCCGGTGCACGGTCCGGGCCAGCAGCGGCAGCGCCGCGGCCAGCTCGTCGCGCGTGCACGCGGAGTAGCCCAGTGCCAGACCGTGCCATCGCGGGGTGCCGTCGTGGTGCCTGCCCAGGCCGTCGAGCACGATGCCGTGCTTCTCGGCGGCTTCGGCGACGAACCGCTGCTCGGTTTCCAGGTCCGGCAGCGGCAGGACCACGTGCGCGCCCGCCCGGTCGCCGAAGACCTCGACCCCCTCCGCGGCCAGCCCTTCGACCACCAGGGCGCGGCGCTGGGACAGCTCGCGGCGCAACCGGCGCAGGTGCCTGCCGAGATCGCCGTGGCGGGCCAGCTCGACGAGGACGCGCTGCCCGGCCGGCGCGGGGCCGGATCCGGTGCGTTCCCGGTGTTCGAGCACCGCCGAGGTGACCGGCTCGGCGGCCAGCATCCAGCCCGCGCCCAGGGTCGGGGTGAGGATCTTGCTGGTGGTGCCCAGGTGCACCACCACGTCCGGCGCCATCGAGGCCAGCACCGGCAGCGGTGCGACGTCGTAGCGCAGCTCGCCGTCGTAGTCGTCCTCGAAGATCAGCCAGCCCTCGGCGCGGGCCCGCTCGATCAGCGCGACCCGGCGCTCGGCCGGAAGACGCCCGCCGATCGGGAACTGGTGGGCGGGCGAGCAGTACACCGCCGCGACACCGGCCGGGATGCGCTCGACGATCAGTCCCGAGTGATCGACCGGCACGTGCACGACCCGGGCTCCCGCCGCCCGCAGCGCGCCGACCGCCCGCTGATAGCCAGGTTCCTCGACGGCTACCTTCGCGCCGCGCGGCAGCACCGCCGCGGCGAGCTCGCCGACCGCCGTGCTGGTCCCGCCGGTGGTGAGCACGTTGTCCGGAGCCCAACCACCGACCAGCAGCCCGCGGTGGCGCAGCAAGTGCTCGACCACGGCCTCGCGGTAGCTGGGCAGTCCGGCGCGCTGCGGCCTGAGGTCGGGTTCGATGTCGGCGGCGGCGCGCCAGGCCCGCCGCCAGGCGGCTCGATCGATGCCGCCCGCCCAGGGAACACCCGGGGTGAGCACCACCTTCGGCGCCTCGGAAGCGGGTGCGTCCGGCACCGGCGGCCGCGGCGTCTCCCCGCTCGCACCCGGTGGGCGGGTGGTGACGTAGGTGCCCGATCCGCGACGGCCGACGATCCAGCCCTCGGCGTGCAGCTGCTCGTAGGCGGCGGCGGTGACGGTGCGGCTGACCGCCAGGTGGCGCGCCAGCGCGCGGGTGGAGGGCAGCCGATCGCCGTCGCGCAGCTGACCGATGGTGGCCGCGTGGCGCAACGCGTCGGCGAGCTGCACGGCGAGCGGCAGCGGACCGTCGCGGCGCAGATCGATGGCCAGTTCCAGTAGCGGCGAGCCGGCCGCGGGCACGTCCTGTGGCATTTCGAGATTCTTCCTGATTGGTACTTCGATGATGCCACTCGGACTCCGATGCTGATGGCATGACTCTCTCGCCCACCGAGCGGTCCACGGTCCGCCGCAACGCCAAGCGCTCCCGCACCGACCGGTCCGACCTGCACGCGATCCTGGACTCCGGACTCGTCTGCCACCTCGGCATGACCGTCGACGGCGCGCCCCGGGTGCTGCCGACCGGATACGGGCGCAGTGGCGACACCCTCTACCTGCACGGTTCCTCGGGCGCTCGCAACCTGCGCGAAGGCGGCGAGGGAGTCGCGATCTGCGTGGCGGTGACCCACCTCGACGGCATCGTCTACGCCCGCTCGCTGATGCATCACTCGATCAACTACCGCTCGGCGGTGATCCACGGCAGCGCCCGAGCGGTCAGCTCCCCCGAGGAGAAGTGGGAGGGGCTGCGGGTGATCTCCGAGCAGCTGGCGCCCGGTTCGTGGGAGCACAGCAGGCAGCCCGACAGGAAGGAGCTCGCCGCCACCGCGGTGATCGCCCTGGACCTGTCCGAGGCCTCGGTCAAGGTCCGCGCCGGAGGACCGGGCGATGATGCAGCCGACATCGCCGCCAACGACGCGTGGGCGGGAGTGCTCCCGCTGCACCGGTCCTGGGCGGCTCCGATCCCGTCCGACGACCTCCCGGCGGGCTTCGCGGTGCCCGAGCACATCGCGCGGCGGGAGCACCCGGGCACCTGATCACGCCACCACGCCCGCGGGGTCGCGGCCACCCGCATGCGCGGCCGGGAACGTTCCCGGTCGCGCGAGCCCGGGTCAGCCGATGGGGCGGTTGGCCCGCTGGGGGCGGTAGACGTGGATGGACACCGCCGGGTCTTCGCCGACGTTGCGCACCTGGTGCGCGTAGTTCGGACCGAAGACCCGCGACTGGCCGGCGACCAGCGAGTGCAGCACCTCGGAGCCGTCGCGCTGCACGACCCGCTCGGTGAGGTTGCCGGACAGCAGGGTGAAGGCGCCGGTGGCTCCGCCGTGGTCGTGCAGGTCGGTGTGCTGACCGGGCAGCCAGCTCAGCAGCCAGGCCTCGTAGGCGTCGGTGCGCGCGAGCAGCCCGGCCCAGCGCCGGTCCGGGTCGTAGCGCAGCAACGACGCCCAGGAAGTGCGGTCGGCGGCGTACTCGCGGGCGATGCGCACCGGGTGCGCGGTGGTCAGATCGGCGGGCGCGGCCAGGGTTTCCGGCGGAACAGCAAACACAGGTATGTCCTTCGAAGATCGTGCGGAGAGCCGGGGACGCGGACGCGCGAAGACGCGCGGCATCAACCCGGGAGAGATTTCAGCGAAGTGCGATCAACACGAAGGACACGGACAGAGCGCGCTAGCGACGCGGTGCAGGTCGATGTGACCCCGTCGAACAGCAATAGCACTCGTCAACACACCCGGAACTGAACCAGCCCCGCGCCGGACCGTCAACACGCCGGCACGGGGCCGCCCCACACCAGTGACGAACCTCCCACCCGTACGAGTGGAGGGGTGACAGTTTTGCCTATAACTGTCCGGACATTCCGGGCACCGAAGCCTCGCAGTTTTAGGCAAAACTGTCACAACCGTCGCGCGCTTCAGGCAGAACTGCCGAGGGCCTTGAGGACGTCGGTGACCAGGTCTTGGGGGTCCTCGCAGCCCGCCGAGAAGCGGACGAAGCCCTCCGAGACCGGGTCGCCGAACTGGGCGCGGCGGTCGATCGTGCTGTGCACGCCGCCGAAGCTGGTGGCCGCGACGACCAGCTCGCTGCGGCGGACGAAGGACTCCACTGCCTCGCGATCGGGCAGCTCGAAGCGGAAAACACCACCGAAGCGGCGCATCTGACGCCGGGCCAGCTCGTGCGACGGGTCCTGCGACCAACCGGGCCAGCGCAGCCCGCTCACCTTCGGGTGATCGGACAGCGCTTCGACCAACGCTGCGGCGTTCTCGGCCTGCCGCGCCAGGCGCAGATCGAGCGTTCCCATGCTGCGGTGCGCCAGCCAGGTCTCGAACGGCCCGGGAATCGCACCCGACAAGGTGCGGGCCCGGACCAGCCGCTGCGCGAGCTCCTCGTCGCCGACCGAGACGTGCCCGAGCAGCACGTCGCTGTGCCCGGCGAGCGCCTTGGTGTCGCTGGCGATGACGATGTCGGCACCCAGCTCCAGCGGGCGCTGACCGAGCGGCGTCGCCGTGGTGTTGTCCACCGCCAGCAACGCACCCGCCGCGTGCGCCCGCTTCGCCAGCTCGGCTATGTCGCAGACGTCGCCGCCCGGGTTCGACGGGGTTTCCAGCACCACCAGGCGGGCACCGGCGAACACCTCGTCGCCCCAGGGCCCCGGCGTGGCGATCTCGTGCACGTCCAGCGACAGCTCGGCCATCTCGTCGGTCACGAACTGCCGGGTCGCGTAGTAGCCGTCCGAGGGCAGCACCAGCTTGTCCCCCGCGCGCAGCACCGCGCGCAGCACCGTGCTGATAGCGGCCATCCCGGAGGGGAGCAGCACGCAGTGACCGCCGTCGAGCTCGCCGATCGCCGACTCCAGCGCACGCCAAGTCGGATTCCCCGCCCGGCCGTAGAAGTCGCCGCTCGGCCCGGTTTCACCCAGGTGGTACGGAGCGGCGAACACCGGCCCGGGAAAGAGCGGCCGGCCGCCCTCGGGAGCCGGGTGTCCCCCGTGCACCACGCGGGTCCCGTCACCGAACTCGTCCTGCTGCTGATCCACAGTGCCCACTTCCCACTCGCCGTTCGAAACAAACCCGGAGTCACTCCGGTTTACGCTCGCGCCCCAGCAACTCCGCCGCCGCGGGCCCCGGCTGGAGCCCCTCGTGGCACACCCCGTACACCACGTCGGTGATGGGCATCTCCACGCCATGACGAGCGGCCAGTTCGCGGATCGAGGAGCACGACTTCACACCTTCGGAGACCTGCCCGTGCGCGGCGTCCTGCGCCTGCGCCAAGGTCTCCCCTCGCCCGAGGCGCTCCCCGAAGGTGCGGTTGCGCGACAGCGGCGACATGCACGTCGCCACCAGGTCACCGAGCCCGGCCAGACCCGCGAAGCTCATCGGATCGGCGCCCAGCGCCACCCCCAGCCGAGTGGTCTCCGCCAGCCCGCGGGTGATCAGCGAGGACATCGTGTTGTGCCCGAATCCCAGGCCAACGGCCATCCCGCAGGCCAGCGCGATGACGTTCTTGCAAGCGCCCGCGATTTCGATGCCGACCAGGTCGGTGTTGGTGTAGGGCCGGAAGTACGAGGTCGAGCAGGCCTGCTGCAACGCCACCGCGCGCGGCTCGTCCGGGCAGGCGACCACCGTGGCGGTGGGCTGCTCGGCCGCGATCTCCTTGGCCAGGTTCGGGCCCGAGACGACGGCGACCCGGCCCATCGGCACGTCGGCGACCTCGGCGATGACCTGGCTCATCCGCTTCAGCGTGGACAGCTCGACGCCCTTGGACAGGCTCACCAGCGTCGCGTCCTCCGGCAGCAGCGGCTGCCAGCCCGCGAGGTTCTCCCGCAGCGACTGGCTGGGCACCGCGAGCACGACGATCTCGGCGGCCTGCAGCGCCTCGGCGGCGTCGTCGGTGGCGCGCAGCCTCTCCGGCAGTTCGACACCGGGCAGGTAGCCGCTGTTGTACCGGCTCTCGTTGATCTCGGCGGCGACCTCGGCGCGCCGCACCCACAGCACCACGTCGTTGCCGGCGTCGGCCAGCACCTTCGCGAAGGTGGTGCCCCACGAACCGCCGCCGAGAACCGCGATCCGCTCAGGCCGTGCCATCTTTGCCCTTGTGCTTGCGGGCCGGAGAGTAGAACTCCGCGGGCGGCTGCTCCTCGCGGATCTCGCCGAGGAGTTCCTTGACGCGATTCATGGCCAGGTGCGAGACCTGGCGCAGCGTCTCGGCGTCCGGGTTGTCCGAGCGGTACTTCGACAGATCCAGCGGCTCGCCGAAGGAGTAGTGCACGGCCTTGCGCGGGAACGGGCGGAACTTCTTGTTGTAGTGGTCGTAGATGTCGCGGGTGCCCCAGCGGGCGGCGGGGATGACCGGGATGTCGTGGGTCAGCGCGAGCCGCGCGATCCCCGGCTTCGGCGTCATCGGCCAGCCGTCCGGGTCCTTGGTGATGGTCCCGTCCGGGTAGATGACGATGGCCTTGCCGCTCTTCAACCCGTCGTGCGCGGCCTGGAGCGCTTTCTGCGCGTCGGCGGTGCCCCGGTAGACCGGGATCTGGCCGGTGCCGATCAGCACGTTCTTGACCAGGGGCAGGTCCCACAACGTGCTCTTGGCCATGAACCGCGGGACGCGGCTGGAACGGTGCACGGTGACCGCGTCGAAGATCGGATCCAGGTGCGAGACGTGGTTGAGCACGATCAGCGCCGGCCCGTCGGCGGGGATGCGCTCGTGCCCGCGCACTCGCACGGTCGACAGCAGCAGGGTCAGCGGGTAGAAGACCCAGCGGGCCAGGCCCAGCCAGAACTTGCCCGGCCCTGATACCTTCTCATTCCTGCGCTGACCCCGTAGGTTTCTCGGTTCCGCCACGGCAACTCCCTCTTCGGTCGCAAGCGCACGTCAAGGTACTCCCATCCCACGGCACCCGTGGCACCCAGGTTTGCCGCAAGATGGGCTGGTGACCGCCCACGACGCCCCCGAGGACGACGGCGTGCACCTGCTGGTGCCGCTCAAGCCGCTGCACTTGGCCAAAACCCGCCTGCTGGCGGATCGCGCACCGGACGGACATATCGAACTGGTCGCGGCGATGGCCCTGGACACCGTCACCGCGGCGCGGCGCGCACCGGGTGTTTCCGGGGTCGTCGTGGTCTCCTCCGACCCGGTCCTGACCGGTGAGCTCACCGCCATCGGCGTCGAGGTGCTGCCGGACGTCCCGGGAGCGGGGCTCAACGCCGCACTGCGGCACGGCGACGCGCTCCTGCGCTCCCGAGGTGTGCGCCGGCTCGGCGCGCTGCAAGCCGACCTCCCGGCGCTGCGCCCGGCCGAGCTCGGCGCGGTGCTGGACGCGGCGGGAACCGATCGCTCGTTCTGCCCCGACCTGCCCGGGGCGGGCACGACCCTGCTGCTGGCGGAACCGCGGCTTCCCCTGGACCCGCGCTTCGGCGCGGACTCAGCAGCCGAGCATGCCCGTTCCGGGGCGAAAACTCTGCTCGGGCCGTGGGAATCGGTGCGCCGCGACGTCGACACGACGGCCGACCTCGCCGCCGCGGCGGCGCTGGGCCTCGGCCCGCGCAGCGCGCGTCAGCTGGGCTGAGGCGAGGGGGTTCGCGCAGAAAGGTTCCCTTGCTCACCCGGCACCAACGGCAAGGGAACCTTCCTCGCGCCCCGAATGGTCGAAAGGTTCCCTTCCTGCGCGTCGCCAGCGATGACGACAGGTAGTTGAAGCCGAGGTGAACTCGCCCAGCGCTCGATCTGAACCGGTTTGATGAGCGACAATGGGCCGCGTGAGCACCGAGAGCAGTGACGGGTCGACCCCGAAGCGGTCCAGCAAGCGAGCCTCGCCCGGCAACTCCACGTCGCAGGCGAAGTCCAACTCCGCGTCGACGGGTCGGTCCGGCGCGGCCAAATCGACCGCTGCCAAGTCGAACCAGGCCAAATCACCTCAGGCCAAGACCTCGAACGCCAAGGGGAACGCCTCGGGCAACAGCCGCACAGCAACCCGCCGGACACCGCGTTCGGCTCGCCGCACCTCAGCGTCCAACGGCAAGGCCGCCGAAGCCGCCGAGGTCGCGGGCCCCGCCGACGGAGCGCGGATCCCGCAGGCACCTCCTGCGGTGACGCGGGCGGCCGCTTCCACCGATCTGCCGGAGGCCCGCTACCTCAACCGGGAACTGTCCTGGCTGGATTTCAACGCGCGCGTGCTGGCCATGGGCGAGGACCAGTCGCAGCCCGCGCTGGAGCGGGCCAAGTTCCTGGCGATCTTCGCGTCCAACCTGGACGAGTTCTACATGGTCCGAGTCGCGGGTCTGAAGCGCCGCGAGGAAACCGGCCTGTCGGTGCGCAGCGCGGACGGACTCACCCCGCACGAGCAGCTGGTGCGCATCGCCGCGCGCAACCAGGACCTGATGGAGAAGCTCAGCCGGGCCTTCACCGATGAGCTGCTGCCCGAGCTCGAGGCCAACGGCATCCGCATCTACAAGTGGGCCGAGCTGAACACCGAGGACCAGGACAAGCTCGCCCGCTACTTCGAGGACCACATCTTCCCGGTGCTCACACCGCTGGCCGTGGACCCCGCTCACCCGTTCCCCTACATCTCGGGCCTGTCGCTGAACCTGGCGGTCACCGTCGCCGACCCGGACGCCGGGATCCGCCGGTTCGCGCGGGTCAAGGTGCCGGACAACGTGCCCCGCCTGATCCGGGTGGAATCCGACCGCGAAGACGAGCTGGCCACCTTCCTGCCGCTGGAAGAGCTCATCGCCGCGCACCTGGACAAGCTGTTCCCCGGAATGCGCGTGGCCGAGCACCACATATTCCGGGTCACCCGCAACGCGGACCTGGAGGTCGAGGAGGACCGCGACGAAGACCTCCTGCAAGCCATGGAGCGCGAACTCGCGCGACGCCGGTTCGGACCGCCGGTGCGGCTGGAGGTCACCGAGACCATGAGCGAGAACATGCTCGAGCTCCTGCTTCGCGAGCTCGAGGTCGACTCGCACGACGTGGTGGAGGTCCGCGGCCTGCTCGACCTGTCCTGCCTGTTCCAGCTGGACAAGCTGCAGCGGCCCGATCTCAAGGACGCACCGGTCGTGCCCGCCACGCACCCGGCCTTCGCCGAGGGGCAGACCTCCAAGAGCATCTTCGCCACGCTGCGCGAAGGCGACGTGATGGTGCACCACCCGTACGACTCGTTCTCCACCTCGGTGCAGCGCTTCATCGAGCAGGCCGCCGCCGACCCGCACGTGCTGGCCATCAAGCAGACGCTCTACCGCACCTCGGGCGACTCGCCGATCGTCAACGCGCTCATCAACGCCGCCGAGGCGGGCAAGCAGGTGGTTGCGCTGGTCGAGCTCAAGGCACGGTTCGACGAGCAGGCCAACATCCAGTGGGCGCGCACGCTGGAGCGTTCCGGCGTGCACGTGGTCTACGGCCTGGTGGGTCTGAAGACGCACTGCAAGACGGCTCTGGTGGTGCGCCAGGAGGGTTCGACCATCCGCCGCTACTGCCACCTGGGAACCGGCAACTACAACCCCAAGACCGCGCGCATCTACGAGGACCTGGGCGTGCTGACCGCCTCGCCAGAGGTCGGCGCGGACCTCACGGACCTGTTCAACGTGCTCACCGGCTACGCCCGGCACGGCGACTACCGCCGGATCCTGGTGTCGCCGCAGGGCATCCGCAACGGCATCGTCGAGCGGGTCGAGGCCGAGATCGAGCGCGCCCGGCAGGGCATGCCGTGCGGCGTGCGGATGAAGGTGAACTCGCTGGTCGATGAGCAGATCATCGACGCGCTCTACCGCGCCTCGCTGGCGGGCGTGCCGGTGAAGGTCGTGGTGCGCGGCATCTGCGCGCTCAAGGCCGGCGTCGAGGGTCTCAGCGAGAACATCGAGGTGCGTTCGATCCTCGGGCGCTTCCTGGAGCACTCCCGGGTGTTCCACTTCGTCGGCATCGACGAGCACTGGCTGGGCAGTGCTGACATGATGCACCGCAACCTGGATCGCCGCATCGAAACCCAGGTGTTGATGACCGATCCGCGCATCACCGCCCAGCTGAACTCGATGCTGGACTCCGCGCTGCACCCGTCGACCCGGTGCTGGGTGCTCAACGCCAAGGGCGATTGGGACGCCTCACCGCAAGAAGGTGGCGGCGAACGGGTCCGCGACCACCAGGCGGAGATGCTGCGCCTGCACGGCGCGAAGCTCTCCTGAAAGAACCGCCTCCGCAGCACAGGGAAGATTCAGCTTGACCGAGAACCCGGTGACCGACGAGATCGAGACCGACGACCCCGCGCAGCCCATCCGGGCCGCGGGCGCGGTGCTGTGGCGCGATGGCGGCAACGGGACCGAGGTGGTGCTGGTGCACCGCCCGCGCTACGACGACTGGTCGCTGCCCAAGGGAAAGCTCGATCCCGGCGAGCTCGCGGCGCACGCGGCGGTGCGCGAGATCGAGGAGGAGACCGGGTATTCGTGCGCGCTCGGGCGCCCGCTGCTGCAGGTGAGCTACGAGGTCCCGGACGCCGCCGGTCGGCGGCCCAAGGTCGTCGACTACTTCACCGCCAAGTTGCGCGGCGGTGGCGAGTTCGCGCCGAATGCCGAAGTCGACGAACTGCGCTGGCTGCCCGTCGAGCAGGCGCACCAGGTGCTGAGTTATGCGCAGGACCGGCGAGTGCTCGACGCATTCGCCGAGTCGCTCCCCGAGATCGCGACCGTTTTGCTGGTTCGGCACGCGAAAGCCGGTAAACGATCCGAATGGGCCGGAGATGACGTGTTTCGTCCGCTTAGCGAATCGGGCGAACGGCAACGGGACGCGTTGCATTCACTGTTGCCGTTGTTCGGTCCGGACGAGGTCTATTCCGCGCCTCGAGTGCGCTGCGAACAAACCGTCGCACCGACCGCGGAAGACCTCGGAATCAAGATCACGAACGAAGCATTGTTCGCCGAGGAGTCCTATTCGGCGGATCCGGATGCGGGAGTGCGGGCACTGCTGCACATCGCCGCACGAGGCGGTACGAGCGTGGTGTGCAGCCAGGGCGGGGTGATCCCGGACCTGGTGACCCGCCTGGCCGATTCGGCGGGACTCGACCTGGACGAGGTGCTCAGCCGCAAGGGCAGCGTGTGGGTCCTGAGCTTCCGCCCGGACGCACGTGCCGGGGGCAACGGCAGCGGGCCCACCGCGCGTCTGGCAGCGGCCCACTATCTGGCCGATCCCCTGCCGTAAACCCGGTTCGAGGCGCTGATCGCGCCACAGAGCAACGCCGGCGCGGCCACCCCTGCCCGGTGCTGGGATGGGCCGGCCGCGACGCTCTACGCGCCACTCAGGCGCTTTTCGCCGCACTCCCGCAAACCCGCCCAGCGGTCACGCACCGACCACCGGAACAGGTTTCGCGCTGTGAGCGGGCGGCGTCTACCCAGCACGTGGTCAGGACGCCGCCCGCTCGGCCCACTGGTTCTCGCGGTGAGCGCGAGAGATCACTTCTTGGTGGACTTGCGCGTCGTCGTCGCCTTCTTGGCGGCGGGGGCCTTGGCGGTGCTGGCCTTCGCGGTCGAGGCCTTCGCGGTCGAAGCCTTGGCCGTGGAGGCCTTGCTCGTGGTCGACGCCTTCTTGGCGGTCGAGGCCGACTTGGTGGTCGAGGCCTTCGAGGTCGAAGCCTTGGCCGGGGTGGACTTGGTCGTCGAGGCCTTGCTGGTGGTCGTCGCCTTCTTGGCGGCGGGGGCCTTGGCGGTGCTGGCCTTCGCGGTCGAGGCCTTCGAGGTCGAAGCCTTGGCCGTGGAGGCCTTGCTGGTGGTCGTCGCCTTCTTGGCGGCGGGGGCCTTGGCGGTGCTGGCCTTGGCCGTCGAGGCCTTCGCGGTCGAGGCCTTGCTGGTGCTCGCCTTGGACGTCGACGCCTTCGCGGTGGAGGCCTTGGTCGTCGTGGTGGTCTTCGAAGCCGAGGCGTTGCGAGTGGTCAGGCCGCGGGTGGTCGCCGCCTTGCTCGTGGAAACGCGGGGGAGCTTGCGCTGTCCGCCCACGACTTCCTTGAACTGGGTCCCGGCGCGGAACGCCGGGACGTTGGTCTTCTTGACCTTCACGCTCTCGCCGGTGCGCGGATTGCGCGCCACTCGGGCCGCGCGAGCGCGCTTCTCGAAAACGCCGAAGCCGGTGATGTTGACCTTCTCGCCCTTGTTCACGTTCCGGACGATGATGTCAACCATGCTTTCAACGGCCTGGCTGGCGGTCTTCTTGTCGCCGATGCGGTCTGCCAGAGCCTCGATAAGTTGGGCCTTGTTCACTTCAGTCCCTCCCAGGACACAACAACGGCCCCGTTGGGCCGACTCAAAGTCAACGGTAAAGCCCCAGAGAAACAAATGCCATTCGCCACGCCTCCAATTTTCGTTGGGGCGTAGGCATTCGAGGGCTCGCAACGGGGTCCGCGCAGTGCTCGCGGGGACTGTTCAGTTGTACCCGGAGGAGCGGGTTTTCCCTTGCATGACAAGGAAAAACCCGCTCCGTGATCGAGTTCGCCTCAGTGCTGCGGGGCGGGCAGGGTGGCGGGCTTGAAAGTTGGCCTGCCGGCCTCAAAAGTGTCGATCGTCTCGGCGTGGCGCATGGTGAGACCGATGTCGTCGAGGCCTTCCAGCAACCGCCAAGCGGTGTACTCGTCGATGCTGAACGGCACGGTGAGGTCCTTGGCGTGCACGGTGCGTTGCTCCAGGTCGACCGTCACCGAGGTTCCCGGATCGTTCTCCAGAACCTTCCAAAGCAGTTCCACATCGGACTGCTCGCACTCGGCGGCCAGCAGCCCCTGCTTGCCCGAATTGCCGCGAAAGATATCGGCGAAACGGCTCGAGATGACCACTCGGAAGCCGTAGTCCTTCAGCGCCCACACGGCGTGCTCGCGGGAGGAACCGGTGCCGAAGTCCGGCCCGGCCACCAGCACGCTGCCGTTCTTGAAGGGTTCCTGATTGAGGATGAAGCTCTCATCGCCGCGCCAGGCCGAGAACAGCGCGTCCTCGAAGCCGGTGCGCGCGACCCGCTTGAGGTAGACGGCGGGGATGATCTGGTCGGTGTCCACGTTGGACCGGCGCAGCGGGACGCCGACCCCGGTGTGCGTCTTGAACGGTTCCATCGTCTGCTCCTGGTGGTGGGCTCGTCAGTCGAGGTCTTCGGGCGAGGACAGCGTTCCGCGCACGGCGGTGGCGGCGGCCACCAGCGGCGAAACCAGGTGGGTGCGACCACCCTTGCCCTGCCTGCCCTCGAAGTTGCGGTTGGAGGTCGAAGCGCTGCGCTCCCCGGCGCTGAGCTGATCCGGGTTCATGCCCAGACACATCGAACAACCGGCCGAACGCCATTCCGCGCCCGCGGCGGTGAAAATCTCGTGCAGGCCCTCGCTCTCCGCTTGCAGGCGGACCTTCATGGAACCGGGGACCACGAGCATCCGGGTGTCCTGGGCGACCTTGCGGCCCTTGAGAACGTCCGCAGCGGCCCGCAGGTCCTCGAGCCGGCCGTTGGTGCAGGAGCCCAGGAACACCGTGTCCACGGACACCTCGCGCAGCGGGACGCCCGCTTCCAGGCCCATGTAGGACAGGGCCTTCTCGGTGGCGTAGCGCTCGGCCTCGTCGGCGATGTCGGCCGGATCCGGGATCCGCTCCCCCAGCGGCAGGCCCTGCCCCGGGTTGGTGCCCCAGGTGACGAACGGGGTGAGTTCGTCGGCGTTGATCGTGACTTCCTTGTCGAACTCCGCGTCGTCGTCGGTGCGCAGCGTCTTCCAGTACTCGACGGCGGCGTCCCAGTCCGCGTCCCGCGGGGCGTGCGGCCTGCCCGTCAGGTACTCGAAAGTCGTTTCGTCCGGGGCGATCATGCCCGCGCGGGCACCCGCTTCGATGGACATGTTGCAGATGGTCATGCGCGCTTCCATGGAAAGCTGGCGCATGGCCTCGCCGCGGTACTCGAGCACGTAGCCCTGTCCGCCGCCGGTACCGATCTTGGCGATGACCGCGAGGATGACGTCCTTGCTCGTCACACCCGGGCGCAACGTGCCCTCGATGTTGACGGCCATCGTCTTGAACGGGCGCAGCGGAAGCGTCTGGGTCGCCAGCACGTGCTCGACCTCGGAAGTGCCGATGCCGAAGGCCAGCGCGCCGAAGGCGCCGTGCGTCGAGGTGTGGCTGTCGCCGCAGACGACGGTGGTGCCGGGCTGGGTCAGCCCCAGCTGCGGACCGACGACGTGCACGATGCCCTGCTCGGCGTCGCCCATCGGGTGCAGCCGAACGCCGAACTCCGCGCAGTTCTTCCGCAGCGTCTCGACCTGAGTCCGCGACACGGGATCCGCGATGGGCAGGTCCACGCCCGTGGTGGGCACGTTGTGGTCCTCGGTGGCGATCGTCAGGTCGGGCCGGCGCACCTCGCGCCCGGCCAAGCGCAGGCCCTCGAAGGCCTGCGGGCTGGTCACCTCGTGCACCAGGTGGAGATCGATGTAGAGCAGGTCGGGCTCGTGCCCCTCACCGTGGCGCACGATGTGCGCGTCCCAAACCTTCTCCGCGAGCGTTTTTCCCATCACTGCTCCCAGTCGAGCGCGCAAGACCCGGCGGCCGGGTCTCTCCCACAGAGTGGACTTCCCAGATATCGGGAAGTTAGTATCGGTACGTGGGACAGCATAGCGGCATCGGAGTACTGGACAAGGCAGTGGCCGTACTGCAGGCGGTCGCGACCGAGCCCTGCGGCTTGGCAGAACTGTGCGCGCGCACCGAACTGCCCAGGGCAACGGCGCACCGGCTGGCCGTGGGCCTGGAGGCGCACCGCATGTTGCGCCGCGGCTCGGACGGTCGCTGGCGCCCGGGCGCGGCACTGGCCGAACTGGCGGGCGGAGCGGTCGATCCGCTGCTGGAAGCGGCGTCCTCGGTGCTTCCCAAGCTCCGCGACGTCACCGGCGAGAGCGTCCAGCTCTACCGCAGGGACGGCATGCAGCGCCTGTGCATCTCGACCGCGGAACCACCGAGCGGCCTGCGGGACACGGTCCCGGTGGGCACGGCGCTCTCCATGACGGCGGGTTCGGGCGCCAAGGTCCTCGCCGCCTGGGCGGACGCGGCGACGCAGCGCGCGGTGCTGGCCGAGGCCGTCTTCGGCGAGCGCACGCTCATGGAGGTCCGTCGCCGCGGCTGGGCCCAGTCGGTCGCCGAGCGGGAGGCCGGCGTGGCGAGCGTCTCGGCACCGGTGCGCGACACCCAAGGTCAGGTCGTGGCGGCCATCTCGGTCTCCGGACCCATCGATCGGATGGGACGCAGGCCGGGGGCCCGCTGGGCGGCGGACCTGCTGGCGGCGGCCGAAGGCCTGCAGAACCGGCTCTGAGCGGATCGGGAGCACGGCGGACCGCCGCTGCGACCCGCGACCGGGCCCGCCGCCGCGGGTCGTCCGGCGGCTTCGCGGCGAGTGCGCCGGGGCGCCGCGCACCGATTCCAGAACGACGCGCGGAACCCGCGAAGGACCCCACCCGCACCGCCGAGCGACCCCGCGCCGCACCAGCTCCCCACCGCGAGCCGGTGAAGACCGGGCGGCACCAGGCCGAAATGCGAAGAGCCCGACCTGCCGGAACAGGTCGGGCTCTTCGCATTGGTAGTCCCGATGGGATTCGAACCCACGTTACCGCCTTGAGAGGGCGGCGTCCTAGGCCTCTAGACGACGGGACCGCGCGACGGGAACAACTATACACACGATCGACGCCCGCGAAAAAGCCACCCCCGCTTCCGGGACATCTCCGCAATGACCAGCGGATTCATCGAATGGAACCGATCTCCCTGCTGGGCCGCGCGCCAATCCGAACCAATGTGACGCCAACAACAATTGCTCGGGAAGAATCGAATCAGCCCGGCAGGACCGCCAATCGCACGGGCAATTCGCCCCCGAGCACCGCTGCCAGGCGGCCGCGCCCCGCACCGCAGCGCCTCGGGAGCTGCGCTCCCCCACCGCGAACACGAAAAGAGCCCTTGCCCGCGGATTCCGCGAACAAGGGCTCTTGGTCTTGTAGTCCCGATGGGATTCGAACCCACGTTACCGCCTTGAGAGGGCGGCGTCCTAGGCCTCTAGACGACGGGACCAGGGTTGAGAGATCACCGGAGTGCCTCTCTCGCTGGGGTACCAGGACTCGAACCTAGACTAACTGAACCAGAATCAGTCGTGCTGCCGATTACACCATACCCCATGGTGCCGACCATCCAGCTTTCCGTTGATCCGATCTCCGGGAGTTCGGATTCCCGATCGCTGTCTGCGCCGTTGACAAATATATTAAACCACCGGCCGAGACCCCCGTTAACGGGGGGTCGGTTTTGCGATCGTCCCAGGTGACACGGCTACCGAGCCGGAGTCAGGCGGTCCGGCTCCATAGCCGTGCCAAGCACGAGATCGGCGACCAGGAGTTCCGGGAGCTCGTCGAGGTCGGTGATGGCGGGCACTCCCGCGCTCTCGCACTCCTCGCGGTGCCGGTTGAGCCAGATCCCGTGCAGGCCCGCCCGGCTGGCGCCGCGCGCGTCGGTGCCGAGGCGGTCGCCGACGTGAGCCACCTCGTCCGGACGCAACCCGAGCCGCTCGCAGGCGGTGCGGAAGATGCGCGGGTCCGGTTTGGCGACGCCCACCTCGCCGGAGACGACCACGGCGTCGAAGTCCGCGGCCAGGCCCACGGCGCTGATCTTCTTGCGCTGGTAACCACCCGGAGCGTTGGTGACCACCGCGAGCCGGAGCCCGGTGGCGGCGAGCCAGTCGAGGCACGGGCGGACGTCGTCGAACAGCCTCCAGGAGCGCTGCATGGCCGCCATCCGGAGCGATTCGCGACAGGCCGCTTCGGCGTCGTCGAGCGACTCGCCGAAGGCCGCGAAGAAGGCCTTGGTGCGTTCGACGCACATGGCGTCGAAGCCGATCTCGTCGGTGACGTAGCGCGCGTAGTGCTGGTCGGTGATGCGCTGCCAGACGGGCCAGGCGCGATCGGTGCCGACGAGCTCCCGCAAGGCGCTGCGCGAGGCGTGCTCCACGTCCAACAGCGTTTCGTCCAGGTCGAGGCAGACCGCCTTGATGCCGGCAGGCGCGGGAGCGGGGGAAGGGTCAAGCGCGAATGTCACTCCGCGAGGCTAGGCGCTGACACATCGCGTCCGACTCGTCCAACACGGTGATCCTTGTGACGAAAGCGGGATCCGATGCAACCGGATCCCGCTTTCGTGCGTCTTCACAAAGGGCCCGTAGGTCGCTTTCAGGACCGGCCCGGGATGCTCAGCCTCGCGCGTTGCGCAGCCGAGCGAGGGAGACCTCGCGACCGAGCAGTTCCATCGACTCGTACAGCGGCGGCGAAACCGTGCGGCCGGTCACAGCCACCCGAACCGGTGCGAAGGCCTTGCGAGGCTTGATGCCCAGACCGTCCACGACCGCGGCCTTCAGCGCCTCCTCGATGGCCTGCGTGGTCCACTCGGGAAGCTCTTCGAGGGCGGCGATGGCGGCGTCCAGCACCGGCGCCGCGTCCTCCCCGAGGGCCTTCTCCGCGGACGCCTGCTCCGGCTGGAAGGAGTCGCCCGCGAACAGGAAGCCCATCATGCCCACCGCGTCGGAGAGCACGATCAGCCGCTCCTGCACCAGCGGCGCGGCGTTGCGCACCGTCGCCAGCTGCTCCTCGGTCGGCTCGGCGGGCAGCACCTCCCCCTCGATCAGGTAGGGCACGATCCGCTCGACGAAGTCGTCCGGCGCCAGCGCGCGCAGGTGCGCGGAGTTGATCGCGTCGGCCTTCTTCTGGTCGAAGCGGGCGGGGTTGGAGCTCACCCGGGTGATGTCGAAGTTCTCGACCATCTCGTCGATGCCGAACACGTCGCGGTCCTCGGCGATCGACCAGCCCAGCAGCGCCAGGTAGTTGAGCAGGCCCTCAGGCAGGAAACCGCGGGCGCGGTGGTGGAACACGTTGGACTGCGGGTCCCGCTTGGACAGCTTCTTGTTGCCCTCGCCCATCACGAACGGCAGGTGGCCGAACTCGGGCGTGAACTCGGTGACGCCGATGCGCTGCAACGCCTCGTAGAGCGCGATCTGGCGCGGCGTGGAGGCCAACAGGTCCTCACCGCGCAGCACGTGGGTGATCTGCATCAGCGCGTCGTCGACCGGGTTGGTCAGGGTGTAGAGCGCGTCGCCGTTGCCGCGCACCAGGACCGGGTCCGGGATGCTGCCCGCCGGAAAGCTGATCTCCCCGCGCACCAGGTCGGTGAAGGTGATGTCGCGGTCGGGCATCTTCAGCCGGAGCACCGGGGCGCGGCCCTCGGAGCGGAAGGCCTCGCGCTGCTCGTCGGTGAGGTCGCGGTCGAAGTTGTCGTAACCCAGCTTGGGGTCGCGCCCCGCGGCCTTGTGCCGCTCCTCGACCTCGGCGGCGGTGGAGTACGCCTCGTAGAGCTCACCGGCTTCCAGCAGGCGCCTGGCGATGTCGGCGTAGATGTCGCGGCGCTCGCTCTGCCGGTAGGGGCCGTACTCCCCGCCGGCCTCCGGGCCTTCGTCCCAGTCGAGCCCCAGCCAGCGCAGCGCGTCGAGCAGCGCCTCGTAGGACTCCTCGCTGTCGCGGGCGGCGTCGGTGTCCTCGATGCGGAACACCAGTTTGCCCTTGTTGTGCCGGGCGAACGCCCAGTTGTAGAGGGCGGTTCGGATCAGGCCGACGTGCGGCGTTCCGGTCGGCGATGGGCAGAACCGGGCACGAACGGGCCGGTTCGCCACTTCCTTGGCTGCGTCTTCGCTGGCTGGCGTGCTCATAACGGATTCAAGCCTAGCCACTGCCGCCCGAGCCTTGACGGCCGCATCCGGCAGGTGCATGCTGAAATTATTCAACAACCGTTGAAAACTGGAGGGGATCGCGATGGAGCGGACCACGTGCCTCGTCGTCGGCGGCGGTCCCGCCGGCATGGTGCTGGGGTTGCTGCTGGCCAGGTCCGGCGTCGAAGTGACGGTGCTGGAGAAGCACGGCGACTTCCTGCGCGACTTCCGCGGTGACACGGTGCATCCCACGACGCTCCAGCTGCTCGACGATCTCGGGCTGGCCGAGCGGTTCGCCGAGCTGCCGCAGCGGCGCCTGGACAAGGTGCAGCTGCCGTTGGGCCCCGACGGCGAGCTGTTCACCATGGGGGACTTCACCAAGCTGTCGATCAAGTACAACTACATCGCGATGGTCCCGCAGTGGGACCTGCTGGACATGCTCGCCGAGGCGGGCGAGGCGGAACCGACCTTCACGCTGCGGATGAACACCGAGGCCACCGAGCTGATCCGGGAGAACGGCCGGGTCAACGGGGTCCGCTACCGCACCTCCAGCGGCGAGCGCGGCGAGCTGCGCTCGACCATCACCGTCGCCTGCGACGGGCGGAAGTCCTTCGCTCGCGACCTGCCGGAGCTCGGCCTGCGGGACTTCCCCACCCCGATGGACGTGCAGTGGTTCCAGGTGCCCCGCGAACCGCAGGATCCTTCGGGCGCGATCGGCTCCATCCGCGACGGCAGGTTCCTGGTGCAGATCGACCGGGGCGATTACTTCCAGATGGCCGCGGTCATCGAGAAGGACAGCGACAAGTCCGAGCGCGAGCGCCCGATCGCGGAGTTCAACTCCGCGCTGGTGCGGCAGGTGCCGTGGCTGGCGGGACGCGAACTGGTTCCGAGCTGGGACGACGTGCGGGTGCTGCACGTGACGCTGGATCGGCTGCGCAAGTGGCACGCGCCGGGACTGCTGTGCATCGGCGACGCCGCGCACGCGATGTCGCCGGTGGGCGGCATCGGCATCAACCTCGCCGTGCAGGACGCGGTGGCCGCCGCCCGTCACCTCGCCGAACCGCTGCGCCGGGGCCGGCTGCGCCGCAGGCACGTCGCGTCGATCCAATGGCGCCGCTGGCCGACGACCGCGCTGATGCAGCGGCTCCAGCGGATCGTCCACGACAACGTGGTCGATCCGGCGCTGCGCGGCGAGATCGACTTCGGTCGTTCCGCTCAGCTGCCGCTGCCCGTCCGGCTCGTCAACCGGTTGCCGTTCCTGCGCCGGTTTCCCCCGTACGTGCTCGCCTACGGGGCGGTCCGCGAGCGTCCGCCCAGAACGGCCCTCGCCGAGGAACGGGCCTAGGAGATGTTCCAGTCCGCGTGGCGGCGCGGATAGCGGAACCTCGGACGCCGCCGGGATGCGCGACCGCGCACGGCCGACGCAGCGCCGCCGCGCACCGCAACGCCCGTTGGAGAACGAAGCGGCGGGCGGTTCGCCGGGAACCGCCCGCCGCGACGGGAGTCGATCGACGGCAGCCGCGGGCCGCGCCCTGGCGCCCCGCACCGCCGCCGGGAGTCAGGCCTGCTGGACCGGGTTGGTCAGCGCGCCGAGGCCGTCGACGGAGACCGTGACCTTCTGGCCGTCCTGCATCGGCCCCACGCCCGCCGGGGTGCCGGTGAGGATGACATCGCCGGGCAGCAGGGTCATGATCCGCGAGACCCAGGAGACGAGACCGCCCACGCCGTGCAGCAGCTGGGAGGTCCGGGCGTCCTGCTTGACCTCGCCGTCCAGGTCGGTGCGGATCGAGACGTCCGCCGGGTCGAAGTCCGTGTCGATCCACGGACCCATCGGGCAGAAGGTGTCGTAGCTCTTCGCGCGGGTCCACTGGCCATCGGCCTGCTGGTGGTCGCGCGCGGTGACGTCGTTGGCGATGGTGTAGCCCAGCAGCACCTCGGTGCCCCGGGCCTCCGGGACGTCCTTGCACGGCTGACCGACCACCGCCGCGAGCTCGCCCTCGAAGTCCACCCGCTCGGAGTTCGAGGGCATCTTGATCGGCGAGTTCGGGCCGGTGATCGTGGTGGAGGGCTTCATGAAGATCACCGGGTTCTCCGGCGGCTCCGAGCCCATCTCGCGCGCGTGGTCGGCGTAGTTCTTGCCGACGCAGATGGCCTTGGTCGGCAGGATCGGCGCGAGCAGCCGGACGTCGGCCATCGGCCACTTCCGCCCGGTGTAGGTGGGCTCGCCGAAGGGGTGCTGGTCGATCTCGACCGCGACGATCCGCTCCCGCGGCGCGGACGGATCCGGTTCCAGCGCGACGAACGACACCCCGTCGGAGTGGGCGACACGAGCCAAACGCAAGGCATTAACCTCCGGAATCAACAGTGGACGAGCGATAACAATACGTGGACTCGCCCTGATCAGCGGCGCGGGGAGGCGCAACCGGACCCGTCCGGCGGCCTCCCGGCGATCAGCTCGGGCAGCTCTCGTTGCGGCGCAACGCCTTGTAGATCAGCGCGTCGCACAGCGCCAGCCAGCTGGCCTCGACGATGTTGGCGTGCACGCCCACCGTGGTCCACTCCTGCTCGCCGTCGCGGGACTCCACGAGCACGCGGGTGACCGCGTCGGTGCCGGGCTCGTCGACCAGGATGCGCACCTTGTAGTCGGCCAGTTCCACCGATTCCAGCCACGGCAGGTGCGGCACCAGCGCCTTGCGCAGCGCGGCGTCGAGGGCGTTGACGGGACCGTTGCCCTCGGCGGTGGCGATCTCGCGCTCGCCGCCGACACCGACGCGCACGGTGGCCTCGGCGACCACGTGCCCGTCGGCGCTGCGGTCCAGGACCACCCGGTAGGAGTCGAGCTCGAACGGCGTCTCGAGCGCGTCGTCGGCCATCTCCTGGCGCAGCAGCAGCTCCAGCGAAGCGTCGGCGGCCTCGAAGGACCAGCCGTGCGCCTCCAGCTCCTTGACCCGTCGCACGGCGCCGCCCACCGCGTCGGGGCGCTGCGAGAGGTCCAACCCTAGTTCGGCGCCCTTGAGCTCGAGGCTGGCGCGACCGGCCATCTCGGTCACCAGCACCCGCATGTCGTTGCCGACCTCGGCGGGATCCATGTGGTTGTAGAGCTCCGGGTCCACTTTGATCGCGCTCGCGTGCAAGCCCGCCTTGTGCGCGAAGGCGGAGTGCCCCACGTAGGCCTGGTGCGTGTCCGGCGCCAGATTGGCGATTTCGGCGAGCGCGTGCGAAACGCGGGTCAGCTCGGCGAGTTTGCCCTCCGGCAGCACCGGCATCCCCAGCTTGGCACCGAGATTGCCCAGCACCGCGAAAAGATCGGCGTTGCCCGCGCGTTCGCCGTACCCGTTGGCGGTGCACTGCACGTGGGTGGCTCCGGCCTGCACCGCGGCGACGCTGTTGGCCACCGCGCAGCTCGTGTCGTCCTGGCAGTGGATCCCCACGCGCAATCCCGTGCGCGCGATGACCTCGCGGACCGTGTCGGCCAGCTGCAGCGGGAGCTGACCGCCGTTGGTGTCGCAGAGCACCACCACGTCGGCCCCCGCGCTCGCGGCGGATTCCAGCACGCGCAGCGCGGTCTCCGGGTCGAACGCGTAGCCGTCGAAGAAGTGCTCGGCGTCGACGAACACCCGTCGTCCGTTGTCCACCAGGTACTTCACCGTGTCGGCGATCATCGCGCAGTTCTCGTCCACATCGGTGCGCAAGGCGCTCTCGATGTGCCTGCGATCCGATTTGGCCACCAGGGTCACCACCGGCGCCCGCGATTCCAGCAGCGCCGAAACCTGAGGATCTTCGTCCACTTTGGCCCCGGGACGTCGCGTCGAGCCGAAGGCGACCAGAGCCGCGTGCTCCAGGGCGAGCTCACCGGCGGCCGCGCGCTGGAAGAACTCGGTGTCCTTGGGCAGCGCGCCGGGCCAGCCGCCCTCGATGAAGCCGACACCGAGCGAATCCAGCTGCCGGGCCACCGCCAGCTTGTCGGTGACCGAGTAGGCGATGCCCTCGCGCTGCGCACCGTCCCGCAGAGTCGTGTCGAAGACGTGGAAGTCGTCGCCCAGCGGTGTACCGGCCGGCTTGGTGCGGGTCACTTGGTTTCTCCCGTCGGATTTCGGCTGCTAGCGGACGTGGCGGCACGAGGGCACAAAAAAGACCCCCCGCCAGATGCGAGAGGTCAGCGCGCCGGGGTGCGGAGTCCTTCACCCGACGCGCTCGCCAATAATGATCACCCTGCGAGAAGCCACGAAACCCATGCTGCCGACAACGCACCGCGATGTCCACTGATCGCGACGGTGTTCCCACCATGCGGAAGTGCGAAGGGCGCCTCCGCAGCGCGGAGACGCCCTCGCGAGCACGAATCGCTCGGCAGGTCGTTTCAGTATCAGATCTGCGGGGCGACCTCGCGCGAGGAGACCAGCGCCGCGAGCCGGTCGCCGATGGCGAAGGTGGCCCCCGGTGCCGAGTGGTCCCGGGTGGCCAGGTCGAAGGCCACCGAGGCCTCGACCCGCTTGGAGGCCTCGGCCAGGCCCACGTGGTCGAGCAGCATCGCGATCGACAGCACCGCGGCCGTCGGGTCGGCCACGCCCTGCCCGGCGATGTCCGGGGCGCTGCCGTGCACCGGCTCGAACATGCTCGGATTGCGGCGGGTGGCGTCGATGTTGCCGCTGGCCGCCAGGCCGATTCCACCGGTGACCGCACCGCAGAGATCGGTGATGATGTCGCCGAAGAGATTGTCGGTGACGATCACGTCGAACCTGCTCGGGTCGGTGATCATGTGGATCGTGGTGGCGTCCACGTGCTGGTAGGCCACCGTGACGTCCGGGTACTGCAGCGAGACCTCTTCAACGACCCGCGACCACAACGAGCCCGCGTGCGTGAGCACGTTGGTCTTGTGCACCAGCGTGAGGTGCTTGCGCGGCCGCGCGGCGGCGCGGGCGAACGCGTCGCGCACGACCCGCTCCACGCCGAAGGCGGTGTTGATGCTGACCTCGGTGGCGATCTCGTGCGTGGTGTCCTTGCGCAGCAGACCGCCGTTGCCCGCGTAGAGCCCCTCGGTCCCCTCGCGAACCACGACCATGTCGACGTCGCCGGGCTCGACGACCGGGCTCTTCACGCCCGGGTACAGCCGCGCCGGGCGCAGGTTGACGTGGTGGTCGAGCTCGAAGCGCAGCCGCAGCAGCAGGCCGCGCTCCAGGATGCCGCTGGGCACCGAGGGGTCACCGACGGCGCCGAGCAGGATCGCGTCGTGCTGGCGGAGTTCGCCGAGCACGGACTCGGGAAGCAGCTCCCCGGTCGAGTGCCAGCGCGCGGCCCCTAGGTCGTAACGAGTGATCTCGGTGTCCGGAACCACCTCTCCGAGCACCTTGAGCGCCTCGGATGTCACCTCCGGCCCGATCCCGTCTCCGGGGATCACTGCGAGCCGCATCTACACACCTCCCGAGAATCACCCCGTTCCATCGGGGCTCAAACTGTTGAGCCGAAGGCTACCTACACGCACACGACCTTCGGCACGCCGGGCCCACCAAGTGGATGATGAATCCCGGACTGTGGGACCCCCATTCGGGTGAACAACCCTTCGGGTCCGGTATGAACAAGGGGCCGTCCCAGAAACCGGAACGACCCCTTACTCACTCGATCGAATTATGCAGCGGGCAAAACCGCCGCCCGCACCTACTCAGCGATACCGCCGCGCAGGTGGTCACCCGGTCACTCGAAGCTGACCGTGCGAACGATGGTGGCGCCGACGGCCGCCCCGATGGGCTCCAGCACGCCCTGCTCGACCGGGCGGTCGACGCGCAGCAGCATGATCGCGTTCGAGCGCTCGGTGGTCTGGCTGACCGTGGCGGCGTCGATGTTCACGCCGACCTCGCCCAGCAGGGTGCCCACCTTGCCCATCACGCCCGGACGGTCCGGGTACTCGAGCAGCAGCACGTTGCCCTCGGCCCGCAGGTCGAAGTGCCTGCCGTTGACCTCGACGATCTTCTCGACCAGGTTCGGGCCGGACAGCGCACCGGAGACCACGGCGGTCGTGCCGTCGGACATGTGCGCCTTCAGCGAGACGACGCTGCGGTGGTTCGGGCTCTCGGCGATGGTCTTGACCTCCACCTGCACGCCGAGCTCCTCGGCCAGCTGCGGAGCGTTGACGAAGGTGACCTGGCTTTCCACCGCGCCGGAGAACACGCCGCGCAGGGCCGCCAGCTGCAGCACCGAGACGTCCTCGTCGGCCAGCTCGCCGCGGGCCTCGATGGTCACCGAGCTCGGCGTCTGGCCCAGCAGCCCGGCCAGGGTCTGGCCCAGCTTCTGGGTCAGCGACAGGTACGGGCGGACCTCCTCGCCGACGGCGCCGCCCTGGACGTTGACCGCGTCCGGGACGAACTCGCCAGCCAGCGCCAGGCGGACCGACTTGGCCACGTCGGTGCCCGCGCGGTCCTGGGCCTCCGCCGTGGAGGCACCGAGGTGCGGGGTGACCACGACGTTGTCCAGCGAGAACAGCGGGCTGTCGGTGATCGGCTCGGTCTTAAACACGTCGACGCCCGCACCACCGATGGTGCCGTTGCGCAGCGCGTCGACCAGGGCGTCCTCGTCGACCAGACCACCGCGCGCGGCGTTGATGATGATCAGGCCCGGCTTGGCCTTCTTGAGCTCCTCGGCGCCGATGAGGCCCAGGGTCTCGGCGGTCTTGGGCAGGTGGATCGACAGCGCGTCGGCGCGGGAGAGCAGCTCGTCGAGCGAGACCAGCTCGATGCCCAGCTGCGCGGCGCGGGCCTTGGAGATGTAGGGGTCGTAGGCGATCAGCTTGGTGCCGAACGCGGCCACGCGGGCGGCGAACAGCTGACCGATCTTGCCCAGACCGACCACACCGACGGTCTTGCCGTTGAGCTCGCTGCCGGTGTAGGAGCTGCGCTTCCACTCGCCGCCCTTGAGGCTGGCGTCGGCCTGCGCGACGTTGCGGCACACCGCCAGCAGCAGCGCCATGGCGTGCTCGGCGGCGGAGACGATGTTGGAGGTGGGTGCGTTGACCACCATGACGCCGCGCTCGGTGGCGGCCGGTACCTCGACGTTGTCGAGCCCCACGCCGGCACGGGCGACGACCTTCAGGTTCTTGGTCGCCGAGAGGACCTCGGCATCGACCTTGGTTGCGGAACGGACCAGCAGCGCATCGGCGTCGGCGACGGCTTCGAGCAGCGCCGGCCGATCGGTGCCGTCCACATTGCGGATCTCGACCTCGTCACCAAGGGCGTCGATCACGGACGGGGCCAGCTTCTCGGCGAGAAGGACGACAGGACGGCTTGCATTGGTCACGGGCGAACTCCAAGCGGAAGATCACGATCGGCACGACGTTGTGCCCGGACGGTCGGAAGTTTAACGGGAGATTGAGAACGTGTTCACAAGGGTGTAGCCCGGATCACCACCATTCGGGCGGAATCCGTTCCTCCCCGTGCCGTCCCCATCACCCCAGATCAGCGCCCCGATCAGGGGCTTCGCCGCCCTCGGGCGGGGCGAATTCTCGCCACGCCGCACCGGGCCGGGGCCGCTTTCCGTGCGACCGGCCCCGTTCCGGTGCGGCGGCCGGATGTGCGGCGGCGACGGCTACGGCTCGTCGAATTCGCCATCCTTGGCCCCGGCCACGAACGCGTCCCACTCCTCAGGAGTGAAGACCAGGACGGGCCCGGCCGGATCGGCCCCGTTGCGCATTCCCACGTAGCCGTCGACGAAAGCGATCTCCACGCCCGGCTCATCCGGTTCGTCGGTGCTGGTGATCCACTCGGCGGTGGAAAAGTCCAGCTCTTCCCGGATGTGCGCCTTGTCGTCGACGATCTCGTTCTCTGAACTCACAGTACGTACCGTATCCCTCACTCATAGCGATTTCCCGTTGTGGGAGACCCGCCCGCGCGGGAACCTACCCACCCCCGCGGCACGACGCGAGGCCCGGTGATGGGTCCTTGAACAGACCGATCACCGGGCCTCGGCGAAATCGCTAACCGGGGTACGGACCCGGGAGTTGTTTCAGCACGCGGCGGTAGCCGCACGCGGTGCGGGACTCAGCCGGCGCCGCCGCGCGAATCCCGCACCGAAACGACTCCTTACTTGTCCGTCCACGACATCAGGGCACGCAGCTTCTTGCCGACCTCTTCGATCTGGTGGTCGTTGCCCGCGTTCTGCAGCCTGTTGAAGTTCGGGCGGCCGCCCTCGTCCTCGGCCACCCACTCCTTGGCGAAGGTGCCGTCCTGGACCTCGGCCAGGATCTTGCGCATCGACTCCTTGACGTGCTCGTCGATCACGCGCGGGCCGCGGGTGAGGTCGCCGTACTCGGCGGTGTCGCTGATGGAGTAGCGCTGGCCGGCGATGCCGCCCTCCCACATCAGGTCGACGATCAGCTTGAGCTCGTGCAGCACCTCGAAGTAGGCGATCTCCGGCTGGTAGCCGGCCTCGACGAGCACCTCGAAGCCGTTCTGCACCAGCGCGCTGGCGCCGCCGCACAGCACGGCCTGCTCACCGAACAGGTCGGTCTCGGTCTCCTCGGTGAAGGTCGTCTTGATGACACCGGCACGGGCACCACCGATGGCGGCGGCGTAGGACAGCGCCAGCGCCTGGGCGTTGCCGGAGGCGTCCTGCTCCATCGCGATCAGGCACGGCACGCCCTTGCCGTCGACGAACTGGCGGCGCACCAGGTGACCCGGGCCCTTCGGGGCGACCATCGCGACGTCCACGTCGGCCGGCGGCTGGATCAGACCGTAGCGGATGTTGAAGCCGTGCCCGAAGAACAGCGCGTCGCCCTGCTCGAGGTTCGGCGCGATGTCGTTGGCGTAGATGTCGCGCTGCTTGGTGTCCGGCGCCAGGATCATGATCAGGTCGGCCTCGGCCGCGGCCTCGGACGGGGTGAGGACCTTCAGGCCCTCCTCCTCGGCCTTGCTCCGCGACTTGGAGCCCTCCTGCAGACCGATGCGGACGTCAACGCCCGAGTCGCGCAGGCTCAGCGCGTGGGCGTGCCCCTGGCTGCCGTAGCCGATGATCGCGACCTTGCGGCCCTGCACGATGCCCAGATCGGCGTCGGCGTCGTAGAAGATCTCGAGTGCCATGGTGTTTCAGCTTTCCTTTCGGGACTTGCTCGTTTGTCGGCCGACGCCTGCAACCGCGGGGTATCGGCCCTGCGGCGGGGATTCGGCGGTTGTCAGCGCGCCGCGGTGGCCGTGATGGAACGCGGGCCACGTCCGATCGCGATCGTTCCCGACTGCACCATCTCGCGAACGCCGTACGGTTCCAGCATTCGCAGCAGCGCGTCGAGCTTATCGACGTCTCCGGTGGCCTCGATGGTCAACGCCTCCGGCGAGACGTCGACCACCTTCGCGCGGAACAGCTGCACGGTCTCCAGCACCTGGCTGCGCACCGAGGAATCGGCGCGGACCTTGACCATCAGCAGCTCGCGCTGCACCGAGGCGTCGGACTCCAGCTCCACGATCTTGATCACGTTGACCAGCTTGTTGAGCTGCTTGGTGACCTGTTCCAGCGGCTGCTCGCCGACGGCGACCACGATGGTCATCCGGGAGATCTCGGGATGTTCGGTCGGACCGACCGCGAGCGATTCGATGTTGAAACTGCGCCGCGAGAACAGACCGGAAACCCGGGCCAGCACCCCCGGGACGTTCTCCACCAGCACGCTGAGCGTGTGTCGGGTCATCGGCGCGCTCACCCCTCGTCCTCGTCGAAAAGCGGGCGGATGCCGCGCGCCGCCATGATCTCGTCGTTGCTGGTACCGGCGGCCACCATCGGCCACACCTGGGCGTCCTTGCCCACCACGAAGTCGATCACGACCGGTCGGTCGTTGATCTCCATCGCCCGCTCGATGACGCTGTCGACGTCCTCCTTGGACTCGCACCGCAGACCGGCGCACCCGTAGGCGTCGGCGAGCAGTTTGAAGTCCGGGATGCGGTGCTTGTGGGTGCCGAGGTCACTGTGTGAGTAACGCTCGGCGTAAAACAGGTTCTGCCACTGCCGGACCATACCCAGGTTGCCGTTGTTGATGACGGCGACCTTGATGGGGATGTTCTCGATCGCGCAGGTGGCGAGCTCCTGGTTGGTCATCTGGAAGCAGCCGTCGCCGTCGATCGCCCACACCGTGCGATCCGGAACGCCGGCCTTGGCCCCCATCGCGGCCGGAACCGCGTAGCCCATGGTCCCCAGCCCGCCGGAGTTGAGCCAGGTGCGCGGGTTCTCGTAGCTGATGAACTGGGCGGCCCACATCTGGTGCTGCCCGACGCCGGCGGCGTAGACGGCTTCCGGGCCGGCGATGGCGCCCAGGCGCTCGATGACGTACTCCGGCGACAGGGTTCCGTCCGCGGGCTCGGCGTAGCCCAGCGGGAAGCGGCTGCGGGCGTCGTCCAGGTACTCCCACCACGGCCCGAGGTCGCTGGTTCCCTGCTCGTCGGAGGCCACGTCGTAGGCGTCGAGCAGCTCGCTGATGACGTCCTTGCAGTCACCGACGATCGGCACGTCGGCGTGCCGGTTCTTGGAGATCTCGGCCGGATCGATGTCGGCGTGCACGACCTTGGCGTCCGGCGCGAACGACGAGAGCTGCCCGGTGACCCGGTCGTCGAACCGGGTGCCCAGCGCGATCAGCAGGTCCGAGCGCTGCATGGCGGCCACCGCCGAGACCGTCCCGTGCATCCCCGGCATGCCCAGGTGCTGCGGATGCGAATCCGGGAACGCCCCGCGCGCCATCAGAGTCGTGACCACCGGAATGCCAGTGTGCTCGGCGAGCCGCTTGAGCTCGGCCTCCGCCTCGGCCTTGATCACCCCGCCGCCGACGTAGAACACCGGCTGCTTGGCCTCGACCATCAGCTTGGCGGCCTCGCGGACCTGCTTGCCGTGCGGCTTGCTGGTCGGGCGGTAGCCGGGCAGCTTCATCTCCGGCGGCCAGGAGAACGACAGCGTCGCCTGCTGGACGTCCTTGGGGATGTCGACCAGCACCGGGCCGGGCCTGCCGCTGTTGGCGATGTAGAACGCCTCGGCGATCGTGCGCGGGATGTCCTCGGCCTCGGTGACCAGGAAGTTGTGCTTGGTGACCGGCAGCGTGATGCCGCAGATGTCGGCTTCCTGGAAGGCGTCGGTGCCGATCAGCCCGGTGGACTGCTGGCCGGTGATGGCCACGATCGGAACCGAGTCCATGTGCGCGTCGGCCAGCGCGGTGACGAGGTTGGTCGCGCCGGGCCCGGAGGTCGCCATGCAGACACCGACCTTGCCGGCGGCCTGGGCGTATCCGGTGGCTGCGTGACCGGCACCCTGCTCGTGACGCACCAGCACGTGCCGGACCTTCTCGGAGTCGAGCAGTGGGTCGTAGGACGGGAGGATGGTGCCGCCCGGAATCCCGAAGACAACCTCGCAGCCCACGGATTCCAGCGAGCGGACCAGCGCCTGCGCGCCGGTCATCTTCACTGGGGCACCGCTCGGCGGCGCAGGCTTGGGTCGGCGTCCCGGCGGAGGGGCCGGGACCGGATTTTGCCTGGTATTGGCGCTGGTCATCGGGTCTGCCTCAAGGTCGGTTGTTGGGCTGGACACGAAAAAACCCCCGCGGACCACATAGCGGTCCCACGAGGGTTGGCGCGTCGACGCTGCGAACTTCCTAGGCGTCGACGCGCCAGGGAAGTACGAGAATGTCGTTCAGTCGCAGCATGGCTCGAACGTTAATCAACGCCCGCACCGGCGTCAAACATACCGAGACGATCGTCTCGCATCATGGACACTCGTTCGGAGGAACGCACACCACCGGCCAGGTCGTCTCCGCAGTTCAGATGGGTCCCCATGAACCACTTCCGGGATGGTGTGACGCGCGCCGCCCCCGCCGTCCCGCCTCGCGGACAGGTTGAAGACCCGATTCGCCGGGGTGAGACCATCGACTCGTGAGCGAGACATCTTCCGAGGCCGGTCAGGGCGCACCCGAGCCGACCGAAACCACCGCGGACCAGGCGGACGACCGGCGGACGCTGACCCTCCGCGTCACCCGCGTGCACCTGGTGTTCGTCGCCGCGCTGATCATGTTCGTCACGCCGATGGCCACCATGGCGGGCGGCCCCTGGTTGCTGCTCTACCTGATCCCGGTGGCCGTCGGGTGGTGGGTGCTGCGCACCGGCACCACGGTCGACGCCGAGCGGGTCCGGGTGCGCACCGCACTCGGCGGCACCGACTTCGGCTGGGACCAGCTGGCCTCCTTGCGGTTGCGCAAGAACCGCTGGGTCAAGGCGGTGCTGACCTCCGGCAAGGAGATCCGGCTACCCGCCGTGCGGGTGAGCGACCTGCCCGACCTGGCCGCGATCAGCGGCGGGCGGCTGACCGACCCCACCACCCAGGGGTAATGTCTGGGCCAGCGCCGCGCTCCGCGCCCACAAGGCGCCGGGGCCGCGGCGCCGGGTGTCTGCCTCCACCACGTCGACGAGGCAATGACCGGAATCCCCGCGGCCAGAAAGCCGCGCTGGTTCTCCTCGCCGCACCGCCGCGCAGGACGAGTTCGATTCAGCATTAAAGAAGGTCACTATGCCGCAGCTGCGTTCCCGAACCACCACACACGGACGGAATGCCGCAGGCGCCCGTTCGCTGTGGCGCGCCACCGGGATGACCGACGACGACTTCGGCAAGCCGATCGTCGCCATCGCCAACTCCTACACCCAGTTCGTGCCGGGCCACGTGCACCTTCGCGACCTCGGCGACGTCGTGGCGGAGACGGTGCGGGAGGCCGGCGGCGTGCCCCGCGAGTTCCACACCATCGCCGTCGACGACGGCATCGCGATGGGCCACAGCGGCATGCTCTACTCGCTGCCCTCGCGCGAGATCATCGCGGACTCGGTGGAGTACATGGTCAACGCGCACCAGGCCGACGCGCTGGTGTGCATCTCCAACTGCGACAAGATCACCCCGGGGATGCTCAACGCCGCGATGCGGCTCAACGTCCCCACGGTGTTCGTCTCCGGCGGGCCGATGGAAGCGGGCAAGGCCGTGGTCGTGGACGGCGTCGCGCAGGCTCCGACCGACCTGATCACCACCATCGCCGCTTCGGCCAACTCCGAGGTCGACGAGGCCGGGCTCACCGAGGTGGAGCGCTCGGCCTGCCCGACCTGCGGTTCCTGCTCGGGCATGTTCACCGCGAACTCGATGAACTGCCTGACCGAGGCGCTGGGGCTGGCACTGCCGGGCAACGGTTCGACCCTGGCCACCCACGCCGCCCGCCGCGAGCTCTTCCAGAACGCTGGCCGCACCGTGGTCAACATCGCCAAGCGCTACTACGCCGAGGACGACGAGTCGGTGCTGCCGCGCTCGGTGGCCAACAAGAAGGCCTTCCAGAACGCCATGGCGCTGGACATGGCGATGGGCGGTTCCACCAACACGGTGCTGCACACCCTCGCCGCCGCGCAGGAGGGCGAGATCGACTTCGATCTCGACGACATCGCCGAGACCAGCAAGCGGGTTCCCTGCCTGTCCAAGGTCGCGCCGAACTCGGACTTCCACATGGAGGACGTGCACCGCGCAGGAGGCATCTCCGCGATCATGGGCGAGCTGGACCGCGCCGATCTGCTGCACCGCGACGTCTCCTCGGTGCACAGCGCGAGCCTGACCGAGTGGCTGTCCGCCTGGGACATCCGCGGCGAATCGCCCTCCGAGAAGGCGCTGGAACTGTTCCGCGCCGCACCGGGCGGAGTGCGCACCACGCAGGCGTTCTCCACCGAGAACCGCTGGTCCTCGCTGGACACCGATGCCGAGAACGGCTGCATCCACTCCGTCGAGCACGCCTACACCTCCGACGGCGGGCTGGCGGTGCTCAAGGGCAACCTCGCCGAGGAAGGCGCGGTGATCAAGGCCGCGGGCATCGACGAGGAGCTCTGGCACTTCCAGGGCCCGGCCCGCGTGCTGGAGAGCCAGGAGCAGGCCGTCTCGGCGATCCTGAAGAAGGAGATCCAGCCCGGCGAGGTTCTGGTGATCCGCTACGAGGGCCCGGCGGGCGGCCCGGGAATGCAGGAGATGCTGCACCCCACGGCCTTCCTGAAGGGGTCCGGCCTCGGCAAGAAGTGCGCGCTGATCACCGACGGCCGGTTCTCCGGCGGTTCCTCGGGTCTGTCGGTCGGGCACATCTCGCCGGAGGCCGCCGCGGGCGGCACGATCGGCCTGGTCGAGACCGGCGACCAGATCCTCATCGACGTGCACGAACGCAGGCTCGAGCTGCTGGTCGACGAGGAGGTGCTCGCCGAGCGCAGGGCCAAGATGGACTCCAGCGAGCACCCGTGGCAGCCGGTGGACCGCGAGCGCAAGGTCAGCACCGCGCTGCGCGCCTACGCCAGGCTGGCGACCTCGGCCTCCTACGGAGCCGTTCGCGACCTGAACAAGTAGGAAGACGTTTCGGTCTGGGTTCGCGTGGCGATGCCGGAAGCGGAACCTCAGACGCCGTCGGGCTCCGGGATCCGCGACTTGAGCGGCCACGCGAGCACCCGCTACCAGATCGGGCCCCGCTCCACATTGGAAGCGGGGCCCGATCTCGTTGTCGCGCACCGTTTTCGGCCGCCAAGCACGAGCTCTGCGACCGGTCAGGGGCGGTAGAACAGCACGATCGTCGCGGCCGTCGCACCCGCGGCGACGAGCAGGAAGAAGAAGCCGAATCCCAGCGGGCGGCGGAACCACACCCGCCCGTAGTCCAGGGCCACGCGCCCCGGGCCGGTGAACAGCAGGGCCAGCCCCATCGCCCCGAGCGTGGCCTCGAACTCGAATCCGCCGTCGGCGTTGAAGAAGCCCGCGCCCTGCCGGACGAACACCGCGCTGGCCATCACGCCGAGCACGCCTGCCGCAGCGGCCGGGGTGAACAGTCCCAGCACCAGCAGCGCGCCCGCGCCGAGCTCGGTGCCACCGGTGACCAGCGCCAAGGCCGCGCTCTGCTCGAAGCCCATCTTGCTCAGGTTCTGGGCGAAGCCGTCCGGTCCGGGACCGCCGAAAGCGCCGAAGAGCTTCTGCGCGCCGTGCAGCAGGAAGATCGCGCCGAGCGCGAACCGCAGCAGCAGCAAGCCGAGGTCGGTTCCGGCGTTCCAGGAGAACGTCTTCCGGTGCTTCTCCACGATCTCGTCGTGGTAGCCGGAGTCACCACCGGGGCCGTCGACCAGCGCGGTCGCCGCGCCGGCATCGGTGTAGTCGTGGTCTTCGTCGTAGTAGTTGTTGAATGTCGCGCCGGGACCCTGGGTGCTGGACGTGGGACCCGCGGCACCGCGCGCCCGCGGTCGCTGCGCGTGCGCACCGTAGTTGCGATCGTCGGGGTAGCCGCCCGCACCGCCAGGGCGATCGTCGTGAGTCTTCACGCCGCTGGAGGCTAAGGCATATCACCCCATCGTGCGAGGCTTTCCGTTGAACCTTCCCGAGGCGTGATTCGTTTGATACCCGAAGTCACGAACTCGTGGAAAATGACGGGATGGAAGGCCACGTGTTCGTCGCGTCGAGTTCACCCGACTCCGATGTTTCCGCTGATGGGCAGCTCGTCGGCGGAGTTCCCGCGCACGCCGGGGCTCGCGCGGAGCAAGCGGTGCTGATGTGTCCGGAACTGGTCTCCGCCGCGGAATTGCTGCCGGTCGATTGTTCGGCGCGGCTCATCGATTGGTCGCCGCGGCGCAATTTCACCACCGAGGACCACGTCGCGGACGCGCTCTCGGCGCTCGACGAAGCAGGCGTTCGGGAATGCGTGGTCACCGCGTGGTCCGGCGGCACGGGAGTGGCCGTCGAACTGGCCCGCCGCTACCCGGACCGCATCCGCGGACTGCTCCTGCTGGCCGGACCTCCGACCTCGGGCCTCGAACTGCTCCTGCAGACCTGCGGGATCCCGGCAGGGGCGCGTCGCCTGCTCGCCTCCGGCGGCGCCACCTCGCTGCGCCTCGCGGGCAGCCTGCTGGGATCCCTCACCGCACAGCTCCCGACCTCGGAACTCCCCGTCCGGTGGATGGAACGCGTCGGCCTCCTCCCGGACGACGGGAACCGCGCCGCCACCGCGGCGGCGTTGGCCCGCCTGGTCCAGGTCGACTGGCTCGGCCACGCCGAGATGGCGCTGGCCTGGAGTTCCAGGACGCGCGAAGGTCTCGCCGGGCTCACCTGCCCGGTCACCCTCCTCGCCGGGCGCTACGACTTCCTGGCCGAACCGCGCTCGCTGGCCCGAGCGGTGGCCGCGCTCCCCCAGGCCCGGATCCGCTTCCTGGAGTCCACGCACCTCATCCCCTTCGAGGCCCCGGACGAGGTCCGGGCGGAGCTCGACCTCCTCCGCCGCCGAACCCGCGCGGTCGACTGCGCCCGCCTCGGGCTCGAACCGCCACCACCGCCGATCCCGCGAATCCGGATCGCCGTTCCCGCCCGGCCGGACCGCCGCAGAACGCCGCACCCGCCCGAGTGAACGGAGCGCGCAGGCGGCCCGGCCGACGGGCGAGATGTCACCGGCTCACCCCGCGTTCACCGCGCTGTCGTTAAGGTCGGGGTGTGGGTATGGGTCGTTCCGGATTGCTCCGGCTGAGCGCGATGACCGCGCTCGGCGCACTGGTGGCCGGGTGCGCGCAGTTCCCGGACGAGCACCCCAGGAAGTGGTCCGAACAGCCCTCGCTGACGCCGCAGGCCGGCCCGCAGCCCGAGATCGAGGGCTCGATGCCCACCCCCGAGTCCAAGGAGCCGCAACAACCGGGGCCCGCGCAGGTCGTGGGATGCCAGGACCCGAACCCGGCCGTGGTGGCGACCTGCCTCGACCCGATCGGCGCGATCGCGGTGCTTCCCGACGGGCAGAGCGCCCTGGTCGCCGAGCGCGCGACCGGCCGCGTGCTGCGAGTGCGGCAGGGCGCGGAACCCGTCGAAGTCGCCCGGATCCCGGTCGACCCGTCCGGCGGTGGCGGGCTGACCGGGCTCGCGCTGTCGCCCTCCTACGCCGAGGACCAGCTGTTCTACGCCTACGCCAGCACCGGCGGGCAGAACCAGGTGGTGCGGATCGCGGAGGGAGACACCCCGAAGCCCGTGCTGACCGGCATCCCGCACGGCCCCAGCGGCAACGCGGGCGCGCTGTTCGACGACGGCCGGGGCGCGCTGCTGGTGGCCACCGGCAACGCGGGCGACCCGGCGCAGGCCGCCGCCCCGGACTCGCTGGCGGGCAAGGTCCTGCGCATCGACGGCTTCGGGAAACCGGCCCAGGGCAACCCGACGCCCGGATCACCGATCGTTGCCGCGGGGCTCGCAGACCCGAGCGGGCTGTGCGGCTCCCCGGAGAACCAAACGTTCTGGGTAACCGACCGCAACGGCGGACGGGACGTGCTCTACCGCGTGCGCCCCGGCGAACCCATCGACGCTCCCGCCTGGAGCTGGTCGGACAGCCCGGGAGCCTCCGGCTGCGCGGCCGACCCCGGCACGGTGGTCGTCTCGCTGCGCGACGCAGCCGCCCTCTACACGCTCAACCCCACCCCGGACGGCACGTTCACCGGCCAGCCCAGCAAGGTCATGGAGGACTCCTTCGGCCGCTTCTCCGCCGCGACGCTGGCCCCGGACGGCCTGGTCTGGCTGGGCACCACGAACAAGGACGGCGGTAGCCCCATCTCCAGCGACGACCGCGTGCTGCGCATCGAGCCCCCGACCGGTGGCGCCGCGGGCAAGGACTGAGCAGGGGAACCTTCCTGTCAGCGCGAGGGCGACCGAGCCCGCTCAGTACCCGGCGCTGAGGACCGGCTGCTCGGCCACCACCGCACCATCCCGAGTGATCACCAGCTGTTCGGGACTGATCGTGTAGACGTAGCCGTCGTTGCTCTCCGTCTGATAGGTACCGGCGCCGACCTGGTAGGCGGGCAGCACGATCGTCCCGGCCTGACTGCTGCCGTAGTAGTAGACCTGCCCCGACTCCGCGCACAGCTGCACGCTGGACTTCTCGGTCAAGTACCCGGCGAAGCAGCCCGACGGACCGGCCGGCGTCGTCCCCGGTGCCACGGGTCCTGCCGCGGGCGGCTGCGGCACCGTCTCGGTCACCGTGCTCGGAGCCGGGGGCGGCGGCACCGGCTCCGACGGCCGCACCTCGTAGGTAGCGAACCACCCGCACGCCGAGACTGCGGATGCACCGATGAACGCGGTAACCATCCCCACCGTGCGCACCATGATCCTCGCCCCCAGGAATCGGCACTTCGCGCGACACCTCCGCGACGCGCCCAGCGTGCACCACCTCGGCGCGAGCGGGCAGAGGCGAAAGACCCGGGCGGCTCGACTGCAGACGCCGCACCGCGGTGAGCAAGGGAACCTTCCTGTCAGCGCGGCGAAGGGAACCTTCCTGTCACCCGAAGCGCGAAAAGGCCTCCTTCCGAGCTGGAAGGAGGCCTTTTCGAACGTTCCTACTGGCCGCAGGCCGCCAGCACGAGCTCGCGGACGCGCTTGGCGTCGGCCTGGCCCTTGGTGGCCTTCATGACGGCACCCACCACGGCACCGGCCGCCTGGACCTTCCCGCCGCGGATCTTCTCCGCCACGTCCGGCTGGGCGGCCAGCGCCTCGTCGATGGCCTTCTGCAGCTCGGAGTCGTCCGAGACGACCTCCAGACCACGGGCGGCGACGACCTCGTCGGGCTCGCCCTCGCCCTCGAGCACGCCGTCGACGACCTGCCGGGCCAGCTTGTTGGTCAGCTTGCCCTCGGTCACCAGCGCGGCGACGCGGGCGATCTGCTCGGGCGAGATCGCCAGGTCGGCCAGCTCCACACCGCGGGTGTTGGCCTGCTGCGACAGGTAGGCCACCCACCAGGACCGGGCCTCGTCCGGCGTGGCACCGGCGTCCACCGTCTCGGCGATGAGCTCCAGCGCACCGGCGTTGACCAGGTCGCGCAGCTCCTCGTCGGACAGTCCCCAGTCCTCCTGGGCGCGCCTGCGACGCTCCCAGGGCATCTCCGGCAGGGTCTTGGACAGCTCCTCGACCCACTCGCGCGACGGCGCGATCGGGACCAGATCGGGCTCCGGGAAGTACCGGTAGTCCTCCGAGGTCTCCTTCTTGCGGCCGGCCGCGGTGGAACCGGTGGACTCGTCGAAGTGCCGGGTCTCCTGCCGGATCTCCCCGCCGGAGGTCAGCACCGCGGCGTGCCGCTGCATCTCGAAGCGCACCGCGCGCTCCACGCTGCGCAACGAGTTGACGTTCTTGGTCTCGGTGCGAGTGCCGAACTCGGCGGTGCCCTTGGCCATCAGCGAAACGTTCGCGTCGCAGCGCAGCGAGCCCTGGTCCATCCGCACGTCGGAGACGCCCAGCGCGCGCAGCAGGTCCCGCAGCGCGGTGACGTAGGCGCGGGCGACCTCCGGGGCGCGCTCGCCCGCACCGGTGATCGGCTTGGTGACGATCTCGATCAGCGGCACGCCCGCCCGGTTGTAGTCCAGCAGCGAGTGGTCCGCGCCGTGGATGCGGCCGGTAGCGCCACCGCGGTGCAGCGACTTGCCGGTGTCCTCCTCCATGTGCGCGCGCTCGATCTCGACTCGGAAGGTCTCACCGTCGTCGAGCACGACGTCGAGGTAACCGTCGTGCACGATCGGCTCGTCGTACTGCGAGGTCTGGAAGTTCTTCGGCATGTCCGGGTAGAAGTAGTTCTTCCGGGCGAACCGGCACCACTCCGCGACCTGGCAGTTCAGCGCCAGACCGATCCGGATCGCGGACTCGACCGCCTTGCCGTTGACCACCGGCAGCGCACCCGGCAGGCCCAGGCACACCGGGCAGACCTGGGTGTTCGGCTCGGCGCCGAACGCGTTGGCGCAGCCGCAGAACATCTTGGTGTTGGTGGAGAGCTCGACGTGCACCTCGAGGCCTAGGACCGGATCGAACTTCTCGAGGACCTCGTCGAAGTCCATGGTCTCCGCGACTGCGGTCACTGGTCGTCACTCCCCTTGCGCAGCGCACGCACCGCCAGGGCGGTGCCGGTGACCAGGCCGAGCGCGGTGATGATCGCGTCGGCCAGCTCGAGCTTGTCGTTCTTCTCGCGGGCCGACTTGATGCTCTGCTTGAGCCCGAACGCCGCCGAGACCACGGAGGCGAGCTGGAACACGGCCTTCAACTTGGGGTTCATCACGCGACCTCCTGGGCAGCGAGGTGGGGAACGCGGTTGAGCAACGAACCGCCCTGGTCCGCGTCGCGCGCGGACTCGTAGGCGGCTCCGACCCGGTAGAGCCGGTCGTCGGCCATCGCGGGCGCCATGATCTGCAGCCCCACCGGCAGACCGTCCTCATCGGACAGGCCGCTGGGCAGGCTCATGGCGGCGTTGCCCGCCAGGTTCGACGGGATCGTGCACAGGTCGGCGAGGTACATCGCCATCGGGTCGTCGACCCGCTCACCGATCTTGAACGCGGTGGTCGGAGTCGTCGGCGAAACCAGCACGTCGACCTCGGAGAAGGCGGCGGCGAAGTCCCGGGTGATCAGCGTCCGCACCTTCTGCGCCTGGCCGTAGTAGGCGTCGTAGTAGCCGGAGGAAAGCGCGTAGGTGCCGAGCATGATGCGGCGCTTGACCTCCGGGCCGAAACCGGCCTCGCGGGTCATCGACATGACCTCTTCGGCGCTGCGCTCGCCGTCGTCGCCGACGCGCAGGCCGTAGCGCATGGCGTCGAAGCGGGCCAGGTTCGAGGAGGCCTCGCTCGGCGCGATCAGGTAGTAGGCGGGCATCGCGTAGTCGAAGTTCGGGCAGGAGACCTCGACGACTTCCGCGCCCAGCTTGGACAGCTGCTCGACGGCCGCGTCGAAGGAGCGCTGCACGCCCGGCTGGTAGCCGTCACCGGAGAGCTCGCGGACCACGCCGACCTTCACACCGGTGAGGTCGCCGTTGGCGCCCTGCTTGGCGGCCTCGATGACCTGCGGGATCGGCTGGTCGATCGAGGTGGAGTCCATCGGGTCGTGGCCGGCGATGACCTCGTGCAGCATCGCCGCGTCCAGCACCGTGCGGGCGCACGGTCCCGGCTGGTCCAGCGACGAGGAGAACGCGACCAGGCCGTAGCGGGACACCCCGCCGTAGGTGGGCTTGACGCCGACCGTGCCGGTCACCGCACCGGGCTGACGGATCGAGCCGCCGGTGTCGGTGCCGATGGCCAGCGGCGCCTCGAACGCGGCCAGCGCGGCCGAGGAGCCACCGCCGGAGCCGCCCGGGATCCGCTCGATGTCCCACGGGTTGCGGGTCGGACCGTAGGCGGAGTTCTCGGTCGACGAGCCCATCGCGAACTCGTCCATGTTCGTCTTGCCCAGCACGACCACCCCGGCGTCGCGCAAGCGCTGCGTCACCGTGGAGTCGTACGGCGGGACCCAGCCCTCGAGCATCTTGGACCCGACGGTGGTGGGCATGTCGGAGGTTGCCAGCACGTCCTTGAGGGCCAGCGGCACACCGGCAAGCGGCGAGGCGGGCGTGCCCGCGGCCCGGTCGGCGTCGGCCTGGCGCGCCGCCTCCAGCGCGCCCTCGGCGTCGACGTGCAGGAACGCGTTGATCCGGGGGTCGACGTCGGCGATGCGGTCCAGGTGGGCCTGGGTCGCCTCGACCGACGTGACCTCGCCCGCCGCCAGCTTGGCGGCGAGTTCGGAGGCGGTCAGCCCGGTCAGGCCACCGCTGTTCTCGGTCGAGCTCATCAGGCCTCCTCGCTCAGGATCCGCGGCACGCGGAACCGGTCTTCTTCGGCCGCAGGCGCGCCAGCGAGCGCCTGCTCGCGCGTGAGGCCCTGGCGGACCTCGTCGTCACGGAAAACGTTGGTCACCGGAACGGCGTGCGATGTCGGGGGAATGTCGTCCGCAGCGACCTGCCCCACCTTCGCCACCGCATCGAGGATCTGGTCGAGCTGGCCTGCGAAGGTGTCGAGCTCGGCCTCGGTGACGGCCAGCCGCGCCAGGCCGGCGAGGTGTGCGACCTCGTCGCGGGAGATCTTGGACACTGCGAAGGCTCCCTGGTCATGTCCGGTTTCAGGTACGTCTCAGTCTATGGCGGCCGCCTGACCGGCCGGTCGGGGGGCAGGCCTGCGACCAGGACCGCAGTCGGGCGCGTCGCCGGTGAGCGACGCCACGATCGGTAACCCGGCGGATCCGCTGGTCGTTCCACTGCGCGGACGGCTGTAGCAGAGCGACTACGAAGCGTCTGACACAATTTCGACGGTTGGTTCCTCGCCCGAGCCGCCGCCTGGAGCGCGGCCGGTGCGCCTGGGAAACGCGTGGCCGGCAAGGTGTCGCGCACGAAACTGGAGGCGTTGAGTCCGGTGTCCTTCCTCGTCCGGGTGCAGATACCGGATCGACCCGGCAATCTCGGGTCGGTGGCGAGCGCGCTCGGTGAGATCGGCGCCGACATCCTCAGCGTGGTCGTGATCGAACGGGTCGGCAACATGGCCATCGACGACCTGGTCGTGGAGCTGCCTTCGGGACGCCCGCCGGATGTGCTGATCACCGCTGCCGAGTCGATCGACGGCGTCGAGGTCGACGCCGTGCGCCCGTACGCGGGCGTGCTGGACACCCACCGCGAGCTGGAGCTGGTCGAGGAGATCGCCGCCGAACCGGGTCGCGGGCAGCAGATCTTCGCCGAAGGCGTCCCGAAGATCATCCGATCGGGGTGGGCGATCGTGTTCGGACACCGCTCCGGCGGTGCCGAGCAGTTGGCCGCCAGCACCTCGGCCCCGCAGGAGGGCTACCTGGAGCTGCCGTGGCTGCCGCTGCCGCGCGCGGCGATCCTGGACGGCGACGAGGAGTGGGTGCCCGACACCTGGAAGGAACTGGGCACCGAACTGGCCGCCACCCCCATCGGCAAGCCCGACCGGGTACTGCTCGCCGGACGCCCCGGCGGCCCCAAGTTCCGCACCGCCGAGCTCGCCCGCCTCGCTCACCTCGCGGGCATCGTCGCGGTCGTCCTGGACGGCTGACGACCGCTCACAGCTCGAGGTAGTAGGCCAGCAACCGGATGTCGGCCTTCGGCGACCAGTCCCGCTCCGGAAGCCGCTGGAATCCCAGGCGGTGGTAGAGCTGCCGCGGCACCTCGGCGCTGTCCTGCACGCACAGCACGACCCGCCCGCGTTCTTCGGCGCGGGCGCGGTCGAACACGGCCTCGACGAGCCGCCGCCCGACACCTCCGCCCGCGGCCTGCGGAGCCACCGCGAGCATCCGGAACTCCAGCTCGCCCGGCCGGCAGATCTCCGCGTAGGGCTCGTCCGGGCGCACCACGGTCACGGTGCCGACCGGCTTGTCGCCGTCGAGGGCCACCAGAAGTTCGGCCTTGTCGGCGCGATCGGCGGCATCGCGCAGCACGGGGCCGTAGGAGCCGTCCGCGGGCAGGTTGCCCGCTTCCGCGTAGGCGTTGGCCGCGATCTCCCCGATGACCGGGTACTCAGCCGGGCGGGCCGGACGAATCGTTGTCATGACGGCGATCCTGCCAGCCCGCACCGACGGTACGAAGCGTCATTCCTCCGCGGGCAGCGCGTGCTCGACGGCCGTCTCCGGACCGTCGGACAGCAGCACCCGGAAACCGTCCTCGTCCAGCACCGGGACGTTCAGCTGCATCGCCTTGTCGTACTTGGATCCCGGAGCATCGCCGACGACCACGAACGAGGTCTTCTTCGACACCGAACCCGCGGCCCTGCCACCGCGGGCCATGATCGATTCCTTGGCCTCGTCCCGGGAGAACTGCTGCAGCGAACCGGTGACCACGATGGACATGCCCTCTAGGGTGCGCGGGATGGACTCGTCGCGTTCGTCGGCCATCCGCACCCCGGCCTCGCGCCACTTGCGCACGATCTCGCGGTGCCAGTCCACCGCGAACCACTCGCGCACCGCGGTGGCGATGGTCGGCCCCACCCCGTCGGCGGCGGCGATCTCCTCCTCGGAAGCCTCCTCGATGCGCTCCAGCGAGCCGAACTCGCGAGCCAGCGCCTGCGCGGCCGTCGGCCCGACGTGCCGGATGGACAACCCGACCAGCACCCGCCACAACGGCTTGTCCTTGGCGGCCTCCAAGTTGGTCAGCAGCTTGGAACCGTTGACCGAGAGGTTTCCCTCCTTGGTGGTGTAGAGGGAGGTCTGGAGCAGCTTCGCCTCGTCGAGGTCGAACAGGTCGCCCTCGTCGCCGACCACCCCGGCCTCGAGCAGCGCCGCCACGCCCTCGGCACCGAGCGCGTCGATGTCCAGCACCTTGCGGCTGGCCAGGTAGAACAGGCGCTCGCGCCGCTGGCCCGGGCAGCCCTGGGCGTTGGGGCAGCGCAGATCGACGTCGCCCTCCTTCTGCTGCGCCAGGACCGCCCCGCACTCCGGGCACGTGGCGGGCATGACGAACTCGCGCTCCTCACCGGTGCGCACGTCGACCACCGGGCCGAGGACCTCGGGAATGATCTCGCCCGCCTTGCGGATCACGACCCGATCGCCGATGAGCACGCCCTTGCGCCGAACCTCGTCGGCGTTGTGCAGGGTGGCCATCTCCACCGTGGTGCCGGCGACCTTGACCGGCTCCATCACGGCGTAGGGGGTGACCCGGCCGGTGCGGCCCACGTTGACCTCGATGCTGAGCAACCGCGTGGTGGCCTGCTCCGGCGGGTACTTGTAGGCGATGGCCCACCGCGGCGCGCGGGAGGTCGCGCCGAGGCGTCGCTGCATCGACACGTCGTCGACCTTGATCACGATGCCGTCGATCTCGTGCTCGGCGGACTCGCGGTTCTTGCCCCAGTACTCGATGTGCCCGACCAGCTCATCGACCGTGGACAACACCCGGGTGTGGCCGGAGACCGGCAGTCCCCAGGCCTTGAGCGCGGCGTAGGACTCCGACTGGCGCGCGGGCTCGAACCCCTCCCGGCGGCCCAGCCCGTGGCAGATCAGCCGCAGTGGCCGGGTCCGGCTGATGCGCGGGTCCTTCTGCCGCAGCGAACCGGCCGCGGCGTTGCGGGGGTTGGCGAACGGCTCCTTGCCCGCGTCGACCAGGCCCGCGTTGAGCTCGGCGAACTCGTCGACGCGGAAGAACACCTCGCCGCGGACCTCCACCAGTCCGGGAACCGGGTACTCGTCGGTGCCGGTGAGCCGTTCCGGCACGTCGCGCATCGTGCGCACGTTGAACGTGACGTCCTCACCCGTGCGGCCGTCGCCGCGGGTCAGCGCGCGCTCGAGGTGACCGTCCCGGTAGAGCAGGTTGATCGCCAGCCCGTCGATCTTGAGCTCGCACAGGTAGTCGGCACCGCCGCCGACCTCCTTCTCGACGCGATCGGCCCAGGCCTGCAGCTCCTCGGTGTCGAAAGCGTTGTCCAGGCTCAGCATCCGCTCGAGATGAGCCACCGGCTCGAACGCGGTGGAGAACGTGCCGCCGACCACCTGCGTCGGCGAGTCGGGCGCCCGCAGCGCGGGGTGTTCGTCCTCCATCCGCTGCAGGCTGGTGAACAGCTCGTCGAACTCGCCGTCGGAGATCGTCGGCGAGTCGAGCACGTAGTAGCGGAACTGGTGGCCGCGGACTTCCTCGGCCAGCTCCGCATAGCGCTCGCGCACCTCGGCGGGCACGTCCTCGATGCCCTCCGCGCTGCCGCCCGCAGCGGCATCGGCGGGCACGCCTTCGGTCTCGGAGTCGGCGGTGTTGAACTCGTCGGCGTCGCGGCCGGCTACGTCGCTGCTGGTCACACCCCGAGACTAGCGAGCGGGTCGGACAACGGCGCGCAGCGGCTCACCGCGCGTCGAGCTCGCGGACCAGCTCGCGCAGTTCCAGCAGGCCGATGGAGCTCTCGGGCTCCCGCTCGGCGGTCTCCACCCGGCCGATCCGATCGGCGGCGAGCCGCTCGCCGAGGGTGGCGTCCAGCGGCAGGAAGGTCAGCGCCCGGCGGGCGTTCTCGTCGAGCGCGGCGAAACCCGGGTGGTAGACGGCCACGTCGACCAGCCCCTCGTCCTCGGCCACCTGGGCGACGACCCGAACCTGTTCCAGCGGGTACTTCTCACCGCGGAGGTTCACGGTGACCTCGGTCGGATCCGGCACCGGCGGCACCGAGTCGTGGTACTCCCACAAAGTATCGGCCGGTGGCGCGGCAGCCATCCAGGCGTCGGTGTAGGGCCGCAGCTCTGGATCGGCCTGGCTGCTGATCACCAGCGCGTAGACGGCCTGCTCCCCGTGCTCGATGGCGAAGGTCAGGTCCGGGTGCACCTCGGCCAGCGCGTCGGCGACGAGGCTCTCGATGCGTTCCGGAGCGCTGTCGCCGAGCGCACCGGCGATCTCCGGCAGCAGGTCGTCCCAGCGCCGCCAGAACACCTCGGCACGGGCCTTCGCCTCGGCCTGCACATCGACGGGTTCGGCCGGGGCTTCCCGGCGGCGGAGGAACTTGAACATGCCGCCCATTGTGCCCGGTCCGCACCGCGCACGGGCCGATGTGCGGAATTCTCAGGCGAGCAGCTCGCCCCGGACGAGCTCGGTGATCTCCGGCGCTCGCACACCGCGCACGCGCGGCGCCTCGGCCAGGATCCCGGTCACGGCGACTCGGCTGTCGGCGTGCATCGCGTGGCGCAACACCTGGATCGCCCGCACCCGGTTGCGGTCGCTGCTGGCCGGTGCTTTCCAAATGCCGTGCCAGACGAGCTCGCGCACGGTCTGATCGACCTCGCCGCAGGCCGGTTTGACCCCGGTGACCAGGCGCTGGACGACGGGCAGGTCGAGGCAGTCCCCGGCCGCGGCCACGTGCCGGGCCAACATGCGCACCAGCGACCGCCGGTCGTGCTCGGCGCTGCTGTGCACCGCGCGCAGCAGCTCGGCCGGATAGCCCTCCACGTCGTCCAGGGCGACCGGCACCAGGTCGTCGGGCCACGGGGCGACCGGGAAGGTCACGAACTCGCCGGACAACCAGTCCGGGCCGGAGGCCAGGCCGGTGAGCCGCCCCGCCAGCGCGGTCATCACCGAGACCGGGTCGGCCTCGCACCAGGGCAGGCCCGCGCGCAGCCCTTCGAGCCCGTCGGGATCGGTGCCCTCCCGGAAGTCGGGCAGCGCCGCTGCGAACGTGGTCCGCACGACCCCGCCGGTGGTGTGCGCGAAGCGGGTCTGCGCGTACTCGTTCCAGTACAGCGTCACGGCCTCGGGATCCCCGGCGCGGCGCAGCACCTCCGGCCGGATGCCCTGATCGCCGGAGTCCTCGACGACCAGCACCCAGTCCCCGATCTGCCGCAACGCGATCATCGGGTGCTTCTCCTGGTAAGCGAAGGCCTCCTCGCAGAACTCGTCGATGTCCAGCGGACGACCGTGGGTGGTCACGGCCCCGAACGCCTCGGCGACGCCGCCGAGATCGGTTCCCCGAACGAGGCTCAGGCACGCCGCGTCGCGGAGGGTGCTTTCGCGGACCCACCCGGCGCGCTCGAGCTCAGCAATGCAGTAACTCCCCACAGCAGCCTTCCTACCAACGCGTTACGCCGGACACCGCCGTTTCGGCGAAATACACCCGAGTGATATCGCGAGGCACTCTAAATCCGCCGGGTCGCAGCGGATTCCACCACACCTCCGGCGAACGGGTCGATCACCGGAGGTGCGCGTCCGGCTACACCTCGGCCGCGTCGGCGAAGAGCTCCGCCAGGTCGTTGGACAGCGAGATGGCTCGGCGCGCCCAGCCGGGACTTGCCCCGGCGAGACCGCAGGTGGGAGTCGGAACCGCCTGCTGGGCGAGGGTCCGCTTGCCGAATCCCAGCCGGGAGGCGAGATCGAAGGCGGGCTGCGCCAGGCCCTTGAGCTCGGCTTCGGTCTTGGTGCTGGGCACGAGCCCGAGGAACAGCGACAGGCCTTCCTCCCAGGCTTCCCCGAGTTCGTCGGCGAACTGGCCGGTGATCTCGCCGAGCCCGGTGGCATCCAGCGAGAACGCACCGAAACCCGCCTTGCGCAGCAGCTCGACCGGCGGGCGGAGGTCGCAGCAGTGCGCGATGACCGGCGATCCGACGGCCCCGGAGAGCCGCTCGACGACCTCGCCGAGCAGCCGCTGCGCGTCGGGTTCCGGCACGGCCGGAACAGCGCCGTAACCGGACGGCGTGGGAAGCGACCCCCGCAGGACGGCGGGCAGGGTCGGCTCGTCGAGCTGCACCACGACCCGAGCTCCGGAGCGCTCGGCGACGTGCTCGGCGTGCGCGATGAGCCCTTCGGTCAGCGATTCCGTGAAATCGCGCAGCGCGCCGCTATCGGTGAGCACCCGGTGGCCGCGCGCGAGCTCGACGCCCGCGGCGAGCGTCCACGGCCCGGCCGCCTGGACCTTCACCACGTCGGGCGGACCCGCTTCGCTCGCGGCCTGCTCCAGCGCGTCGAGATCCCACCGCAGCAGGTCCACGGCTCGCCGGTGATCCATCCCGGGGTGCCCGGCCACCCGGTAGCCGGACGGCACGACCTCCACGGCGAGATCGACCAGCATCCCCGCCGTGCGACCCAGGATGTCGGCCCCCACCCCGCGCGCGGGCAGTTCCGGAACCGGCATCAATCTCGGCAGTTCGCCGACGACCGTGCGCGCTGCCTCCACCGGGTCGGTGCCCGGCATGGACCCGATGGCGGTGGCGATCCTGGGACCCCAAGGTGTGTCACTCATCGCGACCATTATCGATGGCCGCCACCACGCGCGCTCAGGTGGTGAGCTGATCGCGGAGGACTCGTTTGAGCAGCTTGCCGGAGCTGTTGCGCGGCAGGTCGTCGACGAAGTGGATCTCCTTGGGCGTCTTGAACCCGGCCAGGCCCGCGCGAGCGTGCTCGAGCAGCTCGGCCTCGGTAACCTCGTCCCTGGCGACCACGACCGCGGCGATGCGCTCGATCCACCTCTCGTCCGGCACCGCGATCACCGCGACCTCGGCGACGCCGGGGTGGGTGTAGAGGGCGTCCTCGACCTCGCGGGAGGCCACCAGCACCCCGCCGGTGTTGATGACGTCCTTGATCCGGTCGACGACGTGGACGTACCCGGCCTCGTCGCGGCGCACCAGATCGCCGGAGTGGAACCAGCCGTCCCGGAAGACCTCCTCGGTCTCCTCCGGCTTGTCCCAGTAGCCGGTGCACAACTGCGGTGAGCGGTAGACGATCTCGCCCAGCTCGCCGGGTTCGACGTCCGCACCGGTCTCATCGACGACCCTGGCCTCCACGAACAGCACCGGCCTGCCCGCCGACTCGGGCCGGTCGTCGTGCTCCTCCGGGCGCAGCACGGTGGCCAGCGGGGCGATCTCGGACTGGCCGAAGCAGTTGTAGAAGCCCAGTCGCGGCAGTCGCTCGCGCAGCCGTCGCAGCACAGGACCGGGCATGATCGAAGCGCCGTAGTAGGCCTTGCGCAACGCGTCGAGATCGCGGGTGGCGAAGTCGGCGTGGTTGGCCAGCGCGACCCAGACCGTCGGTGCGGCGAAGAAGGACGTGATCCGCTCGGTTTCGATGCGGCGCAGGACGTCGGCCGGCTCGGGCACTTCCACGAGCCGGTTGGACGCACCGATCATCAAGTGCGGCAGCAGAAAGACGTGCATCTGCGCCGAGTGGTAGAGCGGCATCACGTGCAGCGGCAGGTCGTGCTCGGTGAAGTCGAGGGCCTGCAGGCACGAGACGTACTCGTGCAGCAGCGCGCGGTGGGTCATCATCGCGCCCTTGGGCAACGACGTGGTGCCCGAGGTGTAGAGCAGCTGCACCAGATCGTCGTCGGCGACGGACACATCGAGATCGCCGACCTCGCCGTCGATGCTTCGTGACAGCAAGGAGTCCTTCTCGTCGCGCAGCGAGAGCACCTGCTGAAGGGAAGTTTCGACCCGCACCGCGTCGAGGTTTCCCATCAGCGCCGGATCGACCAGTGCGAGACGGCTTCCCGACTGCGACAGCAGATAGGAAAGTTCCCCTCCTGTCAGGTTGTAGTTGATCGGCACGTGCACCAAACCGGCCCGCGCGCACGCGAGGAACCCGATCAGATAGGCGTCGGAGTTCTTGCCGTAGGCCGCGACGCGGTCGCCCTTGACCGCACCCGCGGCCAGCAGCGCCGCCGCCGCACGAGTGACGGCGGCGTCGAGTTCGGCATAGCTCCAGGCGCGTTCCCGCCCGGCGGCATCGGTGAACCGCAGTGCCTCCCGCTCGGGCACGCGCGCGGCACTGCGCCGCACCACATCGGCGACCGTGCTCCCCCGCAGATCAGGCATCGGGACCTCCACTCCGCTGTGTGAGGCCAGACACTAACCCGGTGGATCCCGGCGCACTACCCGCACCGGAACCACGCCGCGCGCCGGGCGCACCCCACGCGTATCGATGCTTCGAAATCAGCTGTCGAGGGCGGCCCGGGCCGCGGCGAGGGCCGCTTCGCGGAACTCCTCCGCCGGAGATTCCGACATGGCGCAGTCCTGGAGCCCACCGATGGCGACCGTGGCGCGGGCGATCCGCGCGGGGTTCGCATCAGCTCCGACGAGCAGCGCGTAGACGCGCTGCCGCCAGGCCAGCAGCTGCTCGATGATGTTGAGCTGCACCAGGGCACCCGCATCGCGGATGATCAGCTCGAATACCCCGCGGTGGTTCAGCACGATGTCGAAGTAGTCAGCGAGGAACCGCGCGGGGTCTAGGGGCTCGGCTTCGCGTTCGGCCAGCAGCACCTCGATGTCGTCGATGAACGGTTGCACGATCCCGCGCATCAGGTCCGATTTCGACGGGAAGTGGTAGTACAGCGCGGCTTTCGTGATGCCTAGCTGCTCTGCCACCTCGCGCAGGCTGGTCTTCTCATATCCCTGGCGAGCGAACAGCTCCGCGGCGACCTGGCGGATCTCCGACCTGGTGTCGACCCGTGTCCTAGGCATCAGCCACCTCCTCAGCGCAGAGCCTAATGCTTACCGACCGGTAAGTTACTTGTCGACCGGTAAATTGTCGGATAGCGTCAAAGCATGACGAAGACGGTGTTGATCTCCGGCGCGAGCATCGCGGGGCCCGTGCTCGCGTTCTGGCTGCGCACCTACGGCTTCCGCCCGACCGTGGTCGAGCGGGCCCCGAGCATCCGCGAAGGCGGCTACGCCATCGATGTCCGCGGAGCGGCCGTCGAGGTGGCCGATCGGATGGGCATCCTCGACGAGCTCCACCGAGCCGTCACCGAGATGCGCGGGCTGTCCGCTGTCGACGCCGCAGGCCGCACGATCGCCGATGTCGACATGTCCGCGCTGGGCAGCGCCGAAGGCGACATCGAGGTCATGCGCGGCACCCTGACCAAGCTGATCTACGAACGAACCGCGGGCACGGAGTACCTGTTCGGCGACTCCATCACCGGCATCAACGAACAACCCTCCGGCGTGCGGGTGAGTTTCGAACACCACCCGCCGCGCGAGTTCGACCTGGTCGTGGGTGCCGACGGGCTGCATTCCAACGTCCGCCGACTGGCATTCGGCCCCGAAGAGGACTTCCGGCGGCACCTGGGCTTCCACCTGTCGATCTTCAGCACGCCGAATTTCTTGGACCTGGACCGCTGGACGGTCTTGCACAACACACCGGGCAGGCTCGCCGGGCAGTATCGAGCCCGCACCGACGACGGCGCGAAAGGGATCCTTTCGTTCAGTTCCCCGCCGCTGGAGATCCCACGGGAATCTTCCGCGCAGATCGCGTTGCTGGACGAGGCCTTCGCCGGAACCGGTTGGATCGTTCCCGAGCTGCTCGACGCCGCCCGGCGGGCACCGGACTTCTACTTCGACTCGGCATCGCAGATCCACATGCCGCACTGGTCGCGCGGGCGCGTCGTGCTGCTCGGCGACGCCGGGTACTGCCCATCACCGCTGTCCGGCCAGGGGTCGAGTCTCGCGATGGTCGGCGCCCACGTGCTGGCCGCCGAACTGCACGCAGCCGACGGCGACCATCGCACCGCCTTCGCCCGCTACGAGACGACCATGCGCGACTACGTGACGCGCAACCAGCGGATCGCACCCGACGGCGCGAAGATCCTGGTTCCGAAGACCCGCAGCGGACTCCGCGTCCGCAACAGCCTCCTGCGGCTGTTGCCCCACCTGCCGAAAGCCGCCACCTTCTCCAAGAAGGTCGCGACCGCGGCCAACGCGATCGAGCTGCCGAGAAAGTGACTCAGGCGGTCCCGGAGATGATGCCGCTGCCCAGCACCAGATCGCCGTCGGCTTCCGGGCGGTACATCACGACGGCCTGGCCCGGGGCCACGCCCTGGAGGGGCTGGCGGAGCTGGATCTTGATTCCCTCGCCCTCGCACTCGGCCACCGCGTCGGCGGTGCCGCCGTGGGCGCGGACCTGGACGACGCACTCGGTCGGGCCGTCGAGAGGCTGTTCGGAAGGCCAGATCGGGCGCTTGGCGTCGATCTCGGTCACCGACAGCCGATCCCTGGAGCCGACCTTGACGGTGCCCGAGACCGGTTCGAGGGACAGCACGTAGCGCGGGTTGCCGTCCGGGGCGGGCGCGTCGATACCCAGACCCTTGCGCTGCCCGACGGTGAACCCGTGCACGCCGGTGTGCTCGCCGAGCACCTCGCCGGTCTCGTCGTCGACCAGCTGACCCGGCGTCTGCCCGAGCTTGTTGTCCAGGAACTTCTTGGTGTCGCCGTCCGGGATGAAGCAGATGTCGTGGCTGTCGGGCTTCTGCGCCACGGCGAGGTCCTGCTGCTCGGCCTCGGCACGCACCTCGGACTTCAGCGAGCCACCCAGCGGGAAGTACGAGTGGCGCAGCTGCTCGGAGGTCAGCGAGGCCAGCACGTAGGACTGGTCCTTGCCCGCGTCGCGGCTGCGTCGCAGCTCCGGAACGCCGTCCACGACGGACAGCTGGGCGTAGTGGCCGGTGCAGACCGCGTCGAAGCCCAGCGCCATCGCCTTCTCCAGCAGGGCCTCGAACTTGATCTTCTCGTTGCAGGTCAGGCACGGGTTCGGGGTTCTGCCCGCGGCGTACTCACCGACGAAGTTCTCGATGACCTCCTCGGTGAACCGCTCGGCGAAGTCCCACACGTAGAACGGGATGCCCAGCAGGTCGGCGGCGCGGCGCGCGTCCCGGGAGTCCTCGATCGTGCAGCATCCCCGGGCGCCCGTGCGCAGCGTGCCGGGCTTGGCCGACAGCGCCAGGTGCACGCCCGTCACATCGTGTCCGGCCGCCACCGCTCGGGCAGCGGCCACCGCGGAGTCCACTCCCCCGCTCATGGCTGCCAGTACTCGCACGCCTCACACCTCCGTGGCGGACGTCGTCTCCGCCGAAGATCGGCGCAACCCGGCCAGACCGGCGCTACGCGCTCGTTGAACGACCGGGCCGATCGCCTCGGTCAATGCCTGTACATCACCCGCGGTCGAGGAATGCCCCAGCGAGAACCGCAGGGCTCCCCGCGCGGCCTTCGGATCCGCCCCCATCGCCAGCAGCACGTGGCTGGGTTCGGAGACCCCGGCCGTGCAGGCGGACCCGGTGGAGCATTCGATGCCCTTGGCATCCAGCAGCATCAGCAGGCTGTCGCCCTCGCAGCCGGGGAACGTGAAGTGCGCGTTTCCCGGCAGGCGCGAAGCACCCCCCGCGATGAGCGAGTCACCGGGATCACCGTTGAGCACCACGTCGGGCACCGCAGCGCGCACCCCGCTGATCAGCTCGTCGCGAAGCTCGGCCAGCTGCTTCGAGTGCGTGTCGCGCTCGTCGACAGCCTCCCGCACCGCCGCGGCCAACCCCAGCACGGCGGGCGTGTCCAGGGTTCCGGAGCGGACCTCGCGCTCCTGACCGCCGCCGTGCAGCACCGGGGTGCACTTGACGTCGCGGGACAGCAGCAGCACCCCGATCCCGTAGGGACCACCGACCTTGTGCCCGGTCATGGTCAGCGCGGACGCACCGCTGGCGCCGAAGTCCACCGGGACCGTCTCGATCGCCTGCACCGCGTCGGTGTGCAGCGGAATGCCGCGCTCCTCGGCGATCGCGGCGAGCTCGGCGATCGGGTTGACGGTGCCGATCTCGTTGTTGGCCCACATCACCGTGGCCAGCGCGACGTCGTCGGCGTCACCCGCCAAGGCCGCTTCGAGCGCCTCCGGCCGGACCCGCCCCTGCGAATCCGCCTCCAGCCAGGTGATGTCGGCGCCCTCGTGCTCGACCAGCCACTCGACGGCGTCGAGCACGGCGTGGTGCTCGACCGTGGAGGCCAGGATGCGACGGCGGGCCGGATCCGCGGCGCGGCGTGCCCAGAAGATGCCCTTGACCGCGAGGTTGTCGCTCTCGGTGCCGCCCGCGGTGAACAGCACCTCGGAGGGCCGGGCGCCCAGCGCGTCGGCGATGTCCTCACGGGCCTCCTCGACCAGCCTGCGCGCCCGACGACCCGAGGTGTGCAGGGACGAGGCGTTGCCCACGCGGGTCAACGCCTCGCTCATCGCGGTCACCGCTGCGGGCCGCATCGGGGTCGTGGCGGCGTGGTCGAGGTAAGTCATCGCGCATCCAGGGTACTGGAAGCCGCCCGGCGCCCACCCCGCGCCTCCGCGGGAACCCGCAGGTCAGCGCGGCTGCGCGCGACCGCTCCGAAGAACCAGCGCAGCCGCCGCAGGGGCCGCGATCAGCAGCACCAGATCCAGCACCAGAACACCGGCCGCCGGATCGGTGCTGGTCGCCAGGGTCGCGACCAGCACACCGCCGGCACCGACGAGCACCGCCTGGCCGAGCATGTCCGAGATCTGCAGCGCGGCCGAGTTGAACCCGCGATCGGCTTCCGGGGAGCGATCCAGCACCGAGACCGCCGTGCTGGAGATCCCGATGCCCATGCCCGTCCCGGCGACGAACCAGCAGACGAACACCAGCCAGGCCACACCCCACCCCGGCAAAGCGACCACCAGACCGGCACACCCCAGCCCGACCAGGGCGAACCCACCCGCGACGAGTTGCTCGCGGCGCCATCGACGCTGCCTGCCCTGCCACAGCGCGCCCACCGTCCAGCCCAGCGACCCCACGGTCAGCGGCACGCCCGCGGTCGCCGCGCTGTAGTGGTGGGCGACGGTCAGGCTCAGCGGCACGAACGCCTGCGCGGTGAAGAACAGGCCGGCCAGCAGACCGCGCGCCAGCACCATGCCCGGCAGCCCGGGACGTGCGCGCAAGGTTCCCTTCGGGAACAACCGCAGCAACGAAGGGATCAGCACGACCAATCCGGCGGCCCCCAGCAGCCACGCCGGAACGGTCTCGCGCTGCGCCGCCCAGTTCACCGCCACCACCCCGGCACTGGCTCCGAGCGCGGCGAGCACCGTCCCGCGACGCGGACTCGAGATCGTTTCGGGCGCCCCGCCGTAGCGACGCACCGCGGGCACCAGCAGCACCGCGCCCAGCAGCACGAGCGGAGCGAGGCCACCGAAGACCCACCGCCAGCTGGCGTGCTCGGTGAGCAGCCCGGCGACGAGCGGACCCAACAGCGCGGGCACCACCCACGCCGACGACAACGCGCCGAACGCGGCGGGCCGGTGACGTTCGGGATAGACCTGCGCGATCAGCACGTAGAGCGAGACGATCAAGATGCCGCCGCTGATGCCCTGCACCACCCGACCCAGCAACAGCACCGTCATGTCCGGCGCCAACGCCGCGATGACCAGCCCGACGGCGAACGTCGGCAGCGCGATCAGCAGCGGCAGCGCGGCACCGCGGGTGTCCGCCTGCCTGCCACCGAGGACGGTGCCCAGCGCGCTGGCGGCCAGGAAGATGGTCAGCGGCCAGGAGTACCACCGCTGCGCGTCCAACTCGGCGACGATCGTGGGCAGCGCGGTGCCCAGCCCCATCGCCTCGAACGCCACGAGCGTGATGACCAGGACCAGTCCCGCGGTGAAAGCGCGCCTGCTCGGGTGCCACAGCGCGCTGTCGGGGTTCGAGGAATCCGCCACAGCAGCCACCCCACCACCCTGCAACCTCCACCGCGGTCGGAGTCCAGGGAATGTACGAGAACCCACCCGTTAGGCGGCGACCGCCGTGCTGAACTCGTCGTGCCCGATGGAGGCTCCGGTCGCCGAGGTGACCGCCTCCTGCGCCTTCCTGGCGAGCTGCTTGCGGTCGGTGCCCTCGAGTTCCGGCAGGATGACGACCTCGACGGCCAGATCGCGCATCCGGGCCACCGACAGCACCGACGCGGCCAGCGAGTCCTCGCCGAGAAAGGCCGCGGCCGTGGTCAACCTGCCGGAGCCGTCGCGGAAGCGCACCGCGATCGGCTGCATCCGCGCACCCGCGTCGAGCGCGGCCTGAAACACCGCGGGACGGAACCGGCCCGCAGCCGAGCCGCACCAAGTGGTGCCCTCCGGGAAAGCACCGATCACCGCACCCGCGCGCAGCTCGTCGGCGATGGTGCGCACCGCCGACGGCAACGCCGACAGCCGGTCGCGGTCGATGTAGACCGTGCCGATGCGACCGGCCAGCACGCCCAGCAGCGGCCAGGACCGCACCTCGACCTTGGCCAGCAACCGCATCGGGGCCAGCACCTGCATCGCCACGACGTCCAGCCAGGACACGTGGTTGCACACCACCAGCGCGCCACCGGAAGCAATCCGCCCCTCAACGATCAGGCGAACACCCAAGGCCCACAACAACATCCGGAACCACTGCGGCACGGCCTGCCGCCGCCACGACACGGGCAGCGCAGGCACCAGCAGGCACCCGATCACCAGCAACCCGACCGTGGAGCCCAGGCGCAGCACCAACCGCAGCCGTCCCACCTCGGAGCCGGAATCGCGCGGCGGCAGACATCCCGGCCCGCACGGTGATTCCGGCATCCAGGCGTGGTTCATTGATTTTCGCCGAGGAAGTACCGCAGGTACCGCTTGTCGGCCCGATCGAGGTCGAGCAGGACGAAGAAGTCCGCCACCCCGAAGTCCGGGTCGTGCGCGGGACGGCCGCACACCTGCGCGCCCAGGCGCAGGTAACCGCGCAGCAGCGGCGGAATGGTGGCCTTGCCGGTGATCTCGCCCGGTTCCCACGGCTGACGCGGGTGCACCCGCAACTCGTCCGGGGCGTAGTTCTTGGCCGACACGGTCCGCCACACGTGAGCGGCCTGCACCCCGCCATCGGCCAGCGGCACCGACGCGCACCCTGCGAGCATGGTGTGACCGTGCAGCAGCATGTAGCGGGCGATACCGGTCCACACCAGACTCACCACGGCACCGTTGCGGTGATCCGGGTGCACGCAGGAACGGCCGGTCTCCACCAGCTGCGGCCGCAGCGGGTTCAGCGCGGTGAGATCGAACTCGGTTTCCGAGTAGAGCATTCCGGCGGTCTCGGCGTGCGAGGGCGGCAACATCCGGTAGGTGCCGACCACCTCACCGCTGTGCTCGTCCCGGACGATCAGGTGGTCGCAGTACCCGTCGAAAGCATCCTGGTCGAGGCCGAGCTCACCGCCCTTGACCGCGGCTCCCATCTCCTCGGCGAAAACCCGGTGCCGCAGGCGCTGCGCGGCCTGCACTTCGTCGGAGTCTCGGGCAACCAGCAGCGAGTAGTGTGCATCGGCCGCCGCGTTCGGCGCGGCGCTGGCCAGCAGCTGCGTCTCGGACATGTTCAAGGTGTATCGCCGCGCGTCGAACACCCAACACACCAGCGGATGACACGGAGCCGGAACTTTCGGTGAATGCCGGGTGCGACCTGCTGCAAATGGCCCCGCGACACCGCCCGTTGCAGCACAGCGCGGGGATGCGAGGCGAGGAAGGGAACCTCTCCACCACTTCTACCGTAGCCGCGAGGATGGGAACCTTCCTGTCACTTTCCCGGGCGGGTGAGCGAGGGAACCTTTCTCGCACGCCGCTGCCCGGCCCGGCGCGGTCCACCCGCTAGATTCACCACCATGCAGACCGAGCGCGTAGACCTGTTCACCGATGGCGCATGCAGCGGAAACCCCGGCCCGGGCGGTTGGGGCGTGGTGCTGCGCTACGGCGAGCACGAACGGGAGCTCTACGGCAAGGACTCCAGCACCACGAACAACAAGATGGAGCTCATGGCCGTCATCGAGGGCCTGGCCGCGCTGACCCGCCCGATGCCCCAGGTGCGCGTCTACACCGACAGCACCTACGTGCTCAAGGGCATCACCGAGTGGATGCGGGGCTGGAAGCGCAACGGCTGGATGACCTCGGCGAAGAAGCCGGTGAAGAACGCCGAGCTGTGGCAGCGGCTGGACGCCGAGTGCGACCGGCACGACGAGGTGCTCTGGGAGTGGGTCAAGGGCCACGCGGGCCATCCCGAGAACGAGCGGGCCGACAAGCTCGCCTGCCGCGGCCGCGACGAAGCCCGGTAGTCGGGAACGCGAAAGAGGGGCGGGCCGCCGACCGGCGACCCGCCCCTCTTCACGTGCTGCGGCAATCAGCCCTTGCGCTTGCTGACTTCCTCGGTGAGCTGCGGAGCGACCTGGAACAGGTCACCCACGACGCCGTAGTCGGCGATCTCGAAGATCGGCGCCTCGGCGTCCTTGTTCACCGCGACGATCGTCTTGGAGGTCTGCATGCCCGCCCGGTGCTGGATCGCGCCGGAGATACCCAGCGCGATGTACAGCTGCGGCGAGACCGTCTTACCGGTCTGGCCGACCTGGAACTGGTGCGGGTAGAAACCGGAGTCCACCGCCGCGCGCGAGGCACCGACGGCCGCACCCAGGGTGTCGGCCAGCTTCTCCACGACCTCGAACGACTCGGCGGAGCCGACGCCGCGGCCACCGGAGACGACCACCGAGGCCTCGGTGAGCTCCGGGCGGTCACCGGCCTCGGTCGGCTGCTTGCCGGTGATCTTGGCACCGGAAGCGGCCGGGACCTCGACCGACTCGACCGCGGCGGCACCGGAGGACTGCTCGGCCTCGACCGAACCCGGCAGCACGGTGACCACCGGGGTGCCCTTGGCGTTCTTCGCCTTGGCGTCGTAGGTGCCGCCGAACAGCGAGTGCGACGCGACGCCCTCGGCGTCGATGTCGACGACCTCGGACAGCAGACCGGAGCCCAGGCGGATCGCCAGGCGACCGGCGATCTCCTTGCCATCGACCGACGCGGGTACCAGCACCGCGGCAGGGCTCGCCGAGCCCGCCAGGTTGGCCAGCACGTCGACCTGCGGGGTCACCAGGTACTCGGTGGCCTCAGCGGACTCCGCGGCGTAGACCTTCGCCGCGCCGTAGGCGGACAGCTGCTCGGTGAGCTTGCCCGCGGTGCCCGGCTCGCCGACGACGACCGCGGACGGCTCGCCGAGCCGAGCGGCTGCCGTGAGCAGCTCGTAGGTGACCTTTTTGACCTCGCCGTCCACGTGATCGACGAGGACCAGAACCTCAGCCATGAATCAATTCCTCCTCGAAAACCGCGAACGACTCAGAGCAGCTTCTCGCCGACAAGGAACTCGGCGACCTGCGAACCGCCCTCGCCCTCGTCGGTGACCTTCACACCACCGGACTTCGGCGGCTTCGGAGCCGACTCGACGACCTGCGAAGCGGCGTTGGCCAGGCCGACCTCGGAAGCGTCGATACCGGCGTCGGCCAGCGTCAGGGCGCTCACCGGCTTCTTCTTGGCGGCCATGATGCCCTTGAACGACGGGTACCGCGGCTCGTTGATCTTCTCGGTCACGCTCACCACGGCGGGCAGCGCGGACTCGACGTTGAAGATGCCCGCGTCGGTCTCCCGCTCGATCTGCACGTTCGAGCCATCGGTGGTGACCTTGCGCGCGTAGGTCAGCTGCGACCAACCCAGCACCTCGGCGACCATGGCCGGCACGGCACCGCTGCGACCATCGGTCGCCTCGTTGCCGGCGATGACCAGGTCCACGCCCTCGACGGTGCCGATGACCTTGGCCAGCGCCTTGGCGGTGGCCGGGGCATCCGTACCGTGCAGCGCCTCATCGGACAGGTGCACGGCCTTGTCGGCACCCATCGACAGCGCCTTGCGGATGGCATCGGTGGCGCGGTCCGGGCCCATGCAGACGACGGTGACTTCGCCGCCCTGGGCCTCCTTGATCAACAGCGCCTCTTCGACGGCGCGCTCATTGATCTCATCCAACACGGCGTCCGCCGCCTCGCGGTCCAACGTGTGATCCGCAGCAGACAGCTTCCGTTCGGAATACGTGTCGGGCACCTGCTTAACCAGGACGACGATGTTCATGGGCCCTCTTCGACCTCCTGCGGACTCAACCGACGCTCGCTGGTCCTCCAGCGGCTTTGCTTGCGGACCCGGCGCTAGTAAGTAGTCCGGGCGGGCCGACTGCGCCACGTCCTCGCCGGGCGAGGCCGGGCGCGTCAACCACCAAGAATGTTACTTGTCAGTAGCCGGGGTGCAACCGGGTCCTACCCGTGACAGTACTCACCCCGCCCACCGGAGCGCGCACCCACCTGAGCCGAGGTCGTGCGCACGCCCAGGCCACGAAGGCCATCGAGCGCGAGATCCGCTATCGAGAACGGCTCCGAGAATAAGTGGAAGCGTTGCCGCCACACGTGTATGAGGATTCCTCACGTATTAGTAGCCTCCTCGGCATGAGGAAACGCGTCGCGATCGTGACCGATTCGACGGCATCCGTACCGCTCGAGGTCGCCGACCAGCTGGGCATCAACATCATTCAGCTGGAACTCCGAGTCGGCGACCACTACAACGACGAGCGGCGGGTACCGCACGCCACGTTGGCTGAGGCCATGCGCAACGGCGTCTCGGTCGAGACCGGTGAGCCGCCGCCCCCGGCGTTCTACTGGAATTACTCCGACGCGGCCGCTTCCGGAGTGGAAGCGATCATTTCGGTGCACATTTCCGAGGGGATGTCCAAGACCTGCCAGTCGGCCCGCACCGCGGCGGCCGAAATCGGGGTGCCCGTTTATGTCGTGGATTCCCGATTAGTCGGTCTCTCGATGGGGTACGCGGTCATCGCGGCCGCCGAAGCGGCCGCATCCGGGGCCAGCCCGCACAACGTGATGAGCGTGCTCGACCGCAGGCTGCGCAGCACGAACCAGATGGTCTACGTCGACACCCTGGAGTACCTGGCGCGCAGCGGCCGCATCGGGCGCGCGCAGGCGATGCTCGGGCAGGCGCTGTCGATCAAGCCGGTGCTGACGCTGCAGGGCGGAACACTGGACCAGCTGGCCAAGGGCATGGGCCCGGACCGCGCGCTGAAGAAGGCGGTCGCCGCCGCGGTCAAGCAGGCGGGCAACGGCCCCGTCGACGTCGGCGTGGAGCACTTCCAGTTCGAAGACCGCGCCAAGCAGACCCTCGAGGAGATCTGCTCGAAGCTACCGCAGGTGCGGCAGGCGACCGTGCAGGAGACCAGCGCCATCATCGGCGCGCACACCGGACCGGGTGCACTGGGGATTGCGATCTCGCCCGCTTCGTGAGCGCTCCGGGCGCCCGCGGATCGCGGGCGCCCGGACTGATGAGAGATGTTCAGTGCGCAGCACGAGCTGAGTCCCACACCGCACGCGGCGACCGCCGCACGCGGAAAGGACGCGCGAGGCCCTAATCGGTCAGCTTGTCCAGCGCCTTGTGGATGCGCTTGAGCGAGATGGGACGCGCGGTGCCGAGCGTCTGCGCGAACAGGCTCACCCGCAGCTCCTCGATCATCCAGCCGACCTCCAGCAGCTCCTCGCTGGGAGACCGGCCACTGGGGACCTGATCGAGCTGACCGAGGTAGCGGTCCCGGACCTCGTCGACCTGGTCCATCCACTCCCGGTCGCGCTGCGGGTGGTGCTGCGCCTTGTCGAGACGCTGCTCGATGCCCCGCAGGTAGCGGACCACGTCGCGAAGGCGGTCGAACCCGGTCTCGGTGATGAAACCCGGGTGCAGCAGCCCGTTCAGCTGCGCGCGGATATCGGCGAGGGAATCGGCGGCCATGCCCTTGGGCCTGTCGGCCAGCACGGAGTCCACGTGCTGCGCCGCCTCGAGGATGCGTTCCACGGCCTCGACCACGGCGGCGGTGTACTGGCCGATCCCGGCCCGCACCTTCTCCTGCAGCCGGTCGAAACCGGTCGCGTCCCAGACCGGCCCCCCGCTGTCGGCGATGAGCTTGTCGACCGCGCAGCTCACGCAGTCGTCCATGATCTCGTTGAGATCGCCGTACTGGCTGCCGCCGAGCACCAGCCTGCTGCGCGCCGTCAGGCCACGCTGGATGGACTTGGCGGGCGAAGGCACGTTGAGCAACAACAACCTGCGGGTGCCCGTCCACAGCGCGCGCCGCTGCTCCCGCTCGGAGTCGAACACGCGAACCGCGACCGTTTCGCCCTCGTCGACCAGCGCCGGGTAGGCCTTGACGACGTTGCCGCCGCGTTGCTGGCTGAAGGTCCGGGGAAGTTCGCCGAAGCTCCAGGAGCGCAGCCCGCCCTGCTCGACGTCGTCGGCCGCCGCGGAGATCTCCTCGCGGACCTCGGGCTTGAGCTCGCGCTGCAGCTCGTCGAGGTCCTTGGACTCGGCGAGCTTGCGCTTCTTCTTCCCGAGCACGCGGAAGGTCATCTTCAGGTGGTCCGGGACCTTGTCCAGGTCCCAGTCGCCCGAGCGCACGTCGACTCCGGTCATCTGCCGCAACGTCCGCTGCAGGGTCTCCAGCAGCGGCCCGTCCTCCGGGCCGACCCGCGAGAGCACCGCCTTGGCGAAGTCCGGCGCGGGAACGAAGTTGCGCCGCAGCGACTTCGGCAACGACTTGAGCAGGGCGGTGACCAGCTCCTCGCGCAGACCCGGGATCTGCCAGTCGAAACCGGTGTCCTCGATCTGGTTGAGCACCTGCAGCGGGATGTGCACCGTGACGCCGTCGGCGTCGGCACCGGGCTCGAACTGGTAGGTGAGCTCGAGTCGGTGCTCGCCGTGGGTCCAGTGGTCCGGGTAGTCGCTGTCGCTGACCTCCTCGGAAGAGGCGTTGATCAGCATCGACTTCTCGAAGTTGAGCAGATCGGGCTGCTCGCGGCGGACCTTCTTCCACCAGGTGTCGAAATGCCTGCCGGAGACGACCTCCTCGCCGATGCGCTGATCGTAGAAGTCGAACAGGGTCTCGTCGTCGACCAGGATGTCGCGCCGCCGGGCTCGTTCCTCCAGGTCCTCGACCTCGGCGAGCAGGGCGCGGTTCTGGTGGAAGAACTCGTGCCGGGTCTCCCAATCGCCCTCGACCAGAGCGTGCCGGATGAAGAGTTCTCTGCTGGTCTCCGGGTCGATGCGCCCGTAGTTGACCTTGCGGTCGACCACCAGCGGCACGCCGTAGAGGGTCACGCGCTCGGTCGCCACGACCGCGGCCCGGTCCTTGGACCAGCGCGGTTCGCTGTAGTTGCGCTTGACCAGGTGCTCGGCCAGTCGCTCGATCCACTCCGGTTCGACGCGCGCGTTGATGCGCGCCCACAGCTTCGAGGTCTCCACCAGCTCGGCGGCCATCAGCCACTGCGGCGTCTTCTTGAACAACGACGAGCCCGGGAACACCGAGAACCGCGTGTTGCGCGCGCCCTGGAACTCGACAGGGCCGCGGCGCTGCTGACCGGGCTTCTTGTCGACGTCCTTGAGACCGATGTGCGAGAGCAGCCCCGCCAGCAGCGACTGGTGGATGCGATCGGCGTCGGCCTCCTGCTCGCCGATGGTGATGCCCATCTGCTTGACCATGGTGCGCAGCTGGCCGTAGAGGTCCTGCCACTCGCGCACGCGCAGGTAGTTGAGGTAGTCGTTGCGGCACAGCTTGCGGAACTGGTTGGACGACAGTTCCTTCTGCTGGGTGCGCAGGAACTTCCACAGGCTCAGGTACGACAGGAAGTCCGACTGGGCATCGGCGTCGACGAACCGCGCGTGCTTCTGGTCGGCGGCCTGCTGGTCTTCGGCCGGACGCTCCCGCGGGTCCTGGATGGACAGCGCGGAGACGATCACCAGCACCTCGCGCACGCAGCCGTTGCGCTCGGCTTCCAGGATCATTCGCGCCAGCCGCGGGTCGAGCGGCAGCTGCGCCAGGTTGCGGCCGATCTTGGTCAGCCTGCGGTCGGTGCGCGACTTCTGGTTCTCCAGCGCGCCGAGCTCGTGCAGCAGGCTCACACCGTCGGTGATCTGCCTGCGATCCGGCGGCTCCAGGAACGGGAATCCCTCGATGTCACCGAGCCCCAGCGAGGTCATCTGCAGGATGACCGAGGCGAGGTGGGTGCGCAGGATCTCCGGGTCGGTGAACTCCGGCCGGGACAGGAAGTCGTCCTCGGAGTACAGCCGGACGCAGATGCCCTCGGAAACGCGCCCGCAGCGCCCCTTGCGCTGATTGGCCGAGGCCTGCGAGATCGGCTCGATCGGCAGTCGCTGCACCTTGGTGCGGAAGCTGTAGCGGGAGATGCGCGCGGTACCGGGATCGATGACGTACTTGATGCCCGGCACCGTCAACGAGGTCTCGGCGACGTTGGTGGCCAGCACGACCCGCCTGCCGGAGTGCGGCTGGAACACCCGGTGCTGCTCGGCCGCGCTCAACCTCGCGTACAGCGGCAGGACCTCGGTGCCGCGCAGGTTCATCTGCCCGAGCGCGTCAGCGGTGTCGCGGATCTCCCGCTCGCCGGAGAGGAACACCAGAATGTCGCCGGGACCTTCAGCGGACAGTTCGCGGACCGCGTCGCAGATCGCCTGCGGCTGATCGCGCACCACGTCCTCGAGCTCGTCGGAATCGTCGACGAGCGGCCGGTAGCGCACCTCCACCGGGTAGGTGCGACCGGAGACCTCCACGATCGGCGCGTTCTCGAAGTGCCGGGAGAAGCGCTCCGGGTCGATCGTCGCCGAAGTGATGATGATCTTCAGGTCGGGGCGCTTGGGCAGCAGCTGCTTGAGGTAGCCGAGGATGAAATCGATGTTGAGGCTGCGCTCGTGCGCCTCGTCGATGATCAGCGTGTCGTAGCGGCGCAGCAGCCGATCGTGCTGGATCTCGGCGAGCAGGATCCCATCGGTCATCAGCTTGACCAGGGTGTCCTCGCCGGTGCGCTCGGTGAAGCGCACCTGGTAGCCGATCGCGCCGCCGAGGTCGGTGTCCAGCTCCTCGGCGACCCGCTCGGCGACCGTGCGCGCGGCGAGCCTGCGCGGCTGCGTGTGGCCGATGACGCCCTGGATGCCGCGGCCCAGCTCCATGCACATCTTGGGCAGCTGGGTGGTCTTACCGGACCCGGTCTCACCGGCGACGATGACGACCTGGTTGTCCCGGATCACCTCCAGGAGGTCATCGCGCCGCTGGCTGACCGGCAAAGCCTCCGGGTAGCCGATGGTGGGGACGTTGTCGCGACGCCGTCGCACCCGCTGCTCGGCCTGGTCCACATCGCAGGCGATCTCGTCGGCGACCGACTGCAGCGCCTGCGGATCGCGGATCTTGCGCGCCCCCTCGATGCGACGCCGCAGCCGACGCTGGTCGGACAGCATCAGCTCGGGCAAACGTTCCCGCAGATCAGCGAGCGGAGATTTCACAGACGACGTACCCATACGTCGGTCAAGCATAGAGGGCGGACCCGGCCGGCTGCCGCCCCTTTTCGCCCTGCTCACAGTTGCCCGGGCGGCGCAGCGCCCGCTGCGCGCCGCGATCCGGCCCCCGCTCAGGTCCGCTCAGCGCGGCACAGGAAGGCTCTTGCCTGGTCACCGACCCGGGTGATGACCACCGTGGCGTCCTGATCCCCCTTGAGCTTCAGACGGCGGCGCAACGCGTCCGGGTCGACATCGACACCGCGCACCAGGATCTCCAGGCGGCCCACCTGATGTTGCCGAAGCAGCGTGCGCAACGACTTCTCGTTGAAGCGCCCGTGCTCGACGACGCGGAAGGCCCGCACGCCCGGAGGCGGGACATCGCCGGTGAGATAGGCGATGCGCGGGTCGAGCTGCGCCAAGCCGTGGCGGGCCGCGTAGTGGCGCACCAGACCGGCCCGCACGACCGCCCCGTCCGGATCGACGATCCACTCCCGGACCTCCTCGGCCGGGCAGTCATCGGACTCGGCATCGGTGATGGTCGTCCGGATCGCACCGCCGGCGTCCAGCACGCTGGCCTTGCGGCGCACACCCGGTTGTGCCAGCGCGCCGAACCACAAGGCCGCCTCGCGGACCTGCCCCTGCAGGGAGACGACCTCGGCTTCGGCCTCGTCCGGAACGGCGTCGAAGTCCAGGCCGGGCGCGCACTTGACCACCAGGTCACGGCCCGCGTAGACGTCCAGGAGCTCGTCCAGCGGTGGCACGAGATCCGCCGGGTTCCAGCGACGCCTGCCCGCGCCATCGCGCCGCGCGGGGTCGGCGATGACCGTGGTGCCCAGGGTGACCGGACGCAACGCGTCGGCCGCGACGAGAGCTGCCGGACATCCGGCTTGGTCGAGGTTGTGCCGGGCCATCAGCAACCGGACGCGGTCGAGGTCGGAGCCCACGCAGCGGTTCGCGACCGCGGCCACCGCGACCAGGTCGGCGCCGATGGAGCAGGTCACGTCGTGCACGTCACGCCCGGCCAGGCGCTGCGCGCGATGCCGCGCCACGACGCTCGCGGTGGCCTGCTGCAGCGCATCGTCGGTGAACAGCCACTGCTGGCCGTCGTCCAGTTTGGACTGAGCCTTGCGGCGCAGCATCGCAGTCTCCAGCGCGGCCGCCGCGTGACGCTCGCCCGCGAGCTTGCGCGCGGCCGCGACGTCAGCCATCCGCGAGGAGCTGCTCAGCGAACGCTTCGCGAGCTCGGTGACGGCCTCGAAACCGGCCGCCGAACGCAGGAAAGCGACATCCTCGATGTCGAACGAGTACCCCACCGTTCCCCCTAGCGCTGCCCGCGCGTGCTGCTCGGGCGGGAAAGCCGGGCACGGTGGGGGCCACTCGTCACTACCACTTCCGCAGCCGATCAGTTCCCGGTGAACTCGGCCTTGCCGGGGCCGTTCTCGATGAACGACCGCATGCCGATCTTCTGGTCCTCGGTGGCGAAGGTGCCCGCGAACAGGTGGGACTCCAGCTTCAGCCCGTTGGCCAAGTCCTGCTCCAGGCCACCGTCGATGGCGGACTTGGCCGCGGCCAGGGCGCGCGCTGCCGCGCCGCTGAACTGCTCCGCCCAGCGCTTGGCAGCGGCATACACGTCGTCAGCGGGCACGAGCTCGTCGACCATGCCGATCTGCAGGGCCTCGTCGGCCTTCACGAAACGGCCGGAGTAGATGATGTCCTTCGCCTTGCTCGGGCCCACCAGGCGAGCCAGCCGCTGCGTACCGCCCGCACCCGGAATGGTGCCGAGCAGGATCTCCGGCTGACCGACCTTGATGTTGTCCGAGGCGATGCGCCGATCGCAGGCCAGTGCCAGCTCGAAACCGCCACCGAGGGCGTAGCCGGTCAAAGCGGCCACCGTGGGCTTCGGGATGGCCGCGACCCGGCTCATCGCGTCGGAAAGCCCGCGCTGCTCCTTGGCGGCCATGTCGGTGTAGGACAGCTCGGCCATTTCCTTGATGTCCGCGCCCGCGGCGAAGACCTTCTCGCCGCCGTAGACGATCACCGCGCGGACGTCGTCGCGCTCGGACGCCTCGATCGCGACCTCGCGCAGCTCGTTCTCGATCTGCCGGTTCAGCGCGTTCATCGGCGGCCGATCCAACCGGATCGTGCCGATCGCACCGTCCACCTCGAGCCTGACGAACTCACCCACGCGACAACCTCCTCGTCGAACCGCAATGCCGCGGCAGAGGCTATCGCGCTGCACAACGGCAATGCTGTGTCACCGCTCTCAGCCGCGGCGCTGCGCGAAGTAGCGCTCCCCGTTCTTGCGCAGCTCGAGATCCTGATCGAACGTCTTCGACAGGTTGTCCTCGGTGAGCACGTCATCGAGCAACCCCTGGGCGACGATCTTGCCCTCGCGCAGCAGCATGCCGTGGGTAAAGCCCGGCGGGATCTCCTCGACGTGATGGGTGACCAGCACCGATGCCGGCGCATCGGGGTCCACGGCCAGGGTGGACAGCCGGGCCACGAGGTCTTCGCGCCCGCCCAGGTCGAGCCCGGCCGCGGGCTCGTCGAACAACAGCAGCTCCGGATCGGTCATCAGCGCACGCGAGATCATGGTGCGCTTGCGCTCCCCCTCGGACAGGGTGCCGAACTCGCGGTCGGCCAAGTGCGCCACACCGAGCAGGTCGAGGAGTTCGTGCGCGCGGTCGGTGTCCATCCGGTCGTATTCCTCGCGCCAGCGGCCGAACACCGAATAACCGGCGCTGACCACCACGTCGCGCACCAACTCGCCGCCGGGAATCCGGTTGAGCAGCGCACCCGAGCACAGCCCGATGCGCGGGCGGATGTCGAACACGTTGGCCTTGCCGAGCCGTTCGCCCAGCACGTCGACGGTGCCTTCGGTCGGGTGCATCTCGGTGCTGGCCATCTTCAACAGGGTCGTCTTGCCGGCCCCGTTTGGGCCCAGCACGACCCAGCGCTCGTCGAGCTCGACCGACCAGTTCACGTCCGCCAACAGCGACGTCTCGCCCCTACGGACTCCGACGCCATCCAGTCGGATGACCAGGTCGTCCACGTCTACCTCCCAGCCGTCTGACCGGCATCACGCACCCGGTTGACCTCCAGGACCGCCCCAGCCTCCGGCCGGTCCCCTCTCCCGTCCATTCTTCCCGCCCCGGCGGCACCACTCGCGCCCGGGAGGGCAACGACATCGCTGCACGAGCAAAACGCTCGATCGGTTCCCGCACCGGCGATGTCGATCCGACGCTGCCAGGTGAACCGCACCGCCGCGGGCTCACGTGCTCCGAGGAAGGGAATCTTGCTGTCACCCACCGCGCCGAGATATGGCAGCAAGATTCCCTTCCACAGACCAGGCGTGGAAGTGGCAGCAAGGTTCCCCTGCTCACAGTCGCCAGGGGCTTTCGCCGAACAGGGCTCCCACGCGGCCCGGCTGACGTAAGGTCCATGCCTTGTGAGTGCGCAGAGGCTCTTGTTCCGTCCCTGGGTGTTGATCACCGCCGCGAGTGCGGCGGTGATTGCCGTGGTGGAGCTGGTCGTGGGCGGCGATCCCACCGGGATCGTCATGGCCTGGACCGGTGCTCTGGCCGGGGCGGTGCTGCTGCCAGTGGTCACTCAACTCGGCCTTCTGGCCGGTTCGGTGCTGTTCGGGTTGCAGGTTCGGCACGTGGTGCTCGGCGCGATGCGGGAGATCGGCTCGATCAAGCTCGGCGAGGTGACGTTCACCTTCCGCGCGTTGCCGGTGACCCTGCGATCCCAGATCGGCCCGTGGCGGTCACCGGTGATCCTGCGTTGCTGGCTGGCGGGCCTGCTCTCGGCCTTGGCCGGGTTCTCGCTGGTGACGGGTTCGTGGCTGCTGGTCTCCGATGGTTTCAGCCGCGGGTTCGCGCTGGCCGTCAGCGGGTTCATGCTCTACAAGCTCCGGCCGCAGCGAGTCCCGCTGGCCACGTCAACGGGCTGGCTCCTGTTCTCGCTGCCGCGCATGCCCGAACCGGAGCGCTCCGACTTTCGGGCAGCACCGCTGGCCGCCCGCGCCTACGCGGCGCTTCGTCGTGGCGACATCGACGACGCGGCCGGATACGCCGATGAGATGAGCGAGCGCTACCCGGGACTCAACGCCACGATGTCCTGCCAGGTCGCGGTCCAGGAAGCACGGGGCCAGTACGCACCGGGCGTGCTGACACTGCTCAAACACCTGTCCGAGAACGATGTCCCGCCACGGAAGATGCCCTATCTGCTGGTCGGCATCGCCGGGCTCGGCTTCAAGGCCATCGAAGCCGGCCAGCTACCCGCCGACACCCTGCTGCCCACGGCGAGGAAGGCCCTGCAGGACGCCGTCAGCCTGGGATACCCGGAGTTCGAGCTCAACGGGACCAACGGCCTGCTGGCGCTGATCGAGGGCGACACCGAAGCTGCGGTTCGATTGGCCGAGGCCGGCGCGGAATACAACCACTCGCCGCTGTCCCGGGCCGATGACTTCGTCACGCTTGCCCGAGCGCACATGGCCCGCCGCGACAACCCCACCGCGCGGACCGCGCTCGCCCGAGCCGAAGAACTGGCACCTTGGTCGCCTCGGGTCACCGAGACCCGCCAGCGCCTCTCGGTGCACTGACAGCAGGTGGGAACCTTCCTGTCATTCATGTGACAGGAAGGTTCCCATCCTCACCTCAGTCGACGGTCAGGACGAGCTTGCCCTTGGTCCGGCCGGTCTCGCCCATCTCGTGGGCCTTGGCGGCCTCCGCCAGCGGGAACGTCGCGGCGATCTCGGCGCGCAGCTTGCCCGCCTCCACCAGCTCGCGAACGGCCTGCATACCGGCCTGGTCGTCCTCGACCAGCATCGTCTCGGCGCGCACACCCAGCTCTTCGGCCTCGGCGACCAGCGGTTTCCGGTCGTACGGCAGGATCGTCACCAGGATTCCGCCCTTGCGCAGGACCTGCAGGGAGCGGCTGCGGTAATCGGCGGCGATCGTGTCCAGCACCACGTCGACGTCGCTCAAGACCTTGTCGAAGTCGGCCTCGGTGTAGTCGATGAGCTCGTCCGCGCCGAGTCCGCGCAGGAACTCGTGCTTGCCCTTGGTGGCGGTGCCGATGACGTAGGCGCCCTTGGCCTTGGCGATCTGCACGGCCAGGTGCCCGACACCACCGGCGGCAGCGTGGATGAGCACCCGCTGGCCCGACTGCAGGTCGGCGGTGTCGTTCAACGCCTGCCACGCGGTCAGCGCCGCGAGCGGGATCGCACCGGCCTGCACGTGGTCCACATTGGACGGCTTCGGCGCGAATCCGCGAGCCGGGCCGACGGTGTACTCGGCGTGGGAACCGACACCGAACGGATAAGGCAGCATGCCGAAGACCTCGTCACCCGGCTTGTGCAGGGTGACGCCGACGCCGATCTCCTCGACCACGCCGGAAACGTCCCAGCCGAGGACGTACGGCGGCTGACCGAGAAATCCTTGACCGCCGCGGTGCTTCCAATCGGTGGGGTTGACGCCGGCGGCGCGCACCCGGACCAGCACCTCGCCGGGGCCGGGCTCAGGCCGCTCCAACGTGACTTCGCGCAAAACTCCGGGGTCACCGTGAACGTCCTGACGGATGGCACGCATCGATTCACTCATGCCCCCACCTTGCCTTATGCCCACAGCTCTCGAAATGGCAGGATTGCCAGCATTCGATAGGATCCTGCCATGCATCGGGTCGCAGTACTGGCTCTCGACGGGGTTTACCCCTTCGAGCTCGGCATTCCACAACGCGTGTTCGGCAGCGCCGAGAGCCGTTACGAGATCACGACCTGCACCGCGGACGGCAAGCCGGTGCGCAGCGATGCCGATTTCATGATCTCGGCCGACCACGGCCCCGAGCTGCTGAGCAGCGCCGACACCGTGGTGATCCCGCCGTTCGACCTGTCGCTGATCTCCAGCGAGCTGCCCACGGAGCTGGCGGGCGCGCTGCGTCAAATCCGCCCCGGCACGCGCATCGTGTCGATCTGCACCGGCGCGTTCGCACTGGCGGCGGCAGGCATGCTCGACGGTCGCCCCGCCACCACGCACTGGCGCCTGGCCGAGAAGTTCCGGGACATGTTCCCGGCCGTGCAACTCGACCCCGACGTGCTGTTCGTCGAAGACGGCGACCTTCTGACCTCGGCGGGCGCGGCTTCCGGACTCGACGTGTGCCTGCACTTGATCCGCTCCGACCACGGCAGCGACCTGGCCAACCGGGTGGCGCGCACCTGCGTGGTGCCACCGTTCCGCGACGGCGGGCAAGCCCAGCCATCGAGCAGCCGATTCCCGAACTCACAGGCCAGGGCACCGCAGCAACCCGAGCCTGGGCGTACGAGAACCTGAACCTGCCACTGACCATGACCGAGCTGGCCGAGCACGCGCGGATGAGCACGCGCACCTTCGCGCGCCGGTTTCGCGAAGAGGTCGGCGTCAGCCCGGGCAAGTGGCTGACCCAGCAACGGCTGGCCCGCGCGAGACAGCTGCTGGAGACCACCAATCTTTCGATCGAGCGGATCGCAACCGAAGTCGGTTTCGCCACTGCGGCGTCACTGCGCCAGCACCTGCACGCCGCGATCGGCGTTTCACCGATCACCTATCGCCGCACCTTCGGCACCGAGACGGCCGCTGGTTAAGCACGAGGGGAACCTTGCTGTCAGGTGAAGCGACAGAAAGGTTCCCCTGCTCACTCGGGCTCGGTCAGGCGGCGCGTGGCTTCTCGTGCGGCCACCTGCAGGTCCTCGACCGAGGTCTCGCCGAGCAGCATCCGGCGCAGTTGCGGTACCGCCAGCGGCCAGCTGATCATGCCGAGCGTCAGCAGCGCGAGCATGCCCGGCTCGATGGCATCGGTGACCGCGCCGCTGCGCTGGGCGCGCCGCACGCTGTCGGTCTTGTCCCGGTAGTGCTCGGCGCGTTCGGACTCGGCGGCCACGCCGGAGTCGCCGCGCTCGAGGGACTCCCACATCAGCAACCGCAGCACGTGCGGGTTGGCCGTGTGGTAGGCGGTCAGGCGGTCGACGTAGCCGGGAAGATCCGCGCCATCGATGGGAACCTCGGCGGCGAGCTCGGCCATCGCACGTTCCAGCACCGCGCCGAACAAGGCGTCCTTGCTACCGAAGTAGGCGTAGATCAGCTGCTTGTTCGCCTCGGCCTGCTTCGCGATGCGGTCGACACGAGCGCCTGCGATGCCGTGCTCGGCGAACTCAGCGGTGGCCGCCTGGAAGATCCGGGCCTTCGTCGCTTCGGCGTTGCGGGTCACAACCGCACTGTACCGCCGCCAACCAACCATCTGGTTGACACGATTCGCGGCCAGTGCAATTATGCAACCAACTAGTTGGTTAGTTCCTTCGGAGTGCTGATGACCACGGTTTCCCCCGCCAGCCGTCTTACCGGCGGGTTGTTGTTCGCCGCCGCGTTGTGCGCCGGAATCACCGTCGCCAACATCTACCTGGCGCAGCCGATCATCGGTCCGATCGCCGCGGTCTTCGGTACCTCACCGCAGGCCGCGAGCATCGTGGTCACCGCAGGAATGCTCGGATACTCGGCCGGACTCCTCCTGGTCATCCCGCTCGGCGACAGCGTGGACCGCCGCAAGATGGTCGGTGGGTTGAGCGCGCTGACCGCACTCCTGCTCCTCGGCGGCGCGGCGGCACCGTCGCTGCCGGCGCTGGCCCTGTTCGTCGGACTGGCAGCAGCGACCACAGTGGTCCCGCAGATCCTGATCCCGCTGGTCGCGCAGCTGGCCGAACCCGCCCAGCGCGGCACCGCGATGTCCTGGGTGCAAGCCGGCCTGCTCACCGGAATCATGGTTTCCCGCGTCATTTCCGGCCAGCTCGCCGGGCTGCTGGGCTGGCGCTGGGTGTTCGTCGTGGCCGCTGCGCTGACCTTGATCGTCGGCTTGTGGACCATGCGCGCCATACCCGCCGACGGCGCGCGCGGCGCGGTGAACTACGGCGCCCTGCTGCGCTCGCTGCCCGGCTACCTGCGCAGCGAGCCGGTGCTGCGCCGCGCCTGCCTGCGGCACGCGGGAATCTTCGCCGCGTTCAACGCGGTGTGGACGACCCTCGCGTTGGTCCTGACCGCGGCGCCGCACGGCCTCACCGTCGGCGAAGCCGGCCTTGTCGGCCTGCTCGGACTCCTCAGCGCAGCACTGGCACCGATGACCGGAAAGCTGGTCGACCGGCGCGGCCCCCGCGTTGTCGCCGGACTCGGCCTGCTGGTGCTGACGGTGGCGATCGTTCTGCTCGCCACCGGCGCGAACTCGCTCGTTCTGCTGCTCATCGGCATCGCCGCGGTCCCCATCGGGATGCAGACATCCCAGGCGGCCAACCAGAACGCGGCGCTGACGGTGAACCCGGCGGCCGGCGGGCGCCTGAACACCATCTACATGCTCGCCACGTTCCTCGCCGGTGCCCTCGGCTCGACCGTCGGCAGCTTCGCCTACGGCATCTACGGCTGGCTCGGCGTCTGCGCGGCGGCCTTGATCTTCCTGGCCCTGAGCGCCCTCGGCCTGCGCCGAGTGGCCCGCTGAGCGCTCCGAACTCGCCGAATCAGCCCGCCAGAACGACCTTGCCCAGTTCGGCCGCGCCGGACAGCAGCCGATGGCGAGGCAGAACCCGGACCGTGTACCCGGCGGGGCCTGCGTGCGGGAGCGTGACGGCCACCGAATAGCGCCCCTCACCCATCGGCTCCATCGAGGCCGCGACGAAGTCGTGGAGGGTGTCGGCGTCGTCGACCCGGCCCACCACGACCTCGACGTCCACATCAGACGGGTCCAGGCCCGCCAGGTCCACCCTCGCCCGCACGGTCACCTGTCCACCGAGCAACGGGGTCGCGTCGTCCACCGACATCTCGGTGTCACCGACCCGCACCCGGTTCCAGGCGGCCTGCAGCCGATCCCGGTAGTCGGCGATCTCCCGAGCGCCCCGGAAATCCTCGTCCGCCATCGCGCGCATCGAACGGGCCGCGGGCCCGTAGTGGCCGTCGACGTACTCGCGAATCATCCGCGAAGCCTGCACCTGCGGCCCCAGCGAGGCCAGCGTGTGCCGCACCATCGACATCCACTTGCCGGGCACACCATCGCTGTTGCGCTCGTAGTACATCGGAACGACGTGCTCGGAGATCAGCTCGTACAGCGCGGCCGCCTCCAGATCGTCCCGCCTGCTCGGATCGGTGACGCCTTCGGCGGTGGGGATCGCCCACCCGTTGTGGCCGTCGTACATCTCGTCCCACCAGCCGTCGCGCACCGACAGGTTCAGCACGCCGTTCAAGGCCGCCTTCATCCCGGACGTGCCGCAGGCTTCCAACTGCCGCACGGGGGTGTTCAGCCACACGTCGCAGCCCGACACCAGGTAGCGCGACAGCGCCATGTCGTAGTCGGGCAGGAACACGATGCGGTGCCGCACGTCGGCCTGATCCGCGAAGCGAACGACGCGCTGGATCATCGCCTTGCCCGCCTCGTCAGCCGGATGGGACTTGCCCGCCACCACGATCTGCACCGGACGCTCGGAATCGAGCAGCAGTTCGCGCAGGCGGTCGGTGTCCCGCAGCATCAACGTGGCGCGCTTGTAGGTGGGAACGCGGCGGGCGAAACCGATGGTGAGCACTTCGGGATCGAAAACCGAGTCGCACCAGCCGAGTTCCAGATCCGAGGCGCCGCGCTGCTGCCACGCGACGCGCAGCCTGCGGCGGACCTCGTCGACCAGGCGTTGCCGCAGCGAGCACCGCAGCTCCCAGAGCAGGGAATCGCTGACCGGTTCCATCCCGCGCAGCCCCGCCCCGCTGTCCATTTCGGACTCGCCGAGCAGCTTGCCGAGTTCCCGCGCGGACCAGGTCGGGCCGTGCACACCGTTGGTGACCGAACGGATCGGGATCTCCTCGACACCGAAGCCCGGCCACAAATTGCGGAACATCTTGCGGATGACTTCGCCGTGCAGCTCGGAAACCCCGTTGGCACGCTGCGCGAGCCGAAGCCCCATGTGGGCCATGTTGAACATGTTGGGGTTGTCTTCGGCCCCCAGCGCCACCACGCGATCGGCCGAAACGCCCGGCAGCAGCGGCTGCTCCGAGGCATCGTCGAAGTAGTGCCGCACCAGGTCGACCGGGAACCGGTCGATACCGGCCGGAACCGGGGTGTGCGTGGTGAACACCGTTCCCGCGCGCACTGCCACCATCGCCTGATCGAACTCCAGGCCCGGCTTGTCCTGCAGCTCCCGGATCCGTTCCAAGCCGAGGAAACCGGCGTGGCCTTCGTTGGTGTGGAAGACCTCGGGTTGCGGGTGGCCGGTGAGTTCGCAGTAGGCGCGCACCGCCCGCATCCCACCGATGCCGGCGAGGATGTGCTGGCGGATCTTGTGCTCGGCGTCGCCACCGTAGAGCCGATCGGTGGTGCCGCGCAGATCGTCATCGTTGTCCGGAACGTCGGTGTCCAGCAGCAACAGCGGGACCCGCCCGACCTGCGCCTTCCACACCCGGGCGTGCAGCGTGCGTCCCGCGGGCATGGCCACGCGGATCTGCACCGGACGCCCGGCGGCGTCGGCCAGCACCTCCAGCGGCAGACCGCTGGGATCCAGCACCGGATAGTGCTCGACCTGCCAGCCCTCCTCAGACAGCGCCTGCCGGAAGTAGCCGGACCGGTAGAGCAGACCGACCCCGATCAGCGGCACCCCCAGGTCGGAGGCCGACTTGAGGTGATCCCCGGCGAGCACGCCGAGCCCGCCGGAGTAGTTCGGCAATGCCTCGGTGAGCCCGAACTCCATCGAGAAGTAGGCGATGGAGGCAGGCAACCCCGCCCCTTCGTCCCGGCGCTGCTGGTACCAGCGCGGCATCGTCAGGTAACGACGCAGGTCGTCGTCGACGGCTCGGGTGCGCGCCAGGAAGTCCTGGTCCTCGGCCAGCCGCCGCAGCCGTTCCGCGGGCACCTCCGCCAGCAACCGCAGCGGGTCACCACCCACCGATGCCCAGACCTGCGGGTCGACGGCCGCGAACAGGTCCTGGGTCGGTGGGTGCCAGGCCCAGCGCAGGTTGGTCGCCAAGGTGCCCAGCGCGCTGAGCGGCTCGGGCAGGTGGGCCCGGACGGTGAAGCGGTGGACGGCTCTCACGGGAGCGGACCATATCTCGCCACGCGGGAACACGTGAGTCGGTACCGAGGCCCCGAAACCGCCGAACCAATGCGAAGCTGAGCAGCGTGCGCGCATTCGTACTAGTCGTGACGGTCATCGGACTGCTTGCCGGCGCCTGCGCGGCCCCGCCGCCGGAGCGAACAGGTGTGGCAGAGCACACCGTCGACCCCTCGTTCGTGCACGGCACCGACCACGGCGATACCGACCGGCTGGCGGCCACGGTCGTCAGCGACGCACAGGACTACTGGTCCAAGGCCTACCCCGCCACCTTCGACCGGCCGTGGAAGGACCTCGATGGCGGGTTCTTCTCGGTCGACACCGGCGATACCAGCAGCTCACCGCCCTGCGCGTCGACGGTCAGCGAAGTGGAAGGCAACGCCTACTACTGCCGAAGCGTCGACGCCATCGCCTGGGACCGCACCGCGCTGCTGCCCGTGTTGCGCGAGCACTACGGCGATGCTGCGGTCGCGGTGGTGCTCTCCCACGAAATCGGACACGCGGTGCAGCAGCGCGCAGACCTCGCCCAAGGCCAACCGCTGCGGCTGGAAGCGATGGCCGACTGCTTCGCCGGTTCGTTCCTGCGCTGGGTCTCCGATGGCCGCGCACCGCACCTGCGAGTGAGCCCGGACCAGCTCGACGAAGCACTGCGCGCGATCATGGTCTTCCGCGATCCGGTCGGCTCCACCGGCGCGCACGGCACCGCGTTCGATCGGATCTCGGCATTCCAGACCGGGTTCGCCGGTGGGCCCGGAGGGTGCCCCGACGTCCCCACGGCTGACGTGGCCGAGCCGGTGGAGCAGGACCCCAACGTCCCCCTGGACGAGGCGATCGACACCACCGCCGCCGAGCGGTATTTCGGCGAACTGGTGACCGAACGCGGTGGAAGATGGACCCCGCCGCGGCTCGGTAACTGTCCGAACGCACGTGGGCCGGTGGACTATTGCGGCGCGCCACCTCGAGTGAGCATCGACCGCGCGGCTTTGGGCACGATCCGCGACGAAACCGGCGACCAAGCCGTGACGACGTTGGTGGCGTCCCGGTACGCGACGGCAGCATTGGCACAGCTCGAAGAACCGGTCACCGGCAAAGCGATCAGCTGCTTGACCGGTGCCTATACCGCTGCGCGGCCAGCGCTCTCGCCCGGCGACCTCGACGAAGCGGTGCAGATCGTCCTGACTTCGGAGGCGCTCGCACGCGATGCACGCGGACGCGGTTCGATCAACGGGTCCGACCGAATCGCGGCCTTCCGATCCGGCGCACTCGACGGTGCCGGAGCCTGCGGCTAAACCGCGCTCAGCCGCGAGCGGGGGAACCTTCCTGTCACGAAGCTCGTCACCGAGCTGCGCAGGAATTTCCCGTCGTGCGCGCGTGGCGGGCAAGGGAACTTTCCTGCCACTGCCCCACTGCTGCCACTTCGCATGGGAACCTTTCTGTCACTGCGAGTCGAGACTGCCCATAGCCGACATCGGTCACCCGTTAGGCTGCTTCCTGCATCCGGTCGGCTGTGATGTCGACGCGTGGACATACGACTTCAGGCACCGGCAGCGAGATGGGGCGCGTCAGTGGGAGCGATAGGAAACCGACTGCGAAAGCGGAAGCTGGGCGCCGTGGTCTCGGCAGTCGCGTGCGTCGCCCTGGTCAGCGGATGCGCGCAGACCGTCAGCGGTATCCCGACGACCCTTGGCGGCTACTCGACGACCAAGGTGGCGGGACTGCCCGCCGCGAACGGCCCCAGCGGCCCGAAGACGGACGCACCGGAGCCTCGGCTCAAGGTCGACGGCACCGACAACGGGGAGATGGACGAGCTCGCCCGCAACGCGGTCGCCGACGTCGACGACTACTGGGCCGAGACCTTCCCCGAGGTCTTCTCCGGGAAGGAGTTCAAGCCCGTCAAACGTCTGATCTCGTACGACTCCAACGCACCCGGACGCCCGTTGTGCGGTAAGAACAGCTCGCACCTGGTCAACGCGTTCTACTGCCCGCCGGAAGACCTCATCGCCTGGGACCGCGGCACACTGCTGCCGGAGTTGAAGAACAACTTCGGCCCGATGGCGGTCGTGACGGTGCTCGCGCACGAGATGGGCCACGCGGTGCAGAACCGCGCGGGCACGGCCAAGCCGGACGACCCGGCGATCGTGCTCGAACAACAGGCGGACTGCTTCACCGGTTCGTACTTCCGGCACGTGGCGGAGGGCGACTCGAAGTACTTCCGGGTATCCACCGGTACCGGGCTCAACGAAGTCATGAGCGTGCTCAACTACATCCGCGATTCCCCGAGCGTCTCGAACTTCACCGGTGGCAACGCGCACGGCACCGCCTTCGACCGGGTCTCGGCGTTCCAATACGGGTTCGACCAGGGCCCGGATCGCTGCGCCGGAATGGACTTCGATGACGTCACCAAGCGCACCACGCTGTTCCAGAACTGGAAGCCGGCGCAGAACGAAACCGAACTGCCCATCAACGACAAGAGCATCGAGGCGGTGAACGAGAGCCTCCACGAGGTCTTCCGCGACACCGGTGCTCCCGAGCCGAAGGTCACCACCGATCCCACGTCGTGCGGCGACCGGCAGAAGACCTCCCCTGCCGACTACTGCGCTGCGACGAACACGATCTCGCTGGACGTCTCCGAGCTGCGCGAGATCGCTCAGCCGCCGTCGAAGGACAGCGACGCCACCGGCTACGGCGACTTCGCCGCCTACGCGCAGATCGCCTCCCGGTACGCGCTGGCTGTGCAGAAGTCAGCGGGATTCACGCTCGACGATGAAGCCGCCGGACTGCGCACGGCGTGCCTGGTAGGCGCGTGGAGCGGCTTGTTGGTGGAGGATCCGATCGGGCAGCGCAACCCGGTGGGCAAACTCCGCGTGCTTCCCGACGACATCGACGAGGGCGTGTCCGCCCTGCTCGGTGACGAGAGCTTGATCGCGGCGAACGTCAAGGGCGAACAGGTTCCGGTCGGTTTCGCTCGGGTCGAAGCCTTCCGCGTCGGCGTGCAGCGAGGCATCTCCCCCTGCACCACCAAGTACGTCGGCTGAACCGTGCGCGAAGCGGTGTCGTCGGACTCCGGCGGCACCGCTTCGTCGTTTCGCGGGCCCGCCCGGGGTGCGAGCGAGGTTCCCTTCAGCGCTGGCTTGATGCCGTGACAGAAAGGTTCCCTTCCTCGCCCCGTGCCGCCTTCCGGCGAGGCAACCGAACACGGCGCCGCGCGTCCAAAGAGGTGTGCGAACGCGACGAGTGGACTGGGACGGCACGCTCAACGCGCGGGATCTGGGCGGCTTGCAGGCCAACGGCGGGCGGATCCGCTGCGGCGCCGTGGTGCGGGCCGACCACCCCGCCAACATGCCCGCCACGGGCTGGGAACAGCTCCGCGCGCACGGCGTGCGCACCATCATCGATCTGACCGGGCTTGAAGAGAGTCAAACCGACCTGGCGGCGAGGCTGCCGAGCTGACGACCGTGCGAATGGTGCTCGACGACCCGACCGACACCGAGTTCTGGCAGCGCTGGGGCGGCGTCCATTCGTGCACGCCGCTCTACTACCCGGCGTTCCTCGACCGGTTCCCGAACGCGGTCTGCGCGGTGCTGGCAGCGATCACCAACGCCGAGCCAGGCGGCGTGTTGGTGCACTGCGCCAGCGGTCGAGACCGCACGGGGTTGATCGTGCTCGCGCTGCTGGCGGCTTTGGGCGTCAGTGCCGAGGACATCGCCGATGACTACGCGCTCAGCCACGACCGCCGTGCCGAGCAGTGCGCGGCTCTCGGCCTCGACGACGACACGCCGAAGATCAGGGCATTCCTCGCAGCGCGGGGAACTACCGAGCGGGCGCTAATCACGGAGCTGGTCAACGGCCCGGACTTCGCGGATCGTCTCCGCGCGGGCGGCCTCGATGATGCGGGACTGGCAGCGCTGCGCGCTCGCGTGCTGCACGCGGATCGAAGCGCTGCCCGGCCCCTCAGAACAGTGCGCTGGCCAGGTCGCGACGGGCCTTGATGACGCGCTCGTCGCCCTCCGGGAACACCTCGAACATCTCGATCAAGTGCTCGCGCACTCGATTGCGATCGTCACCGGAGGTGCGCTTGATCGTCTGGATCAGGCGGTTGAAGCCCTCGTCGACCTTGCCGATCGCGACCTCGGCGTCGGCGGCGGCCAGCTGCGCGTCGAGGTCATCGCTGTTGGCGTCGGCGCGCTCGATCGCCGAGGGATCGGCCTGCTCGGCACGGGCGGTGAAACGCACCTGCATGAGCGCGGCCTTGGCCTGCTCGTTGTTCGGCTCGCTGGCCAGGATCTCCTGGTAAGCGGCTTCGGCCTCGGCGAAGTCGCCGCGCTCGAGAGCATCCTCGGCCCGGGTGAACCGCGGGTCCTCGGGCTCCTCCTCCGGCTCGGTCGAGCCAGCCGCCTGCTCAGCGGCCTTGATGCCCGGGAGCTGGTCGCGCAGCTGGTCGAGCAGGGAGTCGATCCACTGGCGCAGCTGCGGCTCGGCTTGCGCCCCCGCGAAGCCGTCCACCGGCTGCCCGCCACCGATGGCGATCACCATCGGAACGGACTGCACCTGGAACAGCTGCGCGATCCGCGGGTTGGCGTCCACGTCGACCTTGGCCAGCAGGAACGCGCCGTTGTACTCGCGGGCGAGCTTCTCAAGCGCCGGCGAGAGCTGCTTGCAGGGCTCGCACCAGGTCGCCCACAGGTCGACCACGACGGGCACCTGGAGCGACTGCTCCACGACTTCCTGGAAGTTGGCCTCGGTGGCCTCGACGATCGCCGCGTGGCCCTCGGCCGCCTGACCGTTGCCACTGTCTTCACCGGGCGGCTGGTTGGCGCCCTTGGCAGCGGCATCCGCCCTGCTCTTGAGCGCCGAGAGGTCGACTGCGCCCGCCATCGAAGCGGACGGCGCTGCTGCGTTCTGGCGTGGATCCGGCCTCGTCACAGTCCCATCCTGACACGTTCCACCAGCCGGTCGACGGCTGGGCGGCCGATGCCGCTCGGTCGGTTTCCGGGCTGACGCGTCGCCTTCCACCGAGGTCGTTCGACCTCGATATCCAGCCGACACGCCGCTACCAAACTAGAACAATTCGAATCAGCGATGAATTTCCACTCGAACAGGTGGCAATTGGCATCAACCCCTCAGGTCCAGCCGTGATGATCGCCGAAAACGACCAAGAGCCCGCGAGGGACGGTTGCCTTGTCTTCTCCGGGCGGTGGGGTTCCCTAAAGGGAGCCTCGGCCAGTAGTTCAACGAGAGGTTCGAAACAGTGCGTATTGCAACCCGAGTTGCCGGTGTCGCCGGTGCCGCCGCCCTCAGCGCCATGGCCCTGGGTGGCACCGCTTTCGCGGACAGCGCCGACAACGACGGCGTCAACCTGCTGGACGACAACAACGTGAGTGCCGTCCCGGTGCAGGCCTGCGGCAACAACGTCGGTGCGGCCATCGGCGTCGTCGTCCCGGTGCTGTCCCCGCAGAGCAGCGACTGCACCAACGCCCCGGTGGTCGACCACCCGCAGGGCTGAAGTCGCTGATAGCAGCACCAGAACTGCAAGCGGGGGCGGTGTCATTGCCGACACCGCCCCCGCTTTTCGGTTCTACTGCTCGTCCAAGTGCTCTTCGACCCGCTGCACCTTGGACTGCAACTGGCCCGTGTGACCAGGGCGGATATCAGCCTTGAGCACCAGGCTGGTGCGCGGCGCCCTGGAGGACACCGCCTCGGTGGCCCGCTTGACCACCTCCATGACCTCGTCCCACTCCCCTTCGATCGTGGTGAACATCGAAGTGGTCTCGTGCGGCAGACCGGAATCCCGGACCACCTTTACGGCGGCAGCAACCGCCTCACTGACGCTGTCGCTGCCGTCCGCCCCGCTCGGGGCCACGCTGAATGCCACCAGCACGAAAAACTCCCTCCATTCGGCCCGCGACCGGGCTCGCACACCCGATCATGCGCCTACACCACCACTTCTTGCCGAATGCGCGTGTCGGTAACGCAACAGTCATCAGCGCCTATCGCATTCGCTGCTAGCGTCAAACACCATGAGCGCCCGTGGCCCACTCCCCTTCGACCCCATCGCCCGCGCGGCCGAGACCTGGGCCGAGCGGGTCGGCCCGTCCACGACAATGGCCGCGGTAACCAGCATCATGCGCGTGCAACAGATCCTTCAGTCGGCTGTCGATAGCGCGCTGCGCCCGCACAACCTCACCTTCGCCCGCTACGAGGCACTGGTACTGCTGAGCTTCTCGCGGCGCGGCAGCCTGCCGATGCGCGTCATGGGCGATCGGCTGCAGCTGCACCCGACCAGCGTGACCAACATCGTCGACCGCCTCGAACAGGACAGCTTGGTGCAGCGCATGCCGCACCCCACCGACCGGCGCACGACGCTCGTGGAGATCACCGACGATGGCTGGGACCTGATGAAACGAGCGACCGAGTCCGTCAACGAGATCGATTTCGGCCTGCAGGGCATCACCGAGCGCCAGACCCAGCAGCTCACCGATCTGCTGGGAAAGGTCCGGCACGCCGCGGGCGACTTCTAGTTCAACTCGCGCAACACGAAGCGAACGCGACCCCAGAAGGTCGGCTCGTCGGAGTCGGCGAGCTCCAAGAGGCCGCGCTTGTTCGCCCAGCGCTCGAACCACACCGTGGCCAGCGGCGGCACCGAGGCCACCAGGGCGAGGACCAACGTCCAGAACCGCCAGCGCAACGGGCTGAACACCACCAGCGTCACCAGCACGTAGGCGGTGAACACCAGCCCGTGAATCCAACCCATCACGGTCACGCCCAAGGGCATGCCCAGGCCATACTTGAACGCCATGGCCACCAGCAGGCCCGCCCAGGACATCGCCTCGGCGACCGCAACCAACCGGAACCAGCCCACAAAGCTACGCGGCACGTCGACCCCTACTTGTCGTTCCAGACCTACGGCGAGTGTGCCGGGTGTCTCCGGTCACCCCGAGGCCGGTCCGGTTTCCTCGTCCACCCACGACAGGTAATCCGGATTCCCGCCGATGATCGGCGTCACGATGATCTCCGGGACGTCGTAGTCGTGGTGAGTCTGGATATGGGAGACGAGCGCCTCGACCCGCCCGTCGGCGGTCTTGATCTGGAGCTGCCACTCCGGATCATCCTGGGCCGCGCCCTCCCACACGTAGAAACTGCGGATCGGTACCACCTGCACGCACGCGCCGAGGCGCGCCTCGACGATGCCGCGGGCGAGCTCGGCAGCGGACTCCTCCGAGTCGGTGGTGGTCACCACCTGCACGTGATCAGCCATACGGACAGCGTATCGGGGACGGCGACGCGAGGAGGGGAACCTTCCTGCCACTCCGGGTGCCGGAAGAGTTCCCCTCTCGCTTGATCAGCGCTTCGCGCCGCGCAGCAGGTTGGCCTCGGTGGTGAGGTAGTTGTCCCGGTAGTCGAAACGCGGCGAATCGGAGAACAGCAGCCAGTAGTACTTCATCTGCTCCGACCACCAGTAGCCCGGACAGGAATCCTGCTGCGTCGGCGGGTCCGCGGTCACGTCGGACAGCGAGGCGAACCCGTAGTTGGTCTTCGAAGTGGCGACCATGTTCTCGAAATGGGTACGGGCGCGCTCGCGGAACACCTCATCGCCGGTGACCAACCACAGCGACAGCGCCGAATCGGCGAACTCCGGACGCAAAGCGTTGTTCGGATAGGTAGCCGCCATGGTTTCGTAGTCGACGAAGGTCGGGATCACGCCGAAACGGTTCTGCACCGTGTTGAACGAGTCGTGATAGGCGCGCCCCGCTTCGACGTTCCCGGATTCAGCGAGCAGCCCGGCGTAGAAACCGGCCAGGACGCTCTGCTCACGGCTGAGGATTTCCCCGGTGTAGGCGTCCACCTGCGGGAACCAGAGGTTCGACGCATATCGCTCGGCCTGGGTGCTCAGGATCGCGTCGGTGAGCGTGTCGTACCACTGCTTGAGCTCGTCATCGCCGAAGAGCCGGTAACCGTCCCAGAGGTATTCGTAGTAGGAGTCACCGGGCGGGCCCACCGTGGCCTGGCGGTTGCGCCACTCCCCCGTCTCGGCATTGATGTCGTGCGGCAGCAGCCCGAGATCGGTGCGCCCGTCGAAGACGCGACGCATCGCTCGTTTCGCCAGATCGTAATAGCGGCCATCACCAGTCCACTCGGACAACTGACCGAACTCGGCGATGTAGGTGCCGCACTCGACGATGTTGGTCTCCGGATCGCTGACTTGACCCGTCGCCAGGTTCACGTACCGGTAGGGCAGACCCGTCGGTGATTCGGCGAAGGCGGGCAGCAAGCGGTCAGCGCAGTCGACCGCCAGCTCGAGCAATCTCCGCTCGCCCGTGCAGTGATACGCCGCGGCCAGCCCACCGACCATTCGAATGTTGGTCTCGAAGACCTGGAACGGAGCGTCGACGTCGAAACTCAAGTTCTCGGTGATCCACCGCAGAGCCCTGTCGACCTCATCGTCGGCTTCCATGAGCCACAACGTGTCGACCGCCTCGATCACGCTCAGCCCGACCGAATGCCCGTCGACGAAGAAGTCCTCGCGGCCACCCGAGATCGGCTTGATGTGATCGGCCCCCAGGGCGCGCTCGACATAATTGCGCCACGCCCAGAGGAATTCACGCCGCACGTGCGCCGCGAGCTTCTTCCACTCCCCGGGTGTTGAGCCCGGGGACGCGTTTGCGATCTCCGGGCTCGGCCGAGCCGCAGCCGCCGGCGTCGACATGACCGAGAGTCCACCGACAGCGGCGACCCCACCCAGCATTCGCAACGCGGAACGTCTGGACATGCCTGGAAGCATCCTCGTCTCCCTCGACTCGACAACCTTGTCAAGCAGCGCGAACTCACCGTCGCGGCGGCGGGGGCGCGGGTCAATGCGGATCGCCGTTCCTGTCCAATCCCGACATTCGGCACAACCCGATCAGCCGTACGCGATACCGCGATCCGCTGGCTTGACCGAATCTCCAGCACATCTGAGACCAAGGGAAACTTGCGCTCGCCGAGAGTCGGGGTGGAACACGGGAACCTTTCTCCCACTTCTGCGGCCACTCGGGTGAGCGAGGGAACCTTCCTGCCAACTCGCACCCGCCGCGACCAGCCGCTTCGCCTGTTGCGCGCCGGCTGTCGAGCGGACGCGGGCATTGACAACACCTCGCGGGTGCGATCCAATCCGCTTCGCCATGACAACGTTGTCTGAGTCGAATCCTCGCCGCGCCACGATGACCGATGTCGCGCGGTTGGCCGGCGTGAGCATCAAGACGGTCTCGCGCGTGGTCAACTCCGAAAGCGGCGTGCACGCAGCCACCGCGGAACGCGTCCTGGACGCGATCGACCAGCTGGGGTTCCGCCGCAACGTCAGTGCCCAGAACCTGCGGCGCGGCACCGGAACCGGAACCATCGGAGTCGTCCTCGAGGACCTGGCCAACCCCTTCTACTCGACCTTGACCCGTGCGGTCGAAGAGGTCGCACGGGTGCAGGGCAAGCACGTGCTCACCGGCTCTTCCGACGAGGACCCGACCCGCGAGCGCGAGCTGGTCCTGGAGTTCTGCGCACGACGCGTCGACGGGCTCATCGTGATTCCCGCAGGGCACCAGCACGGCTACATCGAGCACGAACGCAACGCCGGAACTCCCGTGGTGTTCGTCGACCGCCCACCGGGCGAGATCGACGCCGATTTCGTGCTGCTGGACAACGCCGGTGGCACGGCGAAAGCCGCCCGCCACTTGGCCGAGCAAGGTCATCGCAAGATCGGTTTCCTCGGCGATGCTCCCGAGATCCACACCGCCGCCGAGCGCTTGCGCGGCTTCCGGGAGGGCTGCGCGCAGGCCGATGTGCCGTTCGATTCGGGCCTGGTCGCCATGGGACCGCACACCGACGAGTCGGTGTCCGCCGCGCTCGACGGCCCGCTGCGCGACGCGACCGCGGTGATCACCGGCAACAACCGGATCACCGTGCACACCCTTCGGGCGCTGGCCGGCCGAACGTCGAGACCGGCGCTGGTCGGCTTCGACGACTTCGAACTCGCCGACCTGCTGGACCCGCCGATCACCGTGATCACCCACGACACCTGGGCGCTGGGCAAATCAGCGGCCGAATTGCTGTTCGCGCGGCTGGACGGCGACACGTCGCCGCCGGGCCGCGTTGTCGTCCCGACCAGGCTGCTGGTCCGAGGATCTGGAGAGGTTGTTCGTTGAGTTCTGTCCACAATGCTCAGGCTGTGCGGCCTACCGCGCTACCTGCCAACCAGCCCCGGCAGTTCTACCGGGGCGGCGCGTCGATCGCCGCGCTGCGCGGGGGCGGTGACGACCAGGAGTTCGGCCCCGAAGACTGGGTAGCCTCCACCACGCACCGCTTCGGCAAGCCCGATTCCGGGCTCTCGCACCTGCCCGACGGGCGGCTGCTGCGCGAGGCCGTCAGCGCCGACCCGCAGTCGTGGCTGGGCCCCGAGCACGTGTCCGCCTACGGCGACAGCACGGCACTACTGGTGAAGCTCCTGGACGCCGGCCAGCGCCTGCCGGTGCACTGCCACCCGTCCGACACCTTCGCCAAGCAACACCTGGGATCGCGGTTCGGCAAGACCGAGGCGTGGATCGTGGTGGGAACCAGCGGTGCCGATCCGGTTGTCTACCTGGGATTCCGCGAGGACGCGGCGCCGGAGAGGATCGCCGAGTGGGTGCGAACCCAGGACTCCTCGGCAATGCTGGGCGCGCTCAACGAGATCCCGGTCAAGCCCGGTGACACCGTCCACGTCCCGGCGGGAACCCCGCACGCCATCGGCGCCGGGGTGTTCATCGTGGAGCTGCAGCAGCCCACCGACTTCTCGGTCACCCTGGAATGGCAGGGATTCCTGGCCAGCGCGGAGGACGCGTTCCTCGGTCTCAACGAGAGCGCCGCGCTGGAGACCGTCAACCACTCGGGTTTCGACGACGCCGTGCTGGGCTCGTTGATCAAGCGCACCGGCGGGCTGGACTCCGCGCGCGTACCGCTGCTGGCCTCCGACGCGGAACCGTTCTTCCGAGCCGATCGCCTGCACGGCACCGTCGAACTCGACCCCTCGTTCGGGGTTCTGATCGTGCTCGACGGTGCTGGAAAGCTGCACTGCGAGGACGGTTCCGAACTGGCGCTGCAACGCGGGACCACGGCGGTCGTTCCCCACTCGGCCGGCCCATCACGACTCGACGGTGACCTCACCGCCGTGCACTGCAGACCGCCAGCCACCGGGAGACGTTGATGACCGAGCCACTGCTGCAAGCCCGCGATCTGGTTAAGCGCTACGGCAGTGTCGAGGCGCTGCGCGGAGCGTCGTTCACCGTCAACCCCGGTGAGGTCGTCGCGCTCATCGGGGACAACGGCGCGGGCAAGTCCACGCTGGTGAAGTGCTTGTCCGGAGTCGAACAGCCCGATTCGGGCCAGATCCTGGTCGAGGGCGAACCGGTCTCCCTGGACTCGCCCACCGCTGCCCGCCGCCACGGCATCGAGACCGCCTACCAGGACCTCGCGGTGGCGCCCGAACTGGACCCGGCGGCGAACCTGTTCCTGGGCAGGGAAATTCACCGCCCCGGCATCCTCGGCAAGCTCGGCATGCTGGACAAGGCCAGGATGCGCGCAGAAGCCACCGAGCAGTTCGCAAAGTTCGGGGTGCACCTGCCCGACCTGTCGGTGCCGATCGGTTCGCTGTCCGGGGGACAGCGTCAAAGCGTCGCGGTGGCTCGGTCGGTGGCCTGGGCCAGCCGCCTGGTGTTCCTCGACGAGCCCACCGCCGCGCTCGGCGTGGTCCAGCGCGAACGCGTGCTCGAGGTGGTTCGCCGGGTGCGTGACACCGGCATCGCGGTGGTGCTCATCAGCCACAACATGCCCGAGGTGTTGTCGGTGGCCGACCGGGTCGAGGTGCTGCGGCTGGGTAGCCGGGTCGCCCGGTTGAACGCGGCCGAATCCAAGCTCGAGGACCTCGTCGGGGCGATGACCGGGGCGCTGTCGCAGGAAGGCGAGAACTGATGTCGACCCAGCAGGAAACTCCCGAGAAAAGACCGGTGGAAACGCCCGGTGAGCCCACCAAGAGCCTCGGCGCACGGCTGTCGGGGTCCAACACCCTCTGGACCGGGTTGGTGCTGATCGGGCTGTGCGTGCTGTTCAGCGCCATCCGTCCGGACGCGTTCCCCACCCTGTTCAACGCCCAGAACCTGATGGTGCAGGCCGCGCCGCTGCTGATGCTCGCGCTCGGGATGACCTTCGTGATCATCACCGCGGGCATCGACTTGTCGGTCGGGTCGGTGCTGGTGTTCGCCGGCGTGTGCTCGGCGATGACCATGGAAGCGCTCAGCGGTGGCGACTCCACCGGCGCGGGTTGGGGCGTCATCGGCGTGGGGCTGGTCGTGGCGCTGCTCGCCGGCTCGGCCTGGGGGCTGCTCAACGGGCTGCTCGTGGCGGTCGCGCGGGTTCCCGCGCTGATCGTCACGCTCGGATCCTTCGGTGCGGCCCTGGGCGCGGCGCAGCTGCTGACCAACGGTGTCGACGTGCGCACCGTGCCCGCGGCGCTACGCACCACGCTGGGCACCGGCACCTCGTTCGGGATCGTGCCGAACCTGGTGATCGTCGCCGCGATCGTCACGCTGCTGGCGTGGTGGCTGCTGCACACCACCCGCTTCGGCCGCTACACCTACGCGATCGGTTCGAATGCCGAAGCCGCGCGTCGTAGCGGCATCAAGGTCACCCGCCACCTGCTCATCGTCTACACGATGACCGGTGTGCTGGCCGGGCTGGCCGGGTTCATGTCGCTGGCCTACTTCGGCACCACCACGATCAGCGGGCACAGCAACGACAACCTCAACTCGATCGCCGCGGTCGTGCTGGGCGGCACCAGCCTGTTCGGCGGCGTGGGAACGATCCTCGGCAGCGTGATCGGCATCTTCATCCCGCAGGTGCTCGACGCCGGGTTCGTGATGGCCGGAGTCAAACCGTTCTGGCAGCCGATCGCCGTCGGAGCCGTTCTGGTCGGCGCGGTCTACCTGGATCAGCGGCGGCGGCGAGCGCGCAGCAACCGCTGACACCCGTTTCGGCAAGCGCAACTAAGCACAACGTCGTGTGGAGGTTTCGATGAGACGAGCTACTGGCCTGCTGGCGCTGGGAGCGGCCGCGTTATTGCTGGCCGGGTGCGGCACCGGGCAGATCGGCGAGAGCGGCGGCGGCACCGACCCGAACAACAAGAACCTCGCGATGATCACCGGGATGCGCGGGGAACCCTTCTACGTCTCGATGGAATGCGCGGCCAAGGAAGCCGCAGCCGCCCAGGGATACCAGATCAACGTGCAGGCTCCGGAGAAGTTCGAGCAGGCCGAGCAGTCGCAGATCCTCGGCGGTGTCATCAGCAGCAAGCCGGGCGCGGTGATCATCGCGCCGACCGACGACAAAGCCCTCGCCGCTCCGCTGAAGCAGGCCAAGAGCAACGGCATCAAGGTCGTCGAGGTGGACACCGCGCTGCAGGACCGGTCCATCGCCGTGTCCTCGTTGTCCTCGGACAACTACGAGGGCGGCAAGCTCGCCGCGCAGACCCTGGTGAGGCTGCTCGACGGAAAGACCGGGTCGGTGCTGGCGCTGAACACCAAGGCGGGGACCTCCACCACCGACGCCCGCGCGAAGGGCTTCGAGGACGAGATCAAGAAGCATCCCGGCCTGACGCTGCTGCCCACCCAATACACGAAGAACGAACCCGCTACGGCCGCGCAGATCGTGTCCTCGACGCTGGCGGCCACCCCCGACCTGGTCGGGGTGTTCGGCACCAATCTCAACACCGGGGAGGGCGCCGGAACGGCGCTGGCCAACGCGGGCAAGTCCGGAGAAGTTCAGCTGGTCGGTTTCGACGCCAGCCCCAAGCAGGTCGACGACCTGCGCAACGGACGCGTGCAGGCGTTGATCGCCCAGGACCCGGCCCAGATCGGCCAGAAGGGCGTCGATCGCGCAATCGCAGCGATCAAGGGCGAGCAGGTCGAGCGGGAGACCAAGACCAAGATGATCTCGATCACCAAGGACGACATGGAGCAGAAGAAGCAGTTCTTCTACAAGTCCCAGTGCTGAGCCGACTCCCGTAGTCGGCACGCCACACCGGTCCCCCGGAGGCCCGCCTCCGGGGGACCTCGGCTTGGACGGACCCGGGCAGCGCCGGGGCGCTCCAGCCGCGGCGCGCCTGGCTGGCATCTCCTCGTCGTGGTTACCGTGAACTATGGCCGCACTAGGTGAGATGTTCCCCGGCAGCAAGCTCAAGCACGAAGGCGATGAGGAAGGGGCGGGACGCGGGCACGATCCCGGTGGTCCGCTGGACCTGGAGCAGGGCGTGGTCTATCTCGCTCCGCCACAGCAGGAGACAGGCGACGAATCGGACGAGAAGCCCGAGGAGTGACGGCGTTCGCCGACCGTGTCGCCGACGAGGCGATCACAGGTCGATAGCGGACCCACCCGATCACACGTGACGACGAAGCGTGTCCGCTAATGTGCCACGGGCAGGTGAAACAGCCCTCTTAGGAGTGCGCGTTCTTCACTGCCCGTTGCCCGTGTCGGAATGCGCTCCACCCGCGCGCGTGATTGGAAGGGGAAGCCGTGCGGCCGAACAACATGTCCGAGAGCGCCGCTCTCGAACAGACCGAAGCGGTCGAGGACGGCACCGCCCTCATCGGCAACATCGCGCCCGCCGGCGCCAGCCCGGAGCACAAGCAGGCGATCGCGCGCCGGATCGGCCAGGACTGGAACCGCATCAGTTCCGGCATCGCCGAACTCTTCGTCACCGGGATTCCCAGCAACGACCCGCGGACCCAGCAGATCGTTCACGAGCACTGCTGCTGGATCGGCAACTTCTGGAACCCCGACCGCGCCTCCTACCTGCGGCTGGCCGAGATGTACGTCAACCAGCCGAAGTTCCGCCACCGCATCGAGCGGCGCAAGCCCAAGGGCATGGCCGCTTACCTGCGCGACGCCATGACCACCTACGCCTGGGCCCGGCTGCGCTAACGGCGTGGAGTGACAGAAAGGTTCCCTTCCGCACAACTCGGCTCCGCCTGCACCACCACCGTCGGACCGGTCGAGTTAAATGGAACCCATGCGGAGGTGGGTGCTGCACATGGACATGGACGCGTTCTTCGCGTCCGTGGAGCAGCTGACCCGACCCACCGTGCGCGGACGGCCGGTGCTGGTGGGCGGGCTCGGCCCGCGCGGCACCGTCGCCGGTGCCAGCTACGAAGCCCGCGAGTACGGAGCACGCTCGGCGATGCCGATGGCCGAGGCGCGGCGCCGCTGCCCGATCGCGGTAGTCCTGCCACCGCGCTTCCGCGTCTACTCCGCCGTCAGCCACCGAGTGCTCGACATCGTTCGCGACGTGGCCGACGTCTTGCAGCAGGTGTCGGTCGACGAAGCCTTCCTGGAACCCACCGAACTCGCCGGCGCACCGGTGGAACGGGTCGAGGAGTTCTGCGCCGAGCTGCGGGAGCGGGTGCAGCGCGAAATCGGGGTGCCAGCGTCGATCGGCGCCGGTTCCGGCAAGCAGCTAGCCAAGATCGCCTCCGGGCTGGCCAAACCGGACGGGATGCTGGTGGTGCCGCCTGAGGAGCAGCTGGAGCTGCTCTGGGGCCTACCGGTGCGCAAGATGTGGGGTGTCGGCCCGGTCTCCGAATCGAAGCTGCACCGCATCGGCATCTACACCATCGGCGAGCTCGCGGCGATGCATTCGCAGGACGTCACCTCGCTGCTGGGCCAGGCGATCGGTGGCGAACTGCACCGGCTCGCGCACGGCATCGATGACCACCCGGTCGCCGAACGGGCCGAGGCCAAGCAGGTCAGCGCGGAAACGACGTTCGACACCGATATCGCCGACCACGAGACGTTGCTGAACCAGGTCCTGAACGTGGCCGAGTCCGCGCACCGGCGGTTGCTGGCCTCGGGCCGCGCGGCGCGCACCGTCACCCTCAAGGTCCGCGACTCGGATTTCACCACGATCAGCCGCGCCGAGACCTTCTCCTCGGCTACCAGCGACCTGTCCGCGCTGTCGGCAGCGACGCGCAGACTCCTGCCCGTGGCGGTGCCACCGGGAACCCCGGTGCGGCTGGTCGGCGTGTCCTTTTCCGGGCTCGCCCATTCCGAGCAGGAATCGCTGTTCGAGCACCCGAGCGATCCCTCCGATGGCTCGGCACCGGCACCGGCACCGGAGGGATCGGAGCCACCGGACTCCGATCCCGCTCCGCCCCGGCAATGGCGGGCGGGAGACGACGTGCGGCACCCCGAGCACGGGCACGGCTGGGTGCAGGGCGCCGGGCACGGCCGCGTGACGATCCGATTCGAAACCGCCGAGACCGGACGCGGCATCGTCCGGACCTTCGACGTGGAGGACCCGCTGCTCAGCGCGGCCGACCCGGTGGAAAGCCTCGGCTGGTCCGATCAGCCCTGCGGGGGACGCGGCAGCCTGCGCCGGTAGCTGCCCACCCACTTCTGCGGTGCGATCTCGCGGGTGGCGTTCTCCAGCGACTTGGGCAGCCGGGAGAACGGCGGCAGGTGGAAGCGGTAGCGGTCCGGCGGCAGCCCCGACACGGTCGGCGGCTCCTCGATCCACCAGCGCTCCAGCTCCGGGTGGCGCTCGGCGAAACCCGGGTCGGCCGGGTAGATCTCCAGCGCACGACGCCGCTCCGGGTTCGTCGGCCGCCGGTCTTGGATCCACGGCAAGGTACCGATCCCGACCGCTTTGACCTCGCTCCAGTCGACGCCGTAAACCTCACCCATGGTGCGGATGTAGAACCCGCTTCGGTCGAACAGGAAGCCGCGACCGTTGAGCATGCCGCGCGAGCCCAGCACGAACCAGATGAAGGCCATGCCGAAGAGCAGCTGCCAGATCCACATGCCTACCGAGCTGCCGTTGTTGGCCAGCGAAGCCGCGATCAGCACCGTACCGAGGCCGCTGACCCCACCACCGATGAGCAACGAGCGGAAGCTCGCAGCACTCACGTCGATGTCCCGGGCATCCGCCCCGAGCAGCGTCGGCTGCGGCCCGGGCGGCTGCGCAGCGGGAGCTCCTGCGGCCCGTCCGCGCCCCTGGCCGGTGTAGCGGGCTGTCCCGCGCGGAATCGTGCGGGTCGTTTCCGACCAGTCGGCACGCTGCCATCCCCCTGGAAGCCATCTCATGTCATCCAGGGTAGCCACCAGGCGATCCGCCGATCAGCAACGCGGGCGAATCCCCGGGTACCTCTCAGGGGTTTCCCGGGGACGGCTCGCTCACGCGGAAGGCGAGCTGATCAGCAGCGCGTCACCTTGACCGCCACCACCGCAGAGCGCGGCCGCACCCGTGCCACCGCCACGACGCTTGAGCTCCAGCGCCAGGTGCAGCGCCAACCGCGCACCGGACATACCGATCGGGTGTCCCAGGGCGATCGCGCCGCCGTTGACGTTGACCCGGTCCTCGGACACGCCCAGCTGGCTCGCCGAGACGATGCCCACGGCCGCGAAGGCCTCGTTGATCTCGACCAGGTCCAGGCTCGCCGGGTCGATACCGGCCTTGGCGCCAGCCTTGATGATCGCGTTGGAGGGCTGCTCGTGCAGGCTGGCGTCCGGACCGGCCACCACGCCATGAGCGTCGATCTCGGCCAGCCAGGTCAGGCCCAGCTCCTGCGCCTTGGTCTTGCTCATCACCACGACGGCAGCGGCGCCGTCGGAGATCTGCGAGGCGGAACCGGCCGTGATCGTGCCGTCGGCGGTGAATGCCGGGCGCAGCTTGGCGAGACCGTCGGCGGTGGTGTCCGCTCGCACGCCCTCGTCGGAATCGACGACGATCGGGTCGCCCTTGCGACGCGGCACCTCGACCGGTGCGATCTCCTCGGCGAACACGCCGTTGCTCGCGGCCGCGGCGGCGCGCTGGTGCGAGCGCGCGGCGAAGGCGTCCTGCCCCTCGCGGGTCAGGCCGTAGCGCGCGTTGTACTTCTCGGTGGCAAGACCCATCGCCACCTGGTCGAACGCGCAGAACAGACCGTCGTGGGCCATGTGGTCGAGCATCTCGACGTCGCCGTACTTGAAGCCCTCGCGAGATCCGGTGAGCAGGTGCGGCGCCTGGGTCATCGACTCCTGACCGCCGGCTACCACGACGTCGAACTCCCCGGCCCGGATCTGCTGATCGGCGAGCGCGATCGCGTCCAGGCCGGACAGGCACACCTTGTTGATCGTCAGCGCGGGCACGTCCATCGGAATGCCGGCTTCGACCGCGGCCTGCCGGGCCGGAATCTGACCCGCGCCCGCCGTCAGCACCTGCCCCATGATCGTGTATTCGACCTGGTCCGGCTCGACGCCCGCGCGTTCCAGAGCAGCCTTGATCGCGACACCGCCGAGCTGCGCGCCGGAGAAGTCTTTGAGCGAACCGAGCAGCCGCCCCATCGGGGTCCGCGCACCCGCCACGATCACAGAACTACCCACGACTGCCTCCCGGTCCAGCTTCATCGACACACCGATTCCCGCGTTCGACGAGACCATCATCTCCCGCGTTCGTCTCCGGGACCATACCCATGAACAACGCGCGTTTTGACTGTGAGTACCGCCATAGAGCGCCGTCGGAAATGAAAGGAAAGGTTCCCACGCGCAGAGCCCGGCCGAGACCGAGCGAAGTGACAGGAAGGTTCCCCTCCTCAGGATCGGCAGTCGCCCCGCCCCGCGGTCAAGTCGCACAGCGCTGACTCCGCCGACCACGACAACCGCTCCCGGGCGTCGGTGCCGAGCTCGCGGGAGGCGGACACGTCGCTGACCGAGCCCGAATCGGCCCTGTCCCAGTAGCGCACCTCGTAGTGACGGCCGCCTTCGGTGTAGGTGAAGACGTAGAACGGGGCCGGGACGGGGGCCGGCCCGTAGTGCTCGACGGTCCAGGCGTTCTCGCCCTGGGCTTTGCTCGGGTCGACGTGCAGGCAGTCGTACCTGACGCCCTCGAAGGAGCACACGCGCCGTTCGGCGCCGCCGTAGCGGCCCACCCCGCCGACCTCGACGAGGCCATCGCTGCGCAGCCGCTGGAAGACGTCCTCGCACGCGCCCGAGCTGCAGGCATGCCAAGCGCCCCAGGCGTTGGCCCGCGCGTCGGCTGCGTTGGCACCGGCGTTGATCGCCGAGCAGTACCTGTCCACCACGTACGGCGCCACCCGGTCAGCCGCGGCGGAGACATCGATGGCGTCGGCGGCGGTGACATCGGCGCCGAGCCCGGCCGAGTCGAGCTGCCACATGCCGACGCCGGGGTTGAAGAACAAGGCCTCCGATCGCTGCTTCGGGTCGGCCAAGGACACCTGCTCGTCGTAGCGGGACAGCGTCATCGGCGACGGCGCTTCACCCGACGGCGCGACTTCCGGCCAGGTCGGCGAGAGGGTCAGCTTGGTGACCTCGCCCGCGCTGATCCCGCACGCCGCGTTCTCAGCCGCTGCGGTGGCCGCCGAGCGCACCTCCGAGTACGGCGCGGAACCGAAGTGCAGCGGGCCCGCCGCGACCCAGCTGCGCATCTGCGTCGTCCGCTCGGCTCGGGGATTGGGCCCGCCCCCACCACTGATCACGCCATCACCACCCGCCGCGGACGCCGTCGGCGCACCCGCTGCGACGGTGATGACCAGGACGCCGAGAACGGTGGTCGAGCGATGTGGCGCCTTGACCATGAATTTCCCCTCCGAGTGAACGAGTCACGGGCTGATGCCGTGCCAGATCACCCGACTCGACTCGACGGGGCAATTCGATCTCGAAATCGCGACGCTTTTCCCGGCCTTGCTCCACAGCTACGCTGCGACCATGCAAGCGGAACTGAAAGACCTGGTCACGGCTGTGGACCACGTGGGAATCGCAGTCGCCGACCTCGACGAGGCCATCACCTTCCAGAGCGAGACCTTCGGACTGGAGGTCGCGCACGCGGAGACCAACGAGGATCAGGGCGTCCGCGAGGCGATGCTGCGCGCTCCCGGAGACTCCACCGGAGCCACTCAGATCCAGCTGCTCGCCCCGCTGCGCGAGGACTCGGCCATCGCCAAGTTCCTCGACCGCAACGGCCCCGGACTGCAGCAGCTCGCCTACCGGGTCACCGACGTGGAGGCCACCATGGCGGCCCTCCGCGCCAAGGGCATGCGCTTGCTCTACGACGAACCGCGCCGCGGCACCGCCGACAGCCGCATCAACTTCGTCCACCCCAAGGACACCGGCGGAGTGCTCGTCGAACTGGTCGAACCCGCCCAGGACCACTGAGCTCGATGTCCAGGCCATGAGCGCGTGGCCTGGACATCGGTTCCCGCGATCGACACCGCGCGGTGCGGCCCCGACTACGCCGGCTTGATCGTGCGCGGCTTGCCGACGCCCATTTCCAGAGCGCGGGCTATGAAGCTGATCTCCCGGTCCAGCGCGTCGTCCTCGGTGCGGTGACGGGCCACCGAGTGGCGGTGGTTGACCACCCTGGCGAGCAGGAGCGCGGCGGCGTCGACATCGCAGCCGGACGGTCCTGGTGGCAGCGCGAGTTCGATGACCCGGCGGATCTGCTCGACCACCGTGCCGAAGCGGCGCTGCATGGCCTCGCGGACGGCGTCGTGAGTGTCGGCTTCCCGCCACAGCAAGTGGCTGAGCAGCATCGATGACTCCAGGCGCGCGTCCAGCTCGTGCACCAAGCTGCGCAGGCTGCCTGCGATGTCGCCGCGCACCACGATCCGGTCGGATTCGAGCCGCTCCTCCGGCAGCCGGTCCACCAGCGCTTCGAGAAGATCCTGCTTGCGCTTGAAGTAGTAGTGAATGAGCCCCTTCGGCACCCCGGCACGATCGGCGATCTTGGAAGTCGGCGTGGCGTCGTAGCCGTGCTCGGCGAACAGCTCGCCGGCCGCGGTGAGGATGCGTTCGCGGGCAGAGCCGCTCTGGTCCTCGTCCGGCAGGTCCTCAGTAGACGGGCGGCCGCGAGCACGCTTGCCCGGGACCTGCGACATGTGCCCGACCTCCCTCGTGCGGCGAACAGAGAACGCGGTCCGGAATCTACCTCCGGACCGCGCGGCTATCGCAATTTTCAACGTTGCAGGAGTGCGCGTCCTCAGTGCGACCCGGCCACACCTCGGTGTGCAGCGTTGGCCTCCGGTAGTGCGGCGAGACCCGCGACGACGGCCAGAACACCGACGATCCACGACGTCCACGCCGCACCGAGGAGCTCGGCGTAGCCGAGGACCCACGGTGAGATGAAAACAAGCGCACCCAACAGCATGTGGCTGTACTCGCTGGTCATTGATCCGGGCATGGCCAGCGACCAAACGCTGGCGACAACCAGAAGCGCACCCAGCACGATCATCGCCAACACTGCGGCGCCGTTCGTCGACGTCCACATAGTGGCCAGGATCAAGTAGGCGCCCAGGACCACACCTGCCCAGTCCTGCCAGCGCATCCACGGTTTCGAGGTCGACTGCTCGGCCACGTCGATCACCTCCATTGATGCCCGACTAACTACTCCATAGTCACGCTTGGTTGGCCAGCCGGTCAAGACACGACAGGATGAAGCCGATGTGGTTGGTGTGACGTGGAGAGGAAAATCCCGTTCTTCACCGCCGCACCTCCCACAACAACGTCCGCTTCCAGGTAGCTTTGTCGTATGGGCCTTGCCGACGACCGCGATTTGCTGCCACTGGGGTCTGGCTTCGACCTCGCTCGCAAGAACGGCTATGACCGCGCCCAGGTCGACGAGCACCTCGAGCGACTGGATGCCGACATCCGCATCCTCACGTCGGATCGCGACGCCGCCGTCTCGCAGGCGGCGGACCTGTCCAAGCAGCTCGAGTCGGCCCGCTCGGAGATCGAGAGCCTGCGCGGGCAGGTGGACCGCCTGGCCAAGCCGCCGACAACGCTGGAAGGCCTCAGCGAGCGCCTGCAGCGAATGCTCCGGCTCGCGCAGGACGAAGCCGCCGAGATCCGCAACCGCGCCGAGAACGACGCGGCCGTGATCCGGAACAAGTCCGAAGCCGAGGCCACGAACCTGCGCAACCGCTACGAGCGGTTGATCAGCGAGGTCGACAACCGGCGCAGCGAGATGGAAACCGAACACCGCTCGCTGATGGAGAGCGCCAAGGCCGAGGCCGAGCGCATCACCCGCGAGGCCGAGGAGAACCGCAAGCGCGCCGACGAGGAGTCCGAGGCCCACCGCATCCAGGTGGAAGAGGACTTCGAGATCGCCATGGCCGCGCGGCGCACCGAGGCCATGCGCACGCTCACCGAGCAGGAGCAGACCAGCAAGGCCGAGGCCGAGCGGCGCGTCCGCGAGGCCACCGAGGAGGCCAACCGACGCCTGCGCGAGGGCACCACCGAAGCGCACCGCCGCGTCCAAGAGGCCACCGAGAAGGCGACCTCGCTGGTCAACGAGGCCACCGAGAAGGCCGAGCAGCTCACCAAGGAATCCACCGAGGCCGCGGACGCACGCGAGCACTCCAGCAAGGAGGCCGCGCAGCGCAGGCTCAGCGAGGCCAAGCAGGAGTCCGAACGCCTCGTCCAGGAAGCGACCGACAAGTCCGAGCGGATGCTCCGCGAGTGCACCGAGGAGGCGACCCGGCGCATCGACGTCGCCACCCGCGAGGCCAAGCGCCTGGTCAACGCCACCCGCGCGGACGCGCAGCGCCGGCTGGGTTCGACCAACGAAGAGGTGCAACGTCGGCTGGCCCAGGCCGACGAGCACGTGCACTCGCTGACCGAGCTGCGCGACGCGGTCGCCAAGAAGCTGCGGGACGCCGCGGAGATGCTCGGCCAGACCACTCCGCTGCTGGAGCGCCTCGATCAGGAGGACGCCGAGGAGGAAAAGCTGCGGAAGGCCGCACGCGAGGCTCGCGAGCAGGCGCACAAGGACGCCGAGGCCGCGATCGCTCGCGACGACCGCGAGGTCGGCACCGAAGAGGCCCGGACGCAGGCTCAGAACACCCAGCCACCGCAGGCCATGCCCGCGAATTCGACGCTCACCGAGTCAGGTGCGTCGAAGAGCCCGAGCAAGAGCGAGCTCTCCGCCAACGACGCGCCCACCGACAAGATCCGCAGGCCGGGGCCGGGCAACGAGGAAACCCGAAGGATTCAATTGCCCGTCCCCGACGAGCAGGACAAGACGCACTCCTACAGCGGCGGCAACAACCAGCAGCAGAACGGCTGAGTCAGACGTCGACGCGGCTCAGCCAGGGCCGCACGGCCTCGGCCAACGCCTCCGGCGCCTCCATTGAAGGCAGGTGGCCGGATCCGGGCAGTTCCACCAGCTCACCCCGCGGCAAGGCTTCGGCCATCCGGCGAGCTTCGGCCGTCGGGGTGATGGTGTCCTCCTCGCCCACGACGACCATCGCCGGGCCCTCGAAGCCCTGCAGCGTATCGAGGCAGTCCGGACGTTGGGCCATGGCGCGCTGCGCCCACGCCACTCCCTCGGTCGGCTGAGACTCGATCAAGTCGCGCACCGCGGCAACGATCTCCGGGTGATTTTCGCGGGTCGTCGCGCCGAGCAGCGCGGGCAACATGGCCTCGGACAACCACTGCGCCGTGCCCTCGCGCTCCGCCCGGTCGGCGACATCGCCGCGCTTGGCGCGCTCTGCGTCGGTGTCCGCGGGCGCCTTCGTGTCGATCAGCAGCAGCCCTGCGACGCGCTGCGGCGCGGCCCGCAAGAGGGCCGATGCCACATATCCGCCCATCGAGCAACCACCGAGGACCACGCGCGGCAGCTCCAGTTCATCGAGCAGAGCGAGGATGTCCGCAGCAACCACGTCAACGCTGGGGGTTTCCGCGACGAGGCGTTCCTCCGGCGGTGTGGCCAGGCCGTGCGCCGATGACCCGTCCAGCGAGCTCTCCCCAAGTCCACGCTGGTCAGGGGCGATGACCCGAGCCTGGTCTTCCAGGCGCACGCGCAGCGGATTCCACATTCGCGCGTCCACCGGAAAGGCGTGCAGCAGGACCAGCGGCGTTCCGGCTCCGGATTCGATGTAGTGCACGGGCCCATCCTGCCGGAAATCACGCCCGCGTCGTGCGGGGCAGGCCGAGTCGGGCAGGGGAACCTTCCTGTCAGGTTCCCGCCCGCGCGGTAGCGGGAAAAATCGAGCTGCCGAGCACCTGCGGCTACGGCTAGCGTGTGGCAATGCCCGAACCAGCAGAGCTCCGCACGAATCGCCTGCTGTTGCGTCGGCCGCGACCCGCAGACACCGAGGCGTTCGTCGAGGTGCACACCCGCCCGGAAACACACGCCCATTCGGGATTCGCGCAACGGACCCGCGAGCAAGCGCTGCGGCTGCTGGAGCTGATCCAGCGGGACTGGGACGACACCGGCATCGGCTACTGGACCGTCCTGACCGCCGGTTCGGACGAGATCCTGGGCTTCGGCGGTCTGCGGCACGCCGACGACGGGGGCGAGTCGATCCTCAACCTCTACTACCGGTTCCAGCCCTCGGCATGGGGAAACGGATACGCGACCGAGATGTCGGCGGCAGCCGTGCGGTGGGCACGGCGCGACCTACCCCGCACCCCTGTGCTGGTTCGTACCGCGACCCGAAATGCTCCCGCCGTCGGCGTCGCCGAGAGACTCGGGTTCCGACGAGTCGCAGAACGACTGCACCAAGGCGTCCCCGAGGTGGTGCTCCGGTCTCCGCACCCGGCGGTGTCCTGAGGAAGGGAACCTTCCTGTCACATCCCGCCCGGATCAGGAGTCGACGATGGTCACCTGACGGTTCTCGGACGGCCCATCCCAGGTGCGTGGCAACGGGGTCGGCACGTCCGGGGCCACCGCACCGACGATCGCGTCGAGAGCGGCTTCGGCCTTGCCCACCCACAGGTGCTTGGTGTCCGGGAAGCCGATTACCTGCGCCTGGGTGAGCGGCTCGAAACGCCGCTTGGCTTCTTCGGGCCGCAGGTAATCGTCGAACTCCGGGATCAAGGCGTGCACCGGCTTGCCCGACTCCGCCCAGGAGCGCAAGTGTTCCTCGCCGCTCCAGCGCAGCGGCGGCGAGATCAGCACCGTTCCTTCGACCAGCGGATCCAAGCCGTGTACGAGGGTGAGATCGGTGCCGAAGGACCACCCGATGAGCCACACGTTGGGCAGGTCGTTGAACTCCGCGTACTCCAGGGCCGCGGCGACATCGAAGCGTTCCGAGTCGCCGTTGTCGAAGGAACCCTGGCTCCGGCCCGCTTCGCTAGCGGTCCCGCGGGTGTTGAACCGCAATACCGCGATATCGGCCAGCGCGGGCAGGCGGAAAGCGGCCTTGCGGTAGATGTGCGAGTCCATCATGCCGCCGTGCGTGGGCAGCGGGTGCAAGCAGATCAGCGTGGCCTTGGGCGGCCGGGACTCCGGCAGCGCGAGTTCCCCGATCAACTCCAGCCCGTCGGCGGTGTGCAGGGTGATCTGCTCGCGGCGAGCGGGCAGCATCGTGTTGGCTCGGATCTCGGTGCTCATCGACTCAAATCCTGCCACGGCCGTGTGACGGCCAAGCGGTGACCTGCGTGATCAGGACCAGCGGCGGGTGGGGCCTCGACGAGACCGGGCGTTCCAGCAGCCGTTGTGCCAGTGACGTCGCTCGTCGACTCCCCCCAGCTCGACCTCCGGCCAGGCCACCACGTGAGCCATACCAGGACGGATCTCGTGATCGCAGCCCGGGCAGCGGTAGAACTTGGTGGCCTGGGACCCGGGAACGGTGCGCACCATCCAGTCACCATCCGGCCCGTGCTCGACGCGGGAGGCGCCGTACGAGGTGCCCGAACCACGGTGGCTGGTGTCCGCACGGTAGCCCTTGGCGCGGTGCGGGCGATTACGTCGAGGCACCCCACAACGGTAACGGCTGTGACGGTCTGCGGTCGGTCACGGGTTGACCTGGGGAAGCTCCGGCCACGCCAGCCGAGCCAGCCCGCGCGCGTATTCGCAAGCTTCGGTGCCGTCGCTACCGGGCAGGGCGACCACGAGCTGAGCGACCTCGACACCTCCGGAATCACCGAAGGGGATGTGCCCGGTTTCAGCCGAGCACAAGGGCACCATCGGATCACCACCGACGACGCTGATCACGGTTTTGCGGTCGGCGACCTGCTCCTCGACGGCTGCTCCGTGCAGCAGCCTCGGTGGTTCGCCCGCGGTGTGCAGCAGCCGCACACGTGGTGAGGTGGTCGACTGCTCTCCCCAAGAGCACTCGTGCCCGGTCGGGCTGGGACGTGGTTTCGCTTGCTCGAGCCCGGGGACCTGCCGCACGAACTCGGTGTCGAGCACGCTGCAGGGGTCGACCAGGGCCAAGGAATTCGACGGGGTGTCGCGATGCCCCGCCCGGTGCTGTTGCAGTGCTTCGGCGGCCACGTGCGCGCCGGAATCGGCCAATCCGCACAATCCGGCGGCTGGATCACCGGTGAGCAGATCCGCGCTGACCTGCATCGCGAGGCCATCATCGAAGAGCACCTGCCTGCTGCAATGACCCGGAATCGGCGCGTTCTTGGCGATGCGCAACGAACCGTCCCGGACAACCGGATCACCTTTGCCCCGGGTGTAGGGCACGAGTTCGCCGACGGCCAGCTGGATCAAGGTGTTCTCGTCGGGCCTGACGTGCAACAGGCAGTAGTCCATGGACACGGTGCCGGCCCTGGAGATCTCCCCGAACCCGGTGATGGCCGCCGGGTCGGTCAACGTGCACGGGTCCACTGTGCGCGGATCGCCCATCAGGCTCTGCGCCGTGCTGTCGTGGGTTTCGGCGGGCGGCGGGGCATTTCGCGCAGTGCACGCGGCCAGCAGCACCCAGCACAACACCAGCAGCAGGCCCTGGTGGCGACGCGGCGACATCAACTCAGCCTAACGTCCTGGGCAGCCTCGATCCCAGGCTTTCGGATCACCGAAGGATGGGAACCTTCCTGCCAGATCGATGACAGAAAGGTTCCCATGCTCGCTGCAGCCGGGAACTACTCGTCGAAGTCGCGCCTTGCCAGATCGAGGATGCGATCCACTGCCTGCTGGGCGTCGGGCCCGCTGGCGCGCAGCGTGATCCGGTCGCCCTTGCGCGCCCCCAGACCCATCACGCCGAGAACGCTCGACGCGTCGGCTTCCTTGTCGCCGGACACGACCGTGACCGACGTCTGCAGACCGTTGAGGCTGCGGGCCAGCAGCGCGGCCGGACGCGCGTGCAAGCCGACCTCGTTGGTCAGCTCGAGTTCCTCGGTGACCTCGCCGCTGGTCGAGGGCTCCGCCACGGTCTCGGTTTCCGCACCCTTGCCTGCGCTCTCCGCCGCTGCTGCCACGGCCTGCTTGTCCTTGCCGCTCTGGGCAGCAACCGCGGCCGCGACCGCTCCCTCGACCAGCGGAGCGTCGACGACCAGCGCCGCGTCCGGATCACCGAGGGACTCGACCGCGAGTTCGGCGACCATCTGCGCGCTTCCCAGGTCGTAGAGCACGACCGCGCCATCACCGGTGTCGGCGTCGGAAAGTGCGGCGGAAACCCGTTCGAAGTCGGTGCCGATACCGCCGTCCGGGAGTCCGCCCGCGGCGGCGATGCGGACCTCGGGCGCCATCTGGCCGGCGAGTTCGACAACGCCTTCGGCGAGTTTGGTGGTGTGCGAAGCGATGACCAAGCCGACGCTCATGAACGGGCCCTCGCGGATTCGGCGAATGCGGACAACAACAGTGCGGTGGAACGGGCACCGGGATCGACGTGCCCGGCGCTGCGGTCACCCAGGTAGGAAGCACGTCCCTTGCGCGCCACCATCGGTTCAGTGTTCCGGGCACCCTCGTGGGCGGCCTCGGCGCCCGCGGCGAGCGCCTTGACGCCATCGGCCTCCGACTCGGCCACGCTGCCCGCGGCATCTGCCGCCGGCGACAGCGCGTCGATCATGGTCTTGTCCCCGAGTTCGGCCTTTCCGCGCGCGACAACGCCGTCGACCCCGGCCCGCAACAGCTTGGCCACGGCCGTGGCGTCGAGTTCCTCGGCGTCTCCTGCTGCGGATGCGGCACGCAGCAACGCCGTCCCGTACAGCGGACCGGATGCCCCACCGACGGTGGAGATCAGCACGGTCGCGGCGAGTTTGAGCGCGGCACCTGGGGTCTCCGGCGCGGAGGTGTCCAGTTTGTCCACCACTGCGCGGAATCCCCGCTCCATGTTCTCCCCGTGGTCCGCGTCGCCGATCTCTCGGTCCAGCTGGATCAGCTCGTCACGATGTTCCGCGACGACCGCAGCACCCGCGCGCAGCGCGGCGATCACGTCCTTTGCGGTGCAACCCATCGGTTTCTCCTCACCAGTGCAGCGCCGCGGTGTGCACGGGCGCATCCCAGAGCTCGGTGAGCTCGTCGTCCAGCTTCAACAGGGTCAAGCTCATGCCCTGCATTTCCAGGCTCGTCACGTACGGCCCGACCAGACGCCTGCGCACCGTGATGCCGCGCTCGGCCAGCAGCTGCTCGGCGATGCCGTGCGCGAGGTACAGCTCCATCGGAGGCGTGCCGCCCATGGAGTTGGTGAACAGCAACACCTCGTCACCCTCGGCGAACGGCAGGTCCTCCAGGATTGGTTCCAGCAGCTGCTGCACGATCTCGTCGGCGGACCCCATCGGGACACGCGCACGGCCCGGTTCGCCGTGGATGCCGATGCCGATCTCCATCTCGTTCTCGGCGAGTTCGAAGCTCGGCCGGCCCGCGTGCGGGACCGTCGGGGCGGTGAGCGCCATGCCCATCGAGCGCACCTGCGAGACGACCTTCTTGGCGAGCTCCTCGCACCTGTCCAGGCCAGCTCCGCCTTGCGCGGCCGCGCCCACGATCTTCTCCACCATCACGGTTCCGCCGACACCACGACGGCCCGCGGTGTGCGTGGAGTCCTTCACCGCGACATCGTCGTCCACGACGACGCTGCGCACATCGGTTCCCTCGGCGCCGGCGAGTTCTGCCGCGGTCTCGAAGTTGAGCACGTCGCCCGTGTAGTTCTTGACGATCAGCAACGCGCCCGCACCACCCTCGGCGGCGCTGATCGCTGCTTGCACCGCGTCCGGTGTCGGGGAGGTGAACACCGCCCCGGGCACCGCGGCCGCGAGCATCCCCGAGCCGACGAAACCGCCGTGCAGCGGCTCGTGACCGGAACCGCCACCGGAGATGACGGCTACCTCGCCCCGCACCGGCGCATCGGCGCGCACGATCACCGCCGGGTCGGTCTGCACCCGCAACAGCTCGGGGTGAGCGGCAGCCATGCCGCGCAACGACGCGGCCACCACGTCCGACGGATCGTTGATGATCTTCTTCACCCGCTGGCCTCCTTGCCTGCGTTCATCTGCCGCGCACCTGCCCGGCGATGGGGATTTCACGCGATCGGCCGCACGGGATCAACTCTGCCGGGCAGCCACCACCTGACATCCCCCGGGCCTCCGCCAGGGGGATGCGTGTGAGCAAGGGAACCTTCCTGTCACCGGCACCGCAAGCCCGGCACCGGGGCGGACGACATCACCGACCGCGCATCAGCCGGATCAGGCGTACGACGGTGCCCACAGTGCTCTTCGGGCGGGCGAAGCTCATCGGGTTGAGCGGGATCTTGAACTTGGTTCGGGTCACCGCCTGCGTACGGGCGAACTCGCGCAGCCCGTCGGCTCCGTGGATGCGGCCGAAGCCAGAGTCGCCGACACCGCCGAACGGCAGTGCGGGAACGCCCGCGAACGAGATCACCGAGTTGACCGCGACCATGCCGCTGCGCAGCTTGCGCGCGAGTTCCATGCCGCGAGCCCGGGAGAACACGGTGCCGCCGAGCCCGTAGCGCGAGTCGTTGGCGCGGGCGATGCCCTCATCGGCGTCGCGCACCCGCTGCACCACGATGGTCGGTCCGAAGGTCTCCTCGGCCACCGCGGCGGAGTCCTCGGGCACGTCGGCGAGCACCACGGGCTCGACGAAGGGCGGGCGCACCGAGTCACGGCCACCGACCACCGCACGTCCGCCACCGCTGATCGCGTCGTCGATGTGCTCGCGGATCAGGTCGACCTGCGAGGCCATCGTGATCGGTCCGAACTCGGCACCCGGCTCGGCACCAGGGCGCAGCTTCTTGGCCCGCTCGGCGACCATCTCCAGGAACCGCTCGGCCACGGCCTCGACCACGTACACCCGCTCGACACCGATGCAGGTCTGGCCCGCGTTGGACATCGCGCCCCAGACCGCGGCGTCCGCGGCCGCCGCCAGGTCGGCGTCGGAGTCGACGATGAGCGCGTCCTTGCCGCCGCACTCGACCAGCACCGGCGTCAGGCTCTGCGCGCAGGAGGCCATCACGCGCTTACCGGTCGCGGTGGAACCGGTGAAGGCCACCTTGTCCACACCGGATTCGCACAGCGCGGCGCCGGTCTCGCCGAAACCGGTGATCAGCTGGAACACGGGGTACTCGGGTACCGCCTCGGCGAAGGTCCTCACCAGCCACTCCCCCACGCCCGGGGTGAGTTCGCTCGGCTTGAACACCACGCCGTTACCCGCGGCCAGCGCGTAGGCGATGGAGCCCATGGGGGTGAAGGCCGGGTAGTTCCAGGGCCCGATCACGCCGACAACGCCGAAGGGGAGGTATTCGACGGTGGAGACCTGGTTGGACATCAGCACGCCGGAGGAGACCTTGCGGCGCTTGAGCACCTTCTCGGCGTTGGCGCCTGCCCAGTGCAGATGGTCGAGGACCAGCACGAGTTCGAGTCTTGCGTCGTCGAGCGGTTTGCCCGTCTCGGCGCAGATCACGCCCGCCAGCTCATCGAGGCGTTTGGCCAGGATCTTCCGCCACTTGTCGAGATGTTGCTTGCGCCCGGCGAAGCCGAGTTCGGCCCATTCCCGCTGGGCCTTGCGCGTCGATGCGACCCGGCTGTTCACCGTCTCCGCATCGTGAATCGGGTGCTCACCCACGACCTCACCGGTTCGGGGGTCGATCGATTGGAAGGTCTCCGACCGCGCGCTCGCGATCTCGACGCTCCCCCGGGCGGTCTGGGTCATGGCCGGCCTCCCAAGTTAACGACGTTCGTTGTCACCGTGCAGCCTACGAAATGACCAGCCTAAGAAGAACCGCCCTGTACCGCCGGACTCAACCACTGGACACGCAGGGTTCGTTCCTGGTGCACTCAGCGGCTGGCCACCAGAAATGCGAAACGGCGCCCACGCAAGTCCGCGCGGGCGCCGTTTTAGCTGTTCACCGGGGTAGCTTACTCGCCGCCCTCGGGTTCCTCCGGCACGACGATCGGCCGCAGCCAGGCCCAGCCGACCATCACGATCGCGAACACGAGCATGCCGACGCCGGCCCACAGGTTGATGTTCAACCCTGCGGACTTGGTGATTTCGGCCTGCGGCTCGACCACTCCGAGCACGATCAGCACGACACCGTAGATGGCGAACAGCAGAGCGATGACCGTGCGAATGTCGAAGGCACCAGCGGTGCGCCCCGAACCTCCACTCGCCATTTGAAGACCTCCTAGTCAGCCTTGTCCGGCATCGTCAGCCGAAGATGATGTTGAGAGCGATGATCAGAATCAGCGCGATGCCGGCCAGCAGGCCCGGACGGCGGTACCAACCGGCGTCCTCACCCGTGGTGGAGGCGCGCAGGCTCTCCCGCGGGGTCAGGCCCCACACGAGGCCCGTGAGCTCGGCCTCGGCCTTCGGCCGGGTGGCCAACGAGACCGCGACGCTGACGACGATGTCGACCACGAAGGCCGCGCCGGCGGCGACGAAGCTCGCGCCCTGGCCGGGCAGATCCAGAACGCCGGTCTCGGACATCACGAACACCGCGACCGCCGAGGCCGTACCGAAGACCAGACCGGACCAACCGGCGTGCGGGGTCATCCGCTTCCAGAACATACCGAGGATGAACGTGGCGAACAGCGGCGCGTTGAAGAACGAGAACAGCTGCTGCAGGTAGTCCATCAGGTTCGCGTAGCCCGACGCGATGAACGCGGTACCCACGGCGACCAAAGTGGCGCCGACGGTCACCCAGCGGCCCATCTTCAGGTAGTAGCTGTCCGGCTTGTTGCGGACGATGTAGGACTGCCAGATGTCGTAGGTGAACACCGTGTTGAACGACGACAGGTTCGCGGCCATACCGGCCATGAACGAGGCCAGCAGACCGGCCAGCGCGATGCCGAGAATGCCGTTGGGAAGCAGGTCCCGCATCATCAGCAGGATCGCGTCGTTGTAGTCGTACGGCCCCTCACCGGTGGCCTTGTACTGCGTCATCTCCGGGATCAGCACCGCGGCGATCATGCCCGGGATGATCACGATGAACGGGATAAACATCTTCGGGAACGCACCGATGATCGGGGTGCGCTGCGCAGCGGACATCGACTTGGACGCCATCGCGCGCTGGACCTCGACGAAGTTCGTGGTCCAGTAGCCGAAGGAGAGCACGAAGCCCAGACCGAACACGAGGCCGACCGCGCTCAGGAAGTTGTTGCTGAACCCGGTGAGCTCGGTGCCGGGCCATGCGGTCAACTGCTCGGCGCCACCGGTACCCGCCGAGACCTTGTCGATCAGGCCCTGCACACCACCGACCTTCATCAGGCCGACGATGGTCAGCGGTGCCAGTGCCGCGACGATCACGAAGAACTGCAGCACCTCGTTGTAGATGGCGGCCGACAGGCCGCCCAGCGCGGTGTAGGAGAGCACAACGGCCGCCGCGACCAGCAGCGACACCCACAGCGGCCAACCCAGCAGCGCGTTGACGATGCTGGCCAGCAGGTAGAGGTTCACACCGGCGATGAGTACCTGGGCCAGTGCGAACGAGAGGCCGTTGACGAGGTGCGCGGCCTTGCCGAATCGCCGCAGCATGAACTCGGGAACGCTGCGCACCTTCGAGCCGTAGTAGAACGGCATCATGACCACACCGAGGAACAGCATGGCCGGAACTGCACCGATCCAGAAATAGTGCATCGTCGGCATGCCGTACTCGGCACCGTTGGCCGACATGCCAATGATCTCAACAGCGCCGAGGTTCGCCGAGATGAATGCCAGACCGGTCACCCACGCCGGAAGCGAGCGCCCGGAGAGGAAGAAATCCAGGCTGGTGGAAACAGCCCGCTTGGCCAAGTAACCGATACCCAGCACGAACACGAAGTACAGCGCCAACAACGCATAGTCGACGCCGTTCGCGTCGAGTAGCTGACCTTGGGCTAGCAGCACTGCCGCCCCACCTCCCAGACCAAACAAAGTCGAACGACAACCACCACATTCGCGATAGCGGTCGGACAGTACCGCACACCCGCACGAGCAACACGTAGCCGATATCAATTCTTTGCACAAAACACTAAATCGATCATGGGGAATCCGCTGGGCGGCCCCACTCGCGAACCTTTCCGGAGGCATCCGTGCGCGCCCCGTGTTCAATCGGGGCCGTTCAGGTCCGTGCGAGTGAGATACGCATTTTCCCAACTATTTCGACGCTTCGTGACTGTATGATCACGCAGAGCATCGATCTACTGGGAGGACAACCGTGAACGCCCGGATCGACCTGGCGATCAGCGCCGGACTCGCGGAACACACGCCCGCCCCGACCCCCGATGAACCCGAGCGGTCCGAACGAGCCCGGCGGCTTGCCGCCGTTCTAGCGCCGCTGACCGCCGTGCACCTGAGGCTCTGCGGACGCACCGCCGAGCAGCGCCGCTGAGGCGATCAGGGCGCTCACTTCCACCGCGGAAAGCAACGAGCCCGACCGGGAGCGAAGACCCGGCCGGGCTCGGCGACTGCTGATCGAAAAGCTCAGAACAAGCGGTACTCGTCGGGCTCGATCCCGCGGAGCTTGTCGTAGTCCAAAGTCACGCAACGGATGCCGCGATCCTCGGCGAGCGTGCGAGCCTGCGGTTTGATCTGCTGCGCGGCGAACACGCCGGTGACCGGGGACAGCAGCGGATCGCGGTTGAGCAGCTCGAGATAGCGGCTGAGCTGCTCGACGCCATCGATCTCGCCACGCCGCTTGATCTCGACGGCCACGCTAGCCCCATCAGAGTCCCGGCACATCAGATCGACCGGCCCGATCGCGGTGGGATACTCCCGGCGTACCAGCGACCAGCCCTCCCCCAGGGTGGTGACGTGTTCGGCCAGCAGCTCCTGCAGGTGCGACTCGACGCCGTCCTTGACCAGACCGGGCTCGGCACCCAGCTCGTGCTTGGAATCGTGCAGCACCTCGTCGACGGTGATCACGAGCTTTTCGCCGGCCTTGTTCTGGACCGTCCACACGCCCGGATCCTCGATCAGCCAGCACGGCGGGCTCATCCAGTTCAACGGCTTGTAGGCGCGGTCGTCGGAATGCACGGACACCGAACCATCGGCCTTGACCAGCAGCAAGCGCTGCGCCATCGGCAGATGCGCGGTCAGACGGCCGACGTAGTCCACCTGGCAGCGGGCAATCACGAGTCGCACTCGGCACAGAGTACGGGCGTCGATCTCGTTGTCGAGCACCCCCACGGGTGATCAACCGGGACATATGGGGCGTGATCATGCAAACTTCTGCATAGACACCCGGATGGGGGAGATCAAAGGCACGAGTTACGGTTACTGTTCGTGATTTCCGCCCGTAACCTGCTTCGCGTCAAGCCCGCTGAGCAGCTCTCCAGCGAGGGCTCGCACAGCGCACTGTCCCGCACGCTCGGCCTGGTGCCGCTGGTCGCGCTGTCGGTCGGCGCAACCCTGGGAACCGGCATCTTCGTGGTGCTCGCCGAAGCCGCGCCCGCCGCGGGCCCCGCCGTGGTGATCTCGTTCGTGCTGGCAGGCGTGGCGGCGCTGTGCTCGGCGCTGTCGTACGCGGAGCTCGCGGGCAGCGTGCCGGTCTCCGGTTCGGCCTACTCCTACACCTACGCCACCCTCGGCGAGATCGTCGCCTGGATCTGCGGCTGGTGCCTGCTGCTGGAGTACGGGGTATCGGTCGCAGCTGTGGCGGTCGGCTGGGGCGGCTACCTCAACGAGTTCCTGCAGGGCACCATCGGCATGGCCATCCCGGAGGCGCTGTCGGCGCCACCCGGCGAAGGCGGCGTGGTCAACATCCCGGCAGCGCTGGTGGTGCTGATGGCGACAGCAGTGCTGATGAAGGGCGTGCGGGAAAGCGCGTGGGTGACCACGATCACCACCCTGCTCAAGATCGCGGTGCTGGTCTTCTTCGTGGCGGTGGCCTTCACCGGCTTCCGGTCGGGAAACATGGCCCCGTTCGCCCCGACCGGTTTCGCGGGCATCTCGGTGGGCGCCTCGGCCGTGTTCTTCTCGTTCATCGGTTTCGACGCGGCCTCGACCGCCGGCGAAGAAGCCCGCAACCCCAAGCGGGACATGCCGCGGGCGATCGTCCTGTCGCTGCTCATCGTCACCGCGATCTACGTTCTGGTGTCCTTCGCCGCGGTCGGCGCGGTCGGTTCCGACGCCCTAGGCGATTCCGAAGCATCGCTGGCCACCGCCTTGCGCGTGGTCACCGGGCAGGGTTGGCCCGCGGTGATCCTCTCGCTGGGCGCCGTCATCGCGATCGCCTCGGTGGTGCTGACGGTCCTCTACGGACAGACCCGAATCCTGGTCGCGATGTCCCGGGACGGTCTGATGCCGAAGATGTTCTCCAAGGTCAACCACCGCTTGGTCCCGTCCCGCAACACCCTGCTGGTCGGCGGTGTGGTGGCTCTGCTCGCCTCGGTCGTGCCGCTCAACCAGCTCGCCGAGGCCACCAGCATCGGCACCTTGATCGCGTTCGGGCTGGTCAACATCGGCGTGGTCATCCTGCGCCGGACACGTCCCGAGCTGCCTCGCGGCTTCAAGACACCGCTGATGCCGATCGTGCCGCTGCTCGGGCTCGGGCTGTGCCTGTACCTGATCACCGGGCTCGACTCGATCACCTGGCTGGCCTTCGCGATCTGGACCGCGGTCGGTCTGGCGGTCTACTTCGGCTACGGGATGCGCAAGTCGCAGCTCAACGACACCGCCGCGCCGGTCGAATAGGCCGCTGCGCAAGTCGCGGTCGAGGGTGGGGCGGTGCTGACCGAAAGGTTCCCTTCATCGCCCCACCGCGACGCCCCCATTCGCATCGACCAACAGCGCTCGCAACGCCGATGCCCGGCTGGGAAGATCAACGCCTCCCTTCACCGGTTCGACCGCCGCTGTCGGGCACCATTGCCGCATGGAGCAGATGAGCAGCCGCGAGATCTATGCGAACCCGTGGATGGTGGTGCGCGAGGACGACGTCCGACGCGATGACGGCTCCGAGGGCGTCTACGGCGTCATCGACAAGCCGACCTACGCGCTCGTGATCGCCCTCGACGACTCCCGGGTGCACCTCGTCGAGCAGTTCCGCTACCCGATCGGCATTCGGCGCTGGGAGTTTCCGCAGGGTACAGCGCCGGACCGAGCCGATGTGGAGCCAGCGGAACTGGCCGCGCGCGAACTGCGCGAGGAGACCGGCCTGCGCGCAGCACACATGCAGGAGCTGGGCACGCTCGACGTCGCGCCGGGAATGTCCAGCCAGCGCGGCCGGGTTTTCCTCGCCACCGGACTCACCCAGGGCGAGCACTCCCGCGAGCTCGAAGAGCAGGACATGAGGACGGCCTGGGTGGAGCGCTCCGAATTCGAGAAGATGATCGAAACCGGCGCGGTCACCGACGCCCAGTCGATCGCGGCCTACACCCTGCTCCTGCTGCGCGAACGCCGCGGCGAGTGATCAGAGCCCGACTCCGCCCAGCGGGTTCACGTCGAGCTGCTCCGGTGGTTCGACGAGCATGTCCAGCAGCTCGTTGAGGTCGACGTCGGCGTGCGTGGCCACCGTGGTCGCCAACGCCGCGTCGGCGCTCTTGAGGTCGGTCCACGTCTCGATGACCCGCACCTTGTCGGGCTCGGCAGCGTCCACGCTGACCACGTAGAGCTCGCAACCCATCGACCCGCGAAGTCCCTCGGCGATCTGCAGCATCACCGAAGCGAGTTCCTCACCACGACCGGGCTTCGCGGTGAAGGTCACGATCCGGCCGACCCGCGTAGAGGTGCTCAACGGTTCCCTTTCCGGAATTCGGCTGGCCCTATCGGGTTCCAGCCACCGATGATCTTCAAGTGCAGCGATGGGCCGCACCGGCGACCCTCACCGATCAGTCCACGACGCGCTCACCGATCAGTCCACGACGCGCTCGATATCGGCGCCCATGCTGCGCAGGTTCTCCACGAAACTCGGGTAACCGCGATCGATGTGGAACGTGTCCCACACCTCGGTCGGCCCCTCCGCGCACAACCCGGCCAGCACCAGCCCGACGCCGGCGCGGATGTCGGTCGCCCACACCGGAGCGCTGGAGAGCCGCTCCATGCCGCGCACCACCGCGTGGTGACCATCGGTGCGCGCGTCCGCGCCCATCCGCACCAGCTCTTCGATGAAGCGGAACCGGGATTCGAAGAGATTCTCGGTGATCATCGAGGTGCCGTCGGCCACCGCCGACAGCGCCAGCGCCATGGGTTGCAGGTCGGTCGGGAAGCCCGGGTAGGGCAGCGTCACGTAGTCGACGGCCTGCGGGCGTTGCGGCATGACGATGCGGAAGCTCTCGTCGCCGTTGGTGACCTCCGCGCCCGCACTGCGCAGCTTCTCCAGAACCAGGTTCACGTGCTGCGGGTCCACCCCGCGCACCGTGACGTCGCCACGAGTCGCGGCCGCGGCGAACGCCCAGGTCGCACCCACGATCCGGTCACCGATCACGCGATGTTCGACCGCCTTGAGCGAACTCACCCCGTGCACCGTCAGCGTGGAGGTGCCAGAACCTTCGATCTTGGCACCCATCTGCTGCAGCATCACGCACAGATCGATGATCTCCGGCTCGCGCGCCGCGTTGTCGATCACCGTGGTTCCCTCGGCGAGCACGGCCGCCATCAGGATGTTCTCCGTCGCGCCCACGCTCGGGAAGTCCAGCCAGATCTGCGCGCCGTAGAGGTTCTCCGCCTCGGCCACCACCGCGCCGTGCTTGATGTGACTGGTGGCGCCCAACTGCCGCAGCCCGTTCTGATGCATGTCCAGCGGCCGCGATCCGATCGCGTCACCACCCGGCAGCGTCACCTCGGCGCGCCGGCAACGCGCCACCAACGGCCCCAGCACGCACACCGAGGCACGCAGCTTGCCCATCGATGGCGAGATGGCCTCGTGGCTGATCGACGCCGGGGTGGTGATGTGCACGGTGCCACCATCGATGGACACCTCGCAGCCGAGGCTGCGCAGCACATCGGCCATCAGGGGAACGTCCAAGATCTCCGGGGCATTGACGAGCGTCGTAGTGCCCTCGGCCAGCAGCGCAGCCGCCATCAGCTTCAACACGCTGTTCTTCGCCCCGACCACGTCCACCGCGCCGACGAGGCGGGCTCCGCCGTGTACCCGGAAATGCTCACTCACAGGAAACGAGGTTACGGCCCCTGCGCCGCGGGCATCGGAGCGGGTGGAGCGCATGAAGGGAACCTTTCTCCGCACCAACCCGAGCGGGGAACCTTTCTGCCGACACCCGAGCCCGCCTGCTCCCCCTAGGCTGTGGGCATGGCTGTCCACCTGACGAAGATCTACACACGGGCCGGCGATGCGGGCACCACGCGCCTGTCGGACAACTCCAAAGTGCACAAAACCGACCCACGCCTGATCGCCTACGCCGACGTGGACGAGACGAACTCCGTGCTGGGTGTCGCCCTGGCCACCGCACAGCTCGACGAGGAGATCGTCTCGGTGCTGCGCGCGGTGCAAAACGACCTGTTCGACGTCGGCGCCGATTTGTCCACACCGGTGATCGACGATCCGCCCTATCCCCCGCTGCGTGTCACCGACGCCTACATCGAGCGGCTCGAGAGCTGGTGCGACGAGTTCAACGAACGCCTCGGCAAGCTCGAGTCCTTCATCCTTCCCGGTGGCACTCCCGGTGGCGCGCTGCTGCACCAGGCGCGGTGCGTGGCGCGACGGGCTGAGCGGTCGGCCTGGAGCTTGCAGGAAGCCGATGAGGAGGGCACCTCGCCGCTGCCAGCGAAGTACCTCAACCGGCTCTCGGACCTGCTTTTCATCCTCGCCCGAGCGGCGAACCCGGACGGCGACGTGCTCTGGAAGCCGGGCGGCAACGCCTAGTCCGCGCAGGATCCGAAACCGGGGCGGGCCGGTGGAACAACGGCGGGCGCACCGCACGATGGGTCTGCGACCCGCAGCCGCGGGCTAGATCTCCTTGGCGAAGCACCTGCTCAGCGGGTCGTCCCGGTAGACACCGAACTTGACGGTCTCGACATAACCGGCGGAGAGGTACAGCCCGATGGCCTCGGGCTGGCGAGTGCCGGTCTCGAGAACCAGCCGCTTGTGCCCGGCGAGCGCGGCAGAGGTCTCCAGCTCGGAGAGCATCCGCCGCGACAACCCCTTGCCGCGCTCCTCCGGCACGATGTACATGCGCTTGAGTTCGACGTCGCCGTCCTGAAAGCCCGGTTCATCGGCGGTGTGCACTCGCCAGCCGCCGGAGGCCACCGGACGATCATCGAGATATCCGATCATGAACAGGCCTTCGGGCGCCGAGAACTCCGCAGGATCGACCGGGGTGAGGTCCGGCTCGCCGTAGCGGCGGACGTACTCCTGCTGCAGGTCCTCGATCAACCGAACCGAATCCGGGTGGTCGTACCCGGAGACCTCAATGCGCACGAATCCAGCGTAATCGGCTCGAAGCTCGATCAACCAAGAGTTTTCGCGAACCAATGCGCGGCATAGGAGTTGTCGTTGTAGGCGGGCACCTCGCGGTACCCGGCCTTGGCGTAGAGCGCCCGCGCCTCGGTGAGCTCGGAAGCGGTGTCCAACCGCACCTCGGTGCAGCCCAGCTCCCGCGCGTGCTCTTCCAGCGCGGCCAGTAGCGCCTTGCCCACTCCCCTGCCGCGTAGCGCAGGAGAAATCCACATCCGACGAATCTCGGCGATCCCGCTCTCACGCCTGCGCACCGCGCCGCATCCCAGAGCACGGCCGCCAGCGCGCACGAGAAGGAAGACCCCGTTCGGCGGGATGAAGGCGTCCTTCGCGGGCGGCGCGGCGCGCGCGGTGTCGAACCCACCCGGGAACCGCTGCTCCAGCTCAGCGACGTACTCAGCCAGCACGTTCTGAGCCTCGGAGCTCTCGTACGGCTCGGAGTCGATGGTGAAGTTCTGCTCGGTCACCCGACCAGTGTCTCCCCGAAAGTTCGCCCGACCTGCAACGGGCTCCGCACTGCGGACGTTGTCCGCCCAGCCCCGAGACAGCCCTGGAGACGAGCAGGGGAACCTTCCTGTCATCGGGCCGCTGGAAGTGACAGGAAGGTCCCCTGTCGATCAGTTTTGGCCTGCGCGCTGCGTATACAGCGGATCGAACAACCGGGCTCGTGGCCGGCCCTTCCCTACGACGCGGAACACGTACCGCTCAGTTTCGTGCGCTGAACCGGTCTGACTTCCGAGACCGACTGACGGAAGGCATGGCGCGATGCGGAAACTGATCTACGGCATGAACCTGACGTTGGATGGCTACATCGCCGCGCCCGGCGACGACCTCGGGTGGAGCGAGCCGAGCGACGAGCTGTTCCAGTGGTGGCTCGATCAGGAGCGGGCGATCGGCTTGCTGCTGTATGGGCGCAAGCTGTGGGAGGCAATGAGTTCCTACTGGCCGACGGGCGACCAGCAGCCCAATGCCACTCCCGCGGAGATCGAGTTCGCGCGGAACTGGCGCGACACGCCGAAGGTGGTGTTCTCCTCGGTCACGGAGAAGGTCGACTGGAACACGCGCCTGGTCACCGGTGACGCGGTCGCGGAGATCACGCAGCTCAAGGCCGAGGACGGCGAGCCGATGAGGGTTGGTGGCGCAACGCTCGCCGGGACAGCCATGCGGTCCGGCCTGATCGACGAGTACGCGATCGTGACCCATCCGATCCTGGTGGGCGGCGGCACGCCGTTCTTCACCGCGCTGGATAGCTGGGTCAACCTGAACCTGGTGGAGACGCGAACATTTCCCGGCGGAGTGGTTCTGACCAGGTACGAGACCAGGCGTCAAGCGCGGCTGCTCGAGGACGAAGCCGGGGCGAGAAAATGATCACCGGTACGTGGCCTGAACTGGGGATACGCGTGCCCGAGCCGTAGTGACAGAAAGGTTCCCCTGCTCGAACCCCGGACACGAAAAAGCGGGGCCCCGCAGGACCCCGCCATTTCCTGGTCGGTTCACGATGCTCTGGGCACCGAGCGCCCCGGAGGTGCCGACTCCAACCAGGACAGGAAGCCGGTCAGGGCATCGGAGTTCATGGCCAGTTCCAGGTCCGGGCCCGTGAGGTCCAGGACAGTGGATCCGGCAGGCATCGCGTACGCCTCCGCACCCGTGGGTTCGCGGCGTTGCGCGATCTCCACGGTGTGCCGGTTGATCACCCAGTTCGGCCCGGACCGCAGGCTCAGGATGCGATACCAGGCGAACTCCTCACCTCGGTAGTGCGCCACCCCGAGATTCCAGCCGCGGCCCCTGCCGTTCCTGGTGGCGCGGAGGGCCACGTCGATGCCTCCGACGCGGAGCTCGCGCAACCTTCGCCAGGCGAGCACCCCGATGAGCAGGGCCGCAAGCACAAGCAGCCCCAGCAACACCACGAGGAACACGACCGGCGAACCCATACGAGCGGCTCAGTCCGTCTGGCCCGCTGCTCGCAATCGGGCGGCAGCCTGTGTTCGGGCCTGCTCGTCGCCGCTGTTTACCTCTTCGCGGGCCTTGGCCACGTCGATCTCCTGAGAGAGCTCAGCGTCCTCGGCGAGCACGCTGACCCCATCCCCGGTGACCGACAGGAAGCCGCCGTGGACCGCAGCGGTGACGGTGTCGTTGTCGGTGGTGTTGATGCGCACCACGCCACCCTCGATCAGCTGGCCGAGGACCGGCTCGTGCCCCGGCAGAATGCCGATCTCGCCTTCGGTGGTCTGCGCGACGACCGAAGTCGCTTCACCGGACCACAGCAGGCGCTCGACGGCGACCAGTTGGACGGACATGTTGGCCACGCGCGTCTCCTTTGTCGGGTGTATGCCCAGCAGTCTAGCCAACGCCAGTAGGGCAATCGTGACTGGCCAGGTTGGAAGTGCCTAGTGGCAAAGGGGGTCGGGACCCGCAGGGCCCCGACCCCGTTTGCCGGTATCGCACACCCCGTGGACGGGGTGGCGGATCACTGCTCGGTGTACTTCTTGTACGCCTGCTCGAGGTCCTCGAGGCCACCGATGGACAGGAACGCCTGCTCCGGGTAGTGGTCGAAGTCGCCCTTGCACAGCTTGTCGAAGGCCTCGACGGTCTCCTTCAGCGGAACGAAGGAGCCCTCCTGACCGGTGAACTGCTTCGCGACGTAGAAGTTCTGCGACAGGTAGCGCTCGATGCGACGCGCGCGCTGCACCGTCACCTTGTCCTCTTCGGACAGCTCGTCCATACCGAGGATGGCGATGATGTCCTGCAGCTCCTTGTACTTCTGCAGGATCCGCTTGACCTCCTGGGCCACCCGGTAGTGCTCGTCGCCGACGATCGCCGGGTCGAGGATCGTGGAGCTGGAAGCCAGCGGGTCCACGGCCGGGTAAATACCCTTCTGCGTAATCGCACGGGAGAGCTCCGTGGTCGCGTCCAGGTGGGCGAAGGTCGTCGCCGGGGCCGGGTCGGTGTAGTCGTCCGCAGGCACGTAAATGGCCTGCATCGACGTAATCGACCGACCGCGGGTGGAGGTGATCCGCTCCTGCAGCTCACCCATCTCGTCGGCCAGCGTCGGCTGGTAACCCACGGCGGAGGGCATCCGGCCCAGCAGGGTGGAAACCTCCTGGCCCGCCTGGGTGAACCGGAAGATGTTGTCGATGAACAGCAGCACGTCCTGGTTCTGGACGTCGCGGAAGTACTCCGCCATCGTCAGCGCCGACAGCGCCACGCGCATACGCGTCCCCGGCGGCTCGTCCATCTGACCGAAGACCAGGGCGGTGTCGGCGAGCACGCCGGACTCCGCCATCTCCGTCCAGAGGTCGTTGCCCTCACGGGTGCGCTCACCGACACCGGCGAACACGGAGGTACCACCGAAGTTCTTGGCGACTCGGCGGATCATCTCCTGGATCAGAACGGTCTTGCCGACACCGGCACCACCGAACAGACCGATCTTGCCACCCTGCACGTACGGGGTGAGCAGGTCGATCACCTTGATGCCGGTCTCCAGCATCTCGGTCTTGCCCTCGAGCTGGTCGAAGGCCGGCGCCTTGCGGTGGATGCCCCACTTCTCGGCGTCCGAGGCGTAGCCCGGCTCGTCGAGGCAGTGGCCCAGCGCGTTGAACACGTGGCCCTTGACGACGTCGCCGACCGGGACGGAGATACCGGCGCCCGAGTCGGTGACGGTCACGCCGCGCACCAAGCCCTGGGTGGGCTGCATGGAGATCGTGCGGACCACGCTGTCACCCAGGTGCTGGGCGACCTCGAGGGTCAGCGTCTTTGCCATGCCCTCGGCGGTGATATCCACCGTCAGAGCGTTGTTCAGGTCCGGCACCTGGTCACGAGGGAACTCGACGTCCACGACCGGGCCGAGTACCCGGACGACGCGGCCCGTGCCAGTGCTAGTGGCAGTAGCAGCAGTCATGTCACTCACTTCCTGCGGACGAGAGCGCCTCGACACCGCCGACGATCTCGCTGATTTCCTGGGTGATCTGGGCCTGGCGGGCCTGGTTGGCCTCGCGGCTGAGGTTGCGGATCAACTCGTCCGCGTTGTCCGTCGCCGACTTCATCGCCGTGCGTCGAGCCGCGTGTTCCGAAGCCGCCGCGTCCAGCAGACCCGCGAACAGCCGGGTCTTGATGTACTTCGGCAGCAACGCGTCGAACAGCGTCTCGGCGTCCGGCTCGAACTCGAAGGCGGGCTTGGGCTTGCGCTCGTCGGTGTACTCGACCTCCATCGGAGCAACCCGACGCACGACCGGCTTCTGCGTGAGCATCGAGACGAACTCGGTGTGCACCATGTGCAGTTCGTCCACGCCCAGCTTACCGTCTGTGCCCGGGTGGTCGAGGTAGTCGTCGGCGCCCGCGAGGAACGCCTTGACCATGGTCTCGCCGACGTTGGACGCGTCGCCGTAGTCCGGCCGGTCGCTGAACCCGGACCAGCTCGCCTCGACGTGCCGCTGACGGAACCGGTAGTACGACTCGCCCTTGCGGCCGATGACGTACAGGACCGGCTCCTTGCCCTGCGAGCGCAGCAGCGTCTGCAGCTCCTCCGCCGCCCTGATCACGTTGGAGTTGTAGCCGCCGCAGAATCCGCGGTCACTGGTCACGACCAGCACACCGGCGCGCTTCGGGTTCGAGCGCTCGGTCAGCAACGGGTGGTCCAACGTGCTCTCGTCGGCCAGCGCGGACAGGACCTTGGTGATCTCCTCGGCGTACGGACGCGACGCCTCGACCCTGGCCTGTGCCTTCATGATGCGCGAGGTAGCGATGAGCTCCTGCGCCTTGGTGATCTTCCGGGTCGATTTGATCGACCGGATGCGGTTCCGGAGTTCCCGAAGTGAAGCCATAACTTACCCGGTCACTTCTTCGGTTCGGGCTTGTCGACCTTCACGGTCTCCTGCCCGACCTCGTCGGCTGCCAGTGCCTCGGCTTCCGGGGCGCTCGGCGCCGGAGTGCCCTCGGAACCGGTGAACTGCTTCTTGAAGTCCTCGACCGCGTCCGCGATGGCCTTCTCGCCATCGGCCGACAGCTTGCCGGTCTCGACGATGTCCTTGAGCGTGGTCTCGTGGGCGCGCCGCATGTGCCCCAGGAACTCCTGCTCGAAGCGCTTGACGTCGTTCAACGCCACGTCGTCGAGGTGGCCCTTGGTGGACACGAACAGCGAGACGACCTCTTCCTCGACCGGCATCGGCTCGCCCTGGCCCTGCTTGAGGACCTCCATCAGGCGGGCACCGCGGTCCAGCTGGGCCTTCGACGCGGCGTCCAGGTCCGATGCGAAAGCGGAGAACGCCTCCAGCTCGCGGTACTGGGCCAGGTCCAGCCGCAGCGAACCGGCAACGCTCTTCATCGCCTTGATCTGCGCGGAACCACCGACACGCGACACCGAGATACCGACGTCGATGGCGGGCCGCTGACCCGAGTTGAACAAGTCGGACTGCAGGAAGCACTGACCGTCGGTAATGGAGATGACGTTGGTCGGAATGTAGGCCGACACGTCGTTCGCCTTGGTCTCGATGATCGGCAGACCCGTCATCGAACCGGCGCCCATGTCGTCGGACAGCTTCGCGCAGCGCTCCAGCAGGCGGGAGTGCAGGTAGAAGACGTCACCCGGGTAGGCCTCGCGCCCCGGCGGACGGCGCAGCAGCAGCGACAGCGCTCGGTAGGCCTCGGCCTGCTTGGTGAGGTCGTCGAAGACGATCAGAACGTGCTTGCCCTGGTACATCCAGTGCTGGCCGATGGCCGAACCGGTGTACGGGGCCAGCCACTTCAGACCCGGCGAGTCGGAAGCCGGGGCCGCGACGATGGTCGTGTACTCCATCGCGCCGGCCTCTTCCAGCGACCGCTTCACACCGGCGATCGTGGAGCCCTTCTGGCCGATCGCGACGTAGATGCAGCGAACCTGCTTGTTCGGGTCGCCGCTGTCCCAGTTGGCCTTCTGGTTGATGATCGTGTCGGCCGCGACCGTGGTCTTACCGGTCTTGCGGTCACCGATGAGCAGCTGGCGCTGCCCGCGACCGATCGGGGTCATCGCGTCGATGGCCTTGATACCGGTCTGCATCGGCTCGCCGACGCCCTGGCGCTGCACGACCGTCGCGGCCTGCAGCTCGAGGGCGCGGTCGTTCTCGGCCTTGATCTCGCCGAGGCCGTCGATGGGCTCGCCCAGCGAGTTCACGACGCGGCCCATGAAGTTGTCGCCGACCGGGGTCGACATGACCCGACCGGTGCGCTTGACTTCCTGGCCCTCTTCGATCTTCTCGGCGTCACCGAGGATGACCGCACCGATCTCCTGGGACTCCAGGTTCATCGCGACACCGTAGATGCCGCCGGGGAACTCCAGCAGTTCCTCGGTCATGACCGAAGGCAGGCCCTCGACATGGGCGATGCCGTCACCAGTATCGGTGACGACCCCGACCTCCTCGCGGCTGACCTCCGGGGAGTAGCTGGAGACGTAATTCTCGATCGCACTGCGGATCTCGTCCGACGAGATCGTCAGCTCCGCCATGTCTCGTTCCTGCCCTCGGTTCGTTCTTGGAAGGGAGTTGGTGTTGCGTGCCGCGCCCGGCCTCTCGGCGAGCGCGGCACGTCGCTAAGTCGGCTCAGTCGGCCAGGTCGCGCCGCAACATCTGCAGGCGGCCCGCCACGCTGCCGTCGATGACCTCGTCACCGACCTTGATCAGCAGCCCGCCCTTGACCTCGGGGTCGATCTCGAAGTGCAAAGCGATCGGGCGGGCGTAGATCCGCTGCAGGGTGTCCGCCAACCGCTGCTGCTGTTCCTCGTTGAGGGGGAACGCAGAGCGGATGTGCGCCACCGAGCGTTCGCGGCGCTTTGCCGACAGCTCGGCCAGCTCTTCCAGCCCCTCGCTGACCCGCTGGCCGTGCGGCCGGGCCACGAGCTGGCGGACCAGTTCGAGGGTCACGGGCTCGACCTTGCCCTCGACCAGCTGGTCCAGCACGGCGGTCTTGCCCGCCGGATCCCCGGTGGGGTCCGACAGCAGCCGCTCCAGGTCCACCTCGGAGGAGATGATCCGGCCGAGCCGGAACAGCTCGTCCTCGACGTTGTCGAGTCGGCCTGCCCGCTCGGCCTGCACCAGCAGCGCGGTGCGCCCCAGCCGCTCCAACCCGTTGACCAGGTCGGACGGACGGGACCAGCGGGCACGGACGGCCTCGACGACCACCGGCAGCGAGCGCGCGCCGAGCTTGCCCTCCAGGAGGCCGCGGGCCAGGTCTTCCCTGGCTCGCGGCTCGGTGGAGGCGTCGGCGAGCGCGCGCCGCAGGGTGGACTCGCGGCCCAGCAGTGCGGCTACGCCGAACAGCTCGTCGGCGAGCCCGGTGATCTCCGCGGCCTGAGCCCCGTCGGTGGCCTGCAGCAACTGCAGCTCACTGGCTGCCATTGCCTCACGGCTCGCGGCGTTCACGAGGGTGCTCAACTCTCAGCGCCTTTCGTTCGGTTCAGGACTCGGACCGGGCCGCGGTGGCCTCCAGGTCGTCGAGGAACCGGTCGACGGTTCCACGACGGCGGGCCTCGTCCTCGAGGGACTCGCCGACCACTCGGCCGGCCAGGTCGACGGCCTGACGACCCAGGTCGGCGCGCAGCTCGGCGACGATCTGAGCCCGCTGGTGCGCCAGCTGCGCCTCACCCTGGCTGACGATGCGATCCGACTCGGTCTGAGCCTGAGTGCGCATCTCCTCCAGGATCTGCTGACCCTCGGCACGGGCGTCGTCGCGGATCCGGGCCGCTTCCGCACGGGCCTCGGCCAGCTGTTCCTTGTACTGCTCGAGCGTCCGCTGTGCCTCGGCCTGCGCGGCCTCGGCCTTGGCGATGCCGCCCTCGATCCGCTCACTACGCTCGGCGTAGAGCTTCTCGAAGCGCGGAACCGCGTACTTCCAGAGCACGAACAGCAGCAGCAGGAACGCGATCAGACCGACCACGATCTCGGCAGGGGCCGGGATAATCGGGTTGTGCCCGCCTTCAGCGGCCAACAGCATCTGGGTCTTCACCACAACGCCTCCCAACGCTCTTTAGCCGTCAGATCAGGCAGCCGACGCGATGAAGTAGATGACCAGACCGATCAGCGCCAGCACCTCGACCAGAACGAAGGAAATCCAGGCGATGCCCTGCAGCTGACCCTGGGCCTCCGGCTGGCGGGCGGTGCCGTTGATGACGGCGGCCCAGATCAGACCCACACCGACACCGGGGCCGATGGCGCCCAGGCCGTAGCCGATCGCGGCAAGACCGGGGTTGATGTTGGCCGCGGCCTCGGAGGCCTGCGCGAGAACGATGTTGCTCACTTTCACTACCTTTCACTCGGTCCGCTTAGGAAGGGCGGATCGACAGGTCCTTTGCGGGTGGGAAAGTCTTTGTCGTCGCCCGGTCTTTTTCTCAGTGACCCTCGGCCAGCGCCGCGCCGATGAAGTTCGCGGTCAGCAGCGCGAAGATGTAGGCCTGCAGCACCTGAATCAGGGCTTCGACGAAAGTCAGGGCGATGGCGAAGGCGAAGGCCACGATGGACACGGGCTTGAACGCCGCGCTCGCCTCGATCAGCAGGTACTCACCGCCCATGGTGAACACCATCAGGATCAGGTGTCCCGCGAACATCGCCGCGAAGACTCGCACCGCCAGAGCGGCCGGCTGGGCGACGAACTTCTGCAGGAACTCGATCGGCGACAGCAGGACGTAGATCGGCTTCGGCACCCCGGGCGGGAACATGACGTGCTTGAAGTACCCGAAGAACCCGTGCCGGGCGAAGCCGACACCGTGGAAGACCACGTACACCACGATGGCCAGCGCGATCGGGAAGCCGATCTTGGACATGGTGGGGAACTGGATGAACGGGATGATGCCGAAAAGGTTGTTCACCAAAACAAAGGTGAACAGGGCGAAGATCAGCGGCACAAACGGACGGAAGTCCTTGGCGCCGATCTGCTCACGCGCGATCTTGTTGCGGGTGAACTCGTATGTGAACTCAGCCACAAACTGTCCCTTGCCCGGGACGAGCTTCATGTTCCGGGTGGCGATCAGGTAGTAGGCGCCCACGATGATCGCCGAAGCCACGACGAGAGCGATCGGCTTGGTAACTCCGCCGAAGATCGGCGGAAGGAAAAAGCTTTCGGCGTCCGGCGGCTGGAACGTTCCGCCTTGGGCCAGCATCAGCGCGCCCAACTGGGCTCCTTCCGGTTCTCCCGGCCGAACTTCACTCTTCCGGGGGAATCGTCACGTTTTGCTTTTAACGTACCCGATACAGGATCCGGTACGCGGAGGGGCCCTCCCCCACCGAAAGGTGATCCGAGGGCCTTCCCTGCGTTTGTCCTTCGACCCGCGTGAGGCAGGGAAGGCTAATTTCGGAGCAGACCTTACCAGCGAGTACGTAGTCACCCGACATGCCGGTGGCCTACTTCTCAGATTCCACCCATCGGTAGGCGCAGGTTAGGCCGTCGAAACGGTTCAGTTACCCGGAATGACGGTAGGGATCTTGGTCCGTTTGAAGGCAACCACCTCGGCACCGGCCCACACCATCACGGTGGCCAGGAAGGTGAGCGCCAGCGACTCGCGGTGGATGAACGCGATGGTCCCCAGCAACGTCATCACCACCAGCAGCACGAGCATCTTGCCCACGTAGCCGCCGAGCGCCACGACCATCACGAAGTTCGGGTTCATGCCGCCGGTGAACCGCATCAGCCAGATCGTCAGCAGCGACGAGCCGAAGGCCACCACGCCACCGATCAGCGCGCCGGCCAAGCCGGACGTGCCGGCCAGCAACGTCGCGACGATCGCTCCGACGGCAACGGCCGCCACGCCCGGCCACAACGCGGTGCGCAGCATCGCCGAGGCCAGCCTGCGCACGACCTGGGCGTGCGGGTTCTCCTGCTCGCCGGCGTCCGGCTCGGCTGCTTCGCTCATCAGGACTCTCGATCGGCTCGGGTTCGCATGCGCGGGATCAACGAAATGATAGCCGCCAGCAGCACCGCCAGAGCGACGACCCATGCCACCAGCACCGCGTTGAACAGCGTCAACGACACCGCACCGAAGGCGATCACCGCCGCCCACAGGTAGATGAGCAGTACCGCGCGGCGCTGCGAATGTCCGATTTCCAGCAGCCGGTGGTGCAGGTGCATCTTGTCGGCGTGGAAGGGGCTCTTGCCCGCGCGAGTGCGGCGGACCACCGCCATGATCAGGTCCAGCAGCGGGACGAACAGCACCGCGGCGACCACCAGCAGCGGCGAGAGCAGGGCGATCGTGTCGCCGGGTCCGGCACCGTCGCCCGCGGTGGGCAGGATCCGCCCCGAAGCCGAGGTGCTCGCGGTGGCCAGCATCAGACCGATCAGCATCGATCCGGAATCGCCCATGAAGATCTTGGCCGGCTGGAAGTTGTGCGGCAGGAAGCCCAGGCAGGCACCGGCGATGGCCGCGGCGATCAGCGCGGGCGGGTAAGCGGTGACGTCACCGTTCTGGCGATCCAGCACGCCCAGGCAGAACACGAACGTCGCCGCAGCGGAGATCAGACCGATCCCCGAAGCCAGCCCGTCGAGACCGTCGACGAAGTTCATCGCGTTGATCATCGCCACGACCAGCAGCACGGTCAGCAGCTGCCCCTGGGTGCTGCCCAGCACCAGCAGCTGACCCACGTGCCCCTCGACGCCGCCCCACGGAACCCACAGCAGGAACCACTGCACGCCGGAGAGCACCAAGATCCCGGCGGCGGTGACCTGGCCTGCCAGCTTGGTCAGCGAGTCCAGCTCGAACCGGTCGTCGAGCGCGCCGACCAGCACGATCAGGCCTCCGGCGATGACCACCGCCAAGGAATCCTTCGAGTAGGTGAACCCGCGGGAGAGCGCCGGCAGGTTGGCGGCCAGGAACATCGCGGCCAGCACCCCGCCGTACATCGCCACCCCGCCCATCCGGGGCATCGGCTTGACGTGCACGTCCCGGACGCGCGGATAGGCCACCGCGCCGACCCGGATCGCCAGCAGCCGCACCAGCCCGGTCAGCAGGAACGTCGTGACCGCGGCGGTGAGCAGGACCAGCAGGTACTCACGGGCTGGTAGCCCGACTGGCGCCCAAGGTGTGTCGTCCATACCGGTGGCTCACCCGCGCAAGCGCGCGATGTCGATGTTTCGCCCCCAGAACGGAGTACTCAAACCCGGCGCTCCTCGTCGCATGCTCGAATCGCGGTCCCAATGCCGGTCCGCAACCTGGCGAACACGGGCGTCCCGCGCGAACCCGGCGCGCGCGGGCGATTTTGGTGCGTGCCCAACGCTATCGATCGCCGACGCGGACGCTGTCACCGGTCCGCTTCAATCTCCACGCCGAGCACGTCGGTCAGCTGTTCTCTGGTCACCGCGCCATCGCGCAACACCCGCGGCTGCCCCTGCGTGAGATCGACGATGGTGGACGGAACCGCCTCCCCCGATGGCCCGCCGTCCAAGTAGGTCTGCACGCGGTCGCCCAGCTGCTCCTCGGCCTCGGCGGCGGTCGCCGCGGGCGGGTGCCCGGTGCGGTTGGCGCTGGAAACGGCCATCGGGCCGACCTCGCGCAGCAGGTCCAGCGCAACCGGGTGCAAGGGCATCCGCAGGTTCACGGTGCCGCGGGTCTCCCCCAGGTTCCAGTTCAGCGACGGGGCCTGCTGCAGCACCAGCGAGAGCCCACCGGGCCAGAACGCCTCGATCAGCGCGCGAGCCTGCTGCGGAACCGACATCACCAGCCCATCGACAGTGGACCAGGACCCGACCAGCACCGGCACCGGCATGTCCGGGCCGCGCCCCTTGGCCGCCAGCAGCGCCTGGACCGCGTTGGCGTCGAAGGCGTCGGCCCCGATCCCGTAAACCGTGTCGGTGGGAAGCACGACGAGCCCACCTGCGCGAACGCTGTTCGCCGCGGCGGCCAGACCGGCCTCCCGATTGTCCGGAGTGGTGCAGTCAAAAACGGTGCTCACTCCTCGAATCCTGGCACGCCCACTTGCAACCCTTTCGAGCGGTGCGGCAGATCACCGACTCGGTGCATCCTGACTGGATAACACCAGCGCTTCCGCGCGAGATCACCTCCGTGTGAGCACCGCCATCGCAACGAAGGCGCGGTCGCGGACGTCTCCCGGCCACGGGTAGCAATACGGACAACCAGAGGAGCACACCAGCGATGACCGCCCCACCCCAGGGTGTCGAGGTCGATCAGATCGAATTCCCGGCAGGCACGATCCGGTACTACCGAGCGGGAACCTCCGGTACGCCGGTAGTCCTGCTGCACGGTGGCGGTCCGGACAACGCCCTGCTGAGCTGGCGAAACACCATCGGGACGCTGGCGGCAGACCACCGGGTGTTCGCACCCGACCTACCCGGCCAGGGCGGCAGCACCGCGTGGCGCGGCCGAGCCAACCAGCGCACCTTCGAGGAAGTGCTCCGGTGGCTGCTCGACACCTGGCAGGTCCCGCAGGCGATCCTGGTCGGCCTGTCCATGGGCGGCAGCATCGCCGCTGGTTTCACGCTGCGCCACCCGCAACGCGTGCGTGCACTGGCACTGGTCGACAGCACCGGTATGCAGCACCGGATGCCCCGGCACCTGCTCACCTACCTGCTCATGCACACCGACCTCAGCGGCCGCGTGGCGGCGAACCTGCTGCGCCGTAGCCGTGCGCTGACCCGCACCGCGCTCAGCCGCATCTTCTTCGCCGACGCCACCAAGGTCACCGACCTGGAGTCCATCGTCGACGAGGTCGTCGCCGAGGCCCGAGTTCGCCGTTCGGTGTTCGCCGACTGGCACGGCGATGCCATCGGCCGCCGCGCCATGAACATCAACCACCTCCCGCAGCTCGGCCGCGTGTCGTGCCCGACCACGGTCATCCACGGTGAGCAGGACGCGCTGATCCCGGTCGCCGCGGCCCGCGACACCGCAGCGGCGATCCCGAACTCGACGCTGCGGGTGCTGCCCAACAGCGGGCACTGGCCGAACCGGGAGCGCCCCGCGGAGTTCAACGCCCTGCTGCGGGAGTTCGTTAACGGGCTCGGCGAGGAGACACCGGCGGAGTAAGGAAGGGAACCGGCCTGTCACTTCCGTCGCGCGGCCGGGCCGAAGGTGTGCACGGGAACCTTCGTGTCACCGAACGCCCGGCCCGCTCGTTCCCGCCGCTGAGCTGCGGAAGGGAACCTTGCCGTCAGTCCGCCGGCTCGTCCGGGTAGGTCCGGCGGGCGGTCGCGAAGCGCGGCCGCCCGACCAGGTCGGGATGCTCCTGCACATCTGTGAGCACGCGGCGGGCCCGCAGCAGAGCGGGCACCGAGCCGCCGTGGGTGTCATCGTGTTCGATGGCCACGCCGCCACCCGGGCGCAGCAGGCGCGCTGCGGCGGCCACGACGTGACGGACGACGTCCAGGCCGTCGCGGCCGCCGAAGACCGCGTCGTACGGGTCGTGGTTGCGGACCTCCGGCGGAACCGGCGTGCCGTCAGGCACGTACGGCGGGTTGCACAGCACCAGATCGACCACGCCGTCCAGCTCCATGAACAGCGTCGGGTCGGTGACATCGCCCGAGTACAGGTGGATCGGGGTGTCCCCGGCCTGCGTTTGCTGATCGGCGTTGCGCCGAGCCCAGGCCAGCGCGGTCGGGTCCTTCTCCACAGCGTGCACGCCAGCGTCCGGGCGCGCGTGGGCGACCGCCAGCGCGAGGGCGCCGGACCCCGTGCACAGGTCGACCACGGTCGGTTCGTCCACGCATTCGAGGGCGTGCAAGCCCCACTCGAGCAGCAACTCGGTTTCCGGACGCGGCACGAACACGCCCGGCCCGACCCCCAGATCGACCGCCGCGAGATGTGCGCTGCCGGTGAGGTGCTGCAGCGGAACCCGCGCGGCGCGCCGACGCACCAGGTCCTCGAGGGCCTGCACCTGTGGCGGGTCCACCAGCGGCACCATCATCAGTTTGGTGCGCTCGACACCGAGCAGGTGGGCAGCGAGCAGCTCGGCATCGGCACGAGGACTGGCCACTCCGGCCGCGGTCAAGGTGCGCTCGGCCTCGAGGATGGCAAGCCGCAAGGGCTGTCGGGTCACGTCGCCAGCTTAGGACGCCAGGCGTTCTTCGCGGTCGGCCGCGAGCAGCGCGTCGAGCACAGCTTGCAGGTCGCCGTCGAGAACCTGATCGAGGTTGTAGGCCTTGTAGTTGACCCGGTGGTCGGAGATGCGGTTCTCCGGGAAGTTGTACGTGCGGACCCGTTCGGAACGGTCCACGGTACGCACCTGGCTGCGCCGGGTCTCGGTCGCTTCGCGCTCGGCCTCCTCCTCGGCCATCGCCTGCAACCGGGCCTTGAGCACCTGCATGGCACGCAGCTTGTTCTGCAGCTGCGACTTCTCGTTCTGGCAGGAGACCACGATGCCGGTCGGCAGGTGCGTGATGCGCACGGCCGAGTCGGTCGTGTTGACGCTCTGCCCACCGGGACCCGACGAGCGGTAGACGTCGATTCGGATGTCCTTGTCCTCGACCTCCACCTCGTCGACCTCTTCGGGCTCGGGGTAGACGAGGACGCCCGCTGCGGAGGTGTGCACGCGGCCCTGCGATTCGGTGACCGGCACGCGCTGGACGCGGTGCACGCCACCTTCGAACTTCATCAGCGACCAGACGCCGTCGAGGCCAGGATCACCGGCCTTGGTCTTGAGCGCCACAGTGGCGTCCTTGTAACCACCGAGGTCGGATTCGGTGGTGTCGAGGATCTCGGCCTTCCAGCCCTGGCGCTCGGCGAAGCGCAGGTACATCCGCAGCAGATCCCCGGCGAACAAAGCCGACTCCTCGCCACCTTCGCCCGACTTGACCTCCAGGACCACGTCCGTGCCGTCGTGCGGGTCGCGCGGCAGCAGGAGCTCGGTGAGCCGCGCCTCCATCCCGGGGACCTCTTCGGCCAGCCGCTCGGCCTCCTCGGCGAAGCCCGCGTCATCCGCGGCGAGCTCGCGGGCCGTCTCCAGGTCGGAACGGGCCTGGTCGAGCTCCCGCGCGGCACGCACGATGGGCGTCAGCTCGGCATAGCGGCGACCGAGCTTGCGCGCGTTGGTCTGGTCGGCGTGCACGCTGGGGTCGGCCAGGCGCTGCTCCAGCTCGGCGTATTCGGCGAGCAGACCTTCGAGCTTCGATGTCTCCACTGGCGACCCTCTTCACTGGCTGCGGACGTTGGACCTCGCGAAGCCGCCCCCGGCGCCGTCGCACAGCCGGTTCACCTCGTCGAAGACGGTTCCGAACGCAGTAACGGCGCCCGCTCTCCCGCATCGCANTCCGCTTGCCGTAGCGGGCCTCGAAGCGGGCGACACGACCACCGGTGTCGAGGATCTTCTGCTTGCCCGTGTAGAACGGGTGGCACTTCGAGCAGACCTCAACGGTGATCTGCCCGCTCTGGCGGGTGCTGTGGGTGGTGAAGGTGTTGCCACAACCGCAATTGACCTGCGTCACCACGTACTCGGGGTGGATACCACTCTGCACGGCTTTTTCCTCTCTACCTTGGCCGCCGGGTCCACGTGCCATTCGCAACGTGGTGAACCGGAGCCGGAATCAGCCTTCGATTGTGCCAGACCGTGGCACGCGACCTGCAACGCAGGTGCGCGGGGAGCTATTCCCCGGGCCGCTCGTCGTGGCAGCACAACCGCCCGCCGCAACCAGACGACCGCCCGGCGAAGCGGGCTGCGGTGAGGATGCCCTCAGGCCGGTCGGACGTCCATCCTTCTTCGTGTGTTGCTGTGCGCGGTGCTTGGCAGACTCACCATCCGGTCGTGGTTCGTCCTGCCCCTGTTGTTCCTCGGCAGCGCCAGCGGAGTGGCGGCGCTGCTGGATCTCGTGCTGCGCCAGCCCACCAGCCTCGACGGTGACCTGACCTTGTCAGCACCCTTGCTGTTCGGTTTCGCGGCGGGCCTGACCATGCTCAGCGCCGGCAACGTGCGGTGGAACCACCGCTGGCAACGGTTCGGACTGCGAACCGGCTACCCGCTGCTCATGCTGGCTTGCGCGATCAGCATGGACGGCCTGACGCTGCCGATGGTGGCGGCGCTGGTGATCGGTCCGATCGCGGCGATGCTACTGACGACGATCTTGATCAGGACCTACCACGAACGCGACGAGGCCGACTGCTTGCGCGCGACCTGATCGAGCAGGGGAACCTTTCTGTCACCACGCGCGGCCAAGCGAGCATGGGAACCTTCCTGTCATCCCTCCCCCAGACATGACGAGGCCCGCACCGGAATCGGTGCGGGCCTCGTCATCGGGCAGGAGGAGGTCAGTCCTCTTCCTTGCCCGGGGTGGTCTTGGCGACCTGCGTCAGGAACTCGATGTTGGTCTTCGACTTGCGCAGTCGATCCTGCAGGAGTTCCAGCGCCTGCTGCGCATCGAGCGCGGCGAGCACCCGGCGCAGCTTGTGCGTGACGGCCAGCTCGTCCGGCGAGAGCAGGATCTCGTCCTTACGAGTGCTGGAGGAGTCCACGTCGACCGCGGGGAACAGGCGCTTGTCGGCCAGCTTGCGGTCCAGCTTGAGCTCCGCGTTACCGGTACCCTTGAACTCCTCGAAGATGACCGTGTCCATCGTCGAACCGGTCTCCACCAGAGCCGTGGCGAAGATGGTCAGCGAGCCGCCGTTCTCGATATTGCGGGCCGCACCCAGGAACCGCTTCGGCGGGTACAGCGCGGTCGAGTCGACACCACCGGACAGAATTCGCCCGGAAGCCGGAGCCGCCAGGTTGTACGCGCGACCCAGACGGGTGATCGAGTCCAGCAGAACGACGACGTCGTGTCCCATCTCGACCAGGCGCTTGGCGCGCTCGATGGACAGCTCGGCGACCGTGGTGTGGTCCGACGGCGGACGGTCGAAGGTGGAGGCGATGACCTCACCCTTGACCGAGCGCTGCATGTCCGTGACCTCTTCGGGACGCTCGTCGGCGAGGACGACCATCAGGTGGCACTCGGGGTTGTTGGTGGTGATCGCGTTGGCGATCGCCTGCAACACCATCGTCTTACCGGCCTTCGGCGGCGAGACGATCAGCGCCCGCTGCCCCTTGCCCACGGGCATCACCAGGTCGATGATCCGGCCGGTGAGGTTCTGCGGATCCGCTTCCAGGCGCAGCCGCTCGTTCGGGTACAGCGGGGTCAGCTTGTGGAACTCGTTGCGGCTCTTGGCCGCGTCCGGCTCCAGACCGTTGATGGAGTCGACCCGCACCAGCGGGTTGAACTTCTGCCGCTGCTGCTCGCCATCACGCGGCTGCCGGATGACGCCCTTGATCGCGTCACCGCGGCGCAGGCCGTACTTCCGAACCAGCGACAGGGACACGTAAACGTCGTTCGCGCCCGCCAAGTAACCGGAGGTCCGCACGAAGGCGTAGTTCTCCAGCACGTCCAGAATACCGGCGACCGGCAGCAGGACGTCGTCCTCGCGAACCTCCGGCTCACCGCCGCCTTCACCGCGACCGCGGTTGCGGCGACGGTCGCGGAACCGGCGCCCGCGTCCGCGACGACCGCCCTCGTCGTCGTCATCGTCCTGGCGGTTGTCCTGGCGGTTGTCCCGGTTGCCCTGCCGGTTGTCCCGGTTGTTGTCCCGGTTGTCCTGGCGGTTGTCCCGGTTGTTGTCGCTCTTGCGCTCGTTGTTCCCGCCGCGCTGGTCGTCTCCACCGCCGGACTCGGCGCCTGCGTTGTTGCGACCGGACGAGCGCCGACGACGGTTGTTGCCCCCGCGACGGTTGTCGTCATCGCCCTCGCCGGAACGGCGCGGGCGGTTGCGCGTGGGAGCCGACGAGCCGTTGTTGCCCGACTCGGACGTGTTATCGCGCGAGGTCTTCTCGGTCTTCTCGCCCTTGTCGGCCTTATCGGCCTTGTCGGCCTTCTCGCCGCCCTCGTTTTCATCGAGGGCAGGCTGACTGGCCTTGGACGAGGCTTCCTCCGTGCTCGCCGTGGCCTTCTTGGCCGAACGGGCGCGCGGCGCCGTGCTGCCACCTTGCTTTTCCTTGATGGCGGCGATCAGGTCGCCCTTGCGCAGGCCGCCGGTCTCGATCCCCAGTTCCCCCGCGAGTTGGCGCAGCTCGGCAAGAACCATGCCGGAAAGTCCGCCGCGTCGCCGAGGAGTGCCGTTGGCCTCGGCGTCCTGCTGGCCAGCAGATGAGGAGCCGTTAGCCGCCTCGCTGCTCAACAGTTCGGTGTTGCTCACGAATGTCCTTCCTGACCGGACCGCGTCTCCTACGCGACCCAGCGGATTGCCCGCCCGCTCATCTGAGTGCGGGCGGCCGGTGTGTGCTACCAGCCCTATCGCCGGTCGGATTCGCCCCGCGCACGCAGCATTACCGACGACGGCGTTGGCTCGGGGAACCAGCAGCACCGGGCAGACGGAGGCACCCGGCTCGCGTGGTCCATGTGCGACGCATCCACTCCGATCCACACGTGCCGATGCACGTACTGCTGCCTCATTCCAGGAATCCCCGACTCTTGCAATGCCCCCGTGGACCGGGAAGCTCCGGGAACCGGGCCGGCGTCATGATCACCTTGAGGGCCACACCGTGGAACTTAAGGCCCAAACCCCGACGTCGGCAACGGATCGACACCGAATGGCCCCGAAGCGAACTCACATTGAGTTGACAACTCCTGCCTCGGCCACCGCTACGCCGAACCCGCTAAGTTGATCTTCACCCGTGTCGGGCAAAGTCCAATACACAGCGGGAGAGTGCGCACCGGAAAACAATGTTCCGGATACGGCACCGGCCCTAGGCGCGGTGACTGATTGACCTTGAGGGTAGACGCCCCGTAGTCCCGGTGCAACAACCCCCTGGGCGCGTTGCGCCCGTGCAGATCAAGCCGTCGACTTTCCGCCAGCGAAAGCCTTGGGAGCGAGCGCGGCCACTGAGACCGGGTTCGCGGCGACCCCGAGCGACTTACCGCGGTCGGGCTGTCGGCGACGGTTCCTTTTTACCACTCTACGCCGACCTACCTCGCGCTGGGGGCTCTGAACAGGACATACACCTGGGTGGGGCTGAGCGGCGGCGCGGGCGTGACGTGGGCAAGGGAACCTTCCTGCCACCGGCACGCCCGGCACGACCACTGCGATCCTGCGATCAGCCCTCGAAGTGCATCCGCACGCCGTGCGTGTCCACCGGAAGTCGCAACTCTTGGAACCCGCCGGTCTCGACCCCGGCGAGGTCGTCGCGGCCGACGGGCAGCGCGAGCACCGTCGGCCCCGCCCCGGAGACCGCAGCGGCGACCCCCGCCGCGCGCAACCTGCGCACCAGGGCAACCGTCTCCGGCCAGGCCGGTTCGCGGTAGTCCTGGTGGAGGCGGTCGTCGGTGGCTTCCAACAGCAGTTCAGGACGGCGAGTGATCGCCTCCACCGCCAGTGCGGCACGCCCCGCGGCGAACGCGGCATCGGCGTGCGGGACCTCGTCCGGCAGCAGCCCTCGCGTCGTACGCGTGGACGACTCCCCTTGGGGGACCAGCGCGATCGGCGAAACATCGGGGTGCGCTTGCAGGCTCACCGCGCGGAACGACTCGGGCGAACGCCAGGCGAGCACGAACCCGCCGTGGAGACTGGCCGCCACGTTGTCGGCATGTCCTTCCCGCACGGCAGCCAGGTGCAGCGCACGCCGAGCGTGCTCCGGGGCGTTCAGATCGATTCCGGCGAGCCCGTGCGCGATGGCGATACCGGCGATGATCGCCGCCGCCGACGATCCCAGCCCGCGCGAGTGCGGAATGGCGTTATCGCAGTGCAGCTCCAGCGCAGGCGGGGCCGCAAAGCCCAGTTCGGCGAGGGCGTCGTGCACCACGCGCACCACCAGGTGCCGTTCGTCGCTCGGCAGGGCGCCGGCGCCCTGCCCCTGCACCGACACCAACGCCGTGCCCGCGGGCCCGTCGGTGATGCGGGCGGAAACGTTGTCGTACAACGACAGCGCCATGCCCAACGCGTCGAACCCGGATCCCAGATTGGCCGTCGACCCGGGCACCGACACCCGCACGGCGGACACGGGAAGCCCGCTCATCGCAGTTCCAGTGCGCTCGCCACGGCACTCGGGTCAACCGGCAGCGGTTCGACCTCGACCATGCCGGACAGCGCCGTGTCCGGGTCCTTGAGGCCGTTGCCGGTCACCGTGCAGACGACCGTGGAGCCGGCGGGCAACGTGCCGTCGGCAGCGGTGGCCAGCAAGCCGGCAACGCTGGATGCCGAAGCGGGTTCGACGAACACGCCTTCCCTGCTCGCGAGGGTCCGGTAAGCGCTGAGGATCTGCTCGTCGGTGACCGCCGAGAACAACCCGTTCGAAGCGTCCTTCGCCTTGACCGCGCTCTCCCAGGAAGCGGGGCTGCCAACCCGGATGGCGGTGGCGACCGTCTCCGGCTCGGTGACCGGCTGACCGTGCACCAGTGGTGCGGCGCCGGCGGCCTGGAACCCGAACATGCGCGGCAGCTTCTCGATGAGCCCGTCGTCGCCGTATTCGGCGTAGCCCTTCCAGTAGGCGGTGATGTTTCCCGCGTTGCCGACCGGCAGGCAGTGCACATCGGGCGCTCGGCCCAGCACGTCGCAGATCTCGAACGAGGCGGTCTTCTGCCCCTCGATGCGCACCGGGTTCACGGAGTTGACCAGGGTTACCGGATGCTCGGCCGCTGTCTTGCGGGCCAGCTCGAGGCAGTCGTCGAAGTTGCCCTGGACCTGCAGGATCTTGGCGCCGTGCACGACGGCCTGAGCCAGCTTGCCCAGCGCGATCTTGCCCTGGGGCACCAGCACCGCCGAAACGAGTCCGGCGCGTGCCGCGTACGCGGCGGCCGAGGCCGAAGTGTTGCCGGTGGAAGCGCAGATGACGGCCTTGCTGCCCTTGGCCAGGGAATGCGTCATGGCCACCGTCATGCCACGGTCCTTGAACGAACCGGTGGGGTTGGCGCCCTCCACCTTGAGGTAGACCGTGCTGCCGGTGAGCTCGGAGAGGTGCGGTGCGGGCACCAGAGGGGTATTTCCCTCCTGCAGGGTCACGACGCGGGCCCCGTCAGGAATCTCGACCCGCTCCCGGTAGGCCTCGATCAGGCCCGGCCACCCCGCACCGGACGAGACCGGAGCGCCCTGGATGTTCGTCACGTCGCTTCACCTTCCACGCGCATCACGCTGACCACCTCGCGCACGATCGAAAGCTGCGCGATCTTGTCCACTGTGGACGAAAGTGCCGCGTCCGGAGCGGTGTGGGTAACCACCACGAGGCTGGCCTCCTCGCCCCGCCCCTGCTGACGCACCACCGAAATGCTCACATCGTGCTCGTTGAACGTGGCCGCGACCTGCGAGAGCACGCCCGCCTTGTCCGCCACGTCGAGGCTGATGTGGTAGCGGGTCGGAGTCTTGCCCATCGGCTGCACCGGCAGCTGGGCATGGGCCGACTCGCGGGGACCTTTGCCCGCCAGGACCTTGTTGCGAGCAACTGCGACGAGGTCCCCCAGCACCGCACTGGCCGTGGGCGAGCCGCCCGCGCCCTGGCCGTAGAACATGAGCTGTCCCGCGGCCTCGGCCTCGACGAACACCGCGTTGAACGCGTCGCCGACACCGGCCAAGGGGTGGCCGCGCGGAATCATCGCCGGGTGCACTCGAGCCGAAACGGACTCGTTGCCATCGGCGTCGACGACCCGCTCGCAGATCGCCAGCAACTTGACCGTGCGATCGAGCGCCTTCGCGGCGGCGATGTCTCCCGGCGTGACCGAAGAGATCCCCTCCCGGTGCACCTGGTTGGCCGTCACGCGGGTGTGGAACGCCAGCGACGCGAGGATGGCCGCCTTCGCCGCGGCATCGAAGCCGTCCACGTCGGCGGTGGGATCCGCCTCGGCGTAACCCAGCCGCCCGGCCTCGTCAAGGGTCTCCGAGTAGCCGGCACCGGTGGAATCCATCGCCGAGAGGATGTAGTTCGTGGTGCCGTTGACGATGCCCATGACCCGGTCGATCCGATCCCCGGCCAGCGACTCGCGCAGCGGCCGCAGCAGCGGGATGGCCCCGGCGACCGCGGCTTCGAAATAGATGTCGGCGCCGGATTCGTCGGCCGCCGCGTAGAGCTCCGAGCCGTGCTCGGCCAGCAGCGCCTTGTTCGCGGTCACCACGGACTTGCCCGAGCGCAGCGCGGTCAGCAACAGGGATCGGGTCGGTTCGATGCCGCCGATGAGCTCGACCACCACGTCGACGTCGCCCTCGACCAGGGCCTGAGCGTCCGCGGTGATCAGGTTCTCGGGCACCTCGGGATGTTTGTGCGGACGTCGAACCGCCACCCCGGTGACGAGCACCGGCGCACCCGTGCGCGCCGCGAACTCCTCCGATTGATCCTGCAGCAGCCGCAGCACCTCTGTACCGACGGTGCCGCACCCCAACAGCGCGACCCTGATCGGTTCACGGTCCCGGATCACTCACACCTCCAGCCGAAGCAGGTCGTCCTCGGTCTCCCTGCGCAGCAGCAACCGTTCCTGACCAGCACGAACCGCCACTACGGGCGGCTTCGGCAGGCGGTTGTAGTTGCTGGCCATCACGTAGCAATAAGCGCCGGTGGCGGCCACTGCGAGCAGGTCTCCCGGAGCAATGTCCTCTGGAAGCCAGCAGTCGCGCACCACTACGTCACCGGACTCACAGTGCTTGCCCACGATGCGGGACAGCGCGGCGGGTGCCTCGGCGGCGCGCGAGACCAGTCGGCTGTCGTAGACGGCGTCGTAGAGCGAGGTCCGGATGTTGTCGCTCATACCGCCGTCAACGCTGACGTAGCGGCGCTGCATCTCGGCGCTCAGGGCGACGTCCTTGGTGGTGCCGACCTCGTAGACGGTCATCATGCCGGGACCGACGATCGCCCGACCGGGCTCCACTGCGATGTTGGGCACCGGCAGCCCGGCGTTGTCGGCCTCCTTGGCCACGATCTCGCGCAGCCGAGCAGCCAGCTTCTCCGGCGGCAGCGGGTCGTCGTCGGCGGTGTAGGCGATGCCCAGCCCGCCGCCGAGGTCGACGGTGGTGGCCGTTTCCAGCGCCCCCGGTCCGTGCTCCTCGCGCAAATCGGCCAGCAGGCGCACCACGCGGTGCGCGGCCAGGTCAAAACCTTCCACGTCGAAGATCTGCGAACCGATGTGGCTGTGCAGACCCGCCAGCACCAGCGAGTCGGTCTTGAGCACCCGGCGCACGGCCTCGGCGGCCTGGTCGTCGGCCAGGGAGAACCCGAACTTCTGGTCCTCGTGGGCGGTGGCGATGAACTCGTGGGTGTGCGCCTCGACGCCGACGGTCACGCGCACCAGCACGCGCTGCTTGAAACCGCGCTCGGTCGCGATGTGCTCCAGCCGGGCGATCTCGTGGAACGAGTCCAGCACCACCGAACCGACCCCTGCCTCCACGGCGGTGGTCAGTTCCGCGACGGACTTGTTGTTGCCGTGGAAGGTGATCCGCTCGGCGGGGAAGCCCGCGCGCAGCGCAACCGCCAGCTCACCACCGCTGCACACGTCCAGGCTCAGCCCTTCCTGATCCACCCACCGAGCGAGCTCGGTGCACAGGAAGGCCTTGGAGGCGTAGTGCACGGCGGCCGGGTCCCCGAACGCCTCGGCGTACTCACGGCAGCGCGAGCGGAAGTCGTCTTCGTCGAGCACGAACAGCGGGGTGCCGTACTTCTCGGCCAGCTCGCGGACGTCAATACCGGCCACCCGCACGACACCGTCCTCGCCGCGCTCGGCGTTGCGCGGCCACACATTCGGGTGCAGCCGGTCGATGTCGTCATTACTGACCGGAACGGGTCCTGCGGTACTCCCGGGCGGCACGACCTCGGCGTGCCGGGGCCCGGCGGGATGGGCGCGCATCGTGAAACGCTCCTTCGCAGCCTGTCGATCGGCAGGCTGGTGAGTGTGTGGGCAGGGCGGGCTCCCCAAGCAACACTGCTCAGGTCACTGCGCATACCTGCGATTACATCTGCTCCGGGGCGCTGACGCCGAGCAGGCCGAGGCCGTTGGCCAGCACCTGGCGAGTCGCTTCGCACAACTGGAGCCGCGCGATGGTCAACGGGTTTGCCTGGTCGTCACCGGGCTGCAGCACGCGGCACGCGTCATAGAACTTGTGGTATGCGCTGGCCACGTCCTCCAGGTAGCGGGCCACCCGGTGCGGTTCACGCAATTGGGCGGCCGAACGCACCACCCGGGGGAATTCCCCGAGGGTGCGGATCAAGTCGCCCTCACGTTCGTGGGTGAGCAGCGACAGGTCGGCATTTTGCACGTCTCCGCGCTCGATTCCCAGCGACATCGCGTTGCGCTGCAACGACGACAGCCGGGCGTGCGCGTACTGCACGTAGAACACCGGGTTCTCGTTGGTGCGCTTGCTGATCAGGTCCAGGTCGATGTCGACCGCCGAGTCGACCGAGGAGCGGATCAGCGAGTAGCGCGCGGCATCCACGCCAACGGCCTCGACCAGATCCTCCAGGGTGACGACGGTGCCCGCCCGTTTGCTCATCCGCACCGGTGTGCCCTCGCGCACCAGGTTCACCATCTGCCCGATGAGCACCTCGACCACCGCCGGGTCATCGCCCAGCGCAGCGGCGGCTGCCTTCAGACGGGAGATGTAGCCGTGGTGGTCGGCACCGAGCATGTAAATGCACAGGTCGAACTCGCGGGAGCGCTTGTCGCGCAGGTAGGCGATGTCCCCGGCGATGTAGGCGGGGTCTCCATCGCTCTTGATGACGACCCGGTCCTTGTCATCGCCGAACTCGGTGGAGCGCAGCCACCAGGCGTTCTCGTCGAAGTAGAGGTGCCCGGAAGCCTTGAGCGTCTCGACGCACTCGGCGACCTGCCCGGAGAGGTGCAGCGAGTTCTCGTGGAAGTAGACGTCGAAGTCGGTGCCGAACTCGTGCAGGCTCTGCTTGATCTCCTCGAACATCAGGCCCACACCGATGCGGCGGAAGGTCTCGTGCCGCTGTTCGGCGGGCTGATCCAGCGCACCCGGCTCGGCCTCGGTGACCTGCGTGGCGATATCGAGGATGTAGTCGCCGCCGTAGCCGTCCTCGGGCGCGGCCTCGCCCTTCGCAGCGGCGATCAGGGAGCGCACGAAGCGGTCGATCTGCGCGCCGGCGTCGTTGAAGTAGTACTCGCGGGTGACCTCGGCACCTTGCGCGGACAGCACCCGGCCGAGCGCGTCACCGGCAGCGGCCCAGCGGGTGCCGCCCAGGTGGATCGGACCAGTGGGGTTGGCCGAGACGAACTCGAGGTTGACCCGGAGCTTGGCGTAGAGGTCACCGCGACCGAAGCCCGCCCCGTTGCTCAACACCTCGCGCACGATCTGGCCCTGCGCATCGGCGGCCAGCCTCAGGTTCAGGAAACCGGGACCCGCCACGTCGACGGAGTCGATACCGTCCTGGTCCGCCAACGACTCGGCCAGCCAGCCCGCGAGGTCGCGCGGCACCACACCGACCTTCTTCGCGACCTGCATCGCCAGGTTGGTCGCGTAATCGCCGTGCTCGGGATTGCGAGGTCGCTCCACGGTGACGACCTCGGGCAGCACGGACGTGTCCAGCCCACGAGCGGAAAGCACGTCGACGGCGGTGGTACGGACCAGTTCTGCGAGCGCTGCGGGAGTCACCCTGAGCAGTCTAGGGATGTGTCCGCGCTGCTCAGCCAACGGGTAGACGTCGTGGTGTGGCCAACATGCTCGGCGGGACCGCGTGACAGGAAGGTTCCCATGCGCGCCCCGGCCTGCCGCACACCCGAAGCCGATCACATCGGGCAGGATGTGCCCGCACAACATCGAATCGAGCCGGGTCGCCACCGGATGCCGTGGCGGAGACCTGCGATGGCGAGCAATCGCCTAGCACCCCACCGCCACCTCAGCAATCTCTACACTGATGGGCGCTGGTCCCCGGTTCTGGCGAGACGAGGTTTGCGAGCAGGATGTCGAGCAAGAAGAAGAATGCGGTAAGCGGCGCCGCGGTGGTCAACCAACGGTCGATTCCGTGGCTGCCAATCGCCTTGGTAACCGTTGTTGCAGTTTTCGCGGCGGCCATCTTCGGTTTCGTCTACTCCAAGCATTCGGACAAGGCGGAGGCGAAGGCAGCGCAGACGGCGCGAGAGCAGGCCGCTGCGGAGTTCAAGCCCTCCCCGCAGAACCCTGACCCGTCCAAGAACATCCCGGGCGTGAAGACCGCCGATTACGCGGGCCAGAAGCACGTCCGGCCGAACGACCGAGTGGCCTACGACCAGAGCCCGCCGTTCGGCGGCCCGCACGACGGCGTCTGGGCCGACTGCACAGGTGTCGTCTACCCGCAGGCCGTGCGCAGCGAGAACATGGTGCACTCCCTCGAGCACGGCGCGGTGTGGATCGCCTACAACCCCGACAAGGTCGACCAGCCGGGCATCGACAAGCTCAAGCAGCGCGTCGAGGACAAGCCCTACACGATGATGTCGCCCTACCCGAATCTGGATAAGCCCATTTCGCTGCAGTCGTGGGGCCACCAGCTCAAGGTCGACAACGCCGGTGACCCGCGCATCGACCAGTTCATCACCGCACTGCGCCAGAACAACAACGGCGTCTACCCCGAGATCGGCGGCTCCTGCCAGGCCTACCCGGGCGCGTTCGACACGAACAACCCGCCGCCGTTCAACCCCACCCCGCCGGGACCGGACGCGATCCCGATGAGCGGTGAGGGCGCCAACGCCGGCTCCCCGATGGGTCAGTGATTCCAGTGACCCAGACACGGCGCCTACCGCTGGTATTCATCGGTGTTGTCGGCGCGATCGCACTGCTGCTGCTGGGCGCGGCAGGCGGGATGCTGCTGGTCTCGCCTGCCCAGGACAGCGCGCAGCAACAGGCCGGACCCAACCAGGTCGACATCGGATTTTCCCAGGACATGTCCCTGCACCACCAGCAGGCCGTCACGATGGCCACGCTCGCCCGCGAGCACGGCAGCACGGTCGACGTGCGCCAGTTGGCGTTCGACATCGAAACCAACCAGCGCGACCAGATCGGCCGCATGCAGGGCTGGCTGAGCATGTGGAATCAACCCGCGCACGCCAGCGGTCCGTTGATGCAGTGGATGAAGTCCGGCGACGACCACGGCCAGCACGCCACCATGCCGATGACCGACGGCCCGCTGATGCCGGGCATGGCCACCAGCGAGGAGATGTCGCGCCTGCAGTCGCTGCGCGGCGAGGAGTTCGACGTCTTCTTCCTCCAGCTGATGCTGCGCCACCACCAGGGTGGCGTCCCCATGGCCAAGGCCGGCGCGGCACGTGCCGCATCGCCTGCCGTGCGCGCCCTGGCCGAGAACATGCTCGGTTCGCAGGGCAACGAGATGAAGCTGATGACGACCATGCTCGACAAGCGCGGCGCGAAACCACTGCCGATGAACTGATCTCGGGAACCTTCCAAGCACTCAACGGCCGTCCTTCCTCGGAAGGGCGGCCGTTGGTATCAGGCCAACCGGTCAGTCGAGAACGAGCAGGGGAACCTTCCTGTCACCACGCGCATCTGCTCACCAGGTGAGCTCCTGGCAGCGCTTCGCGCACTCGGTGGGTTCGACCTGCAAAGTCGCGTGCTCGATCTCGTAGCGCTCGGACAGCAGCCGCTGCGCGGCGACGAGCACTCCCCCGTGATCGGCACCGGGCTTGGTGGTCAGGTGCGCCGAGGCCACCTCCATGCCCGAGGTCAGCGTCCACACGTGGAGGTCGTGCACCTCGGTGACCGACGGCAGCGAGGCCAGCTCATCGCTGAGTTCGCTCACGTCGACGCCCTCGGGGGCTTGCTGGACGAGAATCCGCAGGGCCTGGCGGGCGAGCTTGAAGGTCCTCGGCAGCACGAACAACCCGACCGCCATCGCGATCACCGGGTCGGCCATGTACCAGCCGAATGCCCAGGTCATAAAGCCGCCGATCAGCACTCCGACCGAGCCGATGGTGTCAGCGAAGACCTCGAGGTAGGCGCCGCGGACGTTGAGGCTCTCGCTCGCGCCCTGGCGCAGCAGCAGGAACACGACGATGTTGGCGACCAGCCCGGCAGCGGCGGTGAGCATCATCGGCACGCCCGCGACCTCGTGCGGCTGCATGAACCTCTGGATCGCCTCGTAGACGATGTAGCCGGCGACGCCGAACAGCAGAACCGCGTTTGCCAGTGCTGCCAGCACTTCAATTCGGTAGAGGCCGAAGGTGCTCTTGTTGGTGACCGAACGCCGTGCGGTGGTGATCGCGGCAAGCGCCATGCCAACACCGAGCACATCGGTGAACATGTGCCCCGCGTCCGATAGCAGCGCCAGCGAGGACGTAAGCAGCCCGACGACCGCCTCGAGCACGAAGAAAACCAGCAGGATGCCGAGGGACGCCGACAGCCTGGTCAGGTAGCGGCCGGACGCGCTGTTCGCATCCGTGGCCGAACCATGTCCGTGGCCGTGGCCGTGGCCCATTCCAAGCTCCTCGCGCCTACGCCAGATACATAGCAAAGTATGCATGATTCCGAGCGCCAGTGAACAGTGTGGCGTGCGGCACGACCCCCGGTTGGGTTGTGCGGCCAACCGGCGACGTGCCTAAGCCGTTCCCCCTCCGAACAAGGCCGCGACCGATCACCACGACTTGCGAGGGACCCCCGCCAAGACGCGCACCGCCGATGCGATAAGCTATCGATCGTCCGCAGCGGCGAGCCCTCGTAGCTCAGTGGATAGAGCACTGCCCTCCGGAGGCAGGTGTCGCAGGTTCGAATCCTGCCGAGGGCACATAGCGAGATAGATCAGATCCACCCTGAGCAGGTTCTAACCGCCAAGGGTGGATTTTTCTTTTCGCACCGACTGCGGTGCGAGTTTCGCCGTGGCGCTACCAGTACACCGCGGTTGGCGATCCACCGCGGAAACACCGGTTCAGCAGACCTCCTTGCGCATGCACGCACGTGGCGATCGGTCGAGGCCGTACGCAACCTCGTCGGCCCGTATCTTCCGCAGACCCGGCGTCTCCTCCGCCGGGCGCAGGTACCGGAAGCCCAAACGCTCGTAGTACGGCCCGTTCCACGGCACCACGACGTACGTCGTCAGGGTGACCGCAGGCAGACGACGTGCCTGCGCCCACTCGATCAAGTGCTCCAACAGCGCCCGCCCGATTCCGCGGCCCGCGTAGCCCCTAGCCACCGAGACCTGGTCCAGATGCGCATTGCCGTCGACGATCTCCACCAGCAGGTAGGCGACAGGCCGATCATCGCGATCGGTGCTCACCCACGCACGGCCATCCGCGGCGAAGCCTCGCAGAACCTCGATCGTCGGCGGCGCGTCCTCGGCCACGAAGTCCATGCCGATCTCGGCGAAAAGCTCACCGGCCGACCGCTCGACGTCCTGGAGCGCGGGAAGGTCGCCTTCCTTCGCCGGACGTATTGGCGGAAGACCCATCAACTCACCCCCGGAGGCCATGGCACCGACACCGGTAGCGACCGCGCCGTTGATGTGACCACGATAGGCACGCTCCCCGGAAACGCTAGAGCCCGTGCCACCGCCTCGACTCCGGTGGCTACCACGTGCGCACGCGATAGTGGATGCCGGAAACGGGCAAGGGAACCTTCCTGCCGCCGGACTGGCAGGAAGGTTCCCATCCTCAGATCACCGCCGTCCGTGGGCGCCGATGCCCGTGAGCGAGCGAACCTCCATCTCGGCGGCACGACCGGGCTCGTCCCGCTCGCCGAACACCGTGCCGATATAGCCGCACAGGAACGACACGGGGATCGAGACCAGTCCCGGGTTGCGCAACGGGAACCACGCGAAATCCACGCCAGGGAGGATCGAGTCCGGGGCTCCGGACATCACTGGGGAGAAGATGACCAGCACGAGGCAGGTGCCCAACCCGCCATAGATGCCCCACAGCGTGCCGAGGGTGTTGAACCGCCGCCAATACAGCGAGTAGAGCAACGTCGACAGGTTCGCCGAGGCTGCGAAGGCGAAGGCCAGCGACACCAGGAACGCGAGGTTCTGACCGTTGACGAGGATGCCACCGAGGATCGAGGTGGCGCCGATGATCAGCGCGGTCAGGCGCGCGACCCGCACCTCGGAGTCCGGCTCGGCCATTCCGCGCTTGAACACGTTGGCGTAGACGTCGTGCGCGAACGAGGCGGACGCGGTGAGGGTCAGCCCGGCCACGACCGCGAGGATGGTGGCGAAGGCGACCGCCGCCACCACACCCAGCAACACCGTGCCGCCGATCCGGTAGGCGAGCAGCGGCGCCGCGGAGTTCTCACCTCCAGGGGCCGCCAGGATCGCGTCAGTCCCGCTGACCGCTCCCGCGCCGAACCCGATGACCAGCGTGCAGAGGTAGAACACCGCCATCGAGCAGGTCGCCCACACCACCGACTTTCGGGCTTGCAACGCGTTCGGCACGGTGTAGAAGCGCATCAACACATGCGGGAGGCCGGCGACGCCCAGAACCAGCGCCAGCGAAAGCGAAACGAAGTCGAGTCGGCTCGTGGCGTCCTTGCCGTACTGGGCGCCGGGCGAGAAGATCCGCTCCCCCAAGGGGTTGCGTTCAGCCGCCTGCTGCATCAACGAGGTCAGGCTGTACCCGAACTTGCCCAGCAGGAACAGCGTGATCATCGCGACGCAGAGCATCAGCGCGACGGCTTTGATCATCTGCACCCAGGTGGTGCCCTTCATGCCGCCGACCAGCACGTAGAAGATCATCAGCACGCCGACGCCGCCGATCACCAATGCTTGCCCACCCGCGCTGTGGACGTTGAGCAGCAGCGCCACCAGGCTTCCGGCGCCGGCGATCTGCGCGATCATGTAGATGAACGAGATCATCAGGGTGGAGACCGCGGCAGCTGCCCGCACGGGTCGCTGCTGCATGCGGTAGCTGAGCACGTCTCCCATGGTGAACCGGCCTGTGTTGCGCAGGAGTTCAGCGATCAGGAGCAGGTTCACCAACCATCCCACGAGGAAGCCGATGGAATAGAGGAACCCGTCGTAGCCGTGCACGGCGATGGCACCGGCGATTCCCAGGAACGACGCGGCGGACAGGAAGTCGCCGGACAGGGCGATCCCGTTCTGCGCGCCGGTGAATCCAGACCCTGCCGCGAAGTAGTCGGTGGTGGTGCCCGCGCTGCTGACGCGGTAGACGATGAACAGGGTGATCAGGACGAACGCCGCGAAAATGCTGATGTTGAGGACCGGGTCGGCATTGCTCATCGCGGCTCCTCCCCGGTGACGTTGACATAGAGGTCGTGAACCCGCGGGTCGATCTCGCGCGCCGCGTAGCGCAGGTACCAGACGATGATCAGCACCGTGCTGGCGAACTGGCCGAGCCCCAGCAACAAGCCGATGTTGACCGCGCCGAACACCCTGGTCCCCATGAACTCGGGGAAATAGGCGGCCAACACGACATAGACGAGGTACCAGGCGAGGAACGCCGCGGTCATCGGGAAGGTGAAACGGCGGACCCTGCCGCGTAGTTCGCGAAACTCGGACGACTGTCCGATGCGCTCGAAGTCAGGGGCGGGTCTGGCGACGTCCGAGCGCCACGCGGATTTGTCGATCTCGCCGAATGTGGCGTCACCCTGCGGCGGGGACGGGGTGGCGTTACGCATGCGTCCTTCCAAGCGGTCGTACACCTGCATCGGCGTGCTCGCCGACACCTGAAATCCCCCGACGTTCCGCGGACAGCCGCACAGCACGTGATCTTCTCGATCGGGCGAGGCGAATGTCCGACGACCGCACTCCCTGCGATGCCAACCAGGCGGAGAGTCTAACCACCCAACGCCGATAGCTGGACCGTCACAGCGACACACCACACCTATTGATGAATCTCCCGATCACAGATCGCATTCACGGCTGTCGCATAAGCCCAATTGAGCTAGTCGGATGAACCATCGGTGAGTCCTTCCCGAAGAGCGAAAGCCTGCGAATCACCCCAGCTCAGCACAGCCGTGGAACCAAACCGGGCTCCAAGGCCGAGGAAGCGTTATACCGGCACCCACCGAATCCGACTGAGGCTCGCCGCCTCTCACTATCGGGGGACTAAAGGGCTGCACGCGTCCAGAAAAACGAACACGATCAGTATCCAAACTGGGCCTCATCTGCGCAGTTCCTCACGCAGATGATCTTTAGATCGGCGAATTCGCTGGTCAGCGCGACAAATGCAAGATCGTTGATCTTCCAATCCTGTCGGGTAGTGTTCTGCACGCCCTCGACCGGCGCGAACAGGTTCGATGCGGCCGCGATCCCCCCGACATCGCAGGCCTTCGAACGCCGCCGTCGAAGACCGCACTGCCACCCGCGAAAACCCCCCGAAACGCAGGCAGCGCCGCCGACCACGAATTGACCTGCCGCGCATACCCCGAACGGGCACGCTTGCCCACCACACGAACGCGCAGTTGGCGACAACAGCTTTACCGCGCGGGAAAGGACTGCGTCGTGAGCAGCGGACCCAAAGACCCGCCCGCGAACGCGACTTGGACGTCCATGTGGTCGCGCGCCACATCGAAGGTCGTCAAATGGCGGAACTGGAAGCTTCCCGTCAAGATCGCCGCGATCGTGCTAGTACCGGTGATCTTCGCGATCGTGCTGGGCGTACTGCAGATCCGCGGCCAGATCACCCAGGCACACCAGTACGAGCAGATGGAGCACATCGTCTCCGCGGGTAGTGCCATGCGCGGCGCCGTCGCAAGTCTGCAGGACGAGCGCAGCAAGGCCACCGAATACCTCGCGGACGGCGATGTCTCCGAAGAAGAGCTGAGCAATCGCTTCGGGGCCTCCGAACAAGCGCTCAACGAAGCCCGGCGCCAGCTCAGCTCGACCTTCGACAGCGACGCGGTCCGGTTCGCCCGCGAGGAGACCGACCAGCAATTCAACCAGCTCGCGGTGCTGCGCTCCCAGATCGTCAACAACCAGACCGACCCGATCGCGGCCACCGGCTCCTACACCAAGCTGATCGATGCCATGCTGGCCCTGGACCGCACGCTGATCAGCGAAATGTCCTCGTCGCAGCTGGTCTCCACGGCAACCACCGCCCACGAGCTGGCCAAGGTTAACGAAGAGGTTTGGCTGCAGCAGTCCCTTGTGCTCACCGGACTTTCCGAAGGGCTGTTCACCGAGGACAACCTGACCCGCCTCGCCGCCAGCGAGACCCGCCGCACCGCAGCCGTCCAGGAATTCCGAGCGGCGGCGACTCCGCAGCAGCGCAGCAGTTACGACCGCCTGTACTCCAACCCCGCGCTACCCGCGCGGGAAACGACGGTGCAGCTCGCCATGGCCGAGCGGGACAACCCGAGCTCCGAGTTGTCGTCGAACCTGGCCGAGCCGAGCACGTGGAAGGAGCAGTCCCAGTCCGCTTCGCAGGCCCTTGCAGGGCTGCAGACGCGTCTGGAAAACCAGCTGCGCCGCACCGCGTTCACGCTGCAGGACACCACCAGCGACCTGGCCGGTCTGCAGTCGGTGATCCTGCTGACGGCGCTGCTGCTCTTCGGCGCGATCGTGGTGGTGATCGCACGGCACCTGCTCGGTTCCCTCGATCAGCTGCGCCGCAGCGCGCTGGACACCGCCAACCATCAACTGCCCAGCGCGGTGGCCGACGTTCGAGCCGGGCGAGCACCGATGTCCTCGGTCAAGCAGGTACCGGTGGAAACCACCGATGAGATCGGTGAGGTGGCCCGAGCCTTCGACGACGTGCACACCCAGGCCGTCAACCTCGCCACGGAGCAGGCCGAACTGCGCCGCAGCTACAGCGACTCGTTCGTCAACGTCTCCCGTCGCAGTCAGAGCCTGCTGGAGCGGCAGCTCCGGTTGTTCGAGCAGCTCGAACGCGACGAAGAGGATCCCGACCAACTGGCGACGCTGTTCCAGCTCGACCACCTGTCGACCCGGATGCGCCGCAACAACGAGAACCTGATGGTGCTTTCCGGTGCGGACCTGGCCCGCCGTTTCAACAAACCGGCCGTGCCTGCGGACCTGTTGCGGGCCGCGGTCTCGGAGATCGAGCACTACCCGCGGGTCAACGTCCAACAACTTCCGGACACCAAGATCGTCGGCTACGTGGCGGGCGACCTGGTGCGGCTCCTGGCCGAGCTGCTGGACAACGCAGCGAACTTCTCCGCCCCGAACACGCAGGTCGTGGCCACCGGACAACGTGATCGCGATGCGTCGCTGCGCATCGACATCACCGACGAGGGCATCGGCATGTCCGAGGCCGAGCTCGCCGAAGCCAATCACAGACTGGCCAACGACGAGGAGCTCAAGCTGTCGACCTCTCGGCGCATGGGGCTGTTCGTGGTGGGACGACTGGCCCGGCGGCACGGTCTGGAAGTGTGGCTCAAGCCGGGCCCGGAAGGTATCGGCACTTGTGTCTCGGTGCGGCTCAACGCCGATCTGCTCATCGACGACGTGGCATTGCCGGAACCGCGCACCAACGGCGTGTACCGGCCGGGGCACGACGACGACGCACTGATCCAGCGGTTCGATTGGGAAGCCGCCGAGCTGGACGCGACCAACCATGCCCCGACGCACAACGGTTTCCACCTGTTCCAGGGCCCCGGCGAGGGCACGCCCCCGCCGAGCGAGGGTGAGGACCTGTTCAACACCCAGGAAATCTCCCTGGATCTACCGGAGCCGCCTGCCGAGGTCCCCGACATCACCGCCGAGTTCCCCGACGCGTCGTCTTCGGCGTGGTTCCAGGAGCTGTCGGAGACCGGCGATGAGCCGAGCGGCGGCGAGCCGGACTGGCCGGGAACGGCAATCGAGAACGCAGGCGGGCAAAAGAGCAAGGGAACCTCTCTTTCACCGCACCCCGGGGACGCCTCCGCCCCCGACACCGAGGGCTCCGCCCAGTCCTGGATCTTCGCCAGCGACCAGGAGTGGGAGCGCGCCGAACAGGTCGCGGCCTCCGAACCGGTCGACTTCACCACCGCAGGCCTCCCGATGCGGACTCCGCGGGCGAACCTGGTCGCGGGTAGCGCCAACAGCCAGGACCAAGCGTCCCGACCGGCTCGCGACCCCGATCTCGCCCGCGGACGCCTGGCCAGCTTCCAGGCGGGTGTGCGCCGCGGTCGGCACCGCATGCAGCACACCACGGCGAACGCCGACCCAGCGCACGTGCCGCAATCTCCGCCAGCCGGGACCGACGAGGCCGACGCAGGTGGCGAAGCAGTCGAACCGGAAACGCAGTACACGTCGTCCGGACTGCCACGCCGGTCGCCGCAAACTCAGCTGGTCCCCGGCCTGAACACCGAAAACCGCGCTAAGCCACCCCGCGACGCGGACATGATGCGCGGGCGGCTCGCCAGCTTCCAACGCGGTGTCCGCGAGGGCAAGCACACGCTCCGCGGCCCGCATCCTTCCGGCGACGAACCCCGGTGACCCCCAATCAGTGAGGAAGAAAGGAGGCGCCATGAACGCCCAGAACGCCCAGCCGAGCCAGTTCGGTTGGCTCGTCACGGAATTCACCGAGCGAGTCCCCGGTGTGGCGCACGCCGTCGTGGTCTCGGCGGACGGTCTGTTGCTGACCGCATCGGCGAAATTGCCGACCGACCGGGCCGATCAGCTCGCCGCCGTCGCGTCGGGGCTGTTGAGCCTCACGCAAGGCGCCGCTCGGTGCTTCGAAGCGGGGACGGTCACCGAGACCGTTGTGGAGATGGATCGCGGCCTGATGCTCCAGATGGCCATCAGCGACGGTTCGTGCTTGACGGTATTGGCGGCACCGCACTGCGACATGGGGCTCATCGCATACGAGATGGCCCTTCTCGTGGAGCGAGTCGGGCAGATCCTTACCCCGGAGTTGCGTTCCCAGCTGCAGGGAACCTCTCACGTGATGACTGGGCAAACGGTGTGAGGACACGATGAGCACAGGTCCGGATCCAACTGGGCAGCACCGGCGTCCCGACGACCCCCATGCCGACGGCGACGGTGTCGCGGAGGTCTTCGCCCGATTCACCCTGGACAGCGGCCGCCGTCGTGGTCGACGCCGGAAACGTGCGCAGGAGGACCCCGGACCGCATGACGCAGCGCAGTCACCACAGCCCTCCCGGACTGAAGCCGGTCACGATGAGCAAGCGGCGCCGCCGGCGGCAGAGTCCTGGCCAAAGGTGACGACCGGCGCTGCGGATGGGGCCGGGGCAACCGACAACGCCGCCGACTCCGGCCAACCACGGGCCGAGTACGACACCGACGACCAGCAAGCGGCCTACATCCGGCCGTACGCGTGGACGGGTGGGCGCACGCGGTCGAACCAAGAGCTGGAGCTAGAGACCCTGGTCTCGGTCAGCGAGATGTTTCGGCCCGACCGCCTGCTGCGCACCGAGCACCACACCATCGCCGAGATCTGCAAACACCCGCGTTCGGTGGCTGAGGTCGGCGCGCTGCTGGGGGTTCCGCTCGGCGTGGCGAAGGTGCTGGTCAGCGACATGGCCGAGCTGGGTTTGCTCACCGTGCACGACACCGTGAGCGATAGCAGCAGCTCGTCGCACTTTTTGTTGATGGAGCGAGTTCTGAGTGGACTTCGTCGGCTTTGACCGTCGCCAGCGCGTGTCACCAGGCAGCGCACGAGACGCGGACTCACAGCCTTATTCGAGGAATGAGTGGGCAAATTGAAACCTGATACGCAACCGCCACCGGCGGACGCGCACCAGCCGCCGGCCACGACCTCGGCGAAGATCGTCGTCGCGGGTGGTTTCGGTGCAGGGAAAACGACTTTCGTCGGCTCCGTGTCGGAGATCATGCCTCTGACGACCGAAGCGGTGATGACCGAGGCCAGCTCCGAAGTCGACGACGTGCGCAAAACCCCCGACAAGACCACCACGACGGTGGCCATGGATTTCGGCCGACTGTCGCTGGACCAAGACCTGATCCTGTACTTGTTCGGCACTCCCGGTCAGCACCGGTTCTGGTTCATGTGGGATGACCTGGTGCGTGGCGCCATCGGCGCGGTTGTGCTGGTCGACACCCGTCGGCTTGCCGACTGCTTTTCGGCGATCGATTTCTTCGAGGACCGCAAGCTCCCCTACATCGTGGGGCTGAACTGCTTCGACGGAACTCTGTACCACCGCGTGCAGGAGGTTCGGGAAGCCATGGCCATCCCCGACGAGGTACCGATCGTGACCTGCGATGCCCGCAATCGCGAGTCCACCAAGCAATCGCTGATCCGGCTGGTGGAGTACGCGATGCAGTGGTGGATGCGGCACGCGCCCGCGCAGCAGCAGAGCAATCTCTCAGCGACTCGCTGACCCGGTCGGTCACGCAACCGACGCGGGTTTCCACTCCCCCGCCCGCGTCGGCTCGTGGCGGTGGGCTTGGCCCTTGTGATTTGCGAGAGAGGTTCCCAAGCTCACCGCCACCCCGTTCCATCGCGAGTCCACGACACGCGAGCGCACCCCATTTCAGGCCGAAATACCGTGTTCCCGGCAAAAAATCCGGATAGTGCGGTGCATGCCAAAGACAACGACCGCAAAAGCCGCCGTCCTGGCGTTCCCGCGCCGCGTCTACCGCGTGGCCGAGCTCGAGAAGCACGGCATCAGTCAGTCCAAGTCTTACCGGTGGGCCCGGGCGGATGGCCCGTGGACCCGGCTCGCTCCGGGAATCGTCCTCGTCGCCGCAGGTCAGCCAACCATTCGAGATCGCATCGATGCCGCGCTGCTGCGCGCCGGGCCAGGGGCGATGGTCACCGGCCTGCACGCCGCGAAGCTGCACGGCTTGAAATCGCCTCCCGATGACGCCGAAATTCACGTGCTCATACCGCACAGCCGGAAGATCCAGAGCTATGCCGGGACCAGGTTCGAGCGCACCACTCGTCTACCCAAACCGGTGATGGTCGACGGCATTCCCGTGGCCCCGCCCGTCCGCGCCGTCATGGACGGCGCACGGTCCTGGCTGAGGACCGCACTGGCCAAGCGGCTGCTGTTCGAAGCCATCCGCGAGGAGAACTGCTGCGGGTTCCGCGATCTCGTCACCGAGATGAATTCGGGAAGCCGTCGCGGAACCGCGGTCCCGCGCGCGATCTTGCGAAGGCACCGCGGCGAGCTCGAGACACCACGTGTGTTGCCCGTTCGAGTCCACGAAGGGGCCCACGACCCCTCACCTGCTCCACCCAGCCCTATCGGCAGCTTGGGCAGAACTCTCCGGGAGACGTTCCTGCACCGGTTCTTGCCCAGATCTCTCGTCAGGACGTAGCCGGAGCAGTGTCGTTGACCCCGAACTTGCCGCTGTCTACCGGCTTTCCAGTGATGTCGACAGCCCCGTCGGGAACCGGGCGGGCGTTCGGGTACCACTGGCGGGCTATCTGCCACGAGTTGTCGATCAGTGCGCCGGAGTGCGCGAAGGAATAGGGCGAAAGGCCCGCGATGGAAGGAGCGGGAAGTACGTAGAGCTCGCAACGCGACGAGTTGAGCTGCATGTCCAGGCGTGCGGCCGAGACCATCGCGGCACCGAGCGCGGACCCGTTGACGGCGCCCACGGAGCGCGGCGGGGTCTTCGGCGGTGGCCAGGTAGCGATCGATCCGACGCCTCGCCGCCTGCCCGCGCTATCGATGTCGAACGGTTCGGTGCCCCCGCAGGGCAGTACGAACACGCGTTCCGCACCCTGCTCAACCGCACGACTGATCGGCATGAACGCAGCAGGCCCACCGTCGACGAGCCAGCGATCCCCGACTTGAACAGGTGGGAACATCCCGGGAATCGAGCACGAGGCCACCAACGGTGGCAGTGCGGGACCACTTTCGAAATACACGGCGTCACCGGTGTCGAGATCCGTGGCGGTTACTGTCACCGGGACTTTGGCGTCCTGCAGGCGCCGAAAAGGCAGGTTGTTGAACAGCCAGCGAGCCAACCCGTGATTGCCCATCACGTGGTTGGACAGTCCGAGCTTTCCCGCGAGCATCCTGCTCGGCTGGATCGGGAAGACATCCGACCGACGCATCGACATCCACAACTCGCGCAGCTTCGCCGCTCCACTCGCGGTGGGGTTGCCCGCGAGCCATGCGGAGTTGAGCGAGCCGGCGGAAGTGCCCACGAGCAGATCCGGCTCGACCCCGGCCTCGAAGAGCGCCGAAGCCAGGCCTGCCTGGATCGCGCCGAACGTGGATCCGCCTGGCAAGACCCATGCGGTACGCATCGCATATGTCCCTTCTGCGCTTGCCTTTAGCAGGAAGACTAGCGATGAATGGAGTCAACGCAGCTCAGGCATCACCGGGGTCGCCGCGGCGACGATGTTTCTTGACCTCGGAGCGACGTTTCTTGCCCGCCAGGCGTCGGCGCTGCGAACCCTTCGTGGGCTTGGTGGGGCGACGCTTCGGCCCGGGCGGCGCGACGGCCTTGGCCAGCACCTCCGCGAGCCGTTCTCGCGCGGCCTGCCTGTTGGCCAGCTGCGAGCGGTATTCCGAGGCCGCGATCGTGAGCACACCACCGACCAGGCGGGACTGCAGACGTTCCAGCGCACGGGCGCGCAGCTGCTCGGGAACCGATGCTGCCCCGGCCAGGTCGAAGGAAAGCTCGACACGGGAGTCTGTGGTGTTGACCCCCTGCCCACCAGGACCGGATGACCTGGAGAAACGCTCGGAGAGCTCACTTTCCAGAATGCTCCAGCTCCCGGTGATCGACAAATCGGCGGTGCCCATGCCGCCAGCATGCCGCACGCCCACCGGCGGACCCCAGCGGATTTGTTCGCTCGGGAGCAGGGCCTGGGCAAGGTGGCGGTGCGCAATGCTGCGAGAAAGGCTCCCTTGCCCAGGTCACGACCTCAGCTACCGGCCGGACGCCAACCAGCCACGCCCCCTGGCACAGGAGCATCCGCGGCATACGGCGTGCGGGTGAAGATGAACGTGTTCAGATCCAGATAGGTCGGCGTCCCGTCGGTGTCGCGCCCGATCCGCAGGATCTCGCCCGAGTGATAGCCGTCGAGGCCGGTCCAAGTGCCGTCACCGTTGGGCTTGAACCGGGACGCTCGGCCACGCCGCCCATGCCCGGGCACGAGATCGAGCAACCCGTTGCTGCGCACCTTGAGCACGTACGGCGACGGCCCCCAGTACCACTCACCGGTGAGCTCGAGCAGTGTCATATCTACATCGGGGCTGGGCAGCCAGGTCTCCGGAATTCGCGGTTCGAGTTCACCGAGCGTGTCGAGCAGGTCGGTGAGCAACGTGCCGTTGACCCCTGCGGTGGTGTTGGCCATGAAGATTGCGCTCGTTGACTCTTCTGGATCGGTCCAGAGCGTGGACAGGAAGCCCGGCATCGAACCGGTGTGACCGGCCAAGCGGCGATTGTTGTGGCGCAACAGCTGCAGCCCCAAGCCGTATCCGCCACGCCACTGCGGGCCGTCGTCCACCGAACCGGGAAGTCGCATCTCCAAGACGGTGTCCGGGTGCAACACCTCGCCGGTGTCGCCACCGATGAACTTCGCCCAGCGGGCCATGTCGTCGAAGGTCGACCACAGCTGTCCCGCGGGTGCCATCGCACCGGCGTCCTCGGCGGGCTCGGGCAGCAGGACATCCGCCCACGGGTGCACGCCATAGCCGTCCGCGTGCGGAGCCACGGGACTCAGAGTCGTGCGCTTCATGCCCAGAGGGTCGAGGATCTCGCGCTGCATCGCTTCGTACCAGGGCACACCGCGGATGCGCGCGACAAGCTCACCGAGCACCCCGAAGCCCACGTTCGAGTAGTGGAAGCCGTGCCGGGGCGTGGGACGCAGCGCGGAGTCGTCAATGCCGGACAGCAGCTCCTCCGCGCTTCCGCCCGGGGTGCGCTCCCACCACTGCCCGGCAGGCTCCGCGGTCAGACCACTGGACTGCGACAGCAACGACCCGATGCTGCGGTCGCCGATCGAGGTTCCCGGGATGAATCGGTCGAGCGGCTCGGCGAGATCCAGCAGACCTTCATCGCGCATCCGCATCACCAGCACCGCGACGAAGGTCTTCGTGATCGACCCGACCCGGTACTGGGTGTCCGTCGTAGCCGGTTCGTCACCGACCTTGCCCCGGGAATCCACCCAGATCGTCTCACCATCACGCACCAGCCCAGCGATGAGCGAAGGGACCCGGTTCTCGCTCTGCTCCACGGCCAGGCGCCGCAACAGGGCGCGCTGAGTGGAGGGCAGCAGACTAGTCACCATGGCCACATGCTTTCACGCCGCCGGGGCGATCTTGTGGTCTCCGACCCGCTGGCCGTGGTGGGAGGGAACCTTTCTCTCACCCTTTGCGGCTCAACCGGCTCACCCCTTTGCTGATCCCCGCCTTCGGTGCCGCGGGTAGTTTCACCGGCAGCTTGCCCACCAGCATCAGCACCAAGATCAGCAGGACGAGCACGATCCAACCGCTCCAACCGAGAAGCCCCACGTGGACGTTGTTGACCGGGTGTCCGGCCGCACTGAAAATCCCGCCGAGCGCGGCTGCGGCGTTGAGAAAGCCGTGCGCGATCGCCGCAGGCCACACACTGCCCGAGGCCAACCGGAGCCAGCTCAGCAGTGTGCCGACCAGAACGCAGAAGCAGATCATCATGATGAAGGCGACCACGATCGGCACGCTCGGATAGTTGTAGCCGAGGATCAGGATCGGCGCGTGCCACAGTCCCCACAACGCGCCGGTGGTCAGGAACGCCCCGGGCTGCCCGAGAGGCAGCAGCGCCTTGGTCAAATAACCGCGCCACCCCAGCTCTTCGCCGAGTGCGGGCACGGCGTGCACCCAACCCATGAGAAAGATCTGGCCGATCTGCGTCAGCGCCAGCGACGTGGGAACGGTCTGCGACTCGGGCTGCCCAACGATCTCGGGCGCCGATCGTTCGGCCAGGCCGGAAAGGCCGGTCCAATCCGCGTGGTAAACGCCGAGCATGTAACCGACGGCGAGCGCCAGCATCGCCGCGATCGGCGGGCCGAACCAGGCAAGAAGCGCGTAGTGCCACCACTTCTTGATGCCGCCGGGGTTGGTGAGACCAGTGGCGCGCAGCGGTTTCGGACTGGGGCTGATCCACTTGTTGACCACCAGCGCCGCAACCGCGGGCATGAGCATCATCGCGGTCAGCGCAAAAGGAGCCCCCGACCATGACAGCCCTTCACCGGTGATGAACATCGGCACCGATAGCAACCACGCCGGGCCAATGGCGATCGCGACGAACCAGACCGTTCCGCGAACATCCACTCGATCTTGCTGGGAAGCCACGCCAGCATTTTGCCAACGCTTCCTGAAAGGAAGCTAAGCATCCAAGCACGAAAAGCAAAGGAACCTCCCCGCCATCAAATGGCAGGAAGGTTCCCTCGCTGATGACTTATCCGCCCGGCGGAGGCGCCGGCCCCGGCAACGGGGCCACTGGCAGACCGTCATGAATCTTCATCATGGCGTCGAACCAGGTTCGAGCTGGAACCTTACCTCCGTAGATGTTGCCGTTGCTGCCGCACAGGTACGGCGGGTTGTCGCCACCGGCATCGCAGATTCCCTCCGGGTTACGACCGTCCGCGTAGGTCAGCACCGCGCCTGCCATCTGCGGGGTCGCGCCAAGCAACGCCGCGGACTGGTGCGCGCTGGTCGTACCCGTCTTACCGATCATCGGCCGGTTCCATCCGGCGGCCTTCGCCGCAGCGCGCGAGGTGCCCTCGGTGTGGTCCTTGCCCATGCCCTGCGCGAGCTGGTGCGCGACCTCGGGCGACACGGCCTGATCACAGCCCGCTTCGTTGATCGGAACCGGATTGCCGTTGCGGTCGGTGACCTGCTCGATCGGCGACGGCGGGCAGAACACACCGTCGCTCATGATCGTGGCGCCGACGTTGGAGAGTTCAAGGACGTTGGTGGGCGTGAAGCCGAGGGTGAACCCGCCGATGTTTCTCTGCTTGACGTACTCCGCGATCGTTGGACCGTTGGACCCGTCTTCGCCGACCAAGCCACCCTTCATGTTGAAGCGGTTCATGGTCGCCCGCAGTCCGAGCTTGGCGGCCATGTCGACGACGTTGTTAAGCCCGACCTGCTCTTGCAGCTTCACGAAAGCGGTGTTCGGCGAGGTCGCGAGCGCCATCTGCAACGTCCTCGGCCCCGGATCCACGCCTTCGGCGTTGCGCACCGTGTAGGGCGTCTGATTGTTCTTGTAAACGCGCGAGGTGTAGCTGGCGGGCACGTCGACGGTGTCGTAGATGCTCATGCCCTGTTCGAGAGCGACCGCCGAGGTGAAGACCTTGTAGATCGAACCGGCGCCAAAAGGCACCGTCCGGCTCACGATGTCGTAGGCGGTCTGACCCTTGCTCGCGTCGTTTCCGAAGTCGCGGTTGGCCGCCAACGCACGGACCTTGTGCTTTTCATGGCCCGGCTCCACGATCGCCATGGCGTTGGCGATGCCCTCGGTCTGCGTGGGCACGTACCTCTCGGCCGCTTGCTTCGCCGCGTCGGAAGCCTCGCGATCCAGCGTCGTGCGGATCGTGTAGCCGCCCGTCTTCAGCGTCTTCTCGTCCACGCCGTGGCGTTCGAGGTAGTTCTCGACGTAGGTGCAGAAGAATCCGTCGGTCTCGCTGTTGCCGGTGCCGACACAGCCGTTCGGCGGACGCCCCAGTGGTGAGACCACGCCGAGCGGCTTCTTCTTCGCCCGCTCCGCGTCCTCCTTGGTGATGCGCATGTCGTTGTGCGGGTCCGCCATCAGGTCGATGACCAGGTTGCGCCGCGCCATCGCATCGGCTGGGTTGGTCTCGGGGTTGAGCGCACCCGGCTGGTTGACGATCGCGGCCAGCAGGGCGGACTGGGCGATGTCGAGCTTGTCCGGTGTCGTGTCGAAGTACGTCTGAGCAGCAGCACCGACACCGAAGGTCTGGTTGCCGAACGGCACCACGTTGAGATACCCGGTGAGGATCTCTTCCTTGCTCATGGTGCGCTCGAGCTCAACGGCCAGCTTGGCCTCGCGAAGCTTGCGCGCGACCGTCGTCTCCTTGGCCTTCTGGGCTTCCATGGCGTTGCGCGCCGTGACGTGCACCAAGTAGTTCTTCACGTACTGCTGGGTGATCGTCGAGGCACCCTGCGCGGTCTCGCCGCTGGCGATGTTCTTGGCCAGCGCGCGCATCGTGCCCTGCCAGTCAACGCCCTGGTGATGCCAGAACCGCTTGTCCTCGACCGCCGTGATCGCGGCACGCATGCTGTCCGAGATCTCCCCGGGCTTTGTCTCGACCCGGTACTGGTCGAAGAAGTGCGCGATCGGCTTCCCGTTGCGGTCGGTGACCGTGGACACGAGGGGCATATCGCGCTTGGCGAGCGAGGTCGACATCCGGTCGATGGCGTCCGACGACTGATTGATCACCGCCCCGGAACCGGTCGCCGCCGGCAGAAGCAGCGCCGCGACCAGCACGCCGGCCAGGACGCACAATCCGAACATTTTCAACAGCACGCCGCTGCGCACGCCAGCCCCTATCACCAAAGTGTCCGCAAGACCCGACCACCGACGCGGGACCAGGAGAGAACCCACGCCCCGGCGCACCGATCCAACCGACCGGAAAAAGCCACCGAATCAGACCAAACGAAGCAGATCGCCCTTGTTCCGTTTAGTCGTCAGCCACTGCGTTGATATCACATGCCGCCAGTACGACGGCCGCGCGCCACCGAGGACCGCGAAGTCGTTTCGGCCACGCACAGGCGATCGACTGACTACACTCAGACGCCAGGAAGGTTCCCATCCATCGCCCCGGACCGCGGAGGACACATGACCGGCGACCCGTTCCTGGATTCACTGGCCACCGCCCTGGGCGGGCAGGCCGCAGCCGCCCTGGGAATGACCGGCAAGGCCGCATTGGAAAAGGTCCGCGAGCTGGTGCGTCGCAGGTCAGAGCAGGATCCGCAGACGCAGGCCGCCTTGGAAGCCGCCGAGCAGCCCGAGTCGGGGGAGGAACAGATCGCTGCGCTGGCCGAACGCCTCGACCGGGTCTGCACCGAGGACGCCGAGTTCGCCGAACAGCTGCGTCACGAGGGCCAGGCAGTGCACAACGAGATCGTGACCAGTGACAATGTCGTGAACATCAATCACGGGCAGGCGACGAACCTGGTTCAGACCCGCGAGATCAACGGCGGCATCACGTTCAACTAACGTTCCTCAGCCTTGTTGAGCTCGGCCAGGTACCGGTTGTACTCGGCGAGCTCGGGATCTTCATCGGGATCGACGCGGGGCGCCGGCGGTGGCACCAACGGGCGCCTGCGTCGCGTCCGCGCGATCTCCTCCTCCGGCGCCTCGCCGGGCTGGTCCTCCTCGCTCGCCTCCGTGGCAGCGGTGCCCTCTTCAGCCCGGCCTTCTAGATCCATGCGGGCGATCCGGATCCACAGGAAGATCGTGAAGGCACCGAACAGTGGCCACTGCAGCGCGTAGCCGAGGTTCTGGAAACTTCCACCGGCTTCGTGCGCGCGATCCCACTGCCACACGGCGAAGAAGCCGGTGGCGATCGTGGCCACGATGAACAGCAGATGCAAAAGCAGCCAACGTGGCGTCAACAGGCCGCGTAACACGTCGTCGATTCTAGGTGCCTTCGCGGAGCACCGGCCGGTCGGCACCTAGCCCGGCTTGCCGATCAAGGTCGGCTTGCTCCCGAGAGCCACCAGCGGTGATCGGCACGTGCCCAAGGACACAGGCGCGCTCGATCCTTGGTGACAGAGAGGTTCCCTTGCTCAGCACTGCCTCCGCACACCCAGCGCCAGGCGGCTGACCACGATTAGCACCGCCGTGACCGCGAACGTCGCCGAGAATCCGGTGGTGGAAACGAGCGCTCCGAACCCGATCGCGCCGATCCCCTGACCGCCGTCGAAGGCGATGTTCCAGGCCGTGCTGGCCGAACCCGAGCTGGTTCGCTCGAGCATCAGCACCAGGGTGGTGTTCTGCACTGCGCCGAAGCCCGCGCCGAACAGCGCCGCGCCCGCCAAGGCCACCGGCTCGGCCAGGCCCGCCGCCACCGACAGCAACCCGAAACCGACAGCCCCGATGATGATCGACGGTGCCAGGACGCGGAGTTGACCGAAGCGGTCCCCGAGGCGACCCGCGGCCCATCGGCCGAGCATTCCCGTAGCACCGAACGCCAGCAGCGCCACCGAGGCCAAGGTCTGGTCAATGGCCATCGACAGGAACGCCGTGAGCCCACCGGCCGAAGCGGTCGCGACGACCATGACCGTCCAGGACGGCAACAGGGCCGTTAGCCCGGACAGGCCCTCGCCGTGCTCGCGGCCACCGACTCTGACCCGTTCGATCCAAAACACCGACGAAGCGGAAGCCACCGGCAGCACCCCGGCCACCCAGAACAGCGGCACGAACCCGACGTGCTCGCTCAGCCACACACCTGCGGGAAGCAGGAGCACGTTCGGCAGCCCGATGGCCAAGCCGTACAGCCCCGCCGCACGCCCCCGCTGCGCCACCGGAACGAGCTCGGCGACCAACGCGGACCCGGTGACGGTCAGGAGCCCGAACCCGATACCCCGCAGCGCCGAGACACCGAGCAACGGCCACAGCTCGGCCGAGAGCGCGTACAGCGGCGTCGGCGCCCCGATCAGCATCGTGCCCGCGGCGAAGAGCGCCCTGATGTCGACGCGCTGGAGCATCCACGGCATAGCGAGCTGGGTAATAACCGTGACCAGCATGAACACAGCGTTGGTCGCACCCGCGGCGGTCTCGCCCGCTCCCCCGGCCACCGCCCAGAGCGGCACCACTGGAAGCAGCAGCGCATACCCGGAGAACCCACCGACCGTCGCGGCCAATAGGAACCGCAGCGAGCGACTGCGTAGTGGAGTGGCGGGATCGATGGGTGTTCGCACGCGTTCTTGATAAGCGGTGGCAGCTACCCGTGTCCATTCCGCGCGAACTCCGCACCGAGCAGAGCGGGGTCACCGAGGTGCGGCGGCGGTCGATGTGCCAGAAAGGTTCCCATGCTCAGCTCGGACACCTGAGCCGCCGCGCCGCGCGGCGGTGCGATGTTCCGAGGGGTCAGTCGTCCAGCTCTTCCAGCGCCGCTTGTGCGGCTTCCAGCTCGGCGCGCAGTGCTTCGACCCTGGCGCGGTGCTGTTCGCGCGCCGCTTCGATCACCGGCTCGACGGCTGCCGAAACGTCCTCGTGCAGCAACCGGGCCGCCTGCTGCACGGCGTTGGCCGAGACCTGGGTCGGCTTGACCACGCGCTTTCTCGGCGTGCTGACCTCGACGCTCCACTGCCCGTCCGAATCGGCGGTCAGCGTCACAGTCGCGCCGTTGACCGCGGGCTTCGACTGCCGCGACTTGCTGCGCGTCGCACCGGCCTCGGACGGTTTGGACGCCGGTTTCGAAGCGGGCTTGGCCGTGGTTTCCGTCTGGGACTTCGCGGCGGCAGCCGACTGCGACTTCGCCGCGGCAGCCGTCTGGGACTTGGCCGCGGCAGCCGTCTGGGACTTGGCCGCGGGAACCGTCGACGGGGCCGAAGCCGCTCCGGAAGCGGGCTTTGCTGCTTCCGGAGCGGGCTTGTCGGCGCGGGCCTTCGTCGACGCCTTGGCGGGCGCCGGATCCGGCGCGGACTTCTTGCGCGCCGGTTTGACCCGGGTGAGCTCTGCGACCGAAAAGGACAGCACGTCTTTGGAACTGGCCGGACGAACCTGGATGAAGTCACCTTCGGCAGGCTCGTTGAGCGCGATCACCTTGCCGGAGCGCCCTTCTGGGACCCCCACGGCGGACCCGGTGAACCACACGACCGGCGTGGTTCCCGCGTTCAACTCCTCGCGGATCGCGTGCAAGTCGTCCGACGACAGCGGAGACATCGCCGCCCCTAAACTCGGGTGGGCCCAAAAATGGGACTGCTCGACAGTGACCAGATCACTATATCGAACGCCCGTGCGAAGCTACAACGGGGTTTCCGGCGATTCGCCCTTCACCGCGCCGTGACTTCGTACTCCGCGAGATCGACTTTCTTGGTGCGCATCCAGTACTTCCACGTGAATCCCGGCCACAACGTCCGGTTCACGCCGTTCTGGTCGAGGTACCAGCTGCGGCAACCGCCGGCCGACCAGACCTCCCCCTCCAACGAGGAGTGGATCTCGTCGAGGAACTTGTCCTGGGCGGACTTGCGCACGTCGACCTGCCCGACCTTGCCCTTCACGATCGGCTTGATGCAGTCCAACACGTAGTTGAGCTGCGACTCGATCATGAACACCACGGAGTTGTGCCCGAGACCGGTGTTCGGGCCGAGCAGGAAGAACAGGTTTGGGTACCCGGAGACCGTGATGCCCAGGTGGGCGAACATGCCGTCCCGCCACTCGTCCTGCAGCTTGCGACCATCCCGACCGATGATCGACAGGTGGCTGTAGGCGTCGGTGACGTGGAAGCCGGTGCCGTAGATGATGGCGTCGACCCCGTGCTCCCGGCCGTCGCCGGTGACCACCGAGTTCTCCTTCACCTCGGCCACACCGCTGGTGATGACATCCACGTTGGACCGCGTCAGCGCCGGGTAGTAGTCGTTGGACAGCAGGATGCGCTTGCACCCCATCGCGTAGTCCGGGGTGACCGCCTCGCGCAGCTTCGGGTCCTTGATGGTCTTGCGGATGTAGCGCTTGGACATCGCTTCGGCGATCCTGCCGAAGCGCTTGTTGAACACCGCGAAGTACCGGGCCTCCAGCACCCAGTAGAGCGCGGCTCGCGCAGTGCGCTGAACCAGCGGGACACGGCGGAAGACCTTCTTCAGCGCCTCGGGAATCGCGCCGTCGGGCTTGGGCTGGATCCACGGAGGGGTCCGCTGGAACAGGTGCAGCTGATCGACCTGTTCGGCGACCTTGGGCACGAACTGGATCGCGCTGGCGCCGGTCCCGACCACGGCGACGCGCTTGCCGCGCAGGTCGTAGTCGTGGTTCCACTCCGCGGAGTGGAAGACCTCGCCCTTGAAATCCTCCATCCCCGCTAGCTCGGGATACATGGGCAGGTGCAGCGCGCCCACGCCCGACACCAGGGCGCGGCCGACGTACTCGGTGCCATCGCCGGTGGCGACCGTCCAGGTCTTGGAGTTCTCGTCGTACTCGGCTCCGGTGAACTCCACCCCGTAGTGGATGTGATCGCGGACCTCGTACTTGTCGGCGCAGCGCTGCAGGTACTCGCTGATCTCACCCTGCTCGGCGAACATCCGCGACCAGTTCGGGTTCTGCTCGAACGAGAACGAGTACATCAACGAGGGCACGTCGCAGGCACACCCCGGGTAGGTGTTGTCCCGCCAGGTGCCACCCAGATCAGCGGACTTCTCCAGCACGATGAAGTCCTCGATACCGGCCTGCTTGAGCTTGATCGCCATGCCGAGCCCGGAGAAGCCGGTTCCGACAATGACCACCGAGGTCTCGTATCGACGCTGGTCAGACGACTGCGGTTGCACCATCAGGCCCCTCCTTGGACACCGGCACAGTGAGCTACTGCCAAGTAGGCTACTACGAGTAGGTTACTTGCGGTAGGGTTGAGTTCGTGAACAGCCCGCAGGCACCCGAGCGCGCACGTAAACGCATGTCCCGCGCCGAGCGGGAGAAGCAGATCCTGGCCGTGGCCGAACGCGTGTTCGCGAACGAGGGCTACCAGATGACGTCGATGGACGAAGTCGCTGCGGAAGTGGGCTTGTCCAAGCCGATGCTCTACGAGTACTTCGGCTCCAAGGAGGGCCTGCTGCTGGCCTGCCTGCAGCGCGCCAAGCGCGAGCTACTGGAGTCGACCAACCTGGCGGCCGCCGCTGCCGAAGGCCCCGAACAGCTGCTCTTCGACTGCCTGCTGGCCTTCTTCAAGTTCAGCGACGAGCACGGGCAGGCTTGGGCACTGCTGCGCAACGAGTTCTCGATCCCCAACGCCTCGATCAACACCGAGCTGGAGGCCATCCGCGTCCAGCAGCGCGACTTCACCGCAGGGCTGCTGGGCAACATCCGCACCGACCTCGACGACCAGCAGCTCGAAGCGTTCGCCGAATCGATCATCGGCGCCTGCGAACGCCTGGCCATGTGGCGGGAGCAGCGCCCTGAGGTCACCGCCGAGAAGGCCACCGAACACCTGATGTCGCTGATCGCCCCGAGTCTGGCAGCCGGGTTATAGCGCCAGAACCGAGCATGGGATCCTTTCTGTCACCCCGGGCAGCGGGAAACCGGCGGATGGGAACTTCCATCCAGCGATCACCGTGCCGCGCCACTCGCTGAGTTCACTCGTTCGTGCCACATCTTCGGCGGTGGGGTCAAGATCGTGTTGAGGGTCTCCGATGCGAAGTCAGCCGTGTCAACACTTCTGACTCGAGGAGAACGAATCTTGCCCTCCTGGACCACGCGCACAGCCAAGGTCGCCATCGTGGCTGCGGGCTTCGCCACCGCCGGCGCAGGTGCCGCCAATGCGGCGGGAACCAGCGACATCCAAAAGCCGGACCTGTCAACGGTTCCGGATACCATCGACGCCCAGGCCCCGGCCAACGCCTGCCAGATGCAGGAAGGGGCCGCGTTCAGCCCGACCAAGGCCCCCTGCGTGGACGCGCAGCTGGGCGCCAAGTCGCCGAACGTGATCAAGCAGGTCGGGGTGGACATCACCAAGACCGCGCACGGAGCCGCCGGCGAGCTGCAGGACGGCCGCCAGCTGCTCGCCCCCGGTAAGCCGAACCGCGTGCTGGGGCACGTGTTCGCCGAGACCACGCGTCTGTCGAACATGACCAAGACCCGCCCCACCGTGAGCGGTTCGGTCCAGCCCGAGCACGTCGGCGTGGTGCACGAGCACACCGACTCGGCTTCCCTGCTGGACTTCAAGGTCGGACCCCGCGGGCCCGCCCACGAGGGCTTCTCGGCCGCGGACACCGCTGTTGAGATGACCGCGGCGCAGGGCTACGAGAACGAGCCGATCGCCGACCCCGCTGGCCTGGCTGCTCCCACCCTGGAGAACAACCCGCTGCAGACCTCGGGCGAACCGGTGACCCTGGCCAAGCCGAGCGATGTGCTGCCCGCCGCGTCCGACGCGCCGGTGCTGGGCAAGGTCGACAAGGCCGTTGGCGGCGTGGCCGACGCTCCGGTCAAGCACGTCGGGCAAGCCCTGGCCAACTGATCGACCACCGGGCTCCTCGTTCCCACAACGATTTCCAAATGTCCCTTGTGGACAAAACGGACCTCAGGTCACTCCATAGTGGGAACTTGGCCGAAAACGCGGGTTTGAGTTCGACGTGGCCTCACGTCGTACCGCAGACTCTGCCGCGCGAAGCAACGTGAATGACGAACACATTTACCTTGCCTCGCAACGGGATTCGTCAATCCCACCGAGAAACACCATCCAGAAGGAGAACCACAGTGCGTACCGCTGCACGTATCGCCGGCGCCGCCGGCGTCGCCACCGCCATGCTCGCCGTGGGCGGCCCGGCGTTCGCCGACAGCGCGGACAACGAGGGCGTCAACGCCGGCAACGACAACAACATCAGCGCCGTGCCGGTGCAGCTGTGCGGCAACAACGCCGCTGTGCTGGGCGCCGTGGTGCCGATCCTGTCGCCGCAGACCCCGTCCTGCGTCAACGCGCCGGTGGTCGACCACCCGCAGGGCTGAAGTCTCAGCCAGCGAAAAAGCGCCGGGCCCATCGAGAGCCCGGCGCTTTTTGCGTTTCCCGAAAAATCAGGCGGCGGTCATGTCCACCACGCCCGCATCCGGCTCACCGATGTTGAACGGTTCGCCCTTTTCCGCGCGCTCCACCAGCGACTGCGGCGGCTGGAAGCGCTCGCCGTAGCGCTCGGCAAGCTCGTTGGCGCGGGCGACGAACCCGGCCAGACCACCCGGGTAACCGTTCATGTACTGCACCACGCCACCGGTCCACGGCGGAAAACCGATGCCCATGATCGAGCCGATGTTGGCATCCGGCACCGACCGGAGCACGTCCTCGTCGAGGCATTTGACCGTTTCCAGCGCCTCCACGAACAGCATCCGCTCCTTGAGGTCGACGAGGTCGACCTGTGACTGGTCCCGGTCGGCAGCACCGAACTGCTCAGCCAGCCCCGGCCACAAACCGGTTCGCTTCCCGTCCGAGTACTCGTAGAAACCGGCGCCGCTGGAACGACCCTTGCGGTCGAGCTCATCGACCATGCGGTCCAGTACCGACTCTGCGGGGTGGGCTGCCCACGTGCCGCCTTTCGCTTCCACCGCTCGCTTGGACTCGTCGCGGATCTTGCGCGGCAGGGTCAGCGTCAACTCGTCGAACAGCTGCAGCACCGGCGCCGGGAACCCTGCCTGCGAGGCCGCCTGCTCGATGCTGGCCGGATGCACGCCCTCGGCCAGCATCGCCACGCCCTCGTAGAGGAAAGTTCCGATGACGCGGCTGGTGAAGAAGCCGCGGCTGTCGTTGACCACGATCGGCGTCTTCTTGATCTGCTGCACGACGTCGAAGGCGCGGGCCAGGCTGCGGTCGCTGGTCTCCGCACCGGAGATGATCTCCACCAGCGGCATCTTGTCGACGGGTGAGAAGAAGTGCAGACCGATGAAGTTCTCCCGGCTGCGCACCCCCTCGGCCAGGTCCGTGATCGGAAGCGTGGAGGTGTTGGAGCAGATCAGCGCGTCGTCATCGATGACGTCCTCGATCTCGGCATACACCTGGTGCTTGATCTTGGGGTCCTCGAAGACGGCCTCGATGACGAGGTCGCAACCCCGCAGGGGCTCGACCTGATCGGTGGGCGTGATGCGAGCCAGCAGCTCGTCGCCCTTCTCCTGAGTGGATCGGCCCTTCGCAACGGCCTTCTCCACCAGCGTGTTCGAGTAGTCCTTGCCCTTCTCGGCGTTCGCGAGAGAGACGTCCTTGATGACGACCTCCATGCCCGCCTTGGCGCAGACGTAGGCGATGCCTGCGCCCATCATGCCCCCGCCGAGCACCGCGACCTTGTTGGCGCGGGTTTCCGGCTGACCATCCGGGCGGCTACCGCCGGCGTTGATGTGCTGCAGGTCGAAGAAGAACGCCTTGCTCATGTTCTTCGAGGTCTGCCCGCACAGCAGTTCCACGAAGTAGCGTCCCTCGATCTGCAGGGCGGTGTCGACGTCGACCTGGCTGCCCTCGACCGCGGCTGCCATGATGTTGCGCGGCGCGGGCATCGGAGCGCCCTTGAGCTGCTTGCGCAGATTCGCCGGGAACGCGGGGAGGTTCGCGGCGAACTTGGGATTGGACGGCGTGCCGCCCGGGATCTTGTGCCCGGCGGTGTCCCACGGCTGCGCGGCCTCGGGGTTCGCCTTGATCCACTCCTTGGCCTTGGCCAGCAGCTCTTCCTCGGTCTCGACGATCTCGTCGAGCAGGCCGGTCTTGAGCGCCTTCTCCGGACGCAGCTGCTGGCCCTGCAGCAGCACGCCCATCAGGGCCTCTGCGATTCCGAGCAGCCGAACGCTGCGCACGACGCCGCCTGCGCCGGGCAGCAGGCCGAGCTGCACCTCGGGGAAGCCGAAGCGGGCCTTGGGGTTGTTCAACGCGATGCGGCGGTGGCACGCCAGCGCGATCTCCAGGCCACCGCCCAGCGCGGTGCCGTTGAGCGCGGCAACCACCGGCTTGCCGAGGGTTTCCAGCCTGCGCAGCTGCTTCTTGACGTTGGTGGTGGTCTCGGAGACCGCCTCGGCGTCGTCCGGGCGTGCCTGAATGAGTTCGCGCAGATCGCCGCCCGCGAAGAAGGTGCTCTTCGCGGAGGTGATGACCACGCCGGTGATGTTGTCGCGTTCGGTTTCCAGACGCTGCACGATCTCGTCCATGCTGCGCTGGTACCGCGTGTTCATGGTGTTGGCCTGCTGCTGCGGGTCGTCCAGCGTCAGCACGACGATGCCGTCGGCGTCGGACTCCCAGCGGATGGTGTTCTGCTCGCTCATGTCAGATGTGTCCTTCAGCCGATCCGTTCGACGATGGTCGCGATACCCATGCCTCCGCCGACGCACAGGGTTGCCAGGCCGTAGCGCTGGTTGCGGCGCTCGAGCTCATCGATGACAGTGCCCAGGATCATCGCGCCGGTGGCGCCGAGCGGGTGCCCCATCGCGATGGCACCGCCGTTGACGTTGACCTTGTCGTGGCTGAGGCCGAACTCCTTCATGAACTTCAGCGGCACCGCTGCGAAGGCCTCGTTGATCTCGACGAGGTCGATCTGGTCGATGGTCATGTCGGCCTTGTCCAGCGCCTTGCGCACTGCCGGGCCGGGGCCGGTGAGCATGATCGTCGGGTCGGCGCCGGACAGCGCGGCCGAAACGACGCGGGCGCGCGGCTTGAGACCGGTGCGCTCGCCGAGCCCTTCGCTACCGATCAGCGCCAGCGCGGCACCATCGACGATGCCCGAGGAGTTTCCCGGGGTGTGCACGTGGTCGATCTGCTCGACCCAGTGGTACTTCTGCAACGCGACCGCGTCGAAGCCGCCCATCTCGCCAATATCGGCGAACGAGGGCTTCAGGTCGCCGAGGGCGTCGACAGTGGTGCCCGCGCGGACGTGCTCGTCGCTGTCTAGCACGACGGTGCCGTTGCGGTCGCGGACCGGGATCACCGACTTGGCGAAGCGCCCATCGGCCCAGGCCTTGGCGGCGCGCGTCTGCGACTCCGCGGCGAAGGCGTCGACGGTGGCGCGGTCGAAGCCCTCGAGGGTGGCGATGAGGTCGGCGCCGATGCCCTGGGGCACGAACGACGTCTCGTAGTTGGTCTCGGGGTCCATCGCCCAAGCACCGCCGTCGGTGGCCATCGGCACGCGCGACATCGACTCGACGCCGCCTGCCAGCACGGCGTCCTCCCAACCGGAGCGCACCTTCTGCGAAGCGGCGTTCACCGCTTCCAGCCCAGATGCGCAGAAGCGGTTGAGCTGCACACCGCTGACGGTGTCGGGCAGTCCCGCGGCCAGCGCTGCCGTCTTGGCGATGTCGGCGCCCTGGTCGGAAACGGGCGTGACGACGCCCAGAACGACATCATCGATCAACGCGGGATCGAGCTGCGGGTGACGCCGCTTCAGTTCTTCGATCAGGTCTACGACCAGGGAGATCGGCTTCACCCCATGCAGCGACCCGGATTTCTTCCCGCGACCCCGCGGCGTGCGGATCGCGTCGTAGACGAACGCCTCGGACATTGGTGGCGTGCCTCCTCGTTGCGGCAGGTGCTCCACTCAGAGTGTGACACCGATGCTGTCACAGTCAATGTCTGCTGCACCGCAGCCGCATGAAACCGGGATGACGAGGATGGGAACCTTCCTGCAAGAGCAACCCTGACCTGACAGAAAGGTTCCCCTGCTCCACGGGCACCTCGAACCGAAAAGGCGGGGCCGTCCGCACGACCCCGCCTTCCTCACGCATTCCTCAGCGCAGCAGCGGCTCCGCACCGAGACCGCGGATGGAGGCATCCAGCACCTGCACGGTGTGCGCCATAGCCAGCTGCTCACCGCGCCGCTCGAGTGCGGTGCGGATCTGCATGGAGCAGCCCGGGTTCGCTGTAACCAGCAACTGCGAGCCTGTGGCCAGCACGTTCTCGGCCTTGCGGTCGCCGAGCTCGCGCGCCGGTTCGGGTTGCAACAGGTTGTAGACACCGGCGGAACCACAGCAGAGCTCGGCACGGTTGATCTCGCTGAGCTGCAAGCCGGGGATGCCGCGCAGCAGCTCGCGAGGCTGACTGCGGATGCCCTGCCCATGGGCCAGGTGGCAGGCATCGTGGTAGGCGATGTGCACCGGGACCGGGTGCCGCTCGGCCACCGGTCCGAGCTCGGTGAGCAACTCGGAGACGTCGCGCACCCGCTCGGAGAACTTCTCGGCCTTGGCCTTGTACGCGGGGTCGTCCTGCAGCAGACGCGGATACTCCTTGAGCGTGGATCCGCACCCGGCGGAATTGATCACCACGTAGTCCACATCGGACGCTTCGAACGTGTCGAGGAGTTTCCGGGCGAAGCCGATGGCCTCCTCTTCCCGTCCCGAGTGTTCGCTGAGCGCGCCGCAACACCCCTGCCCGGGCGGAATCACCAAGTCGCAGCCTTCGGCCGACAGGATCCGGGCGGTTGCGGCGTTGACATCGGGGAAGAACGCCGACTGCACGCAGCCGGTGATCAAACCGACGGTTGCCCGCTTCTCCCCTCGTGCCCGCACGCGCGAAGGGAGCTTTTCCGCGCGGTCGATCGGCGGCGCGAGCGATTCCATAACCTGCAGCCCCGCCGGAAGTTTGGACATCAGGCCGCTGCGGTTGAGCAACCTGCTCAACCGGGACTTCTGGTATAGGGCCAGCGGGCCGCGCATGGCCCGCAACCGATTGGGATACGGGAACAGGGTAAAGATCATCGTGCGCATGAACTTTTCCCAACGACCACGCTTGTGATTGCGCTCCACCTGGGCACGCGTCTCGGAGATCAACGTCCCGTACTGCACACCGGAGGGGCACGAACTCACGCAGGCCATGCAACCCAGGCAAGCGTCGAAGTGCTCGACCACGTTGCCGGTGAGCGGTTCGCCTTCCAGCCCCTCCTGCATCAGGTAGATGCGGCCGCGCGGCGAGTCCATCTCCTCGCCCCACAGCTCGTAGGTGGGACAGCTGGGCAGGCAGAATCCGCAGTGGACGCAATCGTCGATGAGTTCACGTTGTGGCGGGTGAAACGCGTCGAACGCGCCTTGCCCGGCAGAGGTCTCGGCCATCAGATTCCTCCCACGAACCGACCGGGGGACAGTCGGTGCTGCGGATCGAACTGGTCCTTGCTACGCCGCATGAGCGTCTGCACTCCCGGCGCGATCGGCCCCCACGGATCGACGGCATCGAGCACGGCACGCGGTGCCCGTTCCACCACCACGTACCCGGCGCGGTCGCGCAGTCGCCGAGTGAAGCCGGCGACCTCGCTGGGGTCGGCCTCCGCTGGGATGCCCAGGTGCAGCACCCCCAGTCCGACCGCGCCGCGCACCGAGACCGCCAGGTCTCCAGCGCTCTCGGCGATGGACTCGAGCAGGTGTCGCATTGCTGCCGGCTCGGCGCCGACGCGCAGTCCGATGCCATCGGGTTCGAAGGCCTGCCTGCCCCACCACGACGGTGGCTCTTCGAGCACTTCGGCCTTGTCACCGACGGCTGCGGCCAGCACCTGCGCGCGTTCCTGAGTGACAGAAGGACGCCCTTCCAGTTGCGCGCACACCGTCAGGGGCACGCTCGACTCAGCACGATCGATCTCGACGGCAGTGGGCATGGCTTGGGAAGCGCGGACGGTGTCGGCAGCGGCCACAGCCTCGGCCGGGGTGTCGCAGGCGATCGAGATCCATCGGTGTTCCACGGCCACGGGGTGCAGCCGGAACACGGCTTCGGTGATGACGCCGAGCGTGCCGAACGAGCCGGTGTACATCTTGCCGAGGTCGTAGCCCGCGACGTTCTTGACGACCTTGCCGCCGGAGGTGGTCACCGTGCCGTCGGCCAGGACCACGGTGATGCCGATCAGCAGATCACGCACACCCCCGAACAAGTGCCTGCAGGGACCGGAGGTCGCGGTGGCGACGACGCCTCCGACGGTGGCCGAAGGCAGGGACTGGTCGATGGCGAGTTGCTGCCCGCTCTCGCTCACCACAGCGTTGATGTCGGCGATGGGGGTACCGGCCGACGCTCGCACGACGAGATCACCCGCGGCGTGCTCGATGACGCGGTTGGCCGGCGAGAGATCCAGCACCAGGTCGACCGCCCGCGGTGGGGCTCCCCAATCGAGTTTGCTTCCCGAACCTTTGGGCACGACCCGTAGGTCGTGCTCTGCGGCGACCTTCATCGCGGCGGCGGCCTGCTCGGTGCCGTCGACGGCGGCAACCCATGTCGGGCGCACACCGCAGATCTCGTCGGCCCCGGTGGCCTGCCGCACCCGGTCGGCACCTAGCGCGGCCACCAGTGCGTCGTGCGCGGCGTCCGTGGTCTTCGTCGGCATCAGAACTGCTCCGCCAATCCCGCTTCGGTCAGTGGATGCACGCCCTTGCGGCGCCCGGGAACTTCCCCGCACAGCCGCGGCGTTGGGAACACCTTGCCGGGATTGCAGATCCCGACCGGGTCGAACGCGCAGCGCACGCGTTGCATGGTGTCGAGGTCCTCGGCGGTGAACATGCGGCCCATGTACTTGATCTTGTCCGCGCCGACCCCGTGCTCACCGGTGATGGATCCGCCGTGCTCGATGCACAGGTCCAGGATGGCTCCGGACACCTCCTCCGCGCGTTCGCCCGCGCCGGGTTCGGCGTCGTCGAACAGCACCAGCGGGTGCAGGTTGCCGTCACCCGCGTGGAAGACGTTGGCCACTCGCACGCCGCTCTCAGCCGACAACCGCGCGATGCGGCCGAGCACCTCGGGCAATGCGGTGCGGGGGATGACGCCGTCCTGAACGATGTAGTCCGGGCTGATTCGCCCGACGGCGGCGAACGCGGATTTGCGACCTTTCCAGATCATGGCCCGTTCGTGGTCGTCGGCGGCCACCCGGATCTCGAAGGCGCCGTGCGCGCGGCAATGACGTTCGACCTCGGCGAAGGTGTGTTCCACTTCGGCGGCCGGGCCATCGAGTTCGACGACCAGCACGGCCCCCGCGCCGTCCGGGTAGCCGCACTGCACCGCCTGTTCGGCCGCTTCGATGGACAGTGCGTCCATCATCTCGATCGCAGCGGGTGTGACCCCGTCGGCGATGATCGCTGAAACGGCCCCGCCTGCCTCGTCGGTAGAGGGGAAGCCAGCCAGGAGCGTCTGCACGGATTCGGGTTTGCGCAGCAGCCGCACGGTGATCTTGGTGACGATCCCCAAGGTCCCTTCGCTGCCGATGAAGGTCCCCAACAGGTCATATCCCGGAGCCTCGCGCGCCGTGGAGCCGAGCTCGATCAGATCACCATCCGGCGTGACGACTTCCAGCCCGAGAATGTGGTTGGTGGTGAAGCCGTACTTCAAGCAGTGCGCACCACCGGAGTTCTCCGCGACGTTGCCGCCGACCGAGCAGACCTGCTGGCTGGACGGGTCCGGAGCGAAGTAGTAGCCCTGCGGCGCGGCGGCTTTCGTGACATCCAGGTTGATCACGCCGGGTTCAACGACCGCCCGCTCGTTGGCCGTATCGATCTCGAGGATGCGACGCATCTTCGAGGTCACCACGAGCACTCCCGAGGAGTGCGGTAGCGCCCCTCCCGAGAGCCCGGTTCCGGAGCCCCGCGCCACGAACGGGATGTCGTGGGCGGCGCAGGCCTTGACCACCTTCTGAATCTGCTCGGCCGTTTCGGGCAGCACTACTGCGGCCGGCACGACCCGGTAGCTGGCCAGACCGTCGCACTCGTAGGTCCGCAGCCGCTGTGGATCGGTGATCAGGGCACCGTCCGGCAGGGCCGCCTGGAACTCCCGCACCACCGCAGCCGGCAGCACCCGGCCTTCGGGCTCGGCACTCGTCGACGGCATCGTCAACCTCCCGAGAGAACTTCCACTTTACGAAAAAGTGGTTCCACAGGTGAAAATCCTAGGTTGTTCACAACATAGATACAAGAGTTCGACAAGAAGGAGCTCCTGCTCGCCTCGATTGTGCCGCTGCGCACGCTTGCCGACGACCTGCGAAGCCACCGGGCATCCGGCTCGTACCTGACAGGTTGGTTCCCTTCCGCAGCACCCCTAGTCGTGCAACTGCGAGGACGGTTCCCTTCCCGCCGCTACAGCGCCGGAAGTCGCGTCAGCGAGGGGTATGCCTGCATGCCCAACCGCTCAACGGCCCGCGGCACGTACCCGCTGGGCCAGCGGTAGCGAACGCGGTCCGGCACCGCTCGGCCAAAGCACCGGAAGCCGCGCAAACCGGCCTCGGCCACCGGCTGCGGCAGGCCGGATCGGCCGTGCAATGTCCTCGCCCAACCCGGCAGCTGCGCGTAGGCCAGCCGCCCGAGCGGCTGGTAGGCGAGGTTCACCGGTTGCAGCCGCCAGTCCCTGAACGGCCGGTGCAGGAACCTCACCACCAACTCGGAATCCCCGGTTCGCGCCAGCTCGGGACGCACCCGCTGAAAGTATTCGGTCATTTCGCGCCGCGATCCGGGAACACGATCGGGATCGATGCCGACCAGCGCGGCCGAACGCCGTTGCTCGTCGAAGTAGCGATCATGAGCCTCGTCGCTGAGCGGAAAACCCGCGTTGCGCACAACCGAGGCGAAGGAAGCGACCTCGGCGCAGTGCACCCACAGCAGCAGCTCCGGATCGTCGAGGCGGATCGGCTCGCCGCTGCGCCGGTCGTGCGCGCACAACGTCCGGTGGACCTTGCGAACCTTCGCGGCCGCGGATTCGACCTCTTCGGTGGTGCCGTAGGTGCTCACGGCCACGAATCTGCTGGTGCGCAGCAGCCTTCCCACCGGATCCTGCTGGAAGCGCGAGTTCTGCACGACGGCCGCCACAGCGCGCGGGTGCAACGACTGCAGGAACAGGCTCGTGATCCCGGCGATCCACATCGTCGGGTCGGCGTGCAGGTGCCAGGTGACCGTGCTCGGCCCGAACAGCCCCGGGTCACCCATGGCGATCAACCACCTGCGACCAGCATCGGGATCAACTGCTCCGCTGCCGTCAATGACCCGTGGTGGCCGCGCATCGCCGATTCACCCGGCTCGGCCAGGGTGCGAACCACGCAGCCTCTTCGCATGATCGCCAGCACGTCACCGATGCGTTGCCGCGCGGCTTCGGTGACCACCGGTCCGAACCAACCCTCATCGATGGCCTGTTCACCGGTGAGCACGATCCCGTTCGCGCCGATGGTCTCCCGCCAAGCCGACATCACTGCGTCGCGGGCGCCGGGCTCGGTGTAGACGTGGCGCACGCGCGCCTCACCACCGAGCAGTTGGACACCGTCCTGCAGCACGCGGTCGGTATCGGCGTCGAACACCTCGGACTGGTCGGGGGAAACCATGCCGTGGTCGGCGACGACCGCCAGCACCGCGCCGGGCGGCAGGTTCTCGACGATCAGCTGCACCAGGCGATCGATCTGAGCCAGCTGCAACCGCCATCGCGCGGACCCCGGGCCGTAGATGTGCCCGAGCATGTCCAAACCGCCGTGATAGCCGTAGCAGAACGTGGTCCTGTCGGCCCTGGCCGCGTCGATCAGCTCGCCGGCCAGATCACCGAACTCCCGCACCTCGCGGAACGCCCCACCGCGCATCGAGGCCCGGGTGAATCCGGTGCCCTGGAACTGCGCGGGCAAAGCGGTGCGAACATCGACGCCCGCCGCCGCAGCGGTCTCCAGGACTGTCGGCACGGGTTGAACCTGTTCGGGTGGCCATTCCTCGAGCAGGCTGCGCCGATCGCCCGCGGCATCGGCTCGGGTTCCGTGCGTGCTCCACCGCAAGGGGTGCAGCAGGCTTCCGCTGGGCTCGGCGAACGAAGTGCCGACCATGCCGTGCTCACCAGCACAACGTCCGGTGCCCAACGAGGTCAAGCTGGTGACGGTGGTGGTCGGAAAGCCCGCCGTCAACGGCGCGGAGCTGGGCAGGCTCGCCAGGAACGGCGCGTCGGCGGGGTGCTCGCGCAGCAGCTGCTCGCCGAGGCCATCAACGAGCAGCACCGCGCCCGTGCGGCAAGGAGGCAGGCCGACCGTGTCGCTGAACCCGCTGACGCCCAGCGCGGCCAGCATCGACGGCACGACATCGCACAACGCGCGGCCATCACGATCCGGAGCGACGATCCAGTCCACGCAACCAGCCTCCTCGCGATGCGGGCGCACCAGTGCGCGCCCGCGCACTCGTCAGAATCCCATGGAGCGGCCGATGATCTCCTTCATGATCTCGGTGGTGCCGCCGTAGATCGTCTGGACGCGGGAGTCCAGGAACGCCTTGGCGACCGGGTACTCGGTCATGTAACCGAACCCTCCGTGCAGCTGCAGGCAGCGATCCACCACGCGCTTGTTGAGTTCACTGAGCCACCACTTGGCCATCGCGGCGTGCTCGATGTCCAGTTCACCGCGCACGTGGTCCTGCACGCAACGGTCCGTGAAGACCCGCCCGATCTCGACCTCGGTTGCCATCTCGGCCAGTTCGAAGCGCGTGTTCTGGAACTTGCCGATCGGACGACCGAACGCGGTGCGCTCGCGGCAGTAGTCCTTGGTGAGGTCGAGGACCTTCTCCGCGGTCGCCGCCGAGGCCACCGCGATCGACAACCGCTCCTGCGGCAGGTTCTGCATCAGGTAGATGAACCCCTGGCCCTCCTCGCCGAGGAGGTTCTCGGCGGGAACGCGCACGTCGTTGAAGAACAACTCAGCCGTGTCCTGGGCCTTCTGCCCGATCTTGTCGAGGTTCCGGCCGCGCTCGAAGCCCTCCATTCCGCGCTCGACCACGAGCAGGCTGATTCCCTGGTGCCCGGCATCGGGATCCGTTCGCGCGACCACGATCACCAGGTCGGACATGATGCCGTTGGAGATGAAGGTCTTCTGCCCGTTGAGCACGTAGTGGTCGCCGTCGCGGACAGCGGTGGTGCGGATGCCCTGCAGGTCGCTGCCCGCACCAGGCTCGGTCATGGCGATGGCGGTGATGGTTTCGCCAGAGCAGAACCCCGGCAACCAGCGTTGCTTCTGCTCCTCGTTGGCGAGCTTCATCAAATACGGCGCGACGATGTCGTTGTGCAGCGGGGATCCGAATCCCGAGCTGCCGCCCGCCACGAGTTCCTCGTTGAAGACCACGTTGAACCGGAAGTCGTCCACTCCCCCGCCGCCGTAGGCCTCGTCGACGGCGAAACCGAGCAACCCTTGCTCACCCGCAGCGCGCCAAGCTTGCCGACTGACCTGACCAGCGGCCTCCCATTCGGCCGCGTGCGGCTGCAGCTCCTTGCTGACGAAGGTCCGAACGGTCTCTCGGAACGCTTCGTGTTCGGGTTCGAACATTTCCCTGCGCATCGGTCACGCTTCCTTCCGGGATAGCTGCGGGCGGGGCGAGGAAGGGACCCTTCCTGTCACTCTCGGCTCGATCAGCTCGACTGCGAGCTTGGGAGCTTTTCTGTCATTGCGCAGCACGCATCGCTCCGGAATCCAGGAACTCCAGCGAAATCCCCCATTCCCGCAACACCTGCTCGGTGTGCGCGCCGGGCTGGGCGATCGCCCCCGGTGGCGGATTGGCGGTGCGGCTGAAGCGAGGAGCAGGGGCGGGCTGCAAAGCACCATCGCGACGGACCAGCGTTTCCCGGGCGGCGATGTGCGGATGCTGTTCGGCTTCGGTCATCGACAGCACGGGCGCGACGCAGGCGTCCGAGTCGGCGAAGTGCTCGGCCCATTCGTCCCGGGTGCGCTGCTTGAAGGTCTCGGTGAAGATCTCGCGCAGCTTGGGCCAACTGCCCTCGTCGTCCCGGTCGGGAAGCTGTTCGGCGATGCCGAGCTTGTCGACGAGCTCGGCGTAGAACTTGGGTTCCAGCGCTCCCACGGAGACGTATTCACCGTCCGCGGTCTCGTAGACGTCGTAGTACGGAGCGCCGGTGTCCAGGAGGTTCGTGCCGCGCTCGGTGCTCCATCCTCCGGAGGACAAGAACCCGAACAGCATCGCGCCGAGATGCGTGGTTCCGTCGACGATGGCCGCATCGACGACCTGACCTCGTCCGCTGGTGCGCGCTTCCAGCATGGCGGCGAGCACGCCCACGGCCAGATACATCGCACCGCCGCCGAAGTCTCCGAGCAGGTTGGCGGGCACCTGCGGAGGCCCGCCTTGGCGACCGATGGCGTGCAACATGCCGGTCAACGAGATGTAGCCGATGTCATGACCGGATGCCGAGGACAACGGACCGTCCTGTCCCCAGCCGGTCATGCGGCCGTAGACGAGCGCCGGATTGACCTTCCAGCAGTCCTCGGGGCCGACCCCGAGCTTTTCGGTGACTCCGGGTCGCAGGCCTTCCAGCAGTACATCCGCCTGCTCGACGAGCGCGAGCACAGCGCCGGCCCCCTGTTCGTGCTTGAGGTCGACCTGCACTGACCGTTTGCCCCGGTTGAGCAAGTCCTGCCCCGCCGGGGCGTTCGGCCGATCGACCCGGACCACGTCAGCCCCCAGGTCGGCCAGCAGCATCGCGCAGAACGGCGCCGGCCCCAGCCCGGCCAGCTCGACGACTTTGAGACCAGCCAGCGGTCCGCCCTGAGACATCACACCACTTCCCCTTTGAACGGCTGTGCCCTCGGTTGATGGGCGGCGCCGGATTCTCGTTCGAAGCTGTGTCGCGCAACACAAGCATTACGACGCGCTTAGTGTTACACAGTTGGTGTCACAGACGTCAACCGTGAAACCGTCGAAGCCACCGGACGCCGGCAGGCGTCCAACACCAAAGGACGTCTGCGGCGCGCTCAGCGCGGAACGCAATCGACATCGGCTACGTGACACCGTTGGTGTTACAACGACCAGGGAGTAACCTGGCAGGCATGCTCCGAACTGCGGACGAAGAGCTCACCATCGACGAACTGGCCACCCGCGCAGGAGTGACCGTGCGCACCGTGCGGTTCTACTCGTCGCGCGGCCTGCTGCCCGCGCCGCGCCTGCGCGGCCGCTTGGGCCTCTACGGTGCTGAGCACTTGGCGCGGTTGGAACTGATCCGGGAGATGCAGACCCTCGGTTTCACCCTGCAGGCGATCGAACGTCACCTTCAGCGGCTGCCCGAGGACGCCTCCCCCGACGAACTGGCCTTGCAGCGCGCTTTGATCGCTCCGTGGACGGACGAACACGTCGAGGACCTCGACCGCCACGAACTCGATCGTCGCGCCGGGCAACACCTCGACGACGACCTCATCGAGCAGCTGGTGGAGCTGGGCATCCTGGAGCGGATCGCGGATTCCGACGACCTGCGACTACCCAGCCCGGCGATGCTGGGCGTGGGGCTGCAGATCCTGAACCTCGGGCTGCCGCTGGAAATGCTGGTGCAGGCCAAGAACATCGTCGAGCAGCACACCGGGCAGATCGCCACTGAGCTTCGCGAGCTGTTCGCCACCAACGTCCTGCGCCCCTACATGGAGCACGGCCGACCCGAGGACGAGCGCGAAAGGGTGCGCGCGGCGACCGACCAGCTGCGACCGCTGACGATTCAGGTGCTGGTGAACGGGTTCCAGCGCGCGGTCAACGATGTCATCCGGACACACGTGCGATGACCTGGTGGACGAAGGGCCGCTGTCGGTCAGGCGGCCGTCGGCAACCGTAGGGGTTGTTCAGCACGCTGCGGTAGCCGCTGCCTCAAGCGTGGGACTCAGCCCGCGCCGTGGCGGGTTCTCGGACGTCGTCGGACGAGTACAGCAGCAGCGCTGCGCATTTGCATATCGAAGATCCCGCAGCCCGGCGGCGTCCGAGGTTCCGCCACCCGCACCGCCACGCAAAGCGCGAACTGAAATATCTCCCCAGGGGCGGCAGACTCTGCCACCTGCGCAAGGGAACCTTCCTGTCACCTCCGCGCCCGAACCGGCAGGCTTCCTCCCGTCACATCTTCCGATGCTCAACAAGTGACGCTGCATTCCTGCGACAGGATCCCGGCGCGGTTCCGCAGCCCCGACCGAACGATTCGCGATCGGCCGCTTTTGCCCGTTTTGATCACCTCGTGTGATAAATCCCTTAATGGGTGAACCACGTTCCGGTGTTCCCCGCGACCCGCCCGGCGAGCCGGGACGCAGAGCGATAGGCAAATGACGAAGAGTCCACTGAGGACCCGTCAACCCGGAGGTTCGAAATGGTTTCACCAAAGCTGTTCGGGACCGCTCTTCTCACCGGGGCCGCCATCGCGTGCGCGATCCCGGCCCCGATCGCGCTGGCCGAGGGCAACCAGCCAGCAGAGCGGCTCGGCCTGGTCAATCTCACGATTCACGACCACGCCACGAAGACGTTCCGCACCGCACTCCTGGCCTGCGGACTGAACACCGGCAGCCATCCCGATCCGGAAGCGGCGTGCGACGCCATCGCCAACGCCGAGGGCGACATCGACGCCATCGAAGGCGACGACGGGATGTGCCCGCTCATCTACGCACCGGCGACCGTGCGAGCTACCGGCTTCTTCGCGGGCAAGCCGGTGGAGTACTCCGAGACCTTCTCCAACGCCTGCGTCGCCGCCAATGCCACCGCAGGAGTTTTCGACTTCTAGTCCGGACTCGCTCGCGGATCGCAGGAACTTCCGCGTCGCGCACCCACGCCATCGCGGCACGCACTAGCGTCGCCACACACCGTGACCCGGGAATACATCGCTCAGACCCGAACCGCCACCGGTTACGGTTAAGCCATGGCAACCGATGGTGATCAAGGTTCCGCGCGCCGGCCGCGCCGCGTCTACGACGAGGGCGACGAGCCAGATCCCCGGTTCACCCTCGCCAACGAGCGCACCTTCCTGGCTTGGATCCGCACCGCGCTGGCGCTGATGGCCGCCGGAGTCGGCATCGAAGCGCTCAACGCGGTCGCGGATCACCCCAGCACCATCCGCACCGTGCTGGCCGTCAGCCTGTTGCTCGCCGGAGTGCTGTGCAGCGCAACGGCTTTCACGCGGTGGATGGCGGCTGAACGTGCCCTGCGGTGCAGCCGCCCGCTTCCGGCGCCGAAACTCGCGCCGGTGCTCGGCTACGGGCTCGCCATCGTGGGCGTCGTCGCCTGCGTCCTGCTGTTCGTGAGTTCGGTCTAGACGATGCCCCGCACGCACCCGTGGGATCCCGGCCTGCAGATCGAGCGCACCACCCTGGCCTGGTTGCGCACCATTCTCGCCTTCACCGCCAGCCTGCTGGTGCTGCTGCGCTTGATCGCTCACCACAGCGCGACAGCTGCCGTCGCCTGCACGCTGGTGACGCTGCCCGTGAGCGGGATCGTGGGCTGGTTGATGTGGCGCAGGCACCGGTTCAGCGACCACAGGCTTCGCGCGAGCGCGCCACTGCCGGGCGGGGCGTTGCCCGCAGCGGCGACGGCCTTGGCGATGCTGGTCGGAGCGACCGGAATCGTCTACGTACTGTTCTGAACCGGCGGGGCCGATGACAGGAAGGTTACCTTCCTCAGGTCACCGGCTTGCGCACTCCGCGACGGCCACGGCCGGGGAGCCGCGGACCGGTGCCCCGCTCGGACGCCCAAATCGGGTCGATGACGCTGATCGCCATTGATCGCGCCTCGTCCCCGGCTGAGCCGCGTGGGTCTACTCGTTGATGAACTCCGAGTACTGCTGGGCCGTGAGCGTGGCGCCGGTGGAGGTCACCCGCACCTCCAGCAGCCAGCCCTTGTCGTACGGGTCGGAGTTGACCACCGACGGGTCCTCCTCGACCGCCTCGTTGATGGCCACGACCTCACCGGTGACCGGCGCGAACAGGTCACTGACGGACTTGGTGGATTCCAGCTCACCGCATGTCTGACCGGCCTCGATCTGCTCGCCGACCTCCGGCAGCTGCACGAACACGATGTCGCCGAGCGCGTCGGCGGCGTGCTGGGTGATGCCCACGCGCGAAACCTCGCCGCGGTCCTCGATCCACTCGTGCTCTTCGGTGTAGGACAGGTTGGTGGGCAGCGTCGACATAGCGGGAGGCTCCATAGCGTTGCAGGGGGCACGTTCGACGCGCCCCGGGATTTGGCTGGGCCTCCCCCTCTGTTGCGGGACCTGAGAGCTTCACCGCGGCCGAGGGCACGCGACTTGCACCGTGGGTGGCGCGTCGACGTTGACGAGCGCTTTCCAGAGTTGCCTTCCCCGAACGGTCATGGGTGCCTGAGAGTTTGCTGGGGAGATTTGCTCCTTCGGCGCCCTGCCAAGTGGCAGAGGCTCTCCCGCACGGGGTCGATGGCCGGTATGCGATTGTCGATGTGCTCAGCAACGATAAACGGGCCAGTGCAGCTGTCAATGACCTGCCTAACAGTGCCAAGCAAAGGCACAGGTCGTGGGGAGGACCGGTGATGCTCGACGTCGGGGCACTGGTCGAACGAGTCGGCCCCACCCTGCTGCGCACCGTGATCGCCGGGGAACCCTCCGTCTGCGTGGGGGACGTGGTCATCGCCGAACCCGACGAGCCGGTCACCGCCGCCGAGGGCGACCTGGTGCTGGGCGTTGCCATCGGTGAGCGGCAGGACGCGGTGGCGCTGGTGCAGCGCTGCAGCGAGCTGGGAGCCGCAGCAGTACTGCTGAAACCGCCGGCGGGAACCGATGAGGTAGTCGCCGAGGCCGCGAAGACCGCGGGCGTCGGGCTGGTCGAGGTCCGTACGGGCACAGCGTGGGCCCAGCTGGTGTGGCTGATCCGAGCGGCGATGGCCGGCACCGGTGTTGGTCAGCCATCCGAGCGCGGCGCCGATGTGGGCGTGGCCGATCTGTTCCGTCTGGCCGATGCGGTCGCCGACGTGGTGGATGCGCCGGTGACGATCGAGGACGCGCATTCCCAGTTGTTGGCCCATTCGGCGCGTCAGGACCTGACGGATCCGGCGCGCATCTCGACGATCATGGGCCGCCGCCAGCCCGACGACGTGCTGGCGAAGTTTCGCTCCCGCGGGACGTTTCGGCAGCTCAGCAAGGGCAATTCTGCGATCTTCGTGCCGGCTCAGCAGGACGGAACGCTGCCGCGGCTGGTGGTACCCATCCGGATGGGTGGCGAGCTGCTCGGCTCGATGTGGGCGGTGGTCCCGGGCCCGGTATCCGACGAGCGCTCCTCGGCCTTCGCCGATACCGCGCCACTGGTGGCCCTGCAGCTGCTGCGCTGGCGTGCCGTGGCGGACGTGGCGCGGCGACGCTCGGCCGAACAGGTGCGGCTGCTGGTCGACGGCGGCGAGGGCTGGCGAGCGGCGGCCAACGAGCTCGCGGTACCCAACGAGGAGCACCGGGTCATCGCCATCGAGGTTCCCGACTCCGGCGAGCCCGCCGAGGGACAGCGACTGGCGTTGTGGGAATGGATCACCCGCGGCATCGGGCGACGACCGCTGGTCACCGAGATCGGGACGGTGCTTTACGCGCTGGTCCCCGACCGAGCACGCGGTGGCGGCTGGCCCGAGCTGCGCGAGGCCCTCATGTCGCACGAGGCCACACCGCAGCCGCTGATCGCCGTGGGAACTGCGGTGGGGGTCGCCGATGTGCCGCGGTCGCGGGCGCAGGCCGATGAGCTGATCGGGCTGTTGCGCGCGGGTCACCTGCAGCAACGCGTGGCGGTCTACGAGGACGTGTGGCACCTGTTGGCGCTCAGCCGGATGGCGGGCGCTGCCACCGATGCGGGCGTGGGTGCGCTCGGGCCGTTGCCGCGGTTGCGCGAGCACGACCGCGCTCAGGGAACCGACTACTTGGCGACCCTGCACGCGTGGCTTCGCCATCCCGGGGACCCGCGGCGAGCCGGCCGAGAGCTTCGGGTGCACCCGAACACCTTCCGCTATCGCATGAAGCGGATCGGCCAGCTGGTCGAGATCGACCTGGACGATCCGGATGTGCGGTCGGCGCTGCTGATGCAACTGCTGGCCGAGCAGTGGGCGCAGCACGCGTGAGCAGGGGAACCTTCCTGTCACTTGCGGGCCCCTCGGCTGTGCGACATCAAGCGGAGTTGTTCTCGGAGCACAAACGGCGCCGTTCAATCTCATCTCATGGGAATGATGCGCCGGGGCGCGACTGGGCCGATCGTTGTCCGTAACAGCAACGAAAGGACCCCACGGTGAAGATCGCAGTACCTCGCGAAATCAAGAACAACGAGTACCGGGTCGCGATCACTCCGGCTGGTGCGCACGAACTCACCGACCGCGGTCACGAGGTGTTCGTCGAGACCGGTGCGGGCAGCGGCTCGTCCATTCCCGATGAGGACTACCTGGCTGCGGGCGCCAAGGTGCTGCCCTCCGCCGCGGATGTGTGGGCCGAGGGTGAACTGGTGCTCAAGGTCAAGGAGCCGATCGCCGAAGAGTACCCGCGCATGCGGCGCGACCAGGTGTTGTTCACATATCTGCACCTGGCGGCTTCGGCTGAGCTCACCGACGCCATGTTGGACTCCGGCGTCACCGGTATCGCCTACGAGACCGTGCAAACCGCCGACGGTGGGCTGCCGCTGCTGGCGCCGATGAGCGAAGTCGCCGGGCGCTTGGCACCGCTGGAGGGCGCGCACTCGTTGATGCGGCCCAGCGGCGGACGCGGAGTGCTGCCGGGAGGTGTCCCGGGTGTCCACCCGGCGCGCGTTGTGGTGATCGGCGGCGGGGTCGCCGGGCTCAACGCGGCGCGGGTCGCGCTGGGCATGGGCGCCGATGTCGAGCTGCTGGACACCAACGTGGACAAGCTGCGCGAGATCGACCGGGACTTCCACGGACAGATCCGCACGATCACCTCCAACCGCTACGCGGTGGAGCAGTCGGTGCGTGCCGCCGATCTGGTGATCGGCGCCGTGCTGATCCCGGGCGCGAAGGCGCCGAAGCTGGTGTCCAACCACCTGGTCTCGGAGATGAAGCCGGGCAGCGTGCTGGTCGACATCGCCATCGACCAGGGCGGATGCTTCGCCGATTCGCGCCCCACCACGCACGACGAACCGACCTACCGGGTGCACAACTCGGTGTTCTACTGCGTGGCGAACATGCCGGGCGCGGTGCCCAACACCTCCACGCACGCGCTGACCAACGTGACCTTGCCGTACGTGCTGCGCATCGCCGAAGCCGGTTGGCAGCAGGCGTGCAAGACGGACGCGGCGCTGGCCGGTGGGCTCAACACCCACGAAGGAAAGCTGGTCAACCAGGCCGTGGCCGAGGCGCACGGACGCAGCAGCGTCGAGCTGAGCTCCGTGCTGGGCTGATCTCGAGGAGGGGAACCTTCCTGGCAGATGACAGGAAGGTTCCCCTCCTCATCTCATCGTTCGCCCGGCCATCCGGCCGATGGCGCGCGGTGAATTCCTGCCGCGTGGTCGAATGAATCGGCCGGTTCTTCACAGAATGCGTTTCAGAGCAGGCGCCAAAATAGCGAGAAGCGCAGAATAGGGACGAATAGGGGCGGCCCGCTCAACCAGCCTGGGGGTCACCGGGAGCAGGCCGCCACACTCAAGTGTAGGACACGATCGCCGGTTTGCCGACGACGCAAGCCCGCCCTTCGGTGCCAATTTCCAGCCGAATCGATAACCACTCGATGGGGTGAGTCTGCTCGGGTGCCCGTGCAGGCGTGAACCTCAGCTGCCGATGTCACCCGTTGGAGTAAGGCCAGGGCGCCGCGCCCGGACTTCTCCACCGGCAATAACGCCGCATGCGAAACGTTCGCCGACGGGTGGGAGAAAGCATGACGGACACGGCACTTCGCAAGGCTGTTCTCGATCGACTCGACCGACTCGATCGATTGGTGGGCAAAGAAGACGATCCGGAATCGCTGTTACCGATTGCCCGTTCAGAGCTGCACCGGCTCTCCGAAGGGCTGCTGTTTCTGCTCGACGAACACCAGCCGGATGACGACGGTCGCTGCCCCACGTGCACGGGAACCACGCGCAGCAACCCCTGGCCGTGCACGGTGTGGCAGACGGCCCACCAGCACCTGATCGCCCATCGGGACGACGAACGCGGTCGTTCCGGCGATGATTCCACCGAGGCGCACGAGAGCGAGCCGATCGCCAAGCACCTCAGCGAGGCATCGGACGTATCGGTGATTCCGGAACCGATCGTGGCCGCCACCGGCCCCGGGCCAAGCGACTGGGACACCGGCGAGTTCACGCGGCCGAACCTCACAACCGCGCCGCAGCAGCCTCCGACTCAGCTGTCCGGACAGTTGGAGACCGATCACACCAAGATCTACCGGGCAGCGGTGGTCAGCCTCCACTGAGCGCAGTGCGCACAACACCCTCCGCTCGGCGATCCCACCACGCGTCGTCTGAGCATCCACGTCGGTCGTGCAGGATGGTTCCAGCGGGCCGGGCCCTCGGCCCGGCCGCGCACCGATCGGCGAGGGTGAACTGGAGGAGCGTGTGCACGACGGCAGCGGCCGGATCCACGTGCAAGGGCTGAGCAAGAGCTTCGGCCAGCTCCCTGCAGTGCAGAACCTGAGCTTCACAGCGCACCCCGGCATGGTGACCGGTTTCCTCGGCCCGAACGGGGCGGGCAAGACGACCGCCCTGCGCATGATCCTCGGGCTGATCCAGCCGACCTCGGGCACAGCGACCATCAACGGGTTGCCGTTCGCCGAGCTGTCGAACCCGGCCGGAGTGGTCGGCGCCGTGCTCGACGCGCACGGCTTCCACCCCAGTCGCACCGCTCACCATCACTTGCGCTGCTATGCCGCGGCGATGAACGTGCCCGACGAGCAGGCCGAGCGGGCCCTCGACCTGGTCGGCCTCAAGATCGCTGCCAACCGCAAGGTCGGTTCGTTCTCCCTCGGCATGCGACAGCGCCTCGCACTGGCCACCGCCCTGATGGGCGATCCGCAGATCCTGGTTCTCGATGAGCCAGCCAACGGGCTGGACCCCGAGGGCATCGCGTGGCTGCGGGAGTTCCTCAAGGCCTTCGCGGCAAGCGGGCGAACGGTGTTGATGTCGAGCCACTTCTTGCGCGAGATCGAGCACACCGTGGATCGGCTGGTCATCGTCAGCCACGGCTGCAACGTCTACGACGGCTACCTCGACGAGCTTCGCGCCGAGCAGAGCTCGCGAACCCTGGTGCAGACCCCTGACCCGCAACAGCTGACGGTCGAGGCGCAGGATGCCGGGTTCGGCGTGGAATACCTGCCGGACGGGCGGCTGGCCGTGCTCGGGACGGATTCGCAAACCGTGGCCGACCTCGCCGCCGCGCGCGGGATCGCGCTCTACGGGGTTCAGGACGAGCGCATCGACCTGGAACACCTGTTCTTCCAGCTGACCCACGGTCAGTACAGCGGCGCTCAGCCCCACGGGGCTTGGGTACCGCCGGTCGGCCCGGGGCAACAACCACTCCCGCCACCGGGACAGCACGGCCCGACGAGCAGTGGAGGTCTGTGATGTTGGGGCTGGTCAGGGCGGAGTTCCGCAAGATCTTCAGCACGAACCTGTGGTGGGCGATGCTGATCCCCGTCGTCGTTCTCGGGTTCTGCGCGGGCTGGCTGGGTACCGCGTTCGTGGGGATCATCGATGTTGTCGAGCAGTTCCAGACCTCGCTGCCGCTGGGCCTGCTGGCGGTCTCCCTGTCGACGAACTTCGGGACGATCTTCGCGCTGCTGTTCGGCGCGATGTCCTTCGCGGGGGAATTCCGCCACAGCACCATCACCGCCACCTACCTGACAGCGAACCCGCGCGGCTCGGTGCTGGCAGCCAAGTTGATCACTTGCGCGACGATCGGACTCGTCTACGGGCTGGCCAACGTGCTGTTCGCCAGCCTCGGCGCGTTGCTCGGATCAGGTCCGGACATGACCAACTTCGGCAGCATCGACGACTGGCTCAGCGTCGGCGGCGCGGGCGTGCTGTCCATGCTGCTGTGGGCGCTGCTCGGAGTCGGTTTCGGCGCACTGGTGACCAACGTGGTCCTGGCCGTGATCGCACCGCTGGTCTACAAGTTCGTCATCGAGTTCACCGTCTCGATCAGCCTGATGGAAACCAGCCTCGCCGGTGTCGCCCCGTACCTGCCGGGCGCTGCCGGGAACGGCATCGTCTCGAACCTCGCGGTACCGCTGTTCGTCTCCGCGGTCGCGGGACCGAACGAGCCCAACACCCCGCGCGGAGCGTTCGAACTCCTGCACCTGTTCTTCGGCGGCACCTACAACCACCCGTGGTGGCTGAGCCTGCTGACGTTCCTCGGCTACGCCGCTGCCTTCGTGGCCGGGGCCTGGTTCGTGGGGCGGCGGCGCGACGTCGCGTGAGCTGCGCAAGGGAACCTTCCTTCCATCATGCCGCCACCTGCGAGGGCAGGAGATGAGCGGAAGGTCCCCATGCGCACCTCCCAGCTGATCGGCCGCGGGTGAGGGGAACCGAAGAACGCGGACGGCGTAGTCGCGTCGGGGAAGATCGCCGCACCGGGTTTCAGTGGTCACATCCGACCGCTCGGCTGTGCTGCGCGGTCGGGGGTGCGGCATAACCTGGGGACGTGAGCGACTCCGGTAATCCCCGCCCCTCCTCCGGCGGCTGGATCCGTCGCCTCTTCACCGCTTGCAAGCGTCACCCGGTCGCATTGGTACTGGCCATGGGCGCCTCGGTGCTGGCGGTCGGGTTGGAGGCGGTCGTCCCGCTGCTGACCAAGGTGGCCGTCGACGATGCCGTGGCGCACAACACTCACCGGCTGCTGCCGATCGTGCTCGGAATGCTGGCGCTCGGGGTGTTCAGCTTCGCCGCGGCGTTCGTCCGCCGCTACAGCGCAGGCCGGTTGGCACTGGACGTGCAGCACGACCTGCGACGCGCGGTTTTCGCCGCGATGCAGCGCCTCGATGGCGGCAAGCAGGACGCGCTGCGGACCGGGCAGGTCGTCTCGCGGTCGATCAGCGACCTGCAGCTGGTGAACGCGTTGCTGTCCATGACTCCCCTGGCCGCGGGGACCGCCGTGCTCGCGGTGTTCGCGATCTCGGCGATGCTGTGGCTATCGCCGCTGCTCACCGTCGTCGCGCTGATCGTGACTCCCCTGGTGGCGGTGATATCGGCGCGCAGCAAGAAGAGGTTGTTCCCGGCCACCTGGTCGGCGCAGCAGAGCGCAGCCGACATCGCGCAGCACGTCGAGGAGACGGTCACCGGTGTGCGCGTGGTCAAGGGGTTCGGCCAGGAGGAACGCGAGGTCGGCCAGCTGCGAGAGCGGGCACGTCGGCTGTTCGGCGAGCGGATGCGCGCGGCCCGGTTGACCGCGCTTCCCTCCGCGAGCCTGGCTGCGCTTCCCTCGGCCGGACAGGTGGGGGTGCTCGGCCTGGGCGGTTGGCTGGTGCTGCAGAACGAGGTCAGCATCGGAACCTTCGTGGCATTCGCCGGCTACGTCACCATGCTCACGGGACCGGCCCGGATGCTCTCCAGCATCGTGATCCAGGGGCAGCTGACGCGAGCTGCCGTGGAGCGCATCTACGAACTCGTCGATTCCCAGCCGGAGGTCCAGGAGAAGCCCGACGCGCGCAGCCTGCCCGAGGGGCCTCTGGAGGTCCGGCTCGACGACGTCGACTTCGGCTACACCCGTGGCCAGCCGGTGCTGCGCGGGACGTCGTTGCAGGTGCGCCCCGGCGAGACCGTCGCTCTCGTCGGACCGGCCGGTTCCGGCAAGTCCACGGTGTCGCTGCTGCTACCCCGCTTCTACGACGTGCATTCGGGAAGCATCACCATCGGCTCGGCGAATGGCGACGCCCGTGGCCACGGCCACGATCTTCGAGACCTGCGGTTCGAGTCGCTGCGCAGCGCCGTGGGCGTGGTCTTCGAGGAAGCGTTCCTGTTCTCGGACTCCATTCGCGGCAACATCGCCTACGGGCGTCCGGACGCCACCGAGGACGAGGTGATCGAGGCTGCCAAGGCGGCCGAGGCGCACGAGTTCATCTCGGATCTGCCCGACGGCTACGACACCGCTGTCGGCGAGCGCGGGCTGACGTTGTCCGGCGGGCAGCGGCAGCGCGTGGCGTTGGCACGGGCGCTGCTGTCGGACCCCCGCGTGCTGATCCTCGACGACGCGACCTCGGCGGTGGACCCGACGACCGAGGCGGCCATCCACGACACTCTGCAGTCGGTCACCGCTCAGCGCACCACTCTGCTGATCGCACATCGCCGCTCCACGCTGGCTCTGGCGGATCGGATCGTGGTGCTCGACGAGGGCCGCGTCGTCGACACCGGGACCGAGACCGAGCTGTTGGCGCGCTGCGAGCTGTTCCGATCGCTGCTCGCCGGTGCTGGCAAAGTCATCGACGCACCCGCGCACCAAGCCACCGAGGCGAACTCCGACGGCCCCACACCGAAGCTGTGGCCGGAGCCCGAAGATGACGACGATCCGCTGCTGGCCGTTTCCGCTGGTCCGGAGACGATCGGACGGGGCGGCGCGGGAAGCAGGTCGGGTACGTCGACGCCACCTACACCGGAGCTGATCAAGGGGATCGGCGAACTACCGCCGATCAAGGATGCCCCGCGTGACCACGGTCAAGATCCCACCGCACCCGATCCGCAGTTCAGACTGCTGCGGCTGCTCAAACCGATCCGCTGGGGACTGCTGCTCACGGTCGCGCTGGTGGCGGGCGACGCGTTGACCTCCGTGTTCCTGCCATCGCTGGTGCGGCACGGCGTTGATAGCGGCGTCGGCACGGGCCAGGCCGACGCGTTGTGGCTGGCGACCGCGCTGGCGGCGCTGGTGGTGGCGGCTGGCTGGCTGGCGGTTCTGCTGCAGACCGTCGTTGCAGCGCGCACCGGCGAGTCCTTGCTCTACGCCCTGCGGATGCGCAGCTTCGCGCACCTGCAGCGGCTCGGGTTGGACTTCTACGAGCGAGAGCAGGCCGGGCGGATCATGACCCGGATGACCACCGACGTCGACGCGTTGTCGACGTTCCTGCAGACCGGTCTGGCCACCTTCGTGGTCAGCGCGCTGACTCTCGTGGGCATCGCGGTCGCACTGCTGGTCACGGACGTCTCGCTGGCGCTGGTCGCGATGGCCGTCCTGCCCGTGCTGGTGCTGGCCACAGTGGTCTTCCGGCGTGTCTCCTCGCGGGCCTACACCGAGGCGCGCGAGCGGGTCAGTGTCGTCAACGCCGACCTGCAGGAGAACGTCTCCGGTATGCGGGTGGCCCAGGCGCACCGCCGCGAAGGGCACGCGGCGAAGGTCTTCTCCCAGCGCAGCGACGCTTACCGGCGCACGCGCCTGCGGGCGCAGCGCTACATCGCCACCTACTTCCCGTTCGTCACGATGCTCTCGGACATCGCTCAAGCCGCCGTGCTGGGTGTGGGTGCCGCGCGGGTGGCTTCCGGAGACCTGACCTCTGGCGTGCTGGTCGCGTTCCTGCTGTACCTGCGGTTGTTCTTCTCCCCGGTGCAGCAGCTGGGCAGCGTCTTCGACGCCTATCAGCAAGCCAAGGTCGGACTGAGGCGCATCGGCGAGCTGCTGCGCACGCCGAGTTCGGTGCCGGACGCGACCGCACCGGCCGCCCTCGGCGAACGACTGCGCGGCGAGGTCGAGCTTCGAGACGTTTCGTTCCGCTACCCGGGCACCGAGCAGTACGCGCTGAGCGACGTGTCGTTGACCGTGCACCCTGGTGAGACGGTGGCTCTGGTGGGCGCGACCGGTGCGGGCAAGTCGACCTTGATCAAGCTCATCGCCCGGTTCTACGACATCACGGACGGGTCGGTCCTGGTCGACGGGGTCGATGTGCGCAGCTACGGGCTCACCGACTTCCATCAGCGGCTGGCCGTGGTGCCGCAAGAGGGGCATCTCTTCGCCGGCGACGTGGCCACCAACATCGCCTACGCGCGGCCCGAGGCGACTCCGGACGAGATCGAGGCCGCCGCGCGCGACGTCGGGGCGTTGCCGGGCATCGCGATGTTGCCGCGCGGCTTCCGCCAGCAGGTCGGCGAGCGGGGCCACGGGCTCTCGGCCGGGCAGCGGCAGCTGGTGGCGTTGGCCCGCGCCGAACTGGTCGATCCCGATGTGCTGCTGCTCGACGAGGCGACGGCGGCCCTGGACCCGGCCACGGAGTCGATGGTGGTTGCCGCCAGCGACCGGGTCGCCGCGCGGCGCACGACCTTCGTCGTGGCGCACCGGCTGGGTACGGCGGCACGGGCTGACCGGATCGTGGTCGTCGATGACGGTCGCATCGTCGAGCAGGGAGGCCACCAGCAACTGCTGGCCGGCAACGGGCACTACGCACGACTCTGGCGGGCCGCCGAGGAGCATCGTGGCAGCGGCCGAAGCGTCGGCAGCATCGCCTGAGCGGGAGTTTCTTCCGGGCTTGAGCGGTGCGGTGCGGAAGGGAACCTTTCGATCAACTCCGCGCGGGTGGCGGTGTGAGTTTGGGAACCTTTCGGTCACGAACCCTGCCCGAACCCGGCGAACAAACACGTTCCGGCAAAGGAACGCCACGCTGCGCCACCGATGGACCCCGCAACCCGCGTTCGTAGGCGCTCATCTGAGCGCACAACCGAGTTGCGCCCGCCACATCGATGGGCCCGGTGATCATCCGGACACACAACGTGGCGCTGAAACGTCATAATGGGGGCGGACGACATTCTCGGTAGGGAAGTACCAAGCGGCGCTGAGCAGCGAGTAGGCATCGTAGGCGTGGCCGTTGATCGTCCGCGTGGGCCGTTCGGGGGTCATCCCCGCTGGAAAGACGATCCTGATCGATTTTGTGACGGATATCGGTCCATCGAACGGCCGTCCTGTGTGTCAACCTCGCGATTCGGACGGCTAGCCTGGTACCCGAGTGTGTCTGTAAATCACGAGCAGATGGATCGAGGCGAACGCCAGCCGTGTCCAGCAGCCCCGCGTCACAGTTCGGCCCCAATGAGTGGTTGATCGAGGAGATGTACGAGAAGTACCTCCAGGATCCCACCTCCGTAGACTCGGCGTGGCACGAATTCTTCGCCGACTACAAGTCGGGCCAGACAGCAAAAGACAACACCGCGACCGCTGCTGCGGCCGGCGCCGCGGCGGCCCCGGCGACCACCGCCACCGCCAAGCGTTCGGGTGAGACCAACGGCCAGGCGCCGTCGGCCGCGACTCCGGCTGCGGCTCCGGCTCCGGACCCGCAGCCGGCCAAGCCCGCGGCCAAGCCGTCTCCGCAGCAGGCCGCCAAGGCGGCACCGGTCAAGGAGCCGCAGGCCGAGGGCGACGTGAAGACGCTCCGAGGCGCTGCGGCGGCGATCGCCAAGAACATGGATCAGTCGCTGTCCGTTCCGACCGCGACCAGCGTTCGCGCGGTTCCGGCCAAGCTGCTGTTCGACAACCGCATCGTCATCAACAACCACCTGAAGCGGAACAAGGGCGGGAAGGTCTCCTTCACCCACCTGATCGGCTACGCGCTGGTCCGGGCAGTCCGGGACTTCCCGAACATGAACCGCCACTACGGCGTGGACGCCAAGGGCAAGCCCGCGGCCATCACGCCGGAGCACATCAACCTCGGCCTGGCGATCGACCTGCCGAGCAAGGACGGGTCGCGCAACCTCGTGGTCGCCTCCATCAAGGCCTGCGAGGAAATGACCTTCTACCAGTTCTGGCAGGCCTACGAGGACATCATCCGCAAGGCGCGCAACAACGCGCTGACCGCGGACGACTTCGCCGGAACGACGATCTCGCTGACCAACCCGGGCCCGTCGGGCACCAACCACTCGGTGCCGCGCCTGACCCAGGGCCAGAGCGCGATCATCGGTGTCGGCGCGATGGACTACCCGGCCGAGTTCCAGGGAGCCAGCGAGAAGACGCTGGTCGACATGGGCATCAGCAAGATCGTGACGCTGACGTCCACCTACGACCACCGCGTCATCCAGGGCGCCGAGTCCGGCGACTTCCTGCGCCGCGTGCACTCGCTGCTGCTGGGCGAAGACGGGTTCTTCGACGACGTCTTCGCGTCGCTGCGCATCCCGTACGAGCCGGTGCGCTGGACCAACGACATCCCCGAGGGCGCTGTCGACAAGACCGCCCGGGTGCTCGAGCTCATCGACGCCTACCGCACGCGCGGCCACCTGATGGCCGACATCGACCCGCTCAACTACCGGCAGCGGCGGCACGAGGACCTGGACGTCCTCTCCCACAGCCTGACGCTGTGGGACCTCGACCGCGAGTTCGCGGTCGGCGGGTTCGCGGGCAAGGAGAAGATGCGGCTGCGCGACGTGCTCGGGGTGCTGCGCGACTCCTACTGCCGCACCGTCGGCGTGGAGTACATGCACGTCCTCGAGCCCGACGAGCGCGAGTGGCTGCAGGAGCGGGTCGAGAAGCCGCACACCAAGCCGGACCCGACCGAGCAGAAGTACATCCTGTCCAAGCTCAACGCGGCCGAGGCCTTCGAGACCTTCCTGCAGACGAAGTACGTCGGGCAGAAGCGCTTCTCGCTGGAGGGCGCCGAGACCGTGGTGCCGCTGCTGGACGCGGTGCTGGACAGCTCCGCGGAGCACGAGCTCGACGAGGTCGTCATCGGTATGCCGCACCGCGGCAGGCTCAACGTGCTGGCCAACATCGTGGGCAAGCCGATCTCGCAGATCTTCCGCGAGTTCGAGGGCAACCTGGACCCGGGCCAGGCGCACGGCTCCGGTGATGTGAAGTACCACCTGGGTGCCGAGGGCAAGTACTTCCGCATGTTCGGCGACGGCGAGACCAAGGTGTCGCTGACCTCGAACCCCTCGCACCTGGAGGCCGTGGACCCGGTGCTGGAAGGCATCGTCCGCGCCAAGCAGGACATCCTGGACAAGGGTCAGGAGGGCTTCACCGTCCTGCCCGTCCTGCTGCACGGTGACGCGGCGTTCGCCGGTCAGGGCGTTGTCGCCGAGACGCTGAACCTGTCGCTGCTGCGCGGCTACCGCACCGGCGGCACGGTGCACGTGATCGTCAACAACCAGGTCGGTTACACCACCGCGCCGGAGCACTCCCGCTCCAGCAAGTACTGCACGGACGTGGCCAAGACGATCGGCGCGCCGGTCTTCCACGTCAACGGCGACGACCCCGAGGCCTGCGTGTGGGTCGCGAAGCTGGCCGTGGAGTACCGCAAGGCGTTCGGCAAGGACGTCGTCATCGACATGGTCTGCTACCGCCGCCGCGGTCACAACGAGGGCGATGACCCCTCGATGACGCAGCCGAAGATGTACGACGCGATCGACAAGATGCGCAGCGTTCGCAAGGTCTACACCGAGTCGCTGATCGGCCGCGGTGACATCACCGTCGAGGAGGCCGAGAAGGCGCTCAAGGACTACGCCGCTCAGCTGGAGCACGTGTTCAACGAGGTGCGGGAGCTGGAGAAGACCCCGCCGGAACCGAGCCCTTCGGTGGAGGCCGAACAGCAGGTCCCGCGTGGCCTGTCCACGGCCATTTCCAAGGACGAGCTCGAGCGCATCTCCGAGGCGCAGATCAACCTGCCCGAGGGCTTCAGCCCGCACCCGCGGGTCAAGCCGGTGCTGGAGCGGCGCGCCAAGATGGGCCGCGAAGGCGGCATCGATTGGGCCTTCGGTGAGCTGCTGGCGTTCGGGTCGCTGGTCAGCGAGGGTCGTCAGGTCCGGCTGACCGGTCAGGACTCCCGCCGGGGCACCTTCGGCCAGCGCCACTCGGTGCTCATCGACCGCAAGAACAACTCCGAGTACACGCCGCTGCAGAACCTCTCGGACGACCAGGGCAAGTTCCTGGTCTACGACTCGGCGCTGTCGGAGTTCGCGGCTCTGGGCTTCGAGTACGGCTACTCGGTGGGCAACCCGGATTCGCTGGTGCTGTGGGAAGCGCAGTTCGGTGACTTCTTCAACGGCGCCCAGCCGGTCATCGACGAGTTCATCTCCTCCGGCGAGGCCAAGTGGGGCCAGCGCTCCGACGTGGTCATGCTGCTGCCGCACGGGCAAGAGGGCCAGGGCCCGGACCACAGCTCGGGCCGCATCGAGCGGTGGCTGCAGCTGTGCGCCGAGGGTTCGATGACCGTGGCGATGCCGTCGACTCCGGCGAACTACTTCCACCTGCTGCGGCGCCACGCCCTGGACGGCATCCACCGTCCGCTGGTGGTGTTCACGCCGAAGTCGATGCTGCGCCTGAAGGCCGCGACCAGCCCGGTCGAGGACTTCACCGAGGGCAAGTTCACCTCGGTGATCGACGACCCGGCCCAACCGGACCCGTCGCAGGTCAAGAAGCTGGTGCTGTGCACCGGCAAGCTCTACTACGAGCTGGCCTCGCACCGCGACAAGGAAGGCATCACCGACACCGCGATCGCCCGGCTCGAGCAGCTCTACCCGCTGCCGCACCGCAAGCTGGGCAGGTTGTTCGAGCGCTACCCGAACTTGGAGTCGGTGCGCTGGACGCAGGAGGAGCCGGCCAACCAGGGCGCATGGCCGTTCCTGGGCTTGGCGCTGCCGGAGCTGTTCCCGCAGCTGGCCGGCGCGCTCCAGCGGGTGTCGCGTCGGCCGATGGCCGCCCCGGCCACCGGTCTGGCCAAGGTCCACGAGGTCGAGCAGGCAGAGGTCGTGGAGTCGGCCTTCGCCTGATCCACGACTGACGCGGGCCGCCGGTTCTTTCGGGAGCCGGCGGCCCGTTTTCGTTCCCAGCGGGGTGCGGGCTCGCGATCAACGCGGGTTTCGTACCCTGCTGTTCCCGAACCGCTCCGCCAAGACATCTCAGGTGAACGAGGAGGAAGCAGGTGTACTTCACCGACCGCGGCATTGAGGAACTCGAGGAGCGTCGCGGAGACGACGAGGTCGCCCTGTCCTGGGTCGCTGACCGGATGCGGGCCTTCGTGGATCTCAACCCGGATTACGAGGACGCCACCGAGCGGCTCGCGACGTTCCTGGCGCGCGACGACGCGGACGACGAGTGACGCCGAGCCCGGCCGCGAACCCCCAGCCCGCGGCCGGGCTCCCCGGATCAATCCGGCAGCAGGACGGCGCGTCCGAGCACGGTGCGAGCTTCGATCGCCGCGTGCGCTGCGGCCGCTTCCCGAAGCGGGAAGCTCGGCCCGACGGTCGGTTCGATCTTGCCCGCTGCTGCCTCGGTCAACGCGCGCACCAGCAGCTCCTTGCGCTGCTGCCGGGAGCTGTGCTGGAGGTCGAGCAAACCTGTCACGACCACGCCGCTGCGCTGTGCCTGCGCCTCGTCGATCACCGCGAAGTCCCCGCTGGAGGCCCCGTAGGTGTAGACGCGGGCTCCCCGGTCGGCCGCGTCGAAGGCGGCTCCGCCGAGCGATCCGCCGGCTCCGTCGAACACGACGTCGACGCCACCGGTCAGCTCGCGGACCCGTTCCTGCCAGCCGGGCTCGCTGTAGTCGACCGGTTCCGCACCCAACTCGCGCACCAGGTCGAGTTTCGCCGCACCGCGCGCCGCGCCGATCACGCGTGCACCCGCGCCCCGGGCCAGCTGGACGAGGATCGTCGCCGCTCCACCGCCAGCAGCGGTGACGAGCACTCGTTCGCCGGAACCGATCCGAGCGTGCTCGGCGAACAGCAGCGCCGTGGTCGCGTCGTGCAGCAACACCACCGCTGCCCGCTCGTCCAACCCATCGGGCACCACGACCAGCTCGGACTCCGCGACGACGACCAGTTCGGCGTAGGTTCCGGCGTTTCCGGTGCTCGCGACGACGGTCTTGCCCAGCCAATCGGGATCGACGTCGGCACCGAGCTCCACCACTTCCCCGGCCACGCCGTCACCGGGAACGTAGGGCGGCGTGGTCCCGAAGTACTCCTGTCCCCATCCCCGGCGAAGCTGAGTGTCCACGAACAACACGTCCACAGCGGACGTCCGCACCAGCACCTGCCCGGCCGAAGGCCGCGGATCCCCGATTTCGACCACCGACAGGACCTCCGGTCCGCCGAACTCCTTGACCTGCACCGCACGCATCACGACCACGCTCCGTTCCGCTCGACTCCAAGCATCTTCGAACTTCGAGTTAGCTGGAGGTCAAGGTGCGGGAAGGTGACAGGAAAGTTCCCTTGCTCAGATCAGCGCACGCGGTCTCCCTTGCGCCACACCGCGTGCGTCAGGGGCACCCCCGGCCGGTAGGCCAGCCACGTGGCGCTCGGGGCGTCGAGCACCTGGACGTCCGCGCGGGCACCGGGCCGCAGCACACCGACCGCGTCCGCACCGCTCTCGCGGCGCAGCGCGCGGGCTCCGCCCCAGGTCGCGGCACGCACGGCTTCGTCCACGCTCATCCGCATCTGCAGCACCGCAGTGGCCACGCAGAACGCCATGGACGAGGTGTAGGAGGAACCCGGGTTGCAGTTGCTGGCCAGGGCGACGGTGGCTCCCGCGTCGAGCAGCGCACGCGCGTCCGGAAGCGGCTGGCGGGTGGACAGGTCGCAGGCGGGCAACAAGGTCGCGACCGTGTCGGACTCGGCGAGAGCGCCCACATCGGCGTCGGTCAGGTGCGTGCAGTGATCGACACTGGCGGCACCCACCTCGACGGCCATCGCCACCCCTGGGCCGGGTTCGAGCTGATTGCCGTGGACCCGCAGTCCCAGCCCGCGTCTCGCGGCAGCGGCCAGCACGCGCCGGGACTGATCCGCGTCGAAGGCGCCCTTCTCGCAGAACACGTCGCACCAGCGCACATGGGTGGCCACCGCATCGAGCATCTCCCCGCACACCAGGTCCAGGTAGTCCTCGGCCCGCTCGCCCGGCGGAACCAGGTGCGCCCCGAGGAACGTGACCTCATCGGCGAGCCCGTTCGCGATCTCGGCTGCCCGCACCTCGTCCTCGACGGTCAGCCCGTAGCCGGTCTTGGTCTCCACGCAGGTGGTGCCTTGGGCTGCTGCTTCGTCGAGGTGCCTGCGCAGGTTCCTCGCCAGTTCCTCGTCACCGGCCCGGCGGGTCGCCTCGACCGTGACGGCGATGCCACCGGCCCGGTAGGGCTCGCCCGCCATGCGGGCGGCGAACTCGGTCGTGCGGTCGCCTGCGAAGAGAAGGTGCGTGTGGCTGTCCACCCAACCGGGCAAGACCGCGCGCCCCTCGACATCGACGCGTACGTCGGCGGCGGGTGCCCGGCTCGTCGGACCGGCCCAGGTGATCCGCTCGTCTTCCAGGACCAGCGCCGCGTCCTCGAGCTTGCCGATCTCGGGCTCGTTGGTGGTAAGTTCACCGATTCCAGTGATAACAGTGGCTGGCATCGTTGGCTGCTTCCTCACGTTCGAAGAGCGGAGATGGATTCGCGCAGTTCACGAGCGGTGTCGACGACGACGTGGCTGCCCTGCCGCACGATGTGCCGTCCGTCGACGATCACGTCGCGCACGTCGTCGGCGCGGGCCACCACTGGCACGGCGTGCGGGTCGACACCGGCGAGACGGGCCGAGCCCATGCCGATGGCCACGAAGTCAGCTCGAGCGCCCACCTCGAGGCGCCCGGCGTCGGGATATCCGATGCTGCTGTGCGCCGTGGCCATCTCCAACATCTCGGCAGGCGTGTGGTGACCGCGGGTTTCGGTGGCCAGCCGCTGGTGGGCCTCCACCGCTTGGGATTCGCCGAGGATGTCGATGCTCGAGTGGCCGTCGCTGCCCAGCGACATCGCGCTGCCCGCGGATCGCAGTTCGCCCGCCGGGCCGATGCCGTCGGCGAGGTCGGCCTCGGTTCCCGGGCACAGGCACACACCGGTGGCGCTGTCTCCGAGCAGAGCGACGTCCCGCGAGGTCAGGTGCGTGGCGTGCACTGCGGTGACGTTGTTTCCCAAAGCGCCGCGCTCAGCCAGCAATTCCGTCGGCGTGCATCCGTGGGCGGCCAGACACGCGTCGTTCTCGGCACGCTGCTCGGACAGGTGCACGTGCAGCGGTCCTCGGGAGGCGTAGGACGCGATCTCGGGGATCGCTTCGGCCGGAACCGCCCGAACCGAGTGCAGGGCGGCGCCGATCAACACGTCGTCGGCGTCGAACCGCTCGACACGCCGCATCCAGCCCGCCGCGTCCACGTCGGAGAAGCGCCGCTGCACCGAATCGAGCTCGCGCCCGAAACCTCCTGCCAGGTAGCAGGTGTCGAGCAGCGTCAGCCGGATACCCGCATCGCGGGCAGCCTGCGCGAGCGCGTGGTTCATCGCATTGGGGTCGCGGTAGCCGACGCCGCCGGGCGCGTGGTGCAGGTAGTGGAACTCACCGACACCGGTGATACCGGCTTGCGCCATCTCGGCGTAAACGCCGCGTGCCAGCCGGTAGTAGGTGTCCGGGTCCAGGGCGGCCGCCACCTGGTACATGCGTTCCCGCCACGTCCAGAAGGTTCCGCGGGTGGTGTCCCCGCGCAGTGCCCGGTGGAAGGCGTGCGAGTGCGCGTTGGCCAGCCCGGGCAACACCATGCCCGCCAGCACCTCCGCTTCGCCCGGCCCTTCAGTTCGGCGAACCTCGGTGATCCGGCCACCGTCGGTTTCGAACTGCACGCCCTTCGCGGGCCCTTCGGGAAGCCAGGCCCATTCGCACCAGAACACGCCCATCACCCCGCCAGCTCCGCGAGGACATCGGCCAGTGCAAGGGAACCTTTCTGGCAGTCGTCGTCCTCGACGTGTTCTTCGGGTGCGTGGCTGATCCCGGTCGGGTTGCGCACGAACAGCATCGCCGACGGACGTTCCGCCGCGAGGATTCCGGCGTCGTGGCCCGCCCCGGAGGCCAATGCGGGAGCGCCGTCGAGCACGCCGCGAATCCGGTCGCGCAGCACGGTGTCGAAGTGCACCGTGTCGCCGAAGGACTCCTCGGCGATGTCGACCTCGCAGCCCTCCTCCGCAGCGCATTCGGCTGCCCTGGCGGACAGTTCGTCGACCATCTCCCGGGCTCGTCGAGGTGCGCGGGCGTCGAGGTAGACGTCGACCGCGGAGGCGATCACGTTGGTGCCACCCGGGTTGGGCACGATACTGCCGACCGTGGCGCGACCGCCGGCGCTGGCTTCGGCGGTCCGTCGAGCGGCCAGCACGAGTTGCGCGGCGGGCAGCATCGGGTCACGGCGGTCGTCGATCAGGGTGGCTCCGGCGTGGTTACCCTGCCCGCGGAACCGGAAGCGCCACCGGCCGTGGCCCAGGATCGAATCGGCCACGGCGATGGGACGTTCCTGGTGCACCAAGCCCTTGCCCTGTTCCACGTGCAGCTCGACGAACTGCCCGATCCGTCGCAGCGCGGCATCGTCGCGCCCGGAACGCCGCGGGTCGGCGCCGAAGGCCACCATTGCCTCGGCGAAGGTGTTGCCGTCGACGTCTCGCAGAGCGCGGGCCCGGTCCGCGTCGATCTGCCCGGTCAGCAGCTTCGATCCCAGGCACGGCACTCCGAACCTGCCGCCCTCCTCCTCAGCGAAGACCACCACGGCGAACGGCCGCTGCGGATGGAAGCCCCTGGCACGCAGGATGTCGATGGCCTGCAATGCGCTGGTGACGCCCAGCGGCCCGTCGAAGGCTCCGCCGCCGGGCACCGAGTCGAGGTGGCTTCCGGTGACCACGGCGTCGTCTCCCGGCTCGCCCCACCACGCCCAGATGTTGGTGTTGGCATCGGTGCGCACTCCGAGTCCGCGCCGCTGCGCCTGTTCGACGAACCATTCCCGCAACTGCCGCTCGGCATCGTCGAAGACGTGCCGGGAGTACCCGCCGCGACGTGGGTCCGTGCCGATGTCGGCGATGTCGGCCAATGTGCTCATCGGCCCACCAGCGGGGTGCGCACGCCGCGCTCGGCGGCGACCTGCTCGGCACGTTCGTAACCTGCGTCGACGTGCCGGATGACGCCCATGCCGGGGTCGTTGGTCAGCACCCGGTGCAGCTTCTGCCCCGCGAGCGCGGTGCCGTCGGCGACGGTGACCTGTCCGGCGTGCAAGGAACGCCCCATTCCCACGCCGCCACCGTGGTGCAGCGATACCCACGTCGCACCGGAAGCGGTGTTGACCAGGGCGTTGAGCAACGGCCAGTCGGCCACCGCGTCCGAGGTGTCGGCCATGGACTCGGTCTCCCGGTACGGCGAAGCCACCGATCCGCAGTCCAGGTGATCTCGACCGAGCACGACCGGGGCGGAGAGTTCACCGGAAGCGACCATCTCGTTGAACCGCATACCGGCTTCTGCTCGCTCGCCGTAGCCGAGCCAGCAGATGCGGGCGGGCAAACCGTGGAAGGGAACCTTCCTGTCAGCCAGCCGCAGCCATCGCGCCAGGTGCTCGTCGTCGCCGAAGAGTTCCAGCACTGCCCTGTCCGTCTTGGCGATGTCGGCCGGGTCGCCCGACAGTGCCGCCCACCGGAAGGGACCCTTTCCTTCACAGAAGAGGGGACGGATGTAGGCGGGGACGAATCCCGGGTAGACGAAGGCGCGGTCATAGCCCCCGAGGCGGGCTTCGCCGCGCAGCGAGTTCCCGTAGTCGAACACCTCGGCGCCGGCGTCGAGGAAGCCGACCATCGCCTCGACGTGGCGAGCGATCGAATCGCGGGCCCTGCTGGTGAACTCGTCGGGCTTCTTCGCCGCGTAGTCGGCCCAGTCGTCCAGGTCCACGTTCAGCGGCAGGTACGACAACGGGTCGTGCGCCGAGGTCTGGTCGGTGACGATGTCGGCCGGAACGCCTCTTCGGAGGAGTTCGGGCAGGATCTCGGCCGCGTTGCCGATGACGGCGACCGAGTACGGCTTGCGCTGGTTCTTCGCCGCCGTAGCCGACTCGATCGCCTGGTCCAGGCTCGGGGCGACCTCGTCGAGATAGCCCTGGCGGGCGCGGCGGTGCGCACGCTCGGGGTCGCACTCCACGATCAGCGCGGCGCCTTCGTTCATCGTGATCGCCAGTGGCTGCGCGCCACCCATGCCACCGAGGCCTGCGGTGATCGTCAGCGTTCCGGCGAGGCTGCCGCCGAAGCGCTTGGCCGCGATCGCGCCGAAGGTCTCGTAGGTGCCCTGCAGGATGCCCTGGGTTCCGATGTAGATCCAGGAGCCTGCGGTCATCTGCCCGTACATCATCAGCCCGAGCTCGTCGAGACGGCGGAACTCGTCCCAGTTCGCCCAGTCGCCGACCAGGTTGGAGTTGGCGATGAGAACGCGGGGCGCCCATTCGTGGGTCTGCAGCACCCCGACGGGCTTGCCGGACTGCACCAGCAGCGTCTCGTCCTCGCGCAGCCCGGTGAGCTCGCGAGTGATGGCGTGAAAGCTCGCCCAGTTGCGGGCGGCCTTGCCGGTTCCGCCGTAGACGACGAGGTCATCCGGGCGTTCGGCGACTTCGGGATCGAGATTGTTGTGCAGCATCCGCAGCGGCGCTTCGGTGCTCCAGCTGCGCGCGGTCAGTTCGGTGCCGCGCTGGGCACGCACGTCGGTCATGCTGACCTCCCGGTCTCGGCGGCGGCGTGAATGGCACCGCCGCGGATGAGTTCTTCGGCAGCGGCGATCTCCGGGGCCACGTGGCGGTCCGGGCCGGGACCGGGCACCCGCGCGCGCAGCGCCGCACGCACTGCGCCGGTGGCGGGTCCGGGTTCCAGCGGAGCCCGCAGGTCGAGGGCTCGCGCGGCGGTGAGCAGTTCGACGGCCAGCACGGTGGTCAACCCGTCGACGGCGCGACGCAGCTTGCGCGCCGCCGACCAGCCCATCGACACGTGGTCTTCCTGCATAGCGCTGGTCGGGATCGAATCCACCGAGGCGGGCGCGGCCAGGCGCTTGAGCTCGGAGGTGACCCCGGCCTGGGTGTAGTGGGCGATCATGTGCCCGGAATCCACGCCCGGGTCGTCGGCCAGGAACGCGGGCAGCCCGTGGGAGCGAGCGACGTCGAGCATCCGGTCGGTGCGCCGCTCGCACATGCCGGCCACGTCGGCCAACGCGATGGCCAGGAAGTCCAGCGCGTAGCCGAGCGGGGCACCGTGGAAGTTCCCGTTGGACTCGATGCGCCCGTCGTCGAGCACCACCGGGTTGTCGATGGCCGCGGCCAGCTCCCGGTCGGCCACCGCACCCGCGTGCGTGGCGGTGTCGCGGGCGGCACCGTGCACTTGCGGTGCGCAGCGCATCGAGTAGGCGTCCTGCACGCGCGGGCAGTCGGGGCCGCGGTGGCTGGCCACGATCGGCGAGCCCGCGAGCAAGGTCGCCATTCGTTCAGCCGAGACCGCCTGTCCCGGGTGTGGCCGCAGCGCCTGCAGGTCGGCGGCGAACGGACGATCTGTGCCGAGCAGTGCCTCGATGCTCATCGCGGCGGTGACATCGGCGATGTCCAGCAGCGCGGCGATGTCGTCGAGGGCGAGCACGAGCATCCCGAGCATGCCGTCGGTGCCGTTGGTCAGCGCCAGCCCTTCCTTCTCGGCCAGCACGACCGGCTCGATACCGGCCTCGGCGAGAGCTTCGGCGGCCGGTCGGCAGTTCCCGGCGCTGTCGAAGACGTTCCCTTCGCCGGTCAGCGCGAGCGCGACCGAAGCCAGCGGCGCGAGATCGCCGGAGCATCCCAGCGACCCGTGTTCCTGCACCACGGGAACGATTCCCGCGTTGATCAGTGCGTTCAGCGCCTGGGCGGTCTCCGGGCGGACGCCGGTGCGCCCGGTGGCGATGGTGTGCAGGCGAAGCAGCATCTGCGCGCGAACCACCTCGGGCTCGACGGCCGCACCCGCCCCCGCGGCGTGCGAGCGCACGAACGCCTGTTGCAGCGCGGCCCGCCGGTCGGCCGGGATGTGGCGCACGGCGAGGGCGCCGAAGCCGGTGGAGACGCCGTAAACGGGGCGCTCTTCGGCGGCGAGTCCCGCGATGTGCTTTCTGGTCGTGTCGATGCCCTGCTGGGCGAGATCGTTCAACCGCACCCGGGCGCCGCCACGCGCCACGGCCACGACCTCATCGCGCCCGAGCGGTTGCGGACCGAGGAACAACTCGTTGTGCATGACTCCATCCCAGCTCGCTGAAGGCCCTGGCAGAAGCCCGGATGGAGTGAGACTGTCTGGGATGCCAGACTTCAGGCGTGGGTGACAGCAGCGACGTTCCCGCGCTCCGGCGCGGGCTGGGCATCTTGCGGGCCCTGGCCGCGCGCCCGGGCCCGGTCTCGGCGGGCGTGCTGGCGCGCGAGCTGGAGCTGCCGCGCTCGACGACCTATCACTTGTTGGCGGAGCTGGTCGCGGCCGGATTCGTCGTCCACTTGCCCGAGGAGCGGCGCTACGGCCTGGGCGTGGCGGTCTTCGAGCTCGGCTCCGCCTACCTGCGTCACGATCCGCTCGAGCGGCTGGCAGGCCCGCTGCTGCGGCGCCTCGTCGACCGGGTGGGCCGCACGGCGCAACTGGGCGTGCTGCACGGCGGCGAGCTGTTGTACCTGATCAAAGAACGGCCATCACAGCCGCAGACGCTGGTCACCGATGTGGGCGTTCGGCTGCCTGCGCAGCTGCCCGCTTCGGGGCGGGCGATTCTGGCGCATCTGCCTGCCGCTCAGGTGCGCGCGCTGCTGCCTTCCGGTGATCGGTTCGTGCTTCGCACTCAGCGGGGGCCGCGCAATCTGCCGGAGCTCAGGCGCCTGCTCAACGCCGAGCGGCGGCGCGGCTGGGCGGTCGAGGACGGTTTCATCACCGCCGGTTTCGCTTCGGTGGCATGCCCGGTGTTCGACCACACCGCGCATCCCATCGCGGCGATCAGCGTGACCTTCCGCCATCACTGCGACGGCCCGGATTGCACCAACACCTGGCCGGACCTGGCCGAGCACGTCGAGCACGCGGCCAGCGAGCTCACCAACCGAATCAGCGGGCGAGCCGGTTAGCAGGGGAACCTTTCTGTCACTCGGCGACGTGCCGGTGGCAGAAAGGTTCCCCTGCTGCGGCTCTGGACTGCCGTTGTCACAGTCCGATGCTTGCGACGAAGTCCTTCGCCACGTCCTGCGGGTTGTCCTTGTCCACCTCGATGCGCTCGTTGAGCTCGGTGAGCTTGTCGGTGGTCAGGGCGCGGGAGACCTTGTTGGCCGCTTCGGTCTGCTGCGCGTTGAGCTTGCCCTTGCCGACCAGCGGGACGACGTTCTGCGCGGGGAACATGTTCTTCGGGTCGTCGAGCTTGACCAGGTCGTTGGCCCTGATCGCCGAGGATGTGCTGAACAGGTTCGCGACCTGGATCTGGCCGGAGGTCAGCGCGTCGACAGTCAGCGTGCCCGCTTCGACGCTGCGGATCTCCTTGAAGGTGCAGCCGTAGTCCTGGGCGATCTGGGCTTCCCAGCGCGACTTCCACTCCGCCGGGGCGCCGAGCACGAGCTCACCGCAGCGCGGTCCGAGGTCGGCCATGGAGCGCAGGCCCGAATCGGCGGTGCGGCGGGTCACGGTCAGCACGTCGGAGTCTTCGGCGCCGGATTGCTCCAGCACGTCCAGGTTGCCGGGCAGAGCCTTCTCGAGCTGGTCGTAGACCTGCTGGGATTCCGTGGCCGAAGCCTCGGAGTTGAGGAAGTACAGCAGGTTGCCGGTGTATTCGGGCACCATCGTCAGTTCACCCGAGCGGACGCCGCCGACGTAGAACTCGCGGGCACCGATGCGCGGCCGGGTCTGCACCTGCGCGCCCGTGCTCTTCAAGGCCTCGGCGTAGACGTGCATGAGCAGCTCGCTCTCGGCGAAGTCCGCCGAGCCGATGACCACTTGCCCGCCCTGGGCTTGATTGGCTTCCAAGGGGTCTTGGGATCCGCATCCGGCCAGCAGCAGGGCTGCGGCCGCTAGCGCGAGCAGTCGTCTCAATGGTTCCCTCCTCGTCTCGCGGCCAGCTGCAGACCGCGCGGCACCAACAACCGGGTGAGCCCGGCCAAGGCCAGGTCCAGCAGCACGGCCAGGCCTGCGATGACGATCGCGGCCGAGGCCATCTGGGCGTAGTCGCTGACCTTGAGCCCGTCCAGCAGGATGCGTCCCAGACCGCCGAGTCCCACGTAGGCCGCGACCGCGGCGGTGGCCACGACCTGCAGCATCGCGCTGCGGACGCCGCCGAGCACCAGCGGCAGCGCGGTCGGGAGCTCCACCTGCCACAGCACCTGCCGCGGCGTCATGCCCATTCCCTTGGCCGAGTCCACCGCGTCGGCCGGGGCGTTGCGAACACCGGCGTACGCCCCGGACAGGACCGCGGGGACCGCCAGGATCACCAGACCGCCCAGGACGGGTGTCACACCGATCCCGAAGCCCAGCACCAGCAGCGTCACCAGGCCCAGGGTCGGTAGGGCGCGCATCGCGTTACCCAGTCCGACCACGAGCACCGCACCGCGCCCGGTATGTCCGATGTAGACGCCTGCGGGCACTGCGATCGCGCTAGCCACAGCGACCGAGAGCACGCAGTAGTACAGGTGCAGCAGCGCCTGCGCCACGACACCGCCCGGACCCGTCCAGTGCGCCGGGTCGGCCAACCAGGCGAGGATCTCGGCGATCATCGGCGCGCCCACGGTGTCGCGAGCCGCCAGGCCAGCACCAGCAACAGGTCCACCATCAGGGCCAGCAGCAGCGTGACCGCGATGCCGATGACGATCTGGACCGGGTAGTCCCGCTGGAAACCGTCGGTGAACAGCCTCCCGAGACCGCCGATGCCGACCAGCGCACCGACGCTGACCAGGCTGATGTTGCTCACCGATGCCACGCGCACCGCAGCGGTCAGCACCGGGACCGCGAGCGGCAGCTCGACCGCCAGCAGCCGGCGTCCGGGCCGGTATCCCATGGCGGTGGCCGCGGCGACGATGTGTCCGGGTACCGATTCCAGCGCGTCCAAGACCGGCCGGACCAGCAGCGCAGCGGTGTAGAGGGTCAGGGCGATGATGACGTTGAGCGGCGACAGCAGCGGGGTCCCCAGCACGCCCGGGATGATCACGAACAACGCCAGCGAAGGAATCGTGTAGACGATGTTGGCGCTGCCCTGCAACGCTCCGCGCAACCAGCCGACCCGCTGCGCCAACCGCCCGAACGGCAGGGCGAGCAACGTGCCGAACAGCAGCGGGAGCAACGACAGGTACACGTGCTGGCCGAGCTGGCCCATGAGCAGCTCGCGATTGCTGGGGCTGTCGAAGAATTCGATCATGACGCCGCCCGGCGCCGTTCCAGCAGCGCCAGGACCTCCTCGGCGGTCACCACTCCGAGGCTCGCGCCCTCGGAGTCGACGACCACGCCCTGCCCGGACGGTGCGGACAGCGCCGCGTCGAGCGCACCGCGCAGCGGCCCGTCCTGCTGATGCAGCGATCCTCCGGCGACCAGGGATTTCTCGCTGAGCACAGCCTCGGCTCCGTGCCCGGGTGCGAGCCAGCCGCGCGGCTTTCCCTCGGTGTCGACGGCCAACCGCCACTGGTCGGAGGGGTCAACCGCGGTTCCGAGCTCCACAGTGGGCACCGGGCGCGGCTTCAGGTCGTGGGAGTCCACGAACGACAGCCGCCGGTAGCCGCGGTCGCGGCCGACGAACGAGGTGACGAAGTCGTCGGCGGGTTCGGCCAGCAGTTCGTCGGGTTCGGCGCACTGCGCGAGGTGCCCGCCCTGGCGCAGTACGGCGACCTTCTCCCCGAGCTTGATCGCCTCGTCGATGTCGTGGGTGACGAACAGGACCGTCTTGTCCAGCTCGTCCTGCAGCCGCAGCAACTCGTCCTGCAGTCCTTCGCGCACGACCGGGTCGACCGCGCTGAACGGCTCGTCCATCAGCAGCACCGGCGGGTCGGCAGCCAACGCCCGCGCCACGCCGACGCGCTGCTGCTGGCCACCGGATAGCTGCGCCGGATAGCGCTTGGCCAGCTCGGCGGGCAGTCCGACCCGGTCGAGGAGCTCGGCCGCCCGCGCCCGTGCCGCGCGGCGGGTCTGCCCGTCCAGGATCGGCACCGTGGCGATGTTGTCCAGCACCGTGCGGTGCGGAAACAACCCCGCCTGCTGGATGACGTAGCCGATGCCGCGGCGCAGCTGCGCGGGGTCGCGTTGCCGCACGTCGGTGCCGTCGACCAGCACGCTGCCCGAGGAGGGTTCGATCATGCGGTTGACCATGCGCATCAGCGTGGTCTTGCCGCAGCCGGAAGGCCCGACCAGCACCGTGACGGTGCCGACCGGCACCGACAGGCTGAGCTCTTCGACGGCGACGGTGCCGTTGCCGTACTGCTTTCGGACGGCCTGGAACTCGATCACGCGAGCCCCCTTCTCATCGCAGACCGCCACAAACCTGCCCGACCCTAATCGCCCATCCGGCGTATCGCGATCTCCCGATACCGACGCGTGACCTCCAGCGGCGACCTGTGCGCAGCACAACTACGAGGGTCCTTGCAGTACGCGGGGGAGCCGCATGCGGTGTGGGACTCAGCTCGCTACTCGAGTCGCGGATCCCGCAGCCCGGCGGCGCCCGAGGTTCCGCTCCCGGCACCGCCGCGCAAGCCCCGAACTGAAACATCTCCTAAGCTGGGCGTCCTCATGAATGCTGCTGAATCCGAACCGGTCGAAGCCGTGCGCGATCTGCTCAACTCCGCGGGGCCGCTGGCCCGCCGCAGGCGGGATGTTCTGGGCGAGCTCACCGGAGGCCACCGCTCCCTCGACGAACTGATCCGCCGCACCGGGGTCTCCCGCCGCACCGTGGAGGACCTCCTCGACGCCGCGGGCGATGACCTCCAGCAGGACGCGTCCGGCTACCGGCTCACCGACGAGGCGGCCGCGCGCTATCGCGAGGAGTTCGACCTGGACGAACTCAGGGCTCCGCGGGCGCGCACCGACGAACAGCTGGACCTGATGTCCGGTTTCATCACCTCCGGTCCGAAGCCGACGGCGGCACTCGATCACGTCACCGCCACGCCGGAGACCGCGTTGCGCCGTGCGGAGTGGATGCGCGACAACTACGACCTGCCGGGCACCAAGGTCCTGCTGCTGGGTGATCACGACCTCACCTCGCTGGCTCTGTCCATCGTGGAGCCGCGCGCGCAGCTGCGCGTGGTCGACCTCGACGAGCAGATCCTGCGGCACATCGACACGGTCGCCGCGGACCGCGGGTACGGCATCGGTACCCTTCACGCGGACCTGCGCTTCGGTCTGCCCCCGGACCTGGAGTCCTGGGCCGATCTGGTGTTCACCGACCCGCCCTACACCGCCGAAGGCATCGGCCTGTTCGCCGCTCGCGCGGCCGAGTGCCTGGCCCGGGCCAACAGCCGGCTGCTGCTGGCCTACGGCTACAGCGACCGCACCCCCGCGCTGGGGCACAAGGTGCAGCAGGAGGTGTTGCGCCTCGGCATGGTGTTCGAGGCGATTCTGCCCGGCTTTCACCGCTACTACGGTGCTCAGGCGATCGGCAGCGCCAGCGACCTGTACGTGTGCCAGCCGACCGCGCAGACCCGCAAACTCGCCCTGCGTCAGGTCCACTCGATCTACACCCACGGTCCGCAGTCGGTCGAATCGATGTCCTCGGCGACGTCGGAAACCCTGCTGAGCGCCCTGGCGGACCCGGTCGGTGCACCGGTGGCCGAGTTGCGTTCGCCGGGTTGGACGCGTCCGGTGCGCGGCCAGCACACCCCGGTGTTCGATCTACGGGCGGACCCGGGTCCGTGGCTGCTGCGGATGCTGTTGGCCTGCAACGCCGACCGGGCCGGGTTCCTGGTGGACAACAACCATCCCGACATCACCAGCGAACGCGCCCAGACGGACCTGGTGAACCTGGTCAGCAGCAAGTTCCGGCTGCGCTTCCACCGCAGCAGCCCGGACGCCAAGCACGCCGTGGTCATCGCCGATGCCGTCGAATCGGACTCGGTGGCCGCGCACCTGCTGCGGCGAGCGCACGGCAAGCTCGGCAACGTCTGGCGCGAAGGGCTCATCGCGCACACCGCCGAGCTCACCAAGCGCGAGGCCAAGGACAAGGTCGCCGAACTGGCACCCGACACCGGTGACCTGGCGTTGCGGCTGATCGACCTGCCCCGTCACCGGGTCGGCGAGGTCGTCGTCAGGGCACGTTGATGCCGTCGCCGGCCACGATCTCGCGGAACTCGGTCGCGGGAACGGCGCGGGCGAACAGCCAACCCTGGTAGCTCTCCACGCCCATGCCGCGCAGCAACTGGAACTGCGCGGCCGTCTCGACTCCTTCGGCCACGCACTGCCGGTCCATCGCATAGGCCATGTCCACCACGGCCCGTGCGACGGCGAAGTCGGAGGCGTCGCCGTCCACACCGGCGACGAACCGCCGGTCGACCTTGATGATCTGCGCGGGCAGGTCCTTCAGGCGGGCCAGCGAGGAGTACCCGGTGCCGAAGTCGTCGACGGCGAAGCGCACACCGCGCCCCGCCAGTTCGGCCATTTCGTGCCGGGTGCGGGAGGGCAGATCGACCAGGGCCGTCTCCACCAGCTCGAGGATCACCCGGTCCCAGTCGATGCCGGTTTCGGCGACGATGTCGGCCACCGAATCCACGAAGTCCGGTCCGCCGGGCACGAGTCCGGCGAGGTTCACCGCGATGCTGACCGATCGCCCGTTGCGCGCCGGCCATTTCACGGCCTCGCGCAGCGCGGTGCGCAGGACCCAACGATCCAGCTCGCGTAGCAAGTCACCTTGCTCGGCCACCGGCAGGAACGCGTCGGGGGCGAGCATGCCGCGTTCGGGATGCGGCCAGCGGACCAGGGCCTCGGCACTGACCACGGCGCCCTCGCGATCCACGACCGGCTGGTAGTGCAGCTCTAAGCCGTCGTTGGCCAGGGCTTCGCGGAGCTGGCCTTCCAGGTGCAGCTGGCGGTCCGCGGCGGCCATCAGCGCCGAGCTCGCCAACGACACCTTGCCCGCGCCGCGGCGCTTGGCTTCGAACATGGCCGCGTCCGCGAACCGCAGCAGGTCGTCGCCGCACGTTCTGCAGTCGTTGGGCACCGCCGCGCCGATCGAGGAGGACACGCGAACGAGCTGGCCGTGCACCGGGACCGCGGTGCGCAGCAGTGCCACCACCCGCGTGGCCAGCGAATCGACCCCGCCGACGGCCTCCGCGTCGGGGCAGATGACGACGAACTCGTCCCCGGACAAGCGCGCGGCCGTGCAGTGCTCCGGAAGGCTGCCCTCCAACCGCCGCGCCAGCGCCACCAGCAGTTCGTCGCCCGCGTCGTGCCCGAGGGAATCGTTGACCCGCTTGAAGTTGTCGATGTCGCAGAACAGCACGGCCACGCCCTGCGAGTCCGCGCGGCCGAGGATGCTGCCGAGCAGTTCTTTGACCGCGGTCCGGTTGGGCAGTCCGGTCAGCTCGTCGTGGGTCGCCTGGTAGCGCAGCGCCTCGGCCGCGCGGCGGCGTTCGGTGATGTCCTGGAAGACCACCAGCCAGAACTCCGTGCCGTCGTCCTGCACCGACGTGGAGATGTGCAGCTCGCAGTGGACCGGTTCGCCGTCGGCTCGCACCAGCACTCGTTGCGGCGCCCGGCGCCGCACGCCCGGTTCGCCCGGTGCGGGCAGGCTGGGGTCGGGCTCCTCCGAGTGGGCGACGTCGCGCACGCTCATGCCGCGCAGCTGGTCCAGGCGATATCCCAGCAGGGCGCAGAGCGCGTCGTTGGCATCGACCAGCTTCTCGGAGCGGTCGAACAGGCCGATGCCGACCGGCGCGATGTTGACCAGGTCGGCGAAGCGCTGGCTGGTGCGCTGCATCTTGGTGACGACGGCGCGCTGCTCGGTGACGTCTTGCGCGGTGCCCACGTAGAGGTCTTCCCCGGCCGCATCGACGATCTTGGTGCCGTGCACCCGCAGAATCCGGATGCTGTCGTCGGCCCGCTGGTAGCGGTGCTCGATCTCAACGGGTTCACCGGTTTCGACCAGCGGCTTCCAGGCGTGCCGCACGCAGGACCTGTCGTCCGGATGGACTTTGTCGAGATAGCACTCGAAGGTGCATTCCGCGTCGAAGGGCAATCCGAGGATCTCGCGCAGCATGTTCGACAGCCGCATCACGTTCGTCCTGGGGTCGACCTCCCAGGTGCCGAGCTTGGCGATGCGTTGAGCGTCCTGCAGCCGGCGGCGCTCGTCGCGCAACTGCTTTTCCAAGGCACGATGCTCGGTGACGTCCTGGACCGTGCCCTGCACGCGCGCGACCTGCCCGGCCTTGTCGTACTCGGTGCTGCCGGTGCACAGGAACACCCGGCTGCCGTCTCGGTTGCGGAGCTCGGTCTCGACGAGCTCGCCGGGTGCGGCGTTGAACACCTCGGCGTAGAAGCGCTCGGCAACGGCGCGATCGTCGGGATGGGTGATCTCGATCATGGAGGTGACGCGATCGGCCCGCTCAGCGCCGTCTTCGCCGATGAACTCGGCCAGCAGCGGGCTTCGGTAGATCACGCCCGTGTCGGGGTAGTAGACCCAGCTGGCGACCTTGGCCAAGCGCTGGGCGTCGATGAGCCAGTAGTGCTCTTCCGAGTCGGCCGATGAGGACAGCACCGAGCTGTCGTCGGCGAGGTCGGAGACGTCGACCAGCACGGTTACCCGCAGCCCGGTGCCCTCCGCGTGCGGCCAGGTCTGCATCCGGACCGGCGTCCTGCCATCGCGAGTGATCAGCCAGGTGGCGCGCCCGTCGCGTTCCACGAGATCTTCGAGCTTGGTGCCGATCAGAGCTGATGGGTCGGGCGCGCCGGCCAGCACGGCGGCCTTCTCGGTGGCCGTCACCACGAGCCCGTCCTCGGTGCTGAGCAGCGCCGGAGCGTCGGGCAGCGCTGTTCGGCCGGCCTGAGCTCTCGCCGACCCGAGGCCACCGTTGGCCGTTCGGGCCTGCTCCCTCCGCTCGATCAACTGCACCCCTCCTGCGTTGCAGCCCCACCGGCTGCGCCTCACCACGCCACTGAGTGATGTGGGACACAGCGAGTCACAGTGCAGACTTTACCGCTCTGTGCCCGGCCGATACCGGCATGGTGCCGGGTCGCGGTGACCGACACCTGAACAAGTGACGCCGTCCGCACCAACTCGATGACGCCCATCGCTCGAATTCGTCGTGCTTGTGGACCGATGGCACCACCGATGCTGATGGGGCCGGGAGCATCCAGTTGGACGCTCCCGGCCCCATCAGCCGAACGTTGAATCTACCGCCGGTCAGTCGACCACCGGTGTCTTCCGTCGATCACGCAGTGGCCACGCCCTCGGCGCGAGCGGCCTTCGCCACGGCCGCGCTCACCTCAGGCGCGACCCGCGGGTCGAGCGGGCTCGGCACGATGTAGTCGGCGCTGAGGTCGTCGGCGGCCACCTCCGCGATCGCCTCGGCCGCCGCCACCTTCATCCCGTCGGTGATCGCTCGCGCACCGGCGTCCAGCGCACCCTTGAAGATGCCCGGGAACGCCAGCACGTTGTTGATCTGGTTCGGGAAATCGCTGCGCCCGGTGGCCACCACCGACGCATGCCGATTGGCGACCTCGGGGTGGATCTCCGGATCCGGGTTGGACAGCGCGAAGATGATCGCCCCGTCGGCCATCGAGGCCACGTGCTCCTCGGGAACCTGCCCGATGGACACGCCGATGAACACGTCCGCCCCGTTCATCGCCGCCTCCGGGCCACCGGTGATGCCCCGCTGGTTGGTGTAGGAAGCCAGCTCCTGCTTGATCGGGGTCAGCCCCTCCCTGCCGGAGTGGATCACGCCGCGCGAGTCGAGCACGACGATCTCACCGACCCCGGCGGTGTGCAGGATCTCGGCGCAGGCCACCCCAGCGGCCCCGGCGCCGGAGATCACCACGCGCATCGAACCGAGGTCGCGGCCCGCGACCTTCGCGGCATTGCGCAGCGCGGCCAGCACGACCACGGCGGTGCCGTGCTGGTCGTCGTGCATGACCGGGCAGTCCAGCGCCTCCTTGACGCGGCGCTCCAGCTCGAAGCAGCGCGGAGCGGAAATGTCCTCCAGGTTCACCGCACCGAACGACGGCCGCAGCCGGACCAGGGTCTCGACGATCTCGTCGACGTTGCTGGTGTCGAGCACCAGCGGGATCGAGTCCAGGTCCGCGAAGGTCTTGAACAGCGCGGACTTGCCCTCCATGACCGGCAACGACGCCTTCGGGCCGATGTCGCCCAGCCCCAGCACCGCGGAGCCGTCGCTGACCACGGCCACCAGGCGCTGCGTCCAGGTGTAGCGGTCGGCCAGCGCGGGATCGCTGGCGATCGCGCGGCTCACCTGCGCCACTCCGGGGGTGTAGGCGATGGAAAGGTCGCGCGCGGTGTCCAGCGGAGCGCTCACCGAAGCGGTGAGCTTGCCCCCCTCGTGCGCGGCGAAGATCTCTTCGTGGGTCAGTTCAGAACCGATGCCGGTACTGATGCTGTCGTTCACTGCGGTCACGGCGTCCCTCCTGTAGCCATGCCTAGCGCCCGAAACACAATCCGGGCAGGCCAAACGCGGTTTTTACACCGCTATTCGACGACCACTCGCCGGGCGTTCCGGCGGAAGCGGGCGCCTCAAATACCGATACCTGCCGTCCTGTTCGGACAGCGACTCGGCGGACGCTGCGGTGCGGTTAGTCTGCCAGGCTTCGGAAGGACTGTCAGCGACAGGGATCACACCGCATACCAGCAAAAAGGCGAATTTTTTACGGGAGTTGACAGTACGAGCGTCATATTTTCGATGCCCGTACGATTGTCCGATTTGAATTCATCGATTCAGAGACCGAGCACCGTTCTGCAGAATCCGGCCTGGCGATTTCAAATCCGCCCGGGCGCGAATCCGCTCGTCGAAGTGCGGATGGGAACCTTCTTGCCAGGACCGCCCCACCGAACCGGCCCCGGTCGCGCCTCCTAGGCTCTGCGAGCGTGCAGGTACGTCGACTCGACATCACCGGGGCCTTCGAGTTCGCCCCGAAATCCTTCCCGGATCACCGCGGCCTGTTCGTCGCGCCCTTCCAGGGGACCGCGTTCGCCGAAGCCACGGGGCATCCGCTGACAGTCGCCCAGACCAATCACAGCGTCTCCGCTCGCGGCGTGCTCCGGGGCGTGCACTTCTCCGACACCCCACCGGGGCAAGCCAAGTACGTCTACTGCCCGCAGGGGGCACTGCTCGACGTGATCGTCGACGTCCGCGTCGGATCTCCCACCTTCGGGCGATGGGAAGCCATCCGACTGGACTCCACCGAATACCGCGCGGTCTACCTGGCCGAAGGACTCGGGCACGCGTTCATCGCCCAGACCGACAACACGGTGATGAGCTACCTGTGCTCGACCGAGTACAACCCGAGCGCCGAACACGGCATCAATCCGCTCGACCCGGACCTCGCCCTGCCGTGGGCCGACGAACTCGACGGCGAACCGGTCCTGTCCGAAAAGGACCGCACCGCGCCGAGCCTGGCCGAGGCGACCGAGCAGGGATTGCTGCCCGACTACCACGCCTGCCTGGCCCACTACGAGACGCTGCGCACCGCCGCGCGGTCGTAAGCGAGGAAGGGAACCTCCCTGTCACCGCGAATGACAGGAAGGTTCCCTTCCTCAGCTCACCGGATCCGGCGGGGAGAGGGCCACAACCTCCAACGCACCACGCCCAGCACTCGGGCCGGGCCCAGTTCGCGCGAGTCGGTTGAGCCGAAAGCGTTGTCGCCCTCCACGTGCCATTCCTCGCCGACGCGTCGCACTGCGCGCTTGACCGACAACTGCTGCGGGCGGGAATCCCATCGCACCAGCACCACGTCCCCCGGCTCCGCACGATCGCCGACCCGCAACGCCACGACATCGCGGTCTCGCAGTGTGGGAGTCATCGACGGTCCGCGCACCCGCAACCTGCGCCAGGGCCATCGATCGAGCGAAGTCACATTTACCTCCAGTAGGACGTCGAGGATCTTCAAGAGTAGGGTCAGACCCGTCGGAGCACTGATCTGTCTGGGAGGAAACATGCGACTCCTGTCGCGAATCCTCGGCCCTCGCCTGGAGGCCACCGCGCACTGCGACCTTCCGTGCGGCGTTTACGACCCCGCACAGGCGCGGATCGAGGCTGAGTCCGTTAAGGCGATTCAGGAGAAGTACCAGAACAACGAGGACCCGGAGTTCCGCACTCGCGCGATCACGATCGCCGAGCAGCGCTCCGAGCTGGTCAAGCACCACCTGTGGGTGCTGTGGACGGACTACTTCAAGCCGCCGCACTTCGAGAAGTACCCGGAGCTGCACGAGCTGGTCAACAAGGCCACCAAGGCCGCGGGCGCCTCGGGCACCAAGGGCTCGATGGACCCGGCGACCGGTCAGCAGCTGCTGGACTACATCGCCGAGATCGACAAGATCTTCTGGGAGACCAAGAAGGGCTGACCGCCACTTCCTGTGCTCTCACCAGCGGAAACGCTGGAAGCAGCATCACTGAGTCCGCACCCGGTCCGCAAGACGTTCAATTGGGCGTCGATGATGGACCGGGTGCGGTCTTCATCTCCGGGCCAAAGATGCGAGTACACGCGCAGCGTGATCGCCGCCGACGAATGCCCGAGCACCGTCTGAACCTGCTTCACCGACGCTCCCCCGGCGATCAGCGCCGAGGCGTAGAAGTGCCGCAGATCGTGACTGGTCATCTCGGCGCCCGCCTCATCGGTCACGCGCACCTCGCCGGTGGACGTGTCGCGGGTACGGAACGCGCGATCAAGCCCCGCGGCCCACACACGTTTCCACCGCCAGTACGGCACCGGATCCCCGCCGTGGTCGGTGAACAGCCACTCGCCCGAGGGAAACGCCGCCAGGTGCGCGGCCAGCTCGTCGACGACCACCTGCCCGAGCGGCACCGTCCGCACCGACTTGTCGGTCTTCGGCGGCGCCAGTTTCCCGCTCTGTAGCCGCTGCCGCTCGACACGGACCGTGCGCCGCAGGAAGTCCACATCGGAGACGCGCAGCCCCAGCAGCTCACCGATGCGTAAGCCACTGCCGGCCAGCATCGACACCGCGGCCCGATACCGCTCGTCGACGGCGCCGGCGAGCCGGTGCACCTGCTCGACGGTCGGCGGCACCACTTCCACATCCGAGACCTTCGGCAGCGTGATCCGCTCGCACGGCGTCGTCGGAATCACCCGGTCGTAGACCGCGGCCGCGAACAGTTTCGCCGTCACGTCGTAGACGTTGCGCACCGTGCCGGGCGCCAGCTCGTCCGAGAGCCCTTTCACCAGGGTTTGCACGTGACTACGCCGCACCGCCCGCATCGGCTTGTCGCCGAGCTCGGGCAGCACGTGCAGCCGCAGGGCGTTGTCGACGATCCGGGCAGCCGCGGCTCCCCCGACCTGCTGCGCCTCCCAGCTGGCCGCGTACTGGCGCACGGTGATCTTCCCGGCGTCGGGCGCGACGTACTGGCCGGTGACGATCGACGCCTCGACTTCGCGTAGCCACCGCTCGGCCTCGACCTTCTTGCCGAAGTGCCGGGAGTGCTCTTTGCCTGCCTCGTCGCGATACCGCGCCCGCCACTTCCCGTTCGGGCGTCTCTTAACGCTCGCCACCCGCTACTCCCCCAGCTCGTCGGCCTCGGCAGTCCCAAACGCTTGGTCGAACTTCGCCTTGGCCTGCTCGTAGCTCGCCTCACGCTCTTTCATGGCGTTGAGCGCTTGTTGGTACTCGACCTCCGCCGCGTCACGCCGCGCCACGGCCTCTTCGACCCGCGACATGCTGCTGAGGTACATCGAGAAGGCAACCCGGTATTTCGACTCGATCTTCGACTGCTCTGGCGTATCGGCCTGGTTATCGATCAGCTCGTTGACCGAGACGCCGAAATGGAGCGCCAACGCGGCAGCTTCGTCGAGCCGTACAGGACGGTTGCCCGCTTCTGTCTTGGCGACCGTCGTCTGCCGCCAGGAGAACCCGGCACGGCTCATCATCGTCGCGATGTACTCCTGCGACATCCCGCCTGCGGTCCTGAGTTCTTTCAGGCTCTCCCCAAGCGCGCGCTCGGGCCGGTAGCCGTATGACCAGAGGGTTTCATGCCGGTCCGCTCCCTTTGACTGGTGCTTATCCTTCATGGGGATAGAGGCTACAGGCGCCCCAGGGTTGAAAGCACCCCCAACGTCATCTATTCTCCTGGAGAATCACCTAATGATCCTAGGAGAGGATGACATGGCTGCCGAGCAAGCCCCGTATCTCACCACCGCCGAGGTCGCCGAGCGCTACCGCACGACGCTCAACACCGTCCGGTACTGGCGCCACATCGGCTACGGCCCCAAGGGCGTCAAGGTCGGCCGGAAGGTGCTCTACGCCGCCGCCGAACTCGACCGCTTTGACGCCGAGCTCGCCAAAGAGACCGCGGCATGACCAGCCGCGAAAACCTGCCCCAGACAACGAAAGCGGCGGCCCTCCCCACCACAGAGACAGGCCGCCGCCAGGATCGATTGGAAAGCCACCAGATGACTACCTCGACCTCCGCAAGTATCGCAGACGCCACCGGCCGCCACCAGCTTGCCGAGCCCAAGCTCGCACACACCGACACCGCCGTCAGCGGCGGCGAGTTCATCAGCACTGAACTGTGGTCCGAGGGCGACGGCACGTACCGCGGATACCTCCACATCGGCGACCAGGCCCTCGACAGCCTCACGCCCCGCCAGATGCGCCAGCTCGCCGGACACCTCGCCGACATGGCCAACGCCGCCGAGGGGGTGCAGGAGCCCGACCGCGGTACCGACCTGGCCGAGCAGGTCGAGCGCCTGACCGCCGAGCGGGACGCGGCGATCCGGCAGGCCGACGAGTATTCCGCCGAGCTGACCAAGGCAGGACGCAAGCGCGACGAGTACCGCGCCCGCGCCGAGGCCGCCGAGGGGGTGCAGCAGTGACCACCCCCGCCCGCGACCCCCGCAAGCTCACCGACGACGAGCTTGACCGCCTCATCATCATTCACGACGAGGCCGCCCAGCTCGCCTGCGACATCCCCGGTGAACGTGAGGGCCAGGAAGTCATCACCCTCTCCGCCCTGCTGCGCATCGAACGACGCCAGCGCCAGGCCCGCCGAGCAGCCCTGCGCGCCCTCGACGAATGGGGGCACGTCACCCAATGAGAGACCTGCTCGACGAGGGCCCCTCGACGTTCGGCCTCACCGACGACGAGCTGCGACGCCACGCCAACGACCTCGCCGCCCAAGGCTGGAGCGTCGACGAGATCACCGAACGCCTCGCCATCAAACCCCGGCGGTACGCCGCCCAGGAGACGACAGAGTGACCATGCCGCCCGACGTGCAGCCCGCCCCGACCGGGTACACCGTGACCAACGGTGCCCGGCCGGGCGGCACCCCCGACTCATTCGAGCCGGTCAACCCCGCTGCCCTCGCCCGCCAGCAGGAATTGGCGGCACGGCTGCTCAACCGCGCCCAGCTCGCCGACCTCCCCGCGCCCACGCCGCTGATCGAAGACACCATCGACCTCGGCACCGTCGCTGTCCTCGCCGGACACTGGGGCAGCCTCAAATCGTTCATCGCCCTCGACTGGGCCGCCAGCGTCGCCACCGGCCGCCGCTGGCAGAACCGCGCGACCGAGCCCAAGCGCGTCCTCTACGTCGCCGCTGAGGGCGCCTACGGGCTGCACCAGCGCCTCGACGCGTGGGAACGCGCCTGGAACCAGACGATCCACCCCGACGAGCTCGCCGTGTACCCCGAACCCGCCAACCTCGGACACGTCGGCACCGTCGACGCGCTCGCCGCGGTCATCGACTCCCACGGCTTCGGCCTGGTCGTCGTCGACACCCTCGCCAAAAGCATGGTCGGCATGGACGAAAACAGCTCACAGGACATGGGTACCGCCGTCGGTGCCCTCTACACCCTGCAAAAGGCCACGGGCGGCGGAACCGTCCTCGCCGTCCACCACACCGGCAAGGACAAAACCACCATCCGCGGATCCAGCGCACTCGAAGCGGGCGTCGACACCGTGTACATGACCGAGGGTGACGCGTCGCAGGTCAAGCTGTCGCGCACCAAACGCAAGGACGGCCCCAAAGACGACGTCCACACCCTCGCGCTACAGACCATCACCGGCAGCGAAAGCGGCGCCGTCGTGTCCGCGATCGGCGCGGACATCACGGGCAAAGCAAGCGAGCTGCTGTCCGTGTTCATGTCCGCATTCAGCGAGACCGGCGCCAGCAAGGCCGAACTCCGCAACTCTGCCGAGATGGCACCCGCAACGTTCCACCGAGCACTAAATGAGCTGGTCAGCGAGGGTGCCCTGATCAACGAGGGCACAGACCGCCGAGCGTTCTACAGGCTCGGCGAAACCTAGAAATGTCCGTCTGTCCACCGCTGTCCACCGATCACGGACATGTCTGTCCGCTGTCCCCCCCTATAAGGGGGGACAGCGGACGGACAGACCCCCGAACAGGAGAACCATGACCGCCATCGACCTCATGGTGCTGGCCGCCGCCCTCGGCCTCTACAGCATCGAACGCCACCGCCAAGTGCGCTTCCGCCGCTGGCTCAACCACCACACCAACCGCCCACGGGCGGCCGGAGTGGTCCCACGCGCACGCGCGCGTACGGCGGACCCTGCGCTTCAAGGTCCACCCGGCCTGGTGAGCCCGTCCGCGGCCCTTCACAACCGCCCCAAAAACACCGCGCATAACTCGGCTTATGCGCGGTTTACGCCCGAAACCGAGGTGCACCCGTGACCGCCAAGCGCCCCGCCGCAGTCGTCGCACTCGCCTCCGGCGCCACCACCGAACAGGCCGCACACCAAGCCGGTGTGTCCGGACGGACCGTGCGCCGTTGGCTCGACGACCCCGCGTTCGCCGAGGAAGTCCGCGACACCCGCACAGAGATCCTGTCCACCGCCGTCGGCCAGCTCGCCGCGGGCGCCACAGAAGCCGTCTCCGCCCTCCGTGCCGCCCTGGTCGACGACGACGGCCGCAACCGGGTGCAGGCCGCCCGCGTACTGCTCGAATCCTGCCTGTCCCTGCGCGAATCGCTCGACCTCGAGCAGCGCTTGGCCTCGCTCGAAGCCGAGCAGGAACGGAGGCCACGGTGAAACGCCCCGCCAAGCTCGCCGACCGCCTGGCCGAGGCCGAGCGCAGCATCTTGCCGCACATGTGCACGTTCACCGACGCCCGCACCGGCCGACCGCTACACGTGCCCATCCTCGACGTGCTCGGCACGATCAACGGCCGGTGCTCGCCGGAGTCCAAAGCCAAGATCGCCCGCGCCGATGTGGACGCTCAGGAATCCATGCTCAGCGCGGTGGCGGTCCAGATGGCCCAGGGCTGCTACGACCACGAGTACGGCCCATGCGATCGGAACTACAACGAACCGTGGCCGCCGCAGTCTCAGCCCCAACCCGCGGCCGAGCCGGAGCCGCACCCGGCCGGGGCCGGATGGGAAACCCAACTCACCTCGGCGCCCGAACCGGACCCCGCGGCCGAGCCGGAGCCCGAACCGGAAGCGCCAGCGCTTGCCCCAGCCGACGACGTGGAGTCGTCGCAGCTCACCCAGGCCCCCAGCGGCAACTACGAGGTGTTCCGCCCGTAACAAGCCCAACCCGACCGACCAGGAGTCGTGACCGATGCGCACCCCCGGCAACCGCGAAGCCGCCAAGTACCGCGTCCGCGCCCGCGCCGCCGAAATCGAGCGGGACGCCCTACGCGCCGAACGCGACACCCTCGCGGCCCGCCTGACCCGCTTCGAAGCCCTCGAAGCCGAACGAATCGCCACCGCCCCGGTGGCCAACCGCAACCGAAAGGACCACACCCATGCCTGACCACGACCAGGCCGCCGAGCAGGCCCCCGCCGACACCACACCGGAGACCACCGAGGCCGAGCAGGACCAGGCGCCCGAGCCGGACGAGCAGCCCGAGCGCGCCAAGACCGGCAACCGGGAAGCCAAGTACCGCACCGAACGCAACGAAGCCCGCGCCGAACGCGACGCGATGGCCGCCCGCATCGACACCTACGAGCGGCGCCAGCTCGACCGCCTGGCCGCCGACAAGCTCGCCGACCCGGCCGACTGGCAGCCCGACCGCGACGCCCTGCGCGACGAGGACGGCAACCTCGACGAGGACAAGGCCGCCGCGGCCCTCGACGAACTGCTCGCCGCCAAGCCGCACTACGCCAAGCCGAAAGTCCCGACCCGCAGCAGCGGCCCGATCGCCGGTGGCAACGGCTCGCCACCACCGCCCCCGCGGATGGGGTCGATCTTCCGCGGCTGACGCCGGGTGCATGGCCACGGGCGCGCGTCTATACTCGAATGCAAGTTCGATGCGGGTCCGTGGCCTGCCCGTTCTCACCGTTTCGCCCCGTGGGCACCCGGCCGTCGGCTCGACGCCGCGCCGTTTTCCTCGCGCACCTCTGCGCAGTCGAATCTCTGCACGCCCACAGGAGGCACACAACCATGACTTGGCTGACCAACACCCGCCCCAACGACGGCGGCGCCGTCGCACCCCCGCAGCACCCCGACTACTTCTTCGAGCACCTCTACGCCCAGTCCGTCGGGCTCCGCTCCGGCTTCCGGCAGGTGCGCACCAACCGCGCCCAGATCGAAATCCCGCGGCTGCTCGCCGACGGCACCGCGAACTGGACCACCGAAGGCTCTGAGATCGCCACCAGCGACCCCACGGCCGACGTGCTGACCGCGATCCCCCAGAAGCTCGCCGCGCTGTCGTATCAGTCCAATGAGCTGGTGTCCGACTCGAACCCCAGCTCGCAGGACATGGTCGCCGAATCCCTCGCTCGCGCAATCAGCCTCAAGCTCGACCTCGGATTCTTCGAAGGCTCCGGCACCGCACCGGAGATCACCGGGCTCAAGAACCAGCCGGGTATCCAGACCCTCGACATGGGCACCGACGGCGCTGCGATCAGCAACCTCGACCCGTTCGCCGACGCCCTCGGTATGCTCTCCGGCGTCAACGCCGAGCCCGGCGCGATCGTGATGCACCCGCGCACCTGGCGCGCCATCACCAAGCTCAAGGAAACCGGCACCAGCAACAAGCCGCTGATCACCGACGGCTCCGGCTCGCCCACCGAGCGCATGTCGCGCGCGATCTACGGGGTGCCGGTGCTGCTGACCTCGCAGATTTCCACCACCGAAACGCACGGCACGAGCACCGACGCCACCAGCGTCTACGTGTACGAGCCGTCGCAGGTGGTCGCCGTGATGCGCGAGGGCGCACAGATCGATGTGGACACCTCGACCGCGTTCAGCAGTGACCGCACCGCGGTGCGCGTGACCATGCGCGCCGACATGGTGCTGCCCAACCCCGAAGCAGTCGTGCGCATCGCCGGAGTGGTCCCCGCGTAACCCAGCGCCGCTCGTTCGCCCCGCACCCGATCACACCGGGGGCGGGGCGTTCGTGCGTCTGTGGCGATCTCAGCGCCTCTACGGCTACTCGTCGCGCTGCTGATGTTCGCGCAGCTGGGCTTTCACGTTGTCGAGCCCGAACCGGTAGTGGCCGCTGGGCAGCGTCACGTCCGGGACCACCCAGCCCCGATCCACCCACCGCTGCACCGTCCGCACCGACACGGACAGTTCCGCGGCCAGTTCGCGTGTCGTCAGTAGCGCCACGTGGCCACTGTTGCCGCCCCGACACGCCCGCGCAGCACGCCTGTAGCCGCACGCCTATCTGTGTCAACAAGGATCTACTAGAGTCATCACGTGTCGCCCAATGTCCGATTTTGGGGGTAGTGATGGCGGATGGAACGTGGGTGGTCACCCTCGGCAACACCGTCTACACCACGGCCGGGCCGATGGCCGAGATCGTCAACGTGTGGACGTGCGAGGGCTGGCGTGAGCACTGCACCTCGACGGCGCCCGTCGTGAGCGAAGGCGCGTTCCCGTTCCGCAGGATCACCGCGGGCCGCTTCGCCGACATCGAAGCGTTCGGGCGGTGGTGCACCCGCCGCCACGCCGACGAGGACGCGAGCTATCGCCGCTGGCGCCTCATGCCGAGGCCGTAGCGCCCGCCGAGGGACCCTCACAATCTGAGTACCTCTGGTGGTGACCAGCGGCGAACAGAGATGGAAAACCCATCTCTGTTCGGCTCACCCTCGGGCGCGCCACCTGGCCGTGCGCCACACGAGCGCGAGCAGCCGCGCGTCCCGCGCTCTCCGCTCGTGCTCGGACCGCTCGGCCGCAGACAGCCGCCCCCGCTCCCACGGCGGCAGGTACACGCCCGCGTACGGGCAATCGATCGGCCGCGCCTCACGCCCCGCGGCGTACCCGGCGTCGCGCGCTTGGCGCACCTGCTCGGCGGTGACCATCGGTACATTCCTCCCAGTCCGCAGCGAGTCCGCAAGACGCTCGATTCCGGCCAACAACGATCAACGCTGGCCGTCGCTATATCTCCTGGTCACAGGATCACACTCCCCGTTTCCGCTGGTCTGCTCGTCGGCCGGATTCTGGGAGACCAAGAAGGGCTGAGGTCCGATCTCACCTGGGGCGCCGCCCGGCGAAATCATTTCGCCGGGCGGCGCCTTTCTTTGTCGCCCGCTTCCCTCGGCTCGAAGACCCGCCAGTGCGCACGAGTCCCGCGCGTCTCGCGCGTTCCATCATTCGGTGCGCGGATTTACCTACAGCGCATTGTTGGCAACAGCCAGATTCCGGCGGCGAACGACGACGCTCGCGCAGTACCGTCCTTCGTGGCCGATGACGACCGCACCGACGCAACCGGTTCGAGCGATCTCGGGCGACCACACAGGACCGGCGGCGACCGAGGTGCGAGCCGGGTGCATGACCGTAGGCTCGAGGCGTGACTTCGCCCGCTCATCACGTCTACCTTCTCCGGCACGGCACCACCGAGTGGTCACTGACCGGACAGCACACCAGCCGCACTGACATCCCGCTGACCGCCGAGGGCGAACTGCGCACCCGCCAGGCCGGGCAGACCCTCACCTCGTTGCGCGCAGCCGGTCCCCTGCTGACGCTGGCCAGTCCGCTGCAGCGCGCGCAGCGGACCGCGGCCCTGGCGGGGTTCGCCGATGTGGTCACCGAACCGCTGCTGACCGAATGGGACTACGGCGAGTACGAGGGACTGACCACCGATCGGATCCGGGAGACGGTGCCCGGTTGGACGGTGTGGACCCATTCCTGCCCCGGCGGTGAATCGGCCAACGAGGTGGCCACCCGCGCGGACCAGGTCATCTCCCGAGTCCGCGAAGCGGAATCCGACGTGGTGCTGGTCGGCCACGGGCACTTCAGCCGCGTCCTGATCGCTCGCTGGATCGGCCTGCCTGCCACCGCGGGCGTGAACTTCGCGCTGGACGCGGCAGGCGTCACCGTGCTCGGTTTCGAACGCGGCGAGCCCCAGATCCAGCGCTCCAACATCCCGCCCTGGCAGCACGGCTGAGCGCCCCCGCTGGGCGAGGAAGGGAACCTTCCTGCCACTGACACCGGTCGCCGGTGACAGAGCGGTTCCCTTCCTCGCCCAGCGGCCGCGGTGGGGGGCGCGCTTATGCTGGCCGGCGTGCTGACGAGTGGAGGTCGCTTGATGATTCGCCGGGCCCGTGCGGCCGATGTGCCCGCCATGGTCGAGCTGGTGCACGAACTGGCGCTCTACGAGAAGGAACCCGAGTCCTGCCACCTGACCGAACAGCAGTTGCGAACGGCGTTGTTCGGGCCGGACCCGGCGCTGTTCGGGCACGTGGCCGAGTCCGATGGTGCGGTCGTCGGGATGTCGCTGTGGTTCCTGAACTTCTCCACCTGGGAGGGCGTGCACGGGATCTACTTGGAAGACCTCTACGTGCGGCCCGAGCACCGCGGATCCGGCCTGGGAAAGGCGCTGTTGCAGACGCTGGCCAAGGAGTGCGTCGATCGGGGTTACGCGCGCCTGGAGTGGTCGGTGCTCGACTGGAACGAGCCCTCCATCGACTTCTACAAGTCCCAGGGCGCGTTTCCCATGGATGGCTGGACGGTCTACCGCCTCACCGGTGAGCCGTTGCACGCGTTCGGGGCCTGAGCGGGCCGTGCCCGAGCGGGCTCCGCACAGCTCGGTCAGTCCTCGCGGGCGTCCGGGGCCAGGGAGGCGTGGAAGGACCATTCCCGGCCTCGCCTGTTGAACAGGAAGTAGATGACCGCGATGGCCGGGACGCCGATGATCGCGGCGATCAGGGGACGTCCGGACGGGCCGAAGGCGTACCAGGCGGTGCCCAGGAAGAGCAGCTGCATGAGCAGCGCGGGCGTGCGTGCCCAGTGCTTGCCCTTGAGCAGTCCGATGCCCGCGGCCAGGACTCCTGCGGCCAGGATCGCGTAGTAGCCGGCCTCTCCCCAGGTCTCGGCGCGCTCCAGCTGTCCGACACCGCCGAGGTCGCTGGAGGCGCTGCGGACGAGCAGGGCCCCGACGAAGATCAGGCCTGCCACCGCCTGCAACGTGGTGAGCGCTCCGGCGATGCGCACGGTGCGGGGAACGGTTTCAGTTGACACGGTGGCGGCCTTTCAGAACCCGGGGTTCGTGACTCTGCGTATGCAAGCACGATGGTAATACCGCCCGAACGCCGCATAGCTCGGGCGGGGTTGGCACGAAATGATCGGCCCATGGCCACAGCGGCGATCGGGGATATCGGGGTGTCCACCGGCCTCGTCGCGTGCCCGCACAACGCCGGCGGGAAACGATCGGATGCGTTCCGGGGTTACGCATCCGGCTGCCGCCGGCGTCCAGTGGTCTCCGCTGGTGCGCCGCTCTCGCTCCTGGCGCGCGCACCCGCTGAGTCCATCGCCACCGGGCACCTGGGCCGATCATCGGCGATGCGGCGGAGGGAGGTCCGCCACCGGGACTGAGACCACCGTGACGCCGCATGCCCGGCGGCCTTACGTAGGCTGCGGTTGTGCGCGCCGTACTCGTCGTCAACCCGCAGGCGACGTCCACCACCGCGGCCGGTCGCGATGTGATCGCTCACGCGCTGGCCAGTGAGCTGAAGCTGGACGTCGTGGAAACGCAGCACTGGGGCCATGCCGGTGAAGCGGCGCGAGCGGCCGCCTCGGACGGCGCCGACCTGGTGATCGCGCACGGCGGCGACGGGACGGTCAACGAGGTCGTCAACGGCCTGCTCGAGACCGCCGAGCCCGGCTCGCCCGCGCTGCCGACCCTCGGTGTGGTGCCTGGCGGTTCGGCGAACGTGTTCGCCCGCGCTCTGGGTTATTCGAAGGACCCGGTGGAGGCGACGCATCGCTTGCTGCGAGCGGTGACCGAGCGGAGCACCCGATGGGTGAGCCTGGGAAAGGCTTGCGACCGGTGGTTCACGTTCAACGCGGGCATCGGCTGGGACGCCGAGGTGGTCGCCGAGGTCGAGCGGCAGCGTGAGCTCGGCCACGACGCGAGCCCGGCGCTGTACGCGCGCACGGCGCTGCGGTGCTACTTCCGGATGGCCAGGGATGAGCCGAAGGTCAGCGTTCAGGTCGGCGAAGAGGAACGGATCGACCGGCTGCACAGCGTGTTCGTGTCGAACACCGACCCCTGGACCTACCTAGGCTCCACCCCGGTGCGGATGAGTCCGGAGACGAGCTTCGAAACACACCTCGGAGTGTTTGCGCTCTGTAACATGCGCGCCTACCCTGTGTTGCGACACATCGCCGAGATGCTACTCGGTAGAGCGAAACCACACGGAAAGAACTCAATTCAGCGTGCGGATGTGCCCCATCTGCGCGTAACCTGTACGGAGCCGTTGTCGCTGCAGGTTGATGGCGACTGCTTGGGCGAGCGGTCGGACATCGAGTTCTCCTCGATCCCGAACGCACTCCGCGTCGCCGTATAACCTTCCAGTAACGGATGAACGTCGCTGCCGACTCATGACCCCCGTCTGAGTTCGGCGGCGCACTGAAACCCCTGGTCAAGCCTGTCGATCTTTCAGGTGAGTTCGCTCACCGAGCTGGATCGAGGTCTTGACATTGCGGCAGTTCGTGAAAGCATTCACAAGCGCACGGACTCCGTGAAAGCATTCACAAACACCCCGAACGAACTACCGGCGCGCATAGGCGTGCCTAGCGAGGAGCAAGGAACAATGGACTGGCGCCACGATGCGGTTTGCCGTGACGAGGACCCGGAGCTGTTCTTCCCCGTTGGGAACAGCGGTCCTGCTGTGCTGCAGATCGCCGAGGCGAAGGCCGTATGCCACCGTTGCCCCGTTGCCTCCGAGTGCCTGGCATGGGCACTGGAGAGCGGTCAGGACGCCGGTGTCTGGGGCGGCATGAGCGAAGACGAGCGGCGTGCCCTCAAGCGGCGCAACGCTCGCACTCGGGCGCGCACCACTGCCTGAGTAGAAGCTCGCCAGGAACGTATCGGGTCGGTCACACCCCCGGTGGCCGACCGTACGTTTCACCCAGGCCGGACAATACGGCCCTCGCAAGAAGGTTCAGCAACCCGCCCCAACTAGCCCCCAGGCCGATCAGCGTCGATGTCGGTCCCGGCACTACCACCGAGCTCTGAGGCGTGATGAGCAGGTGGGAGCACCGGAGGTCCGACCCGATCGGCCCGACGCTCCGAGTCGGACCGCGGAGCCGTCACCACACCATCGACGCATCGCGTGGCGCGAGCGACGGGAGACCGTCACCGCCGGTACTTGAGCGGGACTCGCAGCACCGCTTCGGTGCCTTTTTGCTCGCCGCGACCACGCAAGCTCAGCGACCCGCGGAGCTCCGACTCCACGAGGGTCCGCACGATCTGCAGGCCGAGACGTTCGGCGCGCTCGAGGGAAAAGCCCCTCGGTAGGCCACGACCGTCATCCGAGATGACGACGTCGAGCCAGCGCGCCGAACGCTCCGCCTGCACGATGACTTCTCCGCCCTGCCCTTCCGAGAAGGCGTGCTCGAGGGCGTTCTGCACCAGCTCGGTGAGCACCATCACCAGTGGCGTGGCCAACTCCGCCGAAACCACGCCGAAGCGCCCGTCGCGGCGCACGTTCACACCGGTCTCGGCGACGGCGACATCGCTCATCATCGGGATGACCCGGTCCACCACGTCGTCGAGGTCGACGCGCTCGTCGACCGACATCGACAACGTCTCGTGCACCAGCGCGATCGAGGTGACCCGCCGCACCGATTCGTCCAGCGCCTGCCGCGCCTCGTTGTTGCCGGTCCGCCGGGACTGCAGCCGCAGCAACGCCGCCACCGTCTGCAGGTTGTTCTTCACCCGGTGATGGATCTCGCGGATCGTGGCGTCCTTGGACATCAACGCCCGGTCCCGCCGCTTGACCTCGGTCACATCGCGCACCAGCACCAGGGCGCCGGCTTCCTGCCCGCGCGGGCGCAGCGGCAGCGCGCGGAACAGCACGGTCGCGCCCTTGGCCTCGGCCTCGATGCGCATGCTGGGCTGCCCGCCCATGGCCTTGCGCACGCGCTGTGAGACCTCGTCGGCGTCGAACGGGTCGTTGAGCAGCGAACGCGTCAGCGGCGCCAGCTGCACGCCGACCAGATCCGCGGCATGGCCCATGCGGTGATAGGCCGACAGCGCATTGGGGCTGGCGAACACGACGGTCCCGGAGCTGTCCAGCCGGATCAGCCCGTCCCCGACCCGCGGCGAGGTGTGCACGTCGGGTGCGGGTTCCGGCGTCGGGAACTCGCCATCGGCGACCATCTGGCAGAGGTCGGCGGCGCTGCCCAGGTAGGAGATCTCCAGCGGGCTCGGCACGCGCGGCACGGCGAGGTTGGTGTCGCGGCTGAGAACGGCCACGATCTCCTCGCCGAGCTTGACCGGGATGGTCTCCCGCCGCACCGGAACGCCGAGGTGCCAGCGCGGGTCCTCCTCGCGGCAGATCCGGCCTTCCATCGCCGCGCGGTGCAGCTGCGGGTGGTCGTCCTGGGTGGCCTCGGAACCGACCACGTCTTCCGGGTGCGCGGTGGGCGCGGTGGTCGGCCGGGCCTGCGCGACGCAGAGGAACAGATCCGCCGGCGCGTCCTCGGGACCGGTCGGCACCCACATCAGGAAGTCGGCGAACGACAGGTCGGAGAGCAGCTGCCACTCGGCGACCACCAGCTGCAGGTGGTCGGCGGCGGCTCCGGACAACCGGGTGTGCTCGGCGAGCAGGTCACTGAGCGTGGACAAGTGCGGCCCCTCCAGGTCGTGCGGTCGTCACTCCACGACCGCGATCAGATCGCCTTCCTGGACCACTGCACCCGGCTCGACCGCGACTGCGCTGACCTTGCCGGTGGTTTCGCTGAGCACCGGGATCTCCATCTTCATGGAGTCGAGCAGCACCAGCGAGTCGCCGTCCTCGACGTCATCTCCCTCGGACACCGACACCGCCATGACGTTGGCCACCATCTCGGCGCGGATCTCCTCGGCCATCGCTTCCTCCTCGTCGCGGCCGCAATCGGCCCCCGATTAGGAAACCACGGCGCCCACCACCCGCCGACGGCAGGTAGCGGACATGTCAGACTGGTGACTCGAAATCCCAGCGGAGACCGGGTGTGAGTTGATCACCCGCGGTCACCGGGCTGGTCGGTAAGCCGAACCTCGAGGGAGTCGCGACATGGGCAAGCGTGCGCGCAAGAAGAAGGACCGTCGCAAGAACAACGCCAACCACGGCAAGCGCCCTCAGACGTGAGCACGGCGGTCACAAACCGCTGGCGCAAGCGAATGGCCCCGGACCAGTTGGTCCGGGGCCATTCGCAGTTCTGGGGTCATTCCGCCGAGGTCTTCTTGCGAACCTCGACCGAGGTGCCGTCCGGGCCGCGCTCGACGGTGATGTCGGCCTGGCTCAGCACCGCCTCTCGGATGGAGGCGCGCAGGCGCTCCTTGAGCTCGGTGGGCGCGTGCTCACCGCTGCACTTGCGGTGCAGCAGGGCCTTGATGTGCTCTTCGATGCCGAAGTGCTCCAAGCAGGTCCCGCATCCGTCAAGGTGCTTCTGCACCGCGTCCCGGCGCGACTGGTCGCACTCGTTGTCCAAGAACAGCCACACCTCGGCAAGCACGTCCTCGCAGGAGGCTTCGTTCGGCTCGCCGCAATTCATGAAGTGCTCACCTCCGGCTTGGTCTCCCGCAGGAACCCGCGATCACGCGCGACGCCGGTGAGCATCTCACGCAGCTGCCTGCGACCACGGTGCAGCCTCGACATCACGGTGCCGATCGGCGTACCCATGATCTCGGCGATCTCCTTGTAGGCGAAGCCTTCGACGTCGGCGAGGTAGACCACCATGCGGAACTCCTCGGCGAGCTGCTGCAACGCCGCCTTCACGTCGGTGTCCGGCAGCCGGTCGAGCGCCTCCACCTCGGCCGAGCGCAGCCCTGTCGAGGTGTGGTTCTCGGCCTGCGCGAGCTGCCAGTCGGCGATCTCATCGGTGGGCTGCTGCTGCGGCTGACGCTGCCGCTTGCGGTAGCCGTTGATGTAGGTGTTGGTCAGGATCCGGTACAGCCAGGCTTTGAGATTGGTGCCCTGGGTGAACGACTTGAAGGCGGAGTAGGCCTTCAAGTAGGTCTCCTGGACTAGGTCCTCGGCATCCTGCGCGTTGCGGGTCATCCGTAGCGCGGCACCGTAGAGCTGGTCCAGCAGCGGCATCGCGTCCCGCTCGAAGCGGGCCGCGCGCTGCGCTTCGCTCTCTTCTGGAACCTCGGCCACCGGCGTGGCCGAGTCAGGGTGCTCTGGGGTGCTTGGCACCAGGCTCCTTTCCCTCCGCCGAGACGTTGCGGCGGCAGACGACGAACCCATGCGCTCCATCGCATGGTCCGTATTCGAGGATACCCGCGCTGTCCTGCTATTACCGGGTGGCGACAGCGGCTCACGCGGGGGGCGGTCCAGCACGCAGGTGCTCTTCGAATCCATCGTCACGCCCCGTACAACACGGGCCTCCGCACCGGCATTCCGGCCTCTAGAGTGACGTGCGTGGCAGGAACCAGCACCCCGGCGACCGCATTGTTGAGCAAGAAGGGCGTTGCACACCGAGTACACGCCTACGAGCACGATCCGCGCTCGGATTCCTACGGCCTCGAGGCCGCCGAAGCGCTCCAATTATCACCCGATCGGGTGTTCAAGACGTTGGTGGCGGAGATCGACGGTGCGCTGACAGTAGGCGTGGTGCCGGTCACCGGGCAGCTGCACCTCAAGGCGCTGGCCGCCGCGACGGGCGGCAAGAAGGCCAGGATGGCCGAGATCGCCGCCGCCGAACGCGCCACCGGCTACGTCGCGGGCGGCATCTCCCCGCTCGGGCAGAAGAAGCGACTGCCGGTCGTGGTGGACAGCTCGGCGCAGCTGTTCGACACGATCTACTGCAGCGCCGGACGGCGCGGGTTGGAGATCGAGCTGGCCGCCGCGGACCTGGTTCGGCTCGTGCAGGGAACCTTCGCCGATATCGCGGGTTGAGCCGATACTGCGCGAAAGGTTCCCTTCCTCGATTCCACCGATGCTGGCGGCGCTCAGCCGAAGAGCCGCAACATCCGGCCGAGCCATTCCTCGGTGGCCCGGTGCACCGCATCGACATCGGCCTTGAGGGAATGGTCCCCGGCCACGAGCACGACCTCGCGGTCCTGCGCGGGTTCGGGCTGGCCGAACGCGTCGCGCTCGCCCTGCACCACCAGGGCCGGCACCTCGACCGCATCGAGCTCACCAAGCCTGGACTTCTCCGGCTTGCCGGGCGGGTGCACGGGAAAGGCCAGGCAGAGCACGGCCGCCGCCTGACCGGCCTCGGCCGTGCGGCAGGCGACCCGCGCACCGGAGGAGCGTCCCCCGAAGATCAGCGGGAGTTCGGCGAACCACCGGTCACCGAGATCATCGGCAACCGCCTGCCACGCGGCATCGAGCTGCTTGGCCGGAGCCGGTGCCTTGCGGCCTGCGACCCGGTACGGCTGTTCGACCAGCGCCACGTGCACGCCCGAGCCGGTGGCCGCGCGCGTTGCCGCCACCAGGTCCGGCGCCGCCGTGCCACCACCGGCCCCGTGCCCCAGCAGCAAGGCCGCCCTGCCTTCTTCGGCGCAGTGCAGCTCGGCCCGTGCCGGGCCGTGCGGGGTATCGATCTCGACGCTGGTCATGACTCGAACAACGCCACTTGCTCGGCCGGCTCGGGCACCGGGTCAGCGGGTTCCAGCAGTTCCGGGCGGTTGTTGCGCATGCTGTTCACCTCCGTGGACACGGAGTGGACCATCAATTCACCGAGCGCACCGGGTGTGGGATCGAGCAGGTCGTCGATCTCGGTGCGCGTGGGGTCGAGCCAGTCGTCCCAGCGCTCCTCCTCGAGCACCAGCGGCATCCGGTGGTGGATGTCGGCGAGTTCGCCGACCGCCGAAGTGGTCACCACCGCGCAGGTCACCAGCGGCCGGTCGGTCGAGTCCGGCGCCCACCAGGCCGAGAACACCGCGGCCATGGCCATGCTCCTGCCATCGCCACGCCGGCACAGGTGCGGCTGGCGGCGCTTGTCGCCCGGCCGCCACTCGTACCAACCGGTGGCCGGCATCAGGCAGCGGCGGCGCCGCGCGGACTCGGCGTAGGCGGGCTTGGTGGTGATCGACTCGGCGCGCGCGTTGATCATCGGCGGACCGCTGCTCGCGTCCTTGGCCCAGGTCGGGACGAGTCCCCAGCGCACCGGACGCACGCTGAGCTCACTACCCCGCTGCACCACGATCGGCACGCTCTTGGTGGGCGTGACGTTGAAGTCCGCGCCGAGCACACCCCCGGTGCGATCGGTTGCCCCGAATTCCTCGGCCAGCCCCGCCGGATCACGCTGGACGGCGTAGCGACCACACATCCCCGCTCACCCGTTTCACCTCGCTGTTTCGCCGTCCAAACCTACCGCGCGCGCCTCGGTGCCCGGATCGACGCGGTCGACGAGCTCCGCACCGTTGTTGCGCACGCTGTTGACCTTGGTCGACACCGGCCGGACCTCCAGCGAGTCGACCAGTTCGGGCGGCGGACCGGTCAGCAGGCCGGAAACATCCGGCTGATCGGGATCGAGCCAATCCCGCCAGGCCCGCGCGGGCAGCACCAGCGGCATCCGGTCGTGCACCTCGGTGAGCGGGCCGATCGCGCCGGTGGTCAGCACCGAGCAGGTCACCAGCGGCTCGGCTTCCTCGTCCTGCGGGTCGCGCCAGGTCGCGTAGATCCCGGCCAGGGCCAGGCTGGAATCGTCCCCGGGAGTCATGAAGAACGGCTGCTTTCCACCGGCCTCCCGCTTCCACTCGTACCAACCGTCGGCGGGTACCAAGCAGCGGTAGCGCTTGATGGAACTGCGGAAGGCCGGCTTCCGGGTCACCGTCTCGGCCTTGGCGTTGATCATCCGACTGCCGATGGACTTCTCCTTGGCCCACGGCGGCACCAGTCCCCACCGCATCACCCGCACCGACCGCTCGGTGCGTTCCAGGTCAGCGGCGCCCTCCTCGTCGCGCGGGTGCCGTTGCACCACGGTGAGCACTCGCTTGGTCGGGGCGACGTTGAAGTCCGCGCCCGGGGCCGCACCACCGGTGGCGTCGAGCGCGGCGAACTCCGCCGCGAGCTTGCCCGGGTCCTTCGTCGAGGCGTACCTGCCGCACATTCGGGTTCGACCCCCAGCTCGGCACGAACAGTGATGTCCACCTCATCTTTGCAGGCACCACCGCACGAGGCGAGACCTGCGCGGCCCCGCCGCTGAAATGCACCGGCCGGATGCGGGATCATTGACCCATGACCCAGCTCTGGCCTGCGCCCGTCGCCGACGGCCCGGTGCGCGCGACGGTTGCACTGCCCGGTTCGAAGTCCATCACGAACCGGGCCCTGGTGCTCGCCGCCCTCGCGGACGGGCCTTCGACGTTGCGCGCACCGCTGCGCAGCCGCGACACCGAGCTGATGGCTGCCGCGCTGCGCTCGCTCGGCGCGCAGATCCAGGACGGGCCGGACGGCTCGTGGCTGGTCGCTCCCGCCGAGCTGCGCGGCCCGGCGCGGGTCGATTGCGGCCTGGCGGGCACCGTCATGCGCTTCGTTCCGCCGGTGGCCGCGCTCGGCGTCGGCCGGATCGAGTTCGACGGGGACGCCCAGGCGCGCACGCGCCCGCTGGACACGGTGCTGGACGCGCTGCGCTCGCTGGGCGCCGACATCACGGGAACCTCCCTGCCATTCGAGGTCCGCGGCACGGGTTCGCTCGCGGGCGGCAAGGTCACCATCGACGCATCGGCGTCCTCGCAGTTCGTTTCCGGCCTGCTGCTGTCGGCCCCGCGGTTCGCCGAAGGCGTCACCGTTCGCCACGTGGGAGAAACGCTCCCCTCCCAGCCGCACATCGACATGACGGTGGCCATGCTGCGCGCCGCGGGTGTCGAGGTCACCGACGACGAACCGGAGACCTGGACCGTCGCGCCCGGACCGATCCGAGCGATGGATCTGGCCATCGAGCCGGACCTGTCCAACGCCACCCCGTTCCTGGCGGCCGCAGCCGTGACCGGGGGCAGCGTCACGGTTCCCGGGTGGCCTGCCGAGACCACGCAGCCGGGCGCGGCGATCCGCGACATCCTTTCCGACATGGGCGCGACCGTGACCCTCGACGAGGCCGGGCTGACCGTCACCGGTGGTGGCGAGCTCGCCTCGATCGATATCGACCTGCGCGAAGTCGGCGAGCTGACTCCGACAGTGGCGGCGCTGGCCGCACTGGCCTCCGGAACGTCGAGGCTGCGGGGCATCGCTCACCTGCGCGGGCACGAGACCGACCGGCTGGCCGCGCTGGAAGCCGAGCTGAACAAGCTCGGTGGCGCGGTGCGGCAGACCGACGACGGTTTGCTCATCGAGGCCAAGCCGCTGCACCGCGGCGTCTGGCACTCCTACGCCGATCACCGGATGGCCACCGCGGGCGCGATCCTCGGACTGCGGATTCCTGATGTGCAGGTGGACGACATCGCCACCACCGGCAAGACCATCCCGGACTTCACCGGGATGTGGGCGAACATGCTTGGGGCGCGGGCTTGAGCCCGGAGGCGAATTGATGGGCAAGCGAGGCTGGCGGGATCTCGACGAGTCCGACGTTCGAGTGCGCCCGGGGCGGGGCAGCAGCAGGCCCCGCAGCAAACAGCGCCCCAAGCACGCCGACGCGACCGAGGCCATGGTCATCGCCGTCGACCGCGGCCGCTGGACCTGCGCGCTCAACGGCGACCCGGCACAACTGGTCACCGCCATGCGAGCCCGCGAGCTCGGCCGCACGCCCGTCGTGGTCGGCGACCAGGTGAGCGTGGTCGGCGACATCTCCGGCAAGCCCGACACCTTGGCCCGCATCGTGCGGGTCGCCGAGCGCACCAGCGTGCTTCGCCGCACCGCCGACGACACCGACTCCTACGAGCGGGTGGTGGTGGCCAACGCCGAGCAGCTGATCATCGTCACCGCGTTGGCCGATCCTCCACCGCGGACGGGCTTCATCGACCGCTGCCTGATCGCCGCCTACGCCGGTGGGCTGGCTCCCGTGCTGTGCCTGACCAAGGCAGACCTCGCCGCTCCGGGTGACTGGCTCAAGACCTACTCCTCGCTGGACATGCCGATCGTCATCACCAACCTGGAGGACGAACCCGAGGAGTTGCGCGAGCTGCTGACGGACCGGGTGTCCGCGCTGGTCGGGCATTCCGGCGTCGGCAAGTCCACGTTGGTCAATCGGCTGGTACCCGCGGCCGAGCGCGCGACCGGCGAGGTCAGCGGCGTCGGTAAAGGTCGGCACACCTCCACCTCCGCGGTCGCTCTAGCGCTGCCGGAGCGAGGCTGGGTCGTGGACACCCCCGGCATTCGCTCGTTCGGGCTCGCGCACATCACCGCCAACGACATCTTCGCCGCTTTCGAGGGATTCGCCGAAGCGGCCGAGGAATGCCCGCCGAACTGCGGTCACCTCGGTGGCGAGGACGACCCGGACTGTCACCTCGACACCTTCGCCGCCGGGAACAGCAACGCCGACCAGCTGGTCTCCCTGCGACGACTGCTGCGTTCCCGGGCCGGACTGGACGACGACTGACCTCAGCGCACCGTGCGAAGGGAACCTTCGCGTCGGCGAACTGACAGGAAGGTTCCCTTCCTCGCACCAGCACGGCTGTCCCCCAGAAGGGCTTTCTCTACCAGGTGCGCGGCAAGCCTGATTGCTAGCGTTGGCCAGCGACCAGTGCGGAGCTCCGCACGCCACCACCTGCCTTCAGGAGCGCGCCCGATGCCCCGAGCTCGCACCAGGACTGCGGTGTTGTCCGCCGGTCTCGTTCTCGTCGCCGCGCTCGGTGCCTGCACCGGTCAACCACCCCCACCCCGACCGACCGAACCGATGGCCGCACCCCCGGATCCGAGGCCGGTCGCCGATGCCGTGTTGCACCGGGCCATCGACCAGATCAACCAGCACCGCACCGCGCGCACCTCGCTGCGCGGTGATCTGGGCATGGTCGGCGAGTTGAACGCGGATGGCGCCGTGCGCTACCAGGGCCCCCGAACCGACATCTCGTTGTCCGGGCAGACCCGCAACACCAGGCCGAACCCCCTGGACCTCGCCGTGATCGACGGCACCGGCTATGTGAAGACGCCGATGGCCCAGCCCGAGCCGGGAAAGCCGTGGCTGCGCATCAGTCCCGGGGCGAACGACTTCGGTTCGAAACTGCTCGGCCCGGCGCTGCAGCAGATGCACCAGGCCGTCGACCCCCGCGCCACCTTCACGGGCATCGAGCAGGCCACCCGAATCCAGAACTCGGCACCCGACAACGTCGACGGCCGCCCCGCAACGCGCTACGACTTGCGGGTGAACACTGCTCGGGCCGCCGAGATCGCACCCGATCAGCAGCAGCGGGAGCGGTTCGAGGAAGCGTCCCACGAGGGCCGGCGGGAAATGGGCTTCCAGCTGTGGGTCGACGACAAGGGCGCGCCCGTGAAGTTCGCCGCCACCGAGGACGTCAAGCAGGCAGGCGAGGTGTCACTGACGTCCACCTACCGCGAGTGGGGCAGTTCCGTCGACATCGCGGCACCCCCGCGCAACGAGGTCGGCGTCTTCGAAGACGCCCCACCAGTCGCCCAGCCGCCGCGTTGACCGAAACGAGGATGGGAACCTTCCTGTCACGAAGCCGGGCGCCGGTGACAGGAAGGTTCCCATCCTCGTTCCTCACATCAGTTCGAGGAGGAACGGGACTTCCTGCGGGGCGAACCAGGCGAGTTCGTGGTCCTCGGCGTCGCCTAGGGCGAGTTCGGCGTCCTGGTCTCCGAGATCGGCCGCGTCGATCACCCCGGCCGCCGCGCGTACCGCTTCCTCGGCCTCACCCGCGTCGACGTGCACGGCAGCGAGCTGCCGCCAGCTCACCTGGCCGGTGACCTTCACGACCGCGTAGTCCAGATCGGGCCGCAGCGTCACCTCCTCGACGTCGGCGGAGATCACCACCCGCCGCGAGGTGGCCTTCCCCTCCTCGTCCCCGTCGAGCTCGGCGGCCAGCAGTCGCAGCGAGGCGCGCGAGGCCTCGCGCATCGCCGCGTACTCGAGCTCTTCCGAATCGCCGCTGGCGTAGGACTCGCGTAGCGCCGGAGTCAACGCGAAAGCCGTCCCGCCGGGCGGCTGCATCTGCTTGTCCGCCACGAGTTGCTGCAGCATCGGCAGCGTGGCAGGCAGGTAAATCCTCATGCGTCGACCGTCCCGATCATCTCGTCAATTGCCTCACCGACCATCGACGCGAGCACCCCGAGATCGGGCATCGCATCGCGGTCGGCGTTCAAGCCGAAGTACACACCACCGTCGTAGGAGGTGATCCCGACGGACAACGACTGGTTCTTGGCCAGCGGGACCACCGGGAACATCTCCATCATCTTCGCCCCCGCCGCGTAGAGCGGCACCTGCGGGCCCGGCACGTTCGTCACCAGGACGTTGAACAACCGGTCCGAGAACTGATTGGCCACCCGCGCGCCCAACGCGTGCAACGTGGGCGGCGCGAAACCGGACACCCGCACCAGGGCCCCCGCAGCCACCGACTGACCGGACTCGGCGTGGGCGCGCATGGCATGGCTGACCTGGTGCAACCGCACGGTCGGGTTGCCCTCCCCGACCGGCAGGTCCACCAGGTAGGCCGAGACCTTGTTGCCGATCGCGCCGACCGGCAGGCTGGCGGTGTCCCAATAGGTGGCGGCCGCTTCGGCATCCCCGGCGTTCACCGATACCGGCACCATCGCGCGCAGCGTCGTCGACGGCGAGACCACCTCGCCGCGGGAGAGCAGCCAGTTGCGCAACGCGCCGGTCACCACCGCGAGCACCACGTCGTTGACCGTGGTGCCGTGGGCATTGCGAACAGCCCTCAAGTCCTCCAGCTTGGCCTTGGCCACCGCGAACCGCCGTTGCGTGGTCGTCGGCGCGTTGAGCGGGCCTGCGGGTGCGGGCACGATGGCGGTGCGCAACGCCGAGGCCACCCCACCGAGCGCACGTCCCACCTTCTGCGCGGTGGCCGTCACGTCGACCGCCGCAGCACGCGCGTTCTCCACCACCTCGCCCGGACTCTTCACCGCATCGGTCACCGCCTCGACCAGCAGTTCCGCAACTCGCGGCTGCGGGCGTGGCATCCACAGATCGTCCTCGTCACCGAGATCGCGATCCTTCTCGGTGTCGTAGATGACCTGGCCTATGTCAATGGCCCCGATGCCGTCCACCATCGCCTGATGGGTCTTGGTGATGACCGCGACGCGGTTCTTCGACAGCCCCTCCACCAGGTACAGCTCCCACAGCGGGCGGGTGGGATCGAGCTTGCGCGACATCAGCCGGGCCACCAGGTCGTGCAACTGATCGTCGCTTCCCGGTTTCGGCAACGCCGAACGCCGGACGTGGTAGGTGAGGTCGAAATCTTGATCGTCCACCCACACCGGGCGCGCGAGCCCGCCGGGCACCTCCATCACCCGCTGGCGATAGCGGGGCACCAGTCCCAATCGGCGGTCGATCAGGGACAGCACCTTGTCGTAATCGAAACCGCTTCTCGGGCGCCGGAAAACCGCCACACCCCCGACGTGCATCGGGGTCGTGTAGTCCTCCAGATAGAGGAAGGAGGAATCGACTGCGGAGAGACGATCTGACATGCCCGTGATCCTGGCACACGTCCGCACCCCTCCGGAGGGGTTCACCCACCGACCGGGATCACCGGCATGTGACACTTGAACATGTGACCAGCGAAGTTTCTCCGAAAGACCGATTCGTCACCGTCTACGGCCGCAAACCCGTGCTCGAGGCGCTCGCCGACTACGACCTGCGCGTCGACAAGGTGATCGTTGCCGAGGGCCTGCGCGGACCGGTCATCGAGGAGATCAAGGAGGCTGCCGCCGACCGAGCGGTCAAGGTGCAGCGCGCCAGCGCCCACCGGGTCAAGGTGCTCGCGGGCAACGGCAGGCACGACCAAGGCGTGGCGGCAGACGTGGTCGCGCGCAAGATGCGTCCGCTGGCCGATGCGCTCGCCGACCGGGCCAACGCCCCGCGCAACGTCCTGCTGCTGGATGGCCTGACCACTCCGGCCAACGTGGGCATGATCCTGCGCACCGCGACCGCCTCGGGCATCGACGGCATCGTGGTCCCGCACCGCGGTGTCGCGGCCATCGATCCGCTGGTCATCAAGGCTTCCGCGGGGGTCGCGTTCCACGCTCCCGTGCTGCGCAGCCACACCGCGGGCGAAGCGGCCGAGCTCCTCACCGAGGCGGGATATCCCCTCTACGCCCTGGAAGCAGGCGCGCCGGAGAACATCTACCAGACCGACTTCGGCTCCCGCGCGGTCTTCGTCCTCGGTAGTGAGACCGCCGGCCTCTCCGAAGAGGTCCAGGAGCGCATCGCCCAGCCCCTGTCCATTCCCATGTCCGGTGGCGTGGAATCCCTCAACGTCGCCAGTGCTGCGGCCGTGCTCTGCTTCGAGATTCGCAGGCGTTTCCTCAGCTGAGGTCGGGGTGGCGGTGCTGCGGACCTCCGGGCACCGCCACTCCAGCAGCGGACACCCGGAAGCGGGAGCAATCCGCCCCAGTCCCAGGAATGCAAAAAAGGGAGGGGTGTGACACCCGGAAAGTTTCATTCCGGGTGTCACACCCCTCCCTGTAAGGAATGTGTCGGCGGTGTCTTACTCTCCCACACCCTGTCGAGTGCAGTACCATCAGCGCAAGGGAGCTTAGCTACCGGGTTCGGAATGGGACCGGGCGGACCCTCCCCGCCATCGCCACCGACAACCCACACCCACCCCACACACAAGGGGTGGAAAACCACGAGGGCCACCACACGGTGACACATTATTCACTTAAACATCCTCAACAACAATCGGGTTGTTGTTTCAGACATCGTATAGTGGGTGCGTAACATCTTCGTAGACAAGTCCTCGGCCTATCAGCACCGGTCAGCTCCACACATTACTGCGCTTCCACATCCGGCCTGTCAACCCGGTCATCTACCGGGGGCCTTAACCCCACAACGGGGTGGGAGCCCTCATCTAGGAACAGGCTTCCCGCTTAGATGCTTTCAGCGGTTATCCCTCCCGAACATAGCCAACCAGCCGTGCTCTTGGCAGAACAACTGGCACACCAGAGGTCCGTCCGTCCCGGTCCTCTCGTACTAGGGACAGCCTTCCGCAAGACTCCTACGCGCGCGGCGGATAGGGACCGAACTGTCTCACGACGTTCTAAACCCAGCTCGCGTGCCGCTTTAATGGGCGAACAGCCCAACCCTTGGGACCAACTCCAGCCCCAGGATGCGACGAGCCGACATCGAGGTGCCAAACCATGCCGTCGATATGGACTCTTGGGCAAGATCAGCCTGTTATCCCCGGGGTACCTTTTATCCGTTGAGCGACACCGCTTCCACCAGCCAGTGCCGGATCACTAGTCCCTGCTTTCGCACCTGCTCGACCCGTCAGTCTCACAGTCAAGCTCCCTTATACACTTACACTCAACACCTGATTGCCAACCAGGCTGAGGGAACCTTTGGGCGCCTCCGTTACCCTTTAGGAGGCAACCGCCCCAGTTAAACTACCCACCAGGCACTGTCCCCGATCCGGATCACGGACCCGAGTTAGATGCCCGGAACGACCAGAGTGGTATTTCACCAACGACTCCACACCCACTAGCGTGGACGCTTCACAGTCTCCCACCTATCCTACACAAGCCGAACCAAACACCAATACCAAGCTATAGTAAAGGTCCCGGGGTCTTTCCGTCCTGCCGCGCGAAACGAGCATCTTTACTCGTACTGCAATTTCACCGGGCCTGTGGTCGAGACAGCGGAGAAGTCGTTACGCCATTCGTGCAGGTCGGAACTTACCCGACAAGGAATTTCGCTACCTTAGGATGGTTATAGTTACCACCGCCGTTTACTGGCGCTTAAATTCTCCGCTACACCCACGCATGGGCTTTACGGGTCCTCTTAACGTTCCAGCACCGGGCAGGCGTCAGTCCATATACATCGCCTTACAGCTTCGCATGGACCTGTGTTTTTAGTAAACAGTCGCTTCTCCCTGGCCTCTGCGACCACCACCAGCTCCCACCGCACGGGCGTTCACCAGCAGTGGCCCCCCTTCTCCCAAAGTTACGGGGGCAATTTGCCGAATTCCTTAACCACAGTTCACCCGACCGCCTCGGTATTCTCTACCTGACCACCTGTGTCGGTTTCGGGTACGGGCCGTGCGCACACTCGCTAGAGGCTTTTCTCGACAGCATGGGATCACTCACTTCACCACCACGGCTACGCATCACCTCTCACCCACATGGCATGCGGATTTACCTACACACCGGGCTACAGGCTTACACCAGTACAACCACTCACTGGCAGAGCTACCCTCCTGCGTCACCCCATCACTTGACTACTACCCCCTCAGGTCCCATGCACTCACAGCATCACCTCGAAAGGATCCACCACTCGCGGATGGTTAGTCTCAGGAGCCTCACCATGGACGCGCACACACGGGTACGGGAATATCAACCCGTTAACCATCGACTACGCCTGTCGGCCTCGCCTTAGGCCCCGACTCACCCTGGGCGGACGAACCTTCCCCAGGAACCCTTGGTCATCCGGCGGCAGAGATTCTCACTCTGCATTCGCTACTCATGCCTGCATTCTCACTCCCACACACTCCACCGGACGTTTCCACGCCGGCTTCACCGCATGCAGGACGCTCCCCTACCCAACAACACAAGGCTGTTGGCATGGCTTCGGCGGTGCGCTTCAGCCCCGCTACATTGTCGGCGCAGGACCACTTGACCAGTGAGCTATTACGCACTCTTTCAAGGATGGCTGCTTCTAAGCCAACCTCCTGGTTGTCTCTGCGATCCCACATCCTTTCCCACTAAGCGCACACTTAGGGACCTTAGCCGATGCTCTGGGCTGTTTCCCTCTCGACGACGAAGCTTTTCCCCCGCCGTCTCACTGCCACACTCCACTCAGGCGTATTCGGAGTTTGGCTGATCTCAGTAACCCGTGAAGGCCCATCAACCAACCAGTGCTCTACCCCACCCAAGAACCATGCGACGCTGCACCTAAATGCATTTCGGGGAGAACCAGCTATCACGAAGTTTGATTGGCCTTTCACCCCTACCCACAGCTCATCCCCCAGGTTTTCAACCCTGGTGGGTTCGGGCCTCCACACGGTCTTACCCGCGCTTCACCCTGGCCATGGGTAGATCACTCCGCTTCGGGTCTACACCACGCGACTCAACGCCCTCTTCAGACTCGCTTTCGCTCCGGCTACCCCACACCGGGTTAACCTCGCCACGCAGCAGTAACTCGCAGGCTCATTCTTCAAAAGGCACGCCATCACACAACCAAAAGATCATGCTCTGACGGATTGTAGGCACACGGTTTCAGGAACTCTTTCACTCCCCTCCCGGGGTACTTTTCACCATTCCCTCACGGTACTATCCACTATCGGTCACCAGGAAGTATTTAGGCTTAGCGAGTGGTCCCGCCAGATTCACAGCACCCTCCACGGAAACGCTGCTACTCGGGAACACCACCACACGCACAGAACAAGCTTTCGTCTACCGGACTCTCACCGTCTCTGGTCGACCTTCCCAGATCATTCGACTAACCCGAACTGCCACGCTGAGAAAGTGGTAGCTCTCTCCAACGATGTCCCACAACCCCGTACACGCAACCCCTACCAGGTCTCCCACGCGCACGGTTTAGCCTCCTCCGCTTTCGCTCGCCACTACTCACGGAATCACCAGTGTTTTCTCTTCCTACGGGTACTAAGATGTTTCACTTCCCCGCGTTCCCTCCAACACCCTATACATTCAAGTGCTGGTAACCCGACATCACTCGAGCTGGGTTTCCCCATTCGGACACCCTCGGATCACAGCTTGGTTGACAGCTCCCCGAGGACTATCGCGGCCTCCCACGTCCTTCATCGGCTCCTGGTACCTAGGCATCCACCATGTGCCCCTCAAAACTTGGCCACAAAGATGCTCGCACCCACTATACAATTCTCAAACAACAACCCAAGACAACAACACCACCCCCACACGAGGCGGCGGTGTGTTCCCTCAGACACCCAACAGCGAACCATTCCCCGACCACCAGGCCAGGCAGTTAGTGCGTTCCACAATCCATCGAGCACCCACAGTGGAAAACACGCGTTTCCAAACCATGGACAACTCCAGCCACAAACAGGCCGGGGTGTACTGCTCCTTAGAAAGGAGGTGATCCAGCCGCACCTTCCGGTACGGCTACCTTGTTACGACTTCGTCCCAATCGCCAGTCCCACCTTCGACCACTCCGTCCCCGAAGGGTTCGGCCATGGGCTTCGGGTGTTACCGACTTTCATGACGTGACGGGCGGTGTGTACAAGGCCCGGGAACGTATTCACCGCAGCACTGCTGATCTGCGATTACTAGCGACTCCGACTTCACGGGGTCGAGTTGCAGACCCCGATCCGAACTGAGACCGACTTTAAGGGATTCGCTCCACCTCACAGTATCGCATCCCTCTGTACCGGCCATTGTAGCATGTGTGAAGCCCTGGGCATAAGGGGCATGATGACTTGACGTCATCCCCACCTTCCTCCGAGTTGACCCCGGCAGTCCCCCACGAGTCCCCGCCATCACGCGCTGGCAACATAGGGTAAGGGTTGCGCTCGTTGCGGGACTTAACCCAACATCTCACGACACGAGCTGACGACAGCCATGCACCACCTGTACACCAGCCACAAGGGAAACCACATCTCTGCAGCAATCTGGTGCATGTCAAACCCAGGTAAGGTTCTTCGCGTTGCATCGAATTAATCCACATGCTCCGCCGCTTGTGCGGGCCCCCGTCAATTCCTTTGAGTTTTAGCCTTGCGGCCGTACTCCCCAGGCGGGGCGCTTAATGCGTTAGCTACGGCACGGAAACCGTGGAACCAGTCCCCACACCTAGCGCCCAACGTTTACGGCGTGGACTACCAGGGTATCTAATCCTGTTCGCTCCCCACGCTTTCGCTCCTCAGCGTCAGTATCGGCCCAGAGACCCGCCTTCGCCACCGGTGTTCCTCCTGATATCTGCGCATTTCACCGCTACACCAGGAATTCCAGTCTCCCCTGCCGAACTCAAGTCTGCCCGTATCGACCGCACGCCCACAGTTAAGCTGTAGGTTTTCACGGCCGACGCGACAAACCGCCTACGAGCTCTTTACGCCCAATAAATCCGGACAACGCTCGCACCCTACGTATTACCGCGGCTGCTGGCACGTAGTTAGCCGGTGCTTCTTCTACAGGTACCGTCAGTCACCCTTCGTCCCTGTCGAAAGAGGTTTACAACCCGAAGGCCGTCATCCCCCACGCGGCGTTGCTGCGTCAGGCTTTCGCCCATTGCGCAAGATTCCCCACTGCTGCCTCCCGTAGGAGTCTGGGCCGTGTCTCAGTCCCAGTGTGGCCGGTCACCCTCTCAGGCCGGCTACCCGTCGTCGCCTTGGTAGGCCACTACCCCACCAACAAGCTGATAGGCCGCGGGTTCATCCTGCACCGCCGGAACTTTCCACACACAGACCATGCGGCCATGTGTCCTATCCGGTATTAGACCCCGTTTCCAAGGCTTATCCCAGAGTGCAGGGCAGATTACCCACGTGTTACTCACCCGTTCGCCACTCATCCACACCCGAAAGTGCTTCAGCGTTCGACTTGCATGTGTTAAGCACGCCGCCAGCGTTCGTCCTGAGCCAGGATCAAACTCTCCAACAATGCTGTTGAAACAATCCCAGCAAACACACTCAACAACCCACAGGTCGGAGCGTGCATACTCAAAGAAACCACCAACCACACAACACACAACCGTGCATCACATGATCAGGGGCATAAAAGAACACTAACCAAAACAGTCCGCTGTTGAGTTCTCAAAGAACACACCCACACCATCACCCCAACCCAATCAAGAGCTGGAACTCCGGGGAGTTATTTCCTCGTCGTTCTTGTGTTGATTACTTTAGCAGGCTCGCTTTTCGGCGTTTTCAGGGGGGTCCCCCGAACTTTCCCGCCGGAGCGAGAGCCTTGCTTGAAGTTTTCAACTGCCTTCGGATCGAGAACCTCGGTTCCAGTTCCGTTGGCGGCCGTTTTACGTTACCCGGTGCGCTTCGCGGTGTCAACCCGCGCGCCCCGGGCCGGTCTGCGCTCCACATCCCCGGACTCGAAAGTCCGATGAACTCGGGCGCTCCCGGCGCCGTCAGCCACAGGGCGAACGCCCCGCACCTTCCGGCTTTCCGTGCGGCAAATAGAAAGTTACGCACACTCTCCGTCGATGTCAAATCGCCTGATCACCGGGTTGACACCACCTGTTCGGCCCAGCGGGGTCACTTGCCCTTCGGGCGCAGCCAGAGCTTGACGGTGCTCCCGCCGCCCGCTGCGTTCATGGCTTCGAGCAGGTCATCGGCACTGACGGGGTGCTCGCGGCCGACCGGGACGAGCTCGTAACCCCAGGTGCCGAACTCGCGCAGCGCAGCCGCCGGGTCGTCGCCCATCTGGGTGATCGCTTCCGGGGTGAACGAGCACACGATCGACGGCTTGTCCCGGCGGAGCAGGCGGACCAGGCCGCCCAGCACGCGGTGCACCCGGCCACCGACGTCGACGTGCACCACGGACAACTTCATGTCCTTGACCGCGGCGAGGCCTTCCAGCTCCTTGTCCAGGCGGATCGCGCGCACGCGCTCGCCCTCGCCCTCCGGGGAGACCGAGACGCCCCCGGCGAGCGAGGGCTCGGCGGTGACCTCCCCGGCGCTGTCCCAGGCAGCGCCTTCCACGACCACGAGCCGATCTCCCCAGGCGGCCGGAACGTTCACCTCGACGTTGTGCTTGAGCAGCGCACTGCTCTGCGCGGAGGGCTCGACGGCCACCACGGCTCCGCTGTTGCCGAGCCTGCTCAGCACCCGCACCGTCTGGTAGCCCACGTAGGCACCGACGTCGAGGAAGACCCCGTCGGGTTCGAGCAGCGAGTCGATCAGCGCGGAGATGTCCGCGTCCCAGGTCGGGTGCGACGACAACCACGGCAGCATGAAGCTGTCGTCCGCGGGCAACCGCATCAGGCCCGCGTCGCAGAGCACCGGTGTCGTGGTGCCATCACCCGAACCGGTGGCCCGCTCGTGCTCGCGCAGCAGGATCCGCTGCAGCACGTCGGTGCGCTGCAGGGCGTTCGCCGCGTCGCCGGCCGCAGCGCGCACACCGGCCTCGACCTCCGGGTCGGTCTGCTGCCTGCGCTCCAGGTGGTCCATCCGGTCCAGGAGCTTCTCCATCGCCCCGGTCAGCCCGTCGATGCGTTCGGTGAGCGCGTCGACGCGGTCGTCGCGACCGCTCGTCCCGCCCTCCTCGAGCTGTTGCAGCCTGCGGTGCTGCTCCGCGAGATCGGTGCGGGCGCGAACCAGCCCGTCATCGGTGCCGTCGAGCTGAGCGCCGAACTGCTCCTGACGTCGCAGCACCTGGGCGAGGTCGGCGCGCATGCTCTCGACATCGCCGTCCCCGTCGGCCTCGTACTGCCTGCGCAGCAGCTCGGAGGCGGTCTGCTCGACGCCGTCGACCAGCGACCGCATCACGTCGCGGATGTGCTCGTCGTAGTGGCTGAGCGCGCGCAGCACCGCCTTGCGCAGGGCGGGAGCCATCGCGTTGCGGGTTCCCGCGGCGTTGCCGACGTCCGGGGCGCGGTGCAGCGCGTGCCTGGCGACCAGCAACGCGCGCAGCGGGTCGTCGAACTGCCCGTGCTTGTCCCCGGAGTGCTTGGTGCGCCAGTTGCGGTAGGCGTGCTCGACGCGTTCCCGCAGCTTGGCACCCGCGCGGACGACCGTGTGCGTGCCGAGGAGCGTCTCCCTCGCGGCGGCACCGAAGGCCGCGGTGCCCGCGGGATCGTCGGCGGCGGCGCGCAGGATGTCGGCGGCGGCCTCGATGTCCGGCTCGCCCGCGCCCTGGCAGGGCACCAGGCGAGCCGCCTGCGCACCGAAGATCTCACCGACCGCGCCGTGGTCGCCCGCGACGACCGGCACACCGTGCGCGGCGACCTCCAGCAGCCGCAGCACGTGGTCGTCACCCGCGTCGGCGCGGTGCAGCGAGGTGAAGCAGTCGGCGGCCGCGAGCAGCTTTCCGAGGTCGACGTCGGTCTCGACCAGTTGGATCCGGGAGTCCGAGGCGGTGGCGAGCCGGAGCCGCTCGGCGGCCTCCGGGTGCTCGTGCGCGCCGTCGACGCCCAGGACCAGGCGCACGTCCTCGCGTTCGGCGAACGCGGTGCGGAACGCGGAGACGACGCCCAGGGCGTTCGCGGCGCGTTCAGCGCCGTGATCGACCCGCGCGGCGATCACGAACTCATCGGAGAGCTCGAACCGAGCGCGGGCGCCCTTGCGGGCGGCCAGGCCCACGGGTTCGCGGTCCGGCGCGGGCAGCGCGACCACGCGCGTCTTGATGCCCGCGCGGCGCACCGCCGCTCGGCTGCGCTCGGAGAGCACCCAGGTTTCGGCGGCGTCGGTGCTCTGCGCTCCACCGGCGTGCACGTCGATGACGTAGCGACCCGCCGGAACCGGCAGATCGGGCTCGCAGCGCAGCACCACCGGGTAGTAGGCGGTGTCGGCCGAAGGTAGGCCGGAGGCACCGACCGCGGCGCGCATCAGCTCCGCGAGCGGTCCGGTGCCCAGGATCGCCACGCCCAGCTGGTCGACGAGCGAGGTGCGCTCGGTGGTGCGGCGGTGCACGGCCTCGGCGGGGACGCGACCGCTGGCCACCCCGACGTCCGCGCACCACTCGTGGAACGCCTCGGCATCGGCGCCGAACGGATCCGGGTAGTCGCGGCGCAGGATTTCGTCATCGGCCCAGATCGCGGCGGTCCAGCGGGAGGCGCCCGCGACGCGCTGGCGTTCGTCGGCCGGGCTGAAGGCCCACTCGCGGAACCCGGCCTCACCACCGGGCTCGAACGGGCTGGGCGGAGCGTCTCCCCCGCTCAGCCAGGCGTTCAGGTACTCCGCCCGGAGGCTCGTCGGAACGATCTCGCCGCCCGGCAGGGCGTCGTAGGAGTGCGGCTGCTCGAGCGAGTAACCGGCGCCGACCAGGGCGCTGCGATAGCTCGCGCACAGACCCGCCAGGTCCGGGTGCTCGGAGAGCAGGATGCGCGGCCGGTCGGTGTACTCGGCCGAGAGCAGCCACGGGCGCTGCGGCTGGAACCCGTCGAAGTGCACGCTGCGCAACCTCGCCCCGTCGACGATGTGCCCGTCCTCGCCTGCGGCGAAGTCGCGCTGCGCGGCGTTCCACACCGACAGGCCCACGCCCGGATCGCGGATCACCTGGTGATCGACCAGCGCGGAGACGCCCTCGAGCATCGGCGTGGCGATGGTCGGGTCGGCGCGCAGCTGCTCGGTCCAGGTGGACAGCAGTTGCTCAGCGCCGGGGCGCACGGCGAACGCGCTGGGATCGAAGGTCCCCGATTCGGCGAGGTCGGCGGAGCTGGGCCGGAGGCCGTCCACCGAGAGGGGTTGCAGCACGCGGGGAACCAGCGCGACCGGGCGCTCGGCGGTGAGCCCCGCCAGCAGGTCGTCGAACCGGTCGAAGACCTGCACCCACGGCTCGAAGTGCAGCACCGTGGCGCCCGTCTTGAGCAGGTGGCCGAGCAACCGCGGCCGCAGCACCTCGCGCAGCTGCCGGGCGGTGCACCCGGCGGCGAGCCTGGCGAACTCCTGCGGGTCGACGCCGATGTCGCCGACCGACAGGGCATCCGGTTCGTCCCGCGCCGCGTCCACCTCGTCGACGAGCAGCAGGACGAACCCGGCCGAGGGGTGGTGCTCCCGGAAGCTGTCCCTTAACACCCGCGCCGCCGGGAGCTGGTCCCGGCAGGCCAGGGTGCAGCCGAGAAGCTGCAGGGCAACGGGTTCGGCGGGCTGCTCGGCCGGCCACTCCGGCTCGACGGGCTCCCCCGGCTGCTCGAGAACGCCCGATTGCAGCGCGGCCTCGGACTCGGAGCCGCGGGAGTCGTCCTGCGAATCAGTCACGCGCGCAACCTATCGCCTCACCCATCACAGCAAAACGCCCAGTACCAGTTAGTACCCACGCCCCAACCGGAGGACGCCGCTAGGAGCCATTTGACTCACTGCCTCAGGGGTGTGGGACTCAGCCAGCACCGCGGCGGGTTCTCGGGCGTCGTCGGGCGAGGACAGCCGCAGCGCCGCGCAGGCCGCTACTCAAGTCGCGGATCCCGCAGCCCGGCGGCGTCTGCGGTTCCGCTACCGGCACAACCCCGAACCGAAACCTCTCCTAGAGCACCGGGAGCATCGTGCTCAGTTCGTACGGTGTGACCCGGCTCCGGTAGTTGTTCCACTCATCCCGCTTGTTGCGCAGGAAGAAGTCGAAGACCTCCTCGCCCAGGGTCTCCGCGACGAGCTCGGAGTTCTCCAGCTCGCTGAGCGCCTCGTTGAGGTTCTGCGGGAGGTTGGCGAATCCGGCGACCTTGCGCTCGTGCTCGGTCAGGCTCCACACGTCGTCCTCGGTGGCGGGCGGGAGCTCGTAGCCCTTCTCCACGCCGCGCAGCCCGGCACCGAGCATCACCGCGTAGGCCAGGTACGGGTTGCACGCCGAGTCCAGGCTGCGCACCTCGACGCGCCGCGACGAGGACTTGCCCGGGGAGTACATCGGCACCCGGACGAGCGCGGAGCGGTTCGCGTGGCCCCAGCAGACCGCGGTCGGGGCCTCTCCCCCGGTGACCAACCGCTTGTAGGAATTCACCCATTGGTTCGTCACCGCGCTGATCTCGCGCGCGTGGTGCAGGATGCCCGCCACGAAGGCCCGGCCGGTCTCGGAGAGCTCGTAGGGGTTCTCCGGGTGGTAGAAGGCGTTCTGGTCGCCCTCGAAGAGGCTGAAGTGCGTGTGCATGCCCGAACCGGGCTGCTGGCTGAACGGCTTGGGCATGAACGACGCGCGCACGCCCTGGGTGATCGCGACCTCCTTGACCACGTACCGGAACGTCATGACGTTGTCGGCCATGGTCAGCGCGTCGGCGTAGCGCAGGTCGATCTCCTGCTGGCCTGGCGCGCCCTCGTGGTGGCTGAACTCCACCGAGATGCCCATCGCCTCGAGGGTTTCGATGGCGTTGCGCCGGAAGTGCGGAGCCGCGTCGTGGCTGGCCTGGTCGAAGTAGCCCCCGGAATCGGCGGCCTCGGGCTCGCTGCCGTCCGTGGGCAGGCTCTTGAGCAGGAAGAACTCGATCTCGGGGTGCACGTAGCAGGTGAATCCGGACTCGGTCGCGCGCGCCAGGGTCCGGCGCAGCACGTGCCGCGGGTCCGACCAGCACGGCGAGCCGTCCGGCATGTGGATGTCGCAGAACATGCGGGCGGAATAGTGCGAGCCGTCCGAGGTCTCCCAGGGCAGCACTTGGAACGTGCTCGGATCGGGCTTGGCGACCATGTCCGACTCGTAGACGCGCGCGAATCCCTCGATCGCCGAGCCGTCGAACCCGATGCCCTCGGCGAAGGCGCCCTCCAGTTCGGCTGGCGAGATCGCCACCGACTTGAGCATGCCGAGTACGTCGGTGAACCACAGCCGCACGAAGCGGATGTCACGTTCCTCCAAGGTGCGGAGCACGAACTCCTGCTGGCGGTGCATGTCAGCAGCCTAACTCCCGATCACCGCTCGCGTCCTGCCCGGCGCACCCGTTCTCCCGCGTCCCGGGTTCCCCTCGGAATCGGACGCGGTTTCCGAGGGGAACCGGGTGCGGAGCGCCGAGCGACGGCCGACCCGGTCAGGCGAGGCCGACGGCGGCGATCATCAGGGGCAGCACCAGCAGCACCAGCAGGATCCCGGCCACGTCGAAGACTGCGCCGGAACGGATCATCTTGGTGATGGGAACCGCGCCGGAGCCGTAGACGACCGCGTTCTGCGGGGTGGAGACCGGGAGCATGAAGCCCAGCGACGCGGCGAAGGTGGCCGCCAGCGCCGGGATGAACGGGTTCGTGCCCGCGGCGATCGCCACCGGGATGACGATCGGCACCACCACCGAGGCCGAGGCGGTGTTCGACGTGGTCTCCGAGACCAGGACGGCCAGCACGACGGCGAACAGCGTCACCGCCACACCGCTGCCCAGCCCGAGCGCGCCTGCGGTCGACTCGCCGATGGTCTTGGCCAGTTCGGTGTCGGCCAGCATCGACCCGAAGATGATGCCGGTGCCGAACAGCACCACGGTTCCCCAGTCGATGCGGCTGGCCTCGGTCCAGGTGAGCGTGAAGTGGCGCTTGGACCAGTCGGTGGGCAGCAGGAACAGCAGGGCCGCGCCGATCACGGCGACGATGCCCTCGTCGAGCCGGTCGCTGACCACGTCGTAGATGGCCGACTCGTTGCCCGCGAACAGCGCGATGAAGCCCGGCGTCACCCACAGCACCACGGTGACCGCGAAGGCGACCAGGGTGTTCTTCTCCGCCCGCGACATCCGCCCGAGCTTCGCGCGCTCCTCGGCGACGTACTCCTCGACTCCGGAGAGCTCGCGGATCTCCGGCCGGTTGAGCAGCAGCAGGACGCCGGCCAGCACCGCGAACATCAGCAGGCAGATCGGGGCGGCCATGCCCATCCACTGCAGGAAGGTGATGCGTTCACCGGTGGCTTCCTCGATCAGCCCGCGGCCGATGAGGTTCGGCGGCGAACCGATCGGCGTGAGCAGACCGCCGACGCTGGCGCCGTAGGCCAGCATCAGCATCAGGGCGACGCCCACCCGCAACCGCAACGGGTCGAACGAGGCGCCTTCGGGCAGCTGCTTGCGGACGAGGTCGGCGATGACCGACAGGATCCCGACCGCGGTCGGCAGCAGCATCGCCACCGTCGCGGTGTTGGACACCACCGCCGACAGCAGCGCCGTGATCACGCCGAAGGCGATGATCACCCGCCAAGCGCTCCGGCCGACGCCGGGCAGCGACAGGATGGTGAAGGCGAACCGCCGCGCCACCCCGTGCCGCAGCATGGCCTGGGCCAGGATGAACGCGCCGATGAAGGTGAACACCGTCGGCGAGCCGAACGGCTCGAGCACGTCGTCGGGCGGCATCACGCCGAGAACCACCACGGCGGCCACGCCGAGCAGGCCTCCGACCGGGATCGGCACCGGCTCGCAGACCCACAGCACGATCACGCCGAGCAGCACGGCGGCGAGCTTGTGCTGCGCGGGTTCGAGGCCGGTGGGCGCCAGCAGGAACAGGATGGTCAGCGCCGGGGCCAGGAACAGGCCGATGGTGCGGCGGGCGCGCTCGAAGCGCTCCTCGGCCGGGGACAGCACCTGTTCGCCCAGGCTCTTGTACGTGCTGCCGGAAAGCAGCACCGAGGTCACGCTCTGCTCGCCGGGTGAGGCACCGGGTTCGTCCGCTTGCGACATGCCGATGACCCTAAGCGCGTGTGATCGCGTTCACTATCCGGCGTTTGACGGACGGATGGGACGGCCTCCCGCGGGACCGTCCCATGACCAGAGGGGATCGCCGCGCGCGATATCGGGGAAATGTCCGGTCAGCCGGTGCAGCGAGCGCCCTTGGCGGGCGGTTCGCCCTCCACCAGGTAGTCGATGCCCGCGTCGTCGACGCACTTGGCGCCCTGCAGGAAGACGGTGTGCTGAGTGCCCTCGTAGGTCAGCAACCGGCCGCCGAGCGCACGGGCCAGCTGCACGCCCGCCTGGTACGGCGTCGCCGGATCGGCGGTGGTGGAGATGACCAGGATCGGCGGGACATCGCCCACCTCGGGCTGTTCGGACTCGCCGGTGACCGGGACCGGCCAGAACGCGCACATGTCGCGGGCGGGGTTCGGGGGTCGTCCGTCGTCGAGGAAGGGGGCGACCTCGCGGTAGCGGCGGTCGGCGGCCTTGACCTTCTCCGGATCCCGCACGCGCTCGTCGTCGACGCAGTGGACCGCGTCGAAGGCGTCGATGGTGTTGGAGTACTCGCCGTCGGGTTCGCGCCCGAAGTAGCTGTCCGCCAGCGACAGCAGGATCCGGCCGCTGCCCCGCTGCAGCTCGCCGAGCCCGGTGTTGAGGTGGCTCCACATGGACGGCGCGTAGAGCGCCTGGATGGCCGCGGTCGTGGCGTCCGAGTAGGACAGCTCGCGCTCGCCCGCGGGGGCCGGGTTCTCCACCAGCGGACGGGTCAGCTGCTGGAACCGCCGCACCGCGTCGCTCGGGTCGCCGCCCAGCGCGCACTGTCCCTGGTCGGCGCACCAGGCGGCGAAGTCGTCGAACGCGCGCTGGAACCCGGCGCCCTGGGCCACCAGGGATTCCACTGTGGATTGGCCGGGGTCGATGGCGCCGTCCAGCACCATCGCGCGGACGTTGCCGGGGAATTCCTCGGCGTACTCCGAACCGATCCGGGTTCCGTAGGAGTAGCCGAGGTAGTTCAGCTTCCGGTCCCCGAGCGCCGAGCGCAGCACGTCGAGGTCGCGCACCAAGTCCCGGGTTCCGATGTTGGCCAGCACTTCCGGACCGTTGCGCTGCGCGCACTGGCGCGCGTAGTCGCGTTCCTCCTGCTCCGTCTCGGCGACCCCGGACGGCGAGCTGTCGGCATCGGAATCGAGGCGGTAGTCGTCGCGTTCGGGACCGGTCAGGCAGCGCACCGCGGGCTCCGAGGCGCCGACGCCGCGCGGGTCGAAACCGACCAGGTCGAAGCGCTGCCCCAGCCTGGTCTGGTCGACCGTCTGGGTGAGGCTGGCCGCCGCGCTCATGCCGGAGGCGCCCGGACCGCCCGGGTTCACGGTCAGCGAGCCGATCTTGCGCTCCTGGTCGATGGCGCGGCTGCGCAGCACCCCGATGTTGATCGTGCGGCCGTCCGGGTTCGAGTAGTCCAGCGGCACCTGCAACCGGGTGCACTCCAGGGTCGGCGCGCGGTAGGCGGCCCGGTCGGAGTCGGTGGTGGCGAAGCCCGCGCACGGGCCCCAGCGGAGCTGCTGGCCGTAGAACCGCTCGAGCCCCTGCGGGACCGGCCCGGCCGGACCGTCGCGCTCGGTGTGCGGCTGCAGCGGCTCACTGCTGCGCTGCGGGGAGCACCCGCCTGCGATCAGCGCCACCGCGACGCTGATGACCAGCAGGGGCAACGCGGGGCGTGAGCGGATCATTGCGGAATACTGACATGGGTGATGCGGCAAGATTCACACCGGGCGATGACCGCGCGACCAGCGCTGGTACGCGAGGATGGAACCATGCCCCAGTTGCGGATCGCTCTCGCACAGGTCAACACATGCGTCGGTGACATCACCGGCAACACGACGCTCGTCCGCGACTGGACCCGACGCGCGGTCCAGGACGGCGCGCACGTGGTCGCGTTCCCGGAAATGGCCCTGTCCGGCTATCCGATCGAGGACCTCACGCAGCGCAAGTCGTTCGCCGCCGCCAACCGGGACGCGCTGGAGCGGCTGGCCGCGGACCTGCGCGACGACGGGTGCGGGGACGCGCTGGTGATCGTCGGACACCTGGGCCGCGACGATGAGGGGCCGCGCAACTCGGCGTCGCTGCTGCACGGCGGCGAGGTCGTGGCGACCTACGACAAGCATCACCTGCCCAACTACGGCGTCTTCGACGACGCGCGCAACTTCGCGGCGGGCTTCGACCTGCCGATCGTGAAGTTCCACGGCCTGGACGTCGGCGTGGTGATCTGCGAGGACATCTGGCAGAACGGCGGGCCGGTGACGGCGCTGGGCAAGGTCGGCGTGGACCTGGTGATGTGCATCAACGCCTCGCCGTACGAGCGGGCCAAGGCCGACCAGCGGGTACCGCTGGTGACCGCGCGCGCCGTCGAGGCGGGAGCGCCGCTGGCCTACGTCAACCTGGTCGGGGCGCAGGACGAGCTGGTCTTCGACGGGGATTCGATGATCTCCAGCGCCGCCGGCGAGATCATCTCGCGCGCTCCGCAGTTCACCGAGCACCTGCTGGTCGCCGATCTGGAGATGGCCGCGGGTGGCTACACCTCGACGACCGTGCCGCCGGAACCGGGCCCGATGCAGCTGCCCGCGTTCGACGTGCACCGCACCGTGCTCAACCCCGATCCGGTTCCCGCCTACGAGCCGCTACCGCTGCCGCAGGCCGAACCGCTGCCGGACGCCGCCGAGGTCTGGGCCGCCCTGGTGACCGGGCTGCGCGACTACGTGCACAAGAACGGCGCGAAGTCGGTGACCTTCGGTTTCTCCGGCGGGATCGACTCGGCGGTGTGCGCGGCGCTGGCCGTGGACGCGCTGGGCCCGGACGCGGTGCACGGCGTGTCGATGCCCTCGGTCTACTCCTCCGAGCACTCCCGTTCCGACGCCGCCGAGCTGGCGCGACGGCTGGGCTGCCACTTCGAGGTGCAGCCGGTTGCCGACATGGTCGAGATCTACGTGCGCCAGCTGGAGCTGACCGGGCTCGCCGAGGAGAACATCCAGGCGCGGGTGCGGGGCATGCTGCTGATGGCGCTGTCCAACCAGCACGGGCACCTGGTGCTGGCCACCGGGAACAAGACCGAGCTCGCGGTTGGCTACTCGACGATCTACGGCGACGCGGTGGGCGCCTTCGCGCCGATCAAGGACGTGCCCAAGACGCTGGTCTGGGAGCTTGCCGAGTGGCGCAACTCGGATGCGGAGAAGCGCGGCGAGATCCCGCCGATCCCGGAGAGCTCGATCACCAAGCCGCCGTCGGCGGAGCTGCGCCCGGAGCAGACCGACCAGGACTCGCTGCCCGAGTACGACGTGCTCGACGTGGTCATCGACGGCTACGTCGAGGGCGACAAGGGCTATGCCGACCTGGTCTCGGACGGTTTCGACGCGCAGCTGGTCGAACGGGTGCTGCAGCTGGTCGACCGCGCCGAGTTCAAGCGCAGGCAGTACCCGCTGGGCACCAAGATCACCTTCAAGGCGTTCGGCCGGGACCGGCGCCTGCCCATCACCAACCGCTGGCGCGAGGTCTCGCCCTGACGCCCGTCCCGGAACCGTTCGGTCACCCCGCTGCCGGGAGAACCCGGTCCCGGACGGCTCCTAGGATCCGGGTATCGCCCCGGGAACGGGCACGCATCGAGGGGGAGGTCTGCCGTGTGGGTGGTGCACGCGTTGTGCGGCTCGAACGGCCGGATCCTGATGTGGGCCGAGGACTCGGAGCTGCCCGGGCGGGTCTCCGGACGGGCGCCGAGCGGCCCGGTGACGCATCCGTTCGCGGTGCGCGCCGACAGGCTGCGCGAACAGCTGCCGATCGGGGCTTCCGAGGAGCCCGTCGTCGAGCTGCACCTGCCGTCCTACCCCTCGGCGCCGGTCGGCTCGCCGGAACTGGTGCGCGACCCGTTGACCGCGGGCGCCAAGCCGCGCGGCAAGCTGCGGCTGGGGCGCTGGTTCGTCCCTTCGGTCAGCTGTGATGCCGCTGCGCTGCGGGAGCTGCTCGACGCGGTGCCAGCGGGCTGCCGGTTGGGCTCGGATGCGCGGTTCGTGCTGGAGGTGGCCGGTTTCGCCGAGCAGCTCGTCGACTCCGGGCGCGTGCTGCCCGGTCTGATCCGCGAGGACGACCGGCTCGCCGCGCGCTGGTGCGCTGCCCTCTCCGGTGCGGACGTCGCGCGGTTCGGCGCGCTGCGAGCGGGCATGCCGCCCGCGCTGCGCGCCCGCGGCGGCGCGGCACCGGAGGACGTGCTGCGCGAACTCCTGGACGTCCTGGTCGACGGCCGGGCGCGCGAACGCCTCGGCGGGACGAAGCTCGGGACCGGGCGCAGCGCGGCGGCGAGCTGGCTCGACGCGCTCAGCGGTGAGCCGCATCTGGACGACACGCCGAAGCTCCGCGCGCTCGGCGCCCGCATCGAGGACTGGCGTGCCGGCATCGCCCGCCGCAATCCGGTGCGCACCTGCTTCCGGCTGCACGCACCGGAGGACGACGAGCAGGACTGGATCGTCGAGTTCCTGCTGCAGGCCGTCGAGGATCCGAGCGTGCTGGTCTCCGCGCAGGACGTGTGGTCGGGCACGAGCCACGTGCTGCGCCGCTGGGTCTCCCAGCCGCAAGAACTGCTGCTCGCCGACCTCGGCCGGGCCGCCCGGATCGTGCCGGAGCTGGAGCGGGCGCTGCGCGACAGGCAACCCACCGAGCTGGTGCTCGACACCGAGGGCGCCTACGAGTTCCTCACCAGCGCCGGGCAGCTCGACAACGCCGGATTCGGGGTGCTGCTGCCGTCCTGGTGGGGGCACGCGCCCAAGCTCGGCCTGAAGCTCAACGCGTCCAGCACCAGCACCGCGGGCGTGGTCAGCAAGGACAGCGCGGTCAACATGGGCACGCTGGTCGACTACCGCTGGGACCTGGCCCTCGGCGACGAGGAGCTCACCGAGGCCGAGCTCGAGGAGCTCGCCGCCGCGAAGGTACCGCTCGTGCGGTTGCGCGGTCGCTGGGTGCAGGTCGATCACAAGCGGCTCAACGCCGGGCTGCGGATGCTGTCCGAGTCCGGGTCCGGGCAGATGACCGCGGCCGAGGTGCTGCAGCAAGCAGGCGAGTCCGGGCAGGACGGGTCGCAGCCGCTGCCGGTGGTAGGCGTCAACGCCCGCGGCTGGCTCGGCGACCTGCTCTCCGGTGACACCGAGCAGCACCTGGAACCGGTCGACCCACCGGACGGTTTCGGGGCGCAGCTGCGCCCCTACCAGCGGCGCGGGCTGGCCTGGCTGGCCTTCCTGGACCGGCTCGGCCTGGGCGGCTGCCTGGCCGACGACATGGGCCTGGGCAAGACGGTCCAGCTGCTCGCGCTCGAAGCGCTGGCCCGGGACGGGGTGGCGAGGCCGCCGACGCTGCTGGTGTGCCCGATGTCGGTGGCGGGCAACTGGCAGCGCGAAGCCGAGCGGTTCGCGCCCTGGCTGAAGGTGCACGTGCACCACGGCGGCGATCGGCTCGGCGGCGGGGACCTCGAGGGCGAGGCCGGGTGTCACGACCTGGTGATCACCACCTACTCGCTGGCCGCCCGCGACCGCGCGGTGCTGCGCCAGATCCGCTGGGACCGCCTGGTTCTCGACGAGGCGCAGCACGTCAAGAACAGCTCGTCCAAGACGGCCGGGGCCGTCCGCGAGATCTCCGCGCGACAGCGGATCGGGCTGACCGGCACGCCGGTCGAGAACCGGCTGGCCGAGCTGTGGTCGGTGATGGATTTCGCCAACCCGGGGATCCTCGGGTCGCTGAGCAGGTTCCGCGCCCGCTACGCGGTGCCGATCGAACGCGATCAGGACAGCGCGGCGGCCGCCAAGCTCCGGCAGGTCACCGGGCCGTTCATCCTGCGCCGGACCAAGACCGATCCGACCGTCATCGGCGATCTGCCGGACAAGATCGAGCTCAAGCAGCTGTGCAACCTCACCGGTGAGCAGGCCTCGCTGTACCAGGCGGTGGTCGACGACATGCTGCAGCGCGTCGAGGACAGCGAGGGCATGGAGCGCAAGGGCCTGGTGCTGGCGACCATGTCCAAGCTCAAGCAGGTCTGCAACCACCCGGCCCAGTTCCTCGACGACGGAACCGCGCTCGCCGGGCGCTCCGGCAAGCTCCAGCGGCTCGAGGAGATCCTCGATGGCGTGCTGGCCGACGGGGAGAAGGCGCTGGTGTTCACCCAGTTCGCCGGGTTCGGCGGGAGGCTGGTGCCGCACCTGTCCGCGCGGTTCGACACCGAAGTGCTGTTCCTGCACGGCGGCACGGCCAAGAGCGCCCGCGACGCGATGGTGCGGCGGTTCCAGGACCCGGACGGGCCGGGCATCTTCCTGCTGTCGTTGAAGGCCGGTGGCACCGGGCTGAACCTCACCGCGGCCAACCACGTCATCCACCTGGACCGGTGGTGGAACCCGGCGGTCGAGGACCAGGCCACCGACCGGGCGTTCCGGATCGGCCAGCGCAAGGACGTGCAGGTGCGCAAGCTGTCCTGCATCGGCACGCTGGAGGACCGGATCGACCAGATGATCGAGGAGAAGAAGGCGCTGGCGCAGCTGGTGGTCTCCAGCGGGGAGAACTGGCTCACCGAGCTGTCCACCAACGAGCTGCGCGACCTGGTGACCCTGGACAGGGAGGCCGTCGGTGAGTGACTGGTGGCGGGAGAACCCGCCCTCGGCTCCGATCCCGGTCGAGGGCGGGATCCGGGCGCGCAGCAAGCGGGGCAGGATCGCGCAGACCTGGTGGTCGCAGCGGTTCATCGAGGTACTGGAGTCGCTGCAGCTCGGCGGCAGGTTGCAGCGCGGCAAGCGGTACGCGCGGGCCGGTCAGGTCATGAACCTGACGCTGTCTACCAGCGTCGCGGTCGGACTGGTGCAGGGCTCGCGCCCCGAGCCGTACCGGGCGCGGATCGGGGTCAAGGCGTTCACCGCCCAGCAGTGGGCGGCGCTGGAGCGCGATCTCGCCGGGCAGGCGTGGTACGCGGCGAAGCTGCTCGCGGGCGAGATGCCCACCGACATCGAGGACGTCTTCGCCGCGCACGGGCTGTCGCTGTTCCCGACGACGCTGCACGAGCTGACCATGGACTGCTCGTGCCCGGACTGGGAGATCCCCTGCAAGCACTTGGCGGCCACCTGCTTCCTGCTGGCCGAATCGTTCGACGAGGATCCGTTCCAGATCCTGGCCTGGCGCGGGCGCAGCCGGGACGAGCTGCTCGAACGGTTGCGCGCGCTGCGCGGATCGGCCGCACCTGCCGCGGACGAGCCCGAGGTCGCGCCGTTGGAGGATCACCTCGCGGACTTCTGGACCGCGCCGCAGCACCCGGAGGCGGCGCACGATCCGGGACCGCCGCAAGAGCCGGCCGCGGCGCAGCAGCCGGACGCGGTGCTCGACGAGCTCGACCCGCTGCCTGTCGAGCTCGGCTCCCAACCGGCCACCGAACTCCTGCGCCCCGCGTACTCGGCGTTCACCAGGCGGTGAGGAGCCCGCGCGGCGCACTGTGATATCGGCCGCTGGAGCATCGCCCCGGTGAGCCCGGCGTGCCAGGCTTTCGGCAGGTAACCATCCACAACTACCCGGGGACCCGCGTGCGGGCCTCGAGGGAAAAGGACGGTCAAGGATGACTGCTGCCCACCGCGGGGAAGGCGAAGCGGCCGCGCCCTACGGCTCCGGACCGACGCGCAAGCGGGTCCGCGTCCACCACCTCCAGCAGCTCAAGGAGCGCGGGGAAGCGTGGCCGATGCTGACTTCCTACGACATGTACAGCGCCAAGATCTTCGACGAGGCGGGCATCCCGGTGCTGCTGGTCGGTGACTCGGCGGCCAACAACGTCTACGGCTACGAGTCCTCGCTGCCGGTGACCGTGGACGAGCTGCTCCCGCTGACGCGCGCGGTGACGCGGTCGGCCGAGCACGCGCTGGTCGTCGCCGACCTGCCGTTCGGCTCCTACCAGGCCTCCCCGGAGCAGGCGCTGACCACCGCGACCCGGTTCATGAAGGAAGGCCGGGCGCACGCGGTCAAGCTCGAGGGCGGGCGCCGGTTCGCGCCGCAGATCGAGGCGCTGGTCTCGGCCGGTGTTCCGGTCATGGCGCACATCGGGTTCACCCCGCAGCACGAGCACGGGCTCGGCGGTTACCGGGTGCAGGCGCGCGGCGATCAGGCCGAGCAGCTGCTCGAGGACGCCCGGGCGGTGCAGGAGGCCGGGGCGTTCGCAGTGGTGCTGGAGATGGTCACCGCCGAGGCGGCCAAGCAGGTCACCCACGAGCTGCGCATCCCCACCGTCGGCATCGGTGCGGGCCCGGACACCGATGCGCAGGTGCTGGTGTGGACCGACATGGCAGGCATGAACACCGGCCGGACCGCGAAGTTCGTCAAGAAGTACGCCGATCTCGGTGGGATCCTCGGCGACGCGGCCACCCGCTTCGCCCAGGACGTGCGCGACGGCCACTTCCCGGCCTCCGAGCACTCCTTCCACTGACGCACCACGCCCCGAATTCCCTGGTTTTCGTGGCCACGATTTCCAGGGAATTCGGGGTCGGGCGGGTCAGGAGTCGTGGTCGGCGCGGCGGGCCAGGACCTGGGCGTGGCACTGCTCCGGCGCGCACCAGCAGCCCAGCGCCCTTCCGGTCAGTTCGCCGGTCCTGATGCGGGCGAGGAGCTCCGGCTTCTCGTCCAGCCACTGCTCGTAGTGCTGGACCATGGCCTGCCGGTCCTTCTTGGCCTCGGTGACGAACGGGCTCGCGAAGTCGGAGGCCGGCCAGGAGTGCCGCGGCCCGGAGTGCCCCACGTAGGTCAGCAACCCCTGGGTCTTGAGCCAGGGCACCAGATTCTTGTGCGGACCGTTCTTCCGGACGTTCACCACGATCGTGTGACCGTCGAGCAGGGCCTCGCCGCGCTCGCGCTCGTCATCGCTCCACCGACTCGCTTCCTCCGGCAGCAACCTGACCACCTCCGAAGGGCTGCACCTACAGTTTTGCCCAAAACTGTCCCGAGGAAACGGACATGCTCTCGCGGTGCAGTTCTAGGCAAAGCTGTCACGCGGTCACACGTCCGTGATGCGCAGACCCGCGTGGGCCTTGTACCGGCGGTTGATCGCGATGATGTTGGCCGTGAAGGCCTCGACCTGGTGGGCGTTGCGGAGCCTGCCGCCGTAGATGCCGCGCACGCCCGGGATGGTGTCGGCGAGCTCGCGGACGACGTCGGTGGCTTCCCGGTCATCGCCCAGCACCAGCACGTCCAGGTCCACCTCGGGAACCGACAGATCCGCCAGCGTCACCGCCGAGACGTGGTGGAAGGCCGCCGTGACCCGCGACTCCGGCAGGAGCTGCTCGGCCTGCTGGGCAGCGCTGCCCTCCTCCACCGGCAGCGCGTAGGGCCCCTTCTTGTCGAAGCCCAACGGGTTGACGCAGTCGATGACGATCTTGTCCGCGAGCGCCTCGCGCAACGACTTCAGCAGCTCGTCGTGGCCCTCCCAGGGCAGCGCGACGAGCACGATGTCGGCCTCGGCGGCGCAGCCGGCGTTGTCCTGGCCGGTGACGTCACCACCCGCGATCTCGACGATCTCCGCCGCGGCCTGCTGCGCGCGCTCGGCGCTGCGGGAACCGATCACGACCCGCAACCCGGCCTTGGCCCACCGGATCGCCAGCCCGCGGCCCTGCGCTCCCGTCCCGCCCAAGACGCCGATGATCATCTCCCGCACTCCAGCCACGTCGTGGCCCCTTTCGCATCGCCGGTGATCTTCTCCGGTCCACGATCGACCCGTCCCGGCGAATATGCCACGCGTTGTGCGTCAAGCCACCTCGAACTCCACGTCACGGCGGTGCGTGTCGGCGGTGGCCAGGCGGACCCGGACCTGCTGGCCCTCGGTGAGCCCGTCGCCGGCGCAGCGAGCGATGATCGGCGGGTCGGCCACGAAGACCTCCCCGGCCACCCCGTTGGGCACGCGCAGCACCGTCGCCGGGAACTCCTCGCCCACCCGGTCCGCCAGCGACCACGCCTGGGCCTGCGCGATGCAGGCGCGTTCGACCTGCGCGGCGACCCGGTCCGAGCCGCCCATCGCCGACGGCAGCTCGGCCAGCGCCGAGGACGCCCAGTCCGGGACCTCGCGCCCCGCCGCGACCGCCAGGCACACCTCGGCGCCGTAGCGGTCGACCAACCGCCGCAGCGGCGCGGTCACGTGCGCGTACGACGCGCCGATGCCGGCATGTCCGGACTTGGCCGGAGCGCCCTCGCCGAAGGCGGTGTAGCCCGCGCCGCGCAGCAGCCGGGTCGCGGCCACGTGCACCGCCAGGGCTTCCGGACGAGCCGGATCCAGACCCGCCAGCGCGGGCGCGGGCGGTTGATCCGCGGGCCAGTGCACGCCCAGCTGGTTCGCCGAGCGGCGCAGCCCGGAGACCACCTCCGGATCCGGATCGGGCACCGTGCGCAGCACACCGATCCCGGACTCGAGCATCATCTCGGCGGCGCACATGCCGGTCAGCAGGGAAATCTCGGCGTTCCACTCCTCCACGACCAGCCGCGGCCGCAGCGCCAGCCGCCACCCGCCGCTGCCGTCGGACTCGACCTGCTGCTCGGGCAGCCCGAGCTCGATGGCGCCCCGCTGCACCGCCTGTTCGCGGCGCAACCGCCCGACCCGCGGCAGCAGCTCGATCGACGGATGCGCGCAGTCCTGCTCCAGGCCGCGCTGCACGCCCTCGTAGTCCAGCCGCGCGACCGAGCGCACCAGCGCGCGCCGCACGTCCACCCGCACGGGCGAACCGTCCGGGTCCAGGTCGATGCGCCACAGCACCGCCGCGCGCACCTGGTCGGGCAGCAGGCTCCCGGCGTCCTCGGACAACCTGGTCGGGTGCAGCGGGACATTGCCATCGGGCAGGTAGAGGGTCTGGCCGCGCCGCCGGGCCTCGCGGTCGAGCGCGCCGCCGGGCCGCACGAACGCGGCCACATCCGCTATGGCGTAGTCGATCCGGTACCCGCGCCGCCGGCGGCGAACCAGGACCGCCTGATCGAGGTCCTTGGCGCCCGGCGGATCCACGGTCACCAGCGGGAGATCCGTGGCGTCCACTCGAGTTCCGGTGGGCAGCGGCTCGGCTACGGTCTGCTCCACCTCGGCGAGCGCGTCGGTCGGGTAGTCGGCGGGAAGTCCCATTTCCCGGCGGACCGCGGAGAAGTCCTGCCCCAACTGGACGACGACGTCAACGCCACCCGGGAACCTCTCCGCCGCCGCCACGAGGAATCAGTCCTCGTCTTTCCAGCGGTCGGCCTCATCGGCCGCCTCGGTGCGCTCCTCGGCTATCTCCAGCGCGCGAGCGGCCGTCCGCTCGTCCGGATACGGCCCGAGGCGGTCGGCGGCGCGGCAGCCGGCCTTGGGCTCGACCTGCCGATGCTTCAGGCAGAAGTACCAACGTCCGCGCGGCATACCACGAGCCTCGCATGACCACCGCGCCCCTGTCACGTGCAGCGCACGGGTACGACCGGGATGTCCGATACGGGCACGGCGGACGGCCGCTCGGGACCCGCCGCCGAGCCCGCGGTTCTCGGCGAACCTCGTGGCCTTCCGCACCGGGGACTCCTCACCACCCGGGCGGCGGAGGCGGGCCCGCGGCGGGCGCCTGCGGGACGGGGTCCAGACAGGACACCAGCACCTGGTGGGTCTCCGGGTCCTCGATGATCCGCCCGTCGCGCATCCGGTACTCGAGTTCGCCGTCGTCGCCGACCTCCACGGTGCAACCGACCTCGGCCAGCTGATCGTCGTCCAAGTCGGCCAACCGCTCGTGGCGCGACGGCACGACCTGGTAGAGCGGCCAGGGGACGTGCCCGAACGCCTGGTGGAACTCGGCGAGCAGGTTGCGCATCTGCTGCTGCCACGGCAGCGGCATCGCCTCCGCAAGCGAACGCGGTAACACCGCGTAGCTCGCCGTGGTCGCGGGTGGCGCCTGGTCGAGGTAGTCCCCCAGCGGCGTCGAGGAGGCGGGTGGGCCGCTCGGCCGCGGAATCTGGTCCGGCGTGAACATGATCAACCCTTCCGGGAGGTCAGCAGGCCACCGCCATTGTTACCTACCGAGCGCCTCCTGCGGTGGGCCCTGCGGATTGTGGCGCGTCTCCGGCGGGCCGGACCGCCTGCGGAAGCAGCTCGCCACCGTCCCAGAGCTTCTCGATCTCGACGTTCTCGCCGCGCTGCGGCGCGTGCAGCACCTTGTTGTCCCCGAGGTACAGCGCGACGTGGTGGATGCCGTGCGGATCGCGGGCCTCCCCCCAGAACACGAGATCACCCGGTTGGGCCTCGTTCAGCGGGATGTACTTGCCGCCCTCGAAGTACTGGGTCTGCGAGTACTTCGGGATCTCCACCCCGGCCGCCTTCCACGCCTGCTGGGTCAGGCCCGAGCAGTCGAACGCGTGCGGCCCGACAGCGCCCCAGTCGTAGGGCTTACCGAGCTGGCCGCGCGCGTACTCGATGGCCTTGGTGGCCAGCACGCTGGAGCTGGGCAGGTCGTCGCACGCGGTGACGCCGGAAACATTGCCCTCGACGCTGACCAGGTGCGCCGCCATCGGCTCCCAGCGGTGGTAGCGCAGCGGGAACGCCGAGCGCTCCACGCGCTGCGCCGCGCTGCCGGGGCGCAGCTGCTCCCAGTTCGGGACCGACTGCAGCACGTCGTAGAACTTGTTGATCTGGTAGTCCACGTCCGAGAGCTGGGCGATCGAACCCCAGCCCATCGACGGCCGCATCTGGAAGATGCCCCGCGAATCCCGGTCGCCGTAGTCGAGGTTCGCCAGGTTCGACTCGGTCTTGCCCGCCTGGATGGCGATCTGCCACGCGCGCGGCGGCAGGTTGCGCTCCTTGCCGATCTCGATGATCCGCTTGGCGATGCCGACCGACTCCCGGTCCAGCGTGCCCGCGTCGCGCTTGCCGCGGCCCGCGCCGTCGCCCCACGGGCCGAGGTTGGCCGAGCAGTTCGACCAGCTCGCGCTGCCGCCACCGCCGACGCCGATCAGCAGGGTCGCCATCGCGCCCATGCCGATCAGCCCCGCGAAACCCCCGATGATGAACAGGAGGACCACGAGCTTGCGCATGTCAGCCTTCCTTGTTGTATTCGGCCACGCGCCAGCCTGCCTCGGTCTTGTTCAGCGTCACTCGCAGCGTGCCGACGTCGGTCGGCAGCTTGACCTGCATTACCCCCGGGGAAGCCGGTCCGACCGCCATCGGCACTCCGGTGACGGCGTTGCCCGCGTTCGCCGGGTCCACGGTGGACATCACGGTGTAGAACTCGTCGGTGGTGTAGGGCTTGAGACCCGACAGCCACTGCTGCTTGTCGGTGCCGGGCGGGTGGTTCACCCACGCGTCACCCCACTTCTCGGCGATCTCCACGCCGGCCGGGTCCGGGGCGACCTCCTTCGGCGGGGTGTCCGGCACCGAGATCGTCGGCGGCGACGGCGGGTCCTCCACCACCGCGGAGCGCTGCGGCGGCAGCGTGATGCTGGTCTGCGTACCGCCGTCGGCGACGGTGCTGGTCGGTGGTGGCTCGGGCAGCAGGAGACCGACGACCGTGGCCGCGCCGGCCGCGACCACGAGCGCGCCCAGCAGATGCTTGGGCGAACGCAGCGGCCAGCCCCAGAGCCTGCGGTACACCGCGGCACGACCGCGATGCGTCCGGATCGGCATCAGTTCCCCCTCTTGCGCTTAACCATCGGCGATCTCCAACCCCCGGGAGGGCCGGTAGACCACGTGCACCGGACGGCCGGACACGACCTCCCTCTCGGCAGGACGCGGCTCGCTCGGATCGGCCGGGCGGCCGGGCCCTTCCGTCGTGCGAGAAGGGACCAACACGGGATCTTCGTCGGTTCGATCCCATTTGGCATCCGCCACCGGGCTGGTATCAACCACACGGCTGGCGGAAGGAGCCTGCGGGAGCGCCTGAACCCCGCCCGGACGTCGTCCCGAGGGACCCGAGGACGACCCCGATCCCGGCAGCTCGTCGGCGGCGGGCGGATCCGGTTGCCCGGTGCGGTCCAGCCGCTCGGCGGTCGCGGACACCGACGGCCCCTCGGCCTCCGGGCGGCGACGCCGCGCCCGCGACTCGGTGAACTCGCTCTCGGGATCCATGTCCCGCACGTTCTCCCAGAAGTCGCCGTCGCGATCGCTGTCCGGACGTCTGCCGCGGAAGCGGGAGAAGATGCCCTGCGGCGTGCTGGACGCGCTGCGCCCGACGGTGCCCACCGACAGCTCCACCATCTGCGCGATGCGCCGGAACGGCCGGGCGATCATCAGGAACACCACGGTGATCAACGCGGCGAGCAGGATCTGGGTGAGCAGCGGGAAGCCGCGCGTGGGATCGAAGATCCAGGTGAGGATGAGCGTGTGCAGCCCGGCGAGCGCCGATACCAGCACCACGTTCAGGACCGCCGCACCGGCGACGCGGCCGATCGCGCGCAGCAGGTTGTGATACACGAGCGCCACGAGGCCGATCAGCGGCCCCGCCAGGATCAGCACCCGCAGCAGGACCTGCGCGAGCAGGATCGTCAGCTTGGCCAGCAGCTGGAACGAGGCGAACGCCAAGGACTGCGCCAGCGAGAGGGTTCCGGTGCCGACGCGGCTGCCGTCGATGCCCTGGAAGTAGCCGTAGGCGCTGCCCATCCTGGCCGCGACGTCCTCGAACTGCTGCTTCTTCTGCTCCGGGGATCCGGCGTCGGCGCCCTGCAGCACTTCGTCCTTGCTCCAGGCCTGCGCCGCGAGCAGCTCACCGCCGAGTTCCTTGGCCTGCGGGGAATCCGGGGTGCCGAACTCGCCGCGCAACCAGTTCCGGTAGACGATCTCGTCGTGCAGCATGGTGGGCAGCCGGTCGCGCTGGTCCACGCCCACCTCGGTGAGGAAACCGGCCTGCACGGCCGATGTTCCGGTGATCACCACGTCGTCGAGGGCGTGCGTGTAGACCAGCGGAGTCAGGTAGGTCGCCGAGGCGAACCAGAGCCCGGCAAGCGCCCACATGCCGCGCTTGCCGATGGTGGCGAGGTCGCCCTGCCAGATGTAGCGGAAGAGCACCACGGCCAGCACGAGCGCGACCACGCCGAACCAGGGCGCGAAAACGCTGGAGTACAGCGCGGAAGTGCCCGTGGAGATCAGGTCGTCGAACGGCCGCATCATGTCGCCGTCCATCAGCGCGTAGTGCAGCGCGTTGGTGGTGCCGACGATGTTCTTGGCCAGGTTGAACAGCTCGTTGCCCAGCCAGGTGTCGACCATCGCGTTCGGGTGCACCACGCCCTGCGGCCCGCAACCCAGGTCGTAGGTGTGCCAGACCATTCCGGCGTAGCCGTACTGGTCGTAGGCGCTGCCCGCGTCGCCGACGCCGTCCAGCGCGGGGTCGATCGCGCCGACCATGCCCGACCCCGGGCGCTCCGGGTTCGGGGCCTCCTTGCAGTCGAAGTCCTGGCCGAAGGCCGGAGCCGCGAAGAGGGCCTGCAACGCCAGCAGTCCGGCGACCAGGAAGTACACCCGGCCGCGGCGGCGCCCACCACGGCTACGGCGCAGCGACCACACCAGTGCCGCGGCGCCCAGCGCGGCCGTCGCCAACAGCACGCCGCTCACGCGTCGTCCCCACCCCGCTCGCCGCCGGGTCGGCGGGTCGAGCGCTCGGCGCCGTCGTCATCGCGCTTGCCGATGCCGACGCTTTCCAGCTCGAACTCGTCGAACGACTCGAAATCGTCCGCGTACCCGTCCTCGGTCAGCTCCGGTTCGGGGACCCGCGAGTCGGAGTTGACCCCGTCGCCCATGGTGGGCTGCAGCTGCCGCTGCTCGGACTCGGAGACCGAAGCCGGGGTCGTGTCCAGCGCATCGCGCAGGTGCTCCAGGTGCGGGCCGGAGAAGTCGATGCGGATCTTCTCCACGCCGCCCGCGCCGTCGCCGAATATGAACTGCCGCGGTGCGCGGTCGCGCTCGGTGGCGTTGCGCGACGGGCCGGGCCGCCTGCCGAGAGCCGAGACGACCTGCTCGTAGCCCGCGTCGACCGGGACCTTGAGCAGCCGCAGCGCGTCGGCCTGGGCCTGCTCGTCGTCGAGCCTGCCGATGAACACCGAGTCCAGCAGCGAGACGAAGCCCTGGATCTTGAGGAAGTCCGCGGGGATCTGGCTGGACAGCAGCACCCGCACGTTCCACTTGCGGGAGTCGCGAGCGAAGCGGTTCATCAGCACCCGGCCGGTGGGGACCTCGGAGAGGAAGAACGCCTCGTCGATCCACACGCCCTTGCGCTCGCCCTTCGGGCGCTCGTAGATGGAGCGCTGGGTCAGCCAGGCCGCCAGGTTGAGCATCTCCACGCCGAGCGCCTCGGCGTCGGTCCAGTGCTCGCGTCCGACGCTGTCCTTGGGCAGCGTCAGCCCGGCCATGGTCAGCACCGTGAGCCGGTCGTCGCGGGACTCGGAGTACGGGTCGGCGTCGTTCTCCGGGATCAGCAGCGCCATCCGCTCGCGGATCTCGTCGAGGAAGTCGGCCACGACGATCGCGTGCTCGTGGTGCTCGCTGGCGTCGCGGCGCAGCGCCTCGAAGACCATTCCCGGGTGCGCGTCCGGTCGCCCGCCGACCGCCCGGACCGCGCGCAGCAGCACGATCCGGGTCTGCGGCAACCTCGCCACCTCGTAGGGCAGCAGCCCGGTGAGCACGTCGAGGACCAGACGCCTGCGGGTCGCCGCGGCGAGCGCGCGCTCGCGGCGCCACCCGCGCTCCGGGTCCTCCTCGTCGACGAAGTGCTCCAGCGCGGGCTCGGCGACCACCCGGTAGGGGTTGAGGATGCCGGGCTGGGCGTTGAGCAGGTTGATGTTGCGCGCGTAGGGCTTGATCTCCGGCAGTTCGCACAGCTCGGAGAGCGGGCCCGACGGGTCCAGCAGCGTCCAGTGCGCTCCGGCGCGCAGCGTCTTGTAGACCATGCCGCCGCCGAGGAAGCTCTTGCCACCGCCCAATCCGGCGACCATGGCGGTCAGGCCGGATGCGTCGCGGACCTCCTGGGCCATCCACGGGTCCCAGGCCACCGGGCGCCGGGTCGCGGTGCAGGTCTCGCCGAGCAGGATGCCGCGCCGGTCACCGACTTCCGCGGTCGCCTGCGGCACCGCCGAGGCCGCCCACACCACCGAGCCGCGCCGCAGGTAGGCGGCGTTGGCCAGCGGCTCGCCCGGGATGAACTCGCGGGCCAGCGCGTACTGCGCCTCCGGGTGCTCGATGGCGATCTTGGGCTTGTAGAGGTCCAGGACCTGCTGGGCGAGCCGCAGCGCGTCGCGCTCGGTCGGACCGGAGACCGCGCAGCGCCACCAGGACTTGACCCGGGTGGCCAGCGCGGTGAACCCGGAGGTCATCTCGTCGTCGATCTCCAGCACCCGGCCGGCCTGCCGCTCCAGCGAGGTCGGGGGCTCGAGGCCGTGCTCCTCGGTGTAGTGCCGCACCTGGGAGCGCACCTTGTTCATCTGCCGCTGCAGCTCGCCACCGACGTCCTCGGGGCGGCGCACGTAGATGCGCGCGGACCACTCCACCGGAGCCGACAACCGGTCGGAGTGCTGCATCCACGGGTCGTCGATCTCCGGGATCTGCAATCCGTGCGTCTGCCCCACGGTCATCACCGCGACGTGCCGCGTGACGCCCGCGTTGGAGCCCGTGCGGCCGCGCACGGTCACCGTCGGCGCGTACGGCTCCTGGTGCATGTCCGAGGCGTCGGTGAAGGAGGCGAGGTCCTCGGGCTCCCACGGCGCTCCGGGCACCGCGGGCAGGTTGCGCGGCGCGGGAAGCCCCAGCGAGCAGGACCGGTGCATCAGCCAGGAGACCTCCTCGGCGGTCACCGGACGGCCGTCCAGCCCCGCGGAGCCGATCACCTGGTCCAGGTGCTCGATCTCGCTGTCCAGCGCCATCAGCTCGGCGTCCACGGCCTCCGGGAAGACCTTGCGCAGCAGCGGCGCGGCGGTCTCGACCGCGCGGTCCACGACGTTGCGGGTCTGCACCTGAACGCCCAGGTAGACCTCCTTCTCCGCCATGGAGCGGCCCATCAGCTGCTGCTGCTCGCCGACCATGTAGTCGTCGAAGCTCAGCGCGTCCTCGGAGTCGGGCAGCGGGTTGCGCGCGTTGTGCACGTGCGCCTCGGCCCACATCCGGATGGGGTACGGCCGGTTGGTCACCCGCAGGTGCATCCAGCGGCCCTGGAGCTCCGCGTACTGGCCCGCGATGGCCGCGATCAGGTCCTGGCGCTGCGAGTCGGAGCGAAACGACCAGCGCTGCGAGGAAAGCCGGTACCAGGCGAAGACGTCCTGACCGGTGCGCAGCAGGTGCCCGTCGATGCTGCGCGCGGCGATCGACGGCGTGTAGTTCGGGATCGACTGCTCGTCGCCGAGTCCCCTGGCGCGCTTGCGCTGCTTGGTGCTGCCGCCCTTCTTGCCCTGGCGGATCTTGCCGTTCGAGCCACGGGGGACCTGCTGTTGCTGTTCACGGCCTCGCCGGCGACCGAACACCGCGAACCTCCTTGCTACGCGTGCGCCTGGTGGGGACCGTGCCGCGAGCGGACTCGGCGGACCGCTGCGACTTCTGTCGGGACTGCTGCCGCGACCGCTGCGCGGACTTCGCTCGGGACTGCTGCTGTCTGGACGGTTGTCTCGACTTCTGGCGTTGCCCGGGACGGGGGCCGTCCCCGCGCTTCTGCTTGGGCATCGGGCGCCGCGAGCGCACCTTGAGCCGCGCCGCACCGGCCGCGCCGCCGGTACCCGAGGTCTTCTCGCGCGGCGCGGTCAGCTCCCGCATCCACATGGTCAGCACGGCGCCCAGCGGCCGCTCGTGGGTGATCTTCGAGGTGATGATCCGGGTGATCACGATCGTGATGACCACGGCCCAGGCGGTGGAGAAGAAGCCGAAGCCGATGTTCATCCGTCGCTCGGCGGCGAGCACCACCAGGAAGACCAGCAACCCCACGCCCCACGCCACGTAGCGAGCGCGCCAGGGGAAGGTGGCCTTGGGCGGCCCGAGCCAGACCGCGTCTACCCGGTAGACCTCGTCATCGGTGCGTATTCGCACGGGGCATCATCCGTTGGTGCTGAAGAGCTGAGCGATGAACGTGCCGATGTCGATACCGGCGTTGGTCACCGCGATACCAACGATGCCGAGCGCGACGAGCACGCCGCCGAGACGACGCATCACCCCGGCGTTGTCGCCCTTGCCGCCGCCGAGCCACAGCAGCAGGATCGCCACCGTCAGCAGCAGCAGCGGTAGCAGGTTGTTCAGGATCCAACCGCGAATGCCTTGGGTGCCCAGTTCGGTTTGCTGCGCGAGTACGTCGAGGTGCGCCAGTGTGTCCAGCGGCATGGCGGTCATCTCTTTACCCCTGAATACGCGGTGTGTCTGCGGGCCGGTACCTCGCGAGCCGGTGATGATCCGGCACGCAGGTACGAGTAGAACATGACAAGGTCACCAGAAGTAGTGGTTGCGGTTCGGGTGTGGCGGTCTCCGCCGCCCTCGCGGGATGCCCTTCACGCCACGAATAGGCCGTCCGGGCGCACCACTACGGAGGAATCTGTGCGGAATCGGCGCCCACCAGGCCGGTTCCCGGCCGAATTCGGAAAGCTGTTCACCCGCTTGCGAGCCCCTTCGTAACGCACCGTGATGTTGCGGTGGTTGAGTGGATTTCCGCACACAACGCCGGGAAAGCACCCGACCGGATCACCCGCGGTGACCCGCTCCCGGGCGCGATCACAGCGCCGATCTCAGGGTAGCGGCCCCGACACGCACCGCACCGCCCAGGGCGCCAGAAGTCCGGATCAGTCGATCAGGTGAGGTCAGAAGGCTTCTCGCGCGTTCCGGGCGGGTTTTCACCGGACAGCGGCCTGCAGCCGGAAGAAGCGCACTTTTCACTCGAAAGGGGCGCTAACGCCCGAGAAATGCCGAAGGAGATGCGGATGAGTCGGCCTATAAGCCGGATTCTGTTCCCAGCGACCTCGCGGCGCGCTGTTCGGTGACCATCTATCTGGTCCCGCCGTCGCCAGCGGGCTCGTGCGGCCTACCCGCGAACCTCGGACGAGCAGCCCTCGAACGTCCGCGCAGACACCGAGGTGCCCTCTTGGCCTTGCTCCGGGCGGGGTTTACCAAGCCACCCCGGTCACCCGGGGTGCTGGTGGTCTCTTACACCACCGTTTCACCCTTACCCGACGAAGCGCCGGGCGGTCTGTTTTCTGTGGCACTTTCCCGCGGGTCGCCCCGGGTTGCCGTTAGCAACCACCCTGCTCTGTGGAGTCCGGACTTTCCTCGACGGGCAGCGCCCGCCGCGGTCACCCGGCCAACTCATCCGCACGACCGAGTTTACCGCCGGTTCACCGGCGCCCCTCCCCCGCCTCCCACCGAGGCCCTCGCAGTTTTAGGGGGCCTTGCAGTATGCGGCGGAGCCGCACGCGGTGTGGGACTCAGCTCGCACCGCCGCGGGTTCTGCCGCGGCGTGTGGCGAGGACAGCCGCGATACCGCGTAGGCCGCTACTCAAGGAGCGGATCCCGCAGCCACGCGGCGCGGCAGGTTCCGCCACCCGCACCGCCACGCACACGGCAAACCGAAATGTCTCCTGAGGCAAAACTGTCACCACCGCGCGCTCGGCGGAGCCGCTGGGTCAGGAGTAGTGGGAGGTGTCGTTGACGAGGCGGACCGAGGTGTTCTTGTCCGGGTAGAACTCGACCGTGGAGAGCGAGGCCAGGTCGAGGTGCAGGCGGTAGAAGAGCTCCGGGCCCGAACCCAGGCCCATCCGGAGGAAGGACTTGATCGGCGTGACGTGGGTGACCACGATGATCGTCCGGCCCGCGTAGCGCTCCAGCAGGTCGTCGCGGGTGGCCAGGACGCGCTCGTGGACCGACTCGAGGCTCTCGCCGTTCGGCGGGACGACCGAGGGGTCGCCGATCCACTGGCGGTGCAGCTCCGGGTACCGCTCGGCGGCTTCGGTGAAGGTCAGCCCGTCCCAGTCGCCGAAGTCGGTTTCCAGCAGGCCCTCGTGGAAGTCCAGGGCACCGCCGGTGGCTTCGGCGACCGCCTCGGCGGTCTGCCGCGCGCGGGCCAGCGGCGAGGCGACGATCTGCGCGTCGCCCACCCCGCTCATCGCCGCGAGGCGGTTGGCCGCCGCAGCCGCCTGACTTCTGCCGAGCTCGGTGAGCTCGACGTCCACGCGCCCGGAATAGCGGCGGTCGACCGACATCCGGGTCTGACCGTGCCGCAGCAGCAGCATCCGAGTCGGCTCACCACCGAGGTACTGCCAGCCGGACGGCCCCCCGCGCGCCGCCTCGGACCGCCCACCGCCGGACGACCCGGCCGCCCCGAGCACCCCCGACCGCGCGGCCGTCTCGGCCCCGCCGGAGGCCCCCGGTGCCACGGACGGCACACCGCGCGCCGACTCCGTCTGGGTCGCGTCCGTCTCGGTCGCGTCCTCGGGCAGCTTGCCGTCCATGGCGTCGTTGGCCAGCCGGTCGGCGTGGGAGTTCTGCGCGCGCGGGATCCACTCGAACCCGACCCGGCCGAACTCCGCGACCAGCTCGCGCGCCTCGGCGACCAGCGGCTGCAGGTTGGCGTGCTTGACCTTCCAGCGCCCCGTCATCTGCTCGACGACGAGCTTGGAGTCCATCCGCACGTCGACCTCGGTCGCGCCCAGCTCGCGCGCGGCGCGCAAACCGGCGATCAGGCCGCGGTACTCCGCGACGTTGTTGGTGGTCTCGCCCAGATCGACGACGCGCTCGGCCAGCACCGCACCGGAGCGGTCCTTGACCACGGCTCCCGCGCCCGCGGGACCGGGGTTGCCGCGCGAGCCGCCGTCGGCCTCGACGACGACCTGAGCGCTCACCTCTTCTCCCGGACCAGGATCGCGCCGCACTCCTCGCAGCGGACCACGTCGTCCTCGGCGGCCTCACGGACCTCGTTGAGCGCACTGCGGTCGAGCTCGATGCGGCACGCGCCGCAGCGGGCGCCCTGCAGCAGACCGGCACCGACCCCGCGCTGCTCGCGAACCCGCTCGTAGATCTTGACCAGCTCGGCAGGAACCGACTTGACGATCAGCTCGCGCTCCTGGCGGTAGCGCTGCTCGGCGGCGTCGAACTCGGCCAGCGCCTCGTCCCGGCGCGCCTGGATCTCCTCGAGCTTGCCCTCGGCCTCGGTGACCGCCTCGCGGGACTTGGTCACGTTGGTCTCCAGCGCCTCGCGCTGCTCCATGATCTCGAGCTGCTCGTCCTCCAGCACGCCCTGGCGGCGGGTGAGGGTCTGCAGCTCGTGCTCGAGATCCTCCTGCTGCTTGGCCGGTCCACCGGAGGCCATCAGCTCGCGGTCGCGCTGCTCGCGCTTGCGGACCTGATCGACCTCGTTCTCCAGCCGCCGGACCTCGCGGTCGAGGTCGCTGAAGGCGGTCTGAGCGGTCACCAGCTCATCGCGCTTGGCCTGCAGTTCGCGTTCGGCCTCACCGATCTGCTCGAGTTCGGGCAGCGTGCGCCTGCGGTGGGCCACCCGGTTGAGCTCCGCGTCCGCCTCGGCGAGGTCGAGCAGGCGTCGTTGTGCGGTGGGGTCGGCTTTCACGCGAGCGCCCTCCCTGGGTTGGTTGCCGCACCGGCGTGCACGGTCCACGGGTCGGTGCGGCGAGTGGAAACGAGGACTTCGACAGTATCCGGCAGAGCCACCGCGACCACGTCGGCGGCCTGCTGGCACCAGGGCCATTCGCTGGCCCAGTGCGCCACGTCCACCAGCGCGGGGACCACGGTGCCCGGTACGCCGGACCGGGCCTGGTGCTCCTCGGCGGGGTGGTGGCGCAGGTCGGCGGTGACGTAGGCGTCGACGCCCGCGGCCGTGGCGGTGTCCAGGAAGGAGTCGCCGGACCCGCCGCTGACCGCGACGGTGCGGATTTCCCGGTCCGGATCGCCCGCGCCGCGCACGCCCCACGCGGTGGTGGGCAGGTTGTCCGCGACGCGCTGCACGAAAGCGCGGAACGGTTCGGGTTCGGGCAGCTCACCGATGCGGCCCAGCCCGGTATCGGCGCCTTCGCGGTGCGGCGCGAGCGGCCGGTCGACGCGCAGCCCGATGGCATCGGCGAGAGCGTCGGAGACTCCGGGGTTGGCGCTGTCGGCGTTGGTGTGCGCGCAGTAGAGCCCGATTCCCGCCCGGATCAGGCGGTGCACCACCCGGCCCTTGTGGTCGTCGGCGGGGACGCCGTGCACACCGCGCAGCAGCAGCGGGTGGTGCGAAACCAGCAGCTGAGCGCCGAAATCGATGGCCTCGTCCACCGTGGTCTCGGTCGGGTCGACGCAGAACAGCACGCGCTGCACCAACGCGTCCGGATCCCCGCACACGAGGCCGACCGCGTCCCAGCTCTCGGCCAGTTCGGTCGGGTACGCCTTCTCGAGCGCGCCGATCACATCACCGATGCGCACTGCCTCACCCACATTCCAATACATCGCGAAACGCCTTGACCAGCAGCGAGTTCTGTTCCGGGGAGCGAACGGCGACCCGGAGGTGGTCCGGGCCCAGCCCGGGGAAGGTATCGCCCCTGCGGACCGCGACGCCGCGGGCGCGCAGCTCGTGCCGCACCCGCTCCCCTCCGGGCACGCGGAGCAGCAGGAACGGTCCTTCGGCCGGCTCGGCGACCGAGACCTCGGGCAGGTCGGCGAGCCGGTCCAGCAGGTCCTGCCGGTGCGCGGCGAACTCCTCGGCGGCGCGCTCGGACTCGGCGACTGCGGCGGGTTCGCAGCAGGCCCGCACGGCTTCCAGGACGAGCGCGTTGACCGGCCAGTGCGGGCGGAGCCTGCTCAGCTCGGCGAGCAGTTCGGCGTCGCCGAGGGCGTATCCGGCGCGCAACCCGGGCAGGCCCCACATCTTGGTGAGGCTGCGCAGCACCAGCAGTCCCGGTTCGGCGCACCCGGCCAGCGACTCGCGCTCGCCCGGGACGGTGTCGGCGAAGGCCTCGTCGACGACCACCACCCGGCCGGGGCGCAGCAGCTCGCGGATACCCGCGGCCGGGTGCAGCACCGAGGTCGGGTTGGTCGGGTTGCCGAGCACGACGAGGTCGGCTGCCTCGGGAATCGCGGAGGGGTCCAGCCGGTAGTCGTCGAGCTGGACGCGCTCGACCGGCACGCCAGCGTCGCGCAGCGCGAGCTCGGGCTCGGTGAACGACGGGTGGACCAGGGCGGCGAGCCGCGGCTTCAGCGCGGGCAGCAGCGCGAAGCCCTCGGCGGCTCCCGCGAGAACGAGCACTTCATCGGGACTGCGCCCGTGCCGGGTCGCGGCGGCCGAGCGGGCGGCGAGGTCGTCGGCGGCCGACGGGTAGTGGCCGAGCTGGTCGAGGGCGCCCGCGAGCCGGCCGCGAAGCCACTCCGGCGGGCGATCCAGCCGCACGTTGACCGCGAAGTCGACCAGTCCGCGCTCCGCCTCGACGTCACCGTGGTGGCGCAACAGATCCCGATCAACCCGACTCATCCCTGGCAGTGTATGTAGTTCCCGGACAAACCCGTGTTGCGGGGCGGTGCGGGTGGCCTGCCCGCGGGCCGCCCGTACCCTCGGTGGACGTGCACATCAGCTTTATCTGTACGGGCAACATCTGCAGGTCGCCGATCGCCGACCTGGTCTTCCGCGAGGAGCTGCGCCGCACCGGGCTCGACGCGCAGGTCACCGTGACCAGCGCCGGAACCGGCGGCTGGCACATCGGCGAGCCCGCCGACCCGCGCACCTGCAAGGTGCTCGCCGAGCACGGCTACCCCACCGAGCACGTGGCGGCGCAGATCGACGACCGGCACCTCGGCGCGGACCTGCTGGTGGCGATGGACGCGGGCCACCTGCGGGCGGTGCGGCGGATGGTCGACGATCCGGACAAGGTCCGGTTGCTGCGCTCGTTCGACCCGGACGCCGACGGCTCCGAGGTCGCCGACCCCTATTTCGGCGGACCGAGCGGCTTCGACGACACGCTGACCATGGTCGAGTCGGCCATGCCGGGACTGCTCGAGTGGGTCCGGGAGCGGCTGTGAACGCGGCGGCGGCGATCGGGGAGCTCACCGGCCGGGAGGTCGTCGAGGTGCGACGGCTGGCCGGTGGGGACACCGCGTCGGCGTTCGCCGCGCGGCTGTCCGACGGCACCGAGGTCTTCGCCAAGACGTCGCCGGCCATGCCGGGTGCGGTGGAGGCCGAGGCGGCCGGCCTGCGCTGGCTCGCCGAGCCCGGCGTCGTGCCGGTGCCCGAGGTGCGCGGCAGCAACGCCGACTGGCTGGTCATCGAGCACGTGCCGGAGTCGGCGCCGACCCGGCGCGCCGCCGAGCAGCTGGGCGCCGGGCTGGCCCGCTTGCACGCGGCGGGCGCCCCCGCCTTCGGCTCGGCCCCGCCCGGTGGTCCGGCGGACGCCTGGATCGGCCTGGCTCCGATGCGCAACGAACCCACCGACGACTGGCCGACCTTCTACGCGCGGCACCGGGTCGAGCCCTACGTCCGCAGCGCCCGCGACAGCGGCGCGCTGGACGACTCGACGGCCCGGCTCGTCGACCAGGTCTGCGCCGAGCTCGACCGGCTCGTGCCGGACGAGCCGCCCGCCCGGCTGCACGGCGACCTGTGGAGCGGGAACGTCCACTGGTCCGACGACGGGGCCTGGCTCATCGACCCGGCCGCGCACGGCGGTCACCGGGAGACCGACCTGGCCATGCTGCACCTGTTCGGCTGCCCGCAGCTGGACCGGGTGATCGCGGCGTACGAGGAGGTCACCCCGCTGGCCGCGGGCTGGCGCGAGCGCATCGGCCTGCACCAGCTCTTCCCGCTGCTGGTGCACACCGTCCTCTTCGGCGGCGGCTACGCGCGCCAGGTCGCGCAGGCCGCCCGGAACGCGCTGCGCTGAGGGAGGGTAGTTCTGGTTTTGCGTGACGGTGCGGGTAGCGGGGCCTCAGACGCCGTCGGGCTCCGGGATCCGCGACTTGAGCATGTCCAATACGCGGCGCTGCGGCTGTCCTCGCCCGACGACGTCTGAGGCCCCGCGGCGGTGCCGACTGAATCCCACACCTGGAACGGCGGCTGGCGCCGCGAACTCAACAACCCCTAACCGCCGCCCAACCTGCCGGTCAGCTGTGGGGTGCGCGACGTCCGGGTGGGGTCTCGGCCACGGCGGTCGGCGGGGCCGCCTACCGTGGGGGCGTGCGTCTGAAGTTTCTGCTGCGGCCTCGCTGGCTCGGGTTGATCGCGCTCGTCGTGGTCTTCGCCACGTTGTGCTTCACGCTGCTCGCACCGTGGCAGTTCGGGCGCGACGCGGAGACCCAGGCGCGCAACGCCGCGATCCAGGAGTCCTTCCACACGCCGCCCAAACCCCTGGACCAGGTGCTGCCGCCGGGCCGGGAGATCGACGTGCGCACCGAGTGGGCGAAGGTCGAGATGCGCGGCCACTACCTGCCGCAGGGCGAGGTGCTGGGCTGGCAGCGGACCGTGCTCGGCGAGGCCGCCTTCGAGGTGCTCACCCCGTTCCGGCTGCAGGACGGCACGACGGTGCTGGTCGACCGCGGCTATGTGCGGCCGGTCGGCGCGACGCACGCGCCGTCCTACGCCGCCGCGCCCGAAGGGCCGGTCACGATCGTCGCCAGGGTCCGCGCCGACGAGATCGACCACGAGCAGCGCCCGCTGTTCGAGCACGACGGGCGGCGCTGGGCGTACGCGATCAACTCCGGCACGATCTCGCGCGGCACCGGCATCGACCTGCGCCCGGGCTACTTCACGCTCACCGAGCAGCAGCCCGGCGTGCTCAACCCGCTTCCGCTGCCGAGACTGGAGACCGGGCCGTACTTCTCCTACGCACTGCAGTGGATCACCTTCGGCGTGATGGCGCTCGGATCCATCGGCTACCTCATCTACTCCGAGCTGCGCCCGGGCGCGACGGCCCCGTGGCAGCAACAGCAGCAGGCCTCGGACGGCCCGGCCAAGCCCAAGGCGCGCAGCCGCAGGAAGTCGGTCGCCGCGGCCATCGCCGAGGAGGAACGCCTCGAGGCCGAGGCCGAGGAGCGCTCCCGCAACTAGGAGCTGCTCAACGGGTCGTTTCAGTTCGCGGCGAAGCCGCTGCTTCGAGCGTGGCACTCAGCCCGCACCGCCGCGGGTTCCCAGACGTCGTCGGGCGAGGACAGCCGCAGCGCCGAGCAGCCCGCTACTCGAGTCGCGGCTCCCGGAGCCCGACGACGCCTGAGGTTCCGTTCCCGGCACCGCCAGGCAAAGCGGCCCCTCAAACAGAAATCAGCGCAGGGCCGCCGTCGCGGCGGCTAGCGCGCCGGTGACCGTGCCGATCAGGCGGGAGAGCTCCACGCCGCGCGTCACATCGCCCGCGTCGGCGGTGCGTCCCTCGCCGAGCATCGGCCGCTGCTCGGCCACATCGCCGTAGACGGTCCGCCCGCCGAGGCGGATCTCCAGCGCACCGGCGAAGGCCGCTTCGACCTGCCCCGCGTTCGGGCTCGGGTGCGCCGAGGCGTCCCGGCGCCAGGTCCGCCACGCTCCCCCGGCCGAGCCGCCGACCACCGGCGCGCACGCGGCGGTGACCACCGCCGCCACCCGGGACGGCAGCAGGTTCAGCAGGTCGTCGAAGCGCGCGGGCGCCCAGCCGAACTCGCGGTAGCGCGGTGACTTGTGCCCGACCATGGCGTCGAGGGTGTTGGCGGCCCGATAGCCGACCAGCCCGGGAATCCCGGCGATCGCGCCCCACACCAGCGGCGCGACCACGGCATCCGAGGTGTTCTCGGCCACCGACTCCACGGTCGCCCGCGCCAGGCCCTGGCCGTCCAGAGCCGCCGCGTCGCGCCCGCACAGGTTGCCCAGCCGCTCGCGCGCGGCTTCCAGTTCCCCGGCCTCCAGCAAGCGCGCCATCGCGGCGCCCTCGTCGCTCAGCGACGTGCCGCCGAGCACCGCCCAGGTCACCACGCCCGTCGCGGTGGCCTCCAGCACCGGACCGCGGCGCGCGGTGCGCTCGACCAGCACGCCGAGCGCGGCGGTTCCGCCCACCAGCAGCCCGGTGTAGACGACCCCGGCCGCGCGGCGATCCCGGTAGAGCGCCTTCTCCAGGGACTGCGCGACACGCCCGAACAGCGCGACCGGGTGCCCGCGGCCCGGATCGCCGAACGCTGCGTCCGCAGCAACCCCGAGCAGGAGTCCGACCGCTCGCCCCGCACCCACCGGCACCTCTCCAATCACCCGAAATCCGCGAAAATCCCCAGGAAAACTACCGCCACCCCAGCTGTGACCCAGCACCACCCGACAGGTGACCGCCCGTATCCGGGCTACGGGATATCGTGGCGCACCGTGACAGCCCCTGATCAGGAAGCAGATGTGCTGCGCGCGGGCATCGCGGGAACTCCTGCGGCCGCGCGCGCTCCCGAGCAGCCCGGCGACGACGGGCGGCTCCAGCTGTTCGCCTACCTGCAGGCGCAGGAGCACCGCACCTACCTGGCGATCATGCGGCTGTTCACCTCGACGCTGCTGGCCGACCTGTCCGCCGGTGAGGTCGCCGCAGCGCTGGCCGCTGCCGAGCGGGAGGTGCGAGTAGCACCCGGCGAGTCCGATGTGGACACCGTGATCGACCGGCTCAAGCAGCTGGTTCGCTGGGGGAACCTCGTCGTCGGCAGGCGCGAGACGATCGCTTCGAGCATCGCCGAGTTCCAGCACGGCAGCGTTCGCTACCAGGTCAGCAAGCTCGCGGTCCGCGTGCAGCGCGACGTCGACGCGCTGCTGCACGTGCCGGAGGGCGCCCGCGAGGTCTCCCGCGAGCTGCTGCCCGCGATCGACCGCGGGCTGGCGGCCATCGGCACGGCGCTGTCGGACGCGCTGACCGCCGAGAGCCGCGATCCGAACGGCAAGGCGGCGCGGCAGGCCCGGGAACGGCTCGCCGAGCAGGTCACAACGGTGTTCCTGCAGCACGCCGAGCTGGCCGCCACGGTCCGCGACTTCTACGCCTACCTGGGGCAGGTCGTCACCCGCCACCAGCTCGCGCCGGACGAGATCTCCGGGTTCCGCAACCTGCTGGTCGAGTACATCCAGATGGTCGTCGAGGACGTGCTGCGGCACACCGAGACGATCGCGAACTCGCTGGCCGGGCTCGCCGAAGCGCGCAGCGAGCTGCTGCGGCTGCTCGGGCCCGCCGACCAGCTGGGCACCGACGTCGAGCGGGCGCGCGGACGAGCCGCAGCCGACTGGCAGGAGCTCACCGACTGGTTCGTGGACGCTCCCGGCAGGCCGAGCCAGGTCGCCGCGCTGCGCGAGGCCACGGCCCGGGCGATCGGATCGCTGCTGGCCAGCGTCAAGCGCGCGACCTCCGGCGGCGGCCTGGTCCCCGGCAGGCGCGGCGAGCTGCTCAAGCTGGCCAAGTGGTTCGACGACTCGGACGAGCGCACCTCCCACCAGCTCTACGCCGCGGCGTTCGGGCTGCACTCGGCGCGGCACCTGCAGCCCGCCCCGGACTACGACACCGACAACGACAAGGTGCCCTGGCGGGACGGACCCGTGCAGGACGTGACGGTCAGCGTCCGCAGCCGCGGCGATCGGGGCGCGCGCGGCCGCACCTCGCGGGTGCTCGACGACCCGATGACCGAGGAGACCCTGCTGCAGGAGGCCAGGGAGGCCGATCAGCAGCGCAGCGCGGCCGTGGCCGAGCTGGCCGGGGCCCGCATCGGCGAGCAGCGGCTCTCCCCCGAGGCGCTGAGCGTGCTCTGCGAACTCCTGACCCTGGCCATGGCCCAGCGCGACGGCTCCGACGACGTCGGTTCCGCGCTCGACCCGGTGCACCGGCTGCGGGTCACCGTGCGCCCGGAACCGGGGCGGGAGACGCGGATCAGCAGCGCGGCGGGCGAGCTGACGCTGCGCGACACCGCACTGGAGCTCGCCGGTGACGGCACCGTGCCCAACTCCGAAGGAGCCACCCGGTGATCGCGAGCTTCGAGGAACTGCCGGACATCGACGCGGCCAACGTGGTGCGGTGCGCCCGCGTGCTGCTGCGCCGCCCGCTGCTGCGCGCCGACGGGCCGGACGGCGACCTGCTGCCGATGATCTACCGGCAGCGCACCGCGCTGCAGGACGTGTTCTCCTCGCTGCTGGGCTACCGGCTGGTGGTGGAGCGCCGCTTCGCCCGGCTGTACAAGTCAGGACCGGGGCAGGACGCCGGCCGCGGCGTGGACCTCACCCCGCGCGGCTACGCCTACGTCGCGCTGACCCTGGCCGCGCTGACCGGGATCGGCCGCCAGGTCCTGCTGTCCCGGCTGGTCAGCGACGTCCGGGCGGCCGCGTCCGAATCCGGCATCGAGATCGTCGACGATCCGGCCGATCGGCGGGCGCTGACCGCCGCGCTGCGGCACCTGGTATCCATCGGCGTGATCACCGAGACGGAGGGCTCGGTGACCGCCGACTCCGCCGCCGAGGCGCTGATCACCATCGACACCGACATGCTGGGCCAGCTCGTCGCCGGGCCGCTGGCCGAGGCGGCTTCTCCCGAGGAGCTGGTGGAGCTGGCCGCCGCTGCCGGGCCCCGGCAGCGCGAGCACGCGGTGCGCCGCAAGCTCATCGAGAACCCGGTGGTGCTCTACGGCGACCTGCCCGAGGAGCAGGCGACCTGGCTGCGCGAGCGCGTGGTCTCCGAATCGCGGCTGCTGGAGCGGTTCTTCGGTCTGGTGAGCGAGTGCCGCGCCGAGGGCGTGGTGGTCTGCGACCCGGAGGACTACCTCACCGATGTGATCTTCCCCGGGCCCGGCACGGTCGCGCGCATCGCGCTGCTGGCGCTGCCCGATCTGCTGGCCCGCAACGATCCGGATCAGTCCGGCGGGCACCCGGTAGGCTGGCAGGACTTCGCCGACGTCTGCCAGCGGCTGGTCGACGACTACCCCGCCGCGTGGTCCCGCTCGGCCACCGAGGACCACCAGGACCTGGTGCGATCGGTGATCGCCCTGTTGTCCAGGCTCGGCCTGCTGCAGGAGCGCGACGGGGAGTGGTCGCTGAGCCCGGCCGCGCACCGATGGCTCCCACAACCTGACGCCACCCCGGCCCAGAACCGGGAACCCGAGCCGCCTCCCGCGCCGGAGGAGCCCGGCTTGTCACTGTTCGACGACATGGAGGCACAGCGGTGAGCCAGCACAGCACCGAGACGGCCGAGCACGGGCCGATCGCGGAGGTCGGCAACCGCTGGCGGCTGCACCGCGGTGGCATCGTCAACATCTGGCAGTACGCCGAGACGACCTTCGACCTCGACGGCGGCCGGGCCATCTTCCAGGGCACCAACGGCTCCGGGAAGTCCCGGACGCTGGAGCTGCTGCTGCCGCTGTGCCTGGACGGCGACCTGCGGCAGCTCGGCTCCAAGGGCTTCGACACGGTCAGCGCGCGGCGGTTGATGCTCGACGAGTACCCGGGCGGACCCAACCGGATCGGCTACGCCTGGATCGAGCTCCGCCGGGAAACCCCCGAGGGCGGCGAGGAATTCCTCACCTGCGGCATCGGCGTGAAGGCCTCCAAGACCTCGCAGTCGATCAGCGACTCCTGGCGGTTCATCACCAGCCGCCGGGTCGGCCACTCGCTGCACCTCGTCGGGGCCGACCGGGTGCCGCTCGGATCGGCGCAGCTGCGCGAACTGCTCGGCGCCGACTGCGTGCTCGACGACCAATCCTTCCGCGCGAAGGTCGCCGCGACCGTCTACGGCGTGCCCGCGGCGCGCTACGGCGACCTGCTGCACCTGCAGCGCACCCTGCGCAACCCCGATGTGGGCCTGAAGGTCCTGGAGGGCCAGCTCGAGCAGATCCTCTCCGACGCGCTGCCACCGCTGGATCCGGGTCTGATCGAGCGGCTCGCGACCTCGTTCGACGACCTGGAGTCGATCCGGGAGAACATCGTCCGGCTCACCGGCGCGGACAAGGCGCTCACCGCGTTCCTGACCACCTACTCCGGCTACGCGTTCGGCGCGCTGCGCGACCGGGCCGAGGCGATGCGCTCGGCGCAGCGCAAGCTCGGCGCCCTGCGCGAGGAGCTGGCCGGGCTGTCCGAGCAGGTCGACGGCAAGCGCGCGGAGCGCGAAACCGCGGAGCGGACGATCGCCGAGCTGGAACAGCGCGAGACCGAGCTGGAGTCCAGCATCGACGCGCTGCGCTCGCACCCGGCCTACTCCGAGTTGCAGAACCTCCGGGACCGCGAGGCGCTGGTGGAAAGCACCCGCGCCGCAGCCGTTTCCGCCCTCGACACCGCCACGAGGCACCGGGCGCAGGAGACCCGCTCCGCGGAGTCGGTGATCGGCCTGCTGCGCAGGCTCTCCGGTGACGCCGAGGCGGCGGGGCAAGCCGCGACGCGGGCGGGCCAGCAGCTGACCACCGCCGGACTCGGCGATTCCGGGTTGCCGCAGCCACCGCAGGTCCCCGCCGCCGAGCTGCGCACCGAGACCGGTCAGGTGCGCACCTCACCGGAGCCCGACGCGGAACCGACCGCCGTGGACCGCTGCCTGACACCGGAGTTCGACGCCGACGAGCTGGCCCGGGAGTTCCGCGCCGTGGTGGACTCCTCCGTCCAGGCGGCCGAGGAGGCGCGCGAGCGCGCGGCGCTGACCATGGCGCTGCACCAGCAGGCCGAGGAGCTCGACGCCGAGGGGCGCCAGGTCGCCGAACTGCAGCGCAACGCGCGCCAGGCGCAGCTGACCGCCACCGAGTCCGCGGGACGCCGCAACCAGGCCCACCAGGAGGTCGCCGAGGCGGCCGCGGTGTGGGTCGAGCGCGCCCGCAAGTGGGCCACCGAGTGGCCCGCGGCGACCGAGGAGCCCGCACCGGAACCGCCCTCGGCCGACGACCTCGTGGCGGGCACCGCCGCCACCCGCAAGGCCCGCGAGCGGGCGCGGCAGTGGGCGCGCCCGCAGCTGCACGAGGCGCGCCGCGAGGTCTCGGCCGTCGAGCAGGAGCTCACCGAGCTGCGCGCCGAGTGCGAGATGCGCGAGGACGAGCTCGCCGAACTGCGCGCGGGCCACGAGCAGCGCCCCGCACGACCGGCGTGCAGCGAGGGCGACCGCGACACCAGCCGGGGCCGCGCCTTCTACGAGCTCGTCGACTTCCAGGCGTCGCTGAGCGAGACCGACCGCGCCGGGCTGGAGGCCGCGCTGCAGTCCAGCGGGCTGCTCAACGCCTGGGTCACCGCCGACGGGCAGGTACCGGGCATGGCCGAGCTGCTGGCGGTGCCCTCCGATCCCGCGAGCGGCGGCAAGTTGTCGGATCTGCTGTCGCCGGCGGCGATTTCGGACTGCCCGGTACCGCCGGAGCGGGTCTCCGAGCTGCTCGCCGCGGTCTCGACCGGTGGTGGCGGCGGGCTCTCCGTGTCGGTGGACGGTTCCTGGTGCGCGGGCGTGCTTTCCGGCCGCTGGCGCAAGGACGCCGCCGAATACGTGGGCGCGGGAGCGCGGGAGACCGCGCGGGCGCGGCGGATCGCCGATCTCGAGGACGAGCTGGCGGGCCTGCGCGATCGGATCGGGCAGGCCGAACGGCGCCAGCGCGAGGCGGGCGAACGCGCCACCGCGCTGGAGCAGCACCTGGAGACCTTCCCGGACGACGGTGAGCTGCTCACCGCGCAGGCGAAGCTGACCACCGCGATCGAGACCGCCGAGGACAACGAGCGCCAGGTCGCCCAGCTGCGCGAGCAGCACCTCGAGGTGGAGCAGCGCTGGCAGGCCGCGCAGGCCGAACTAGTCCGGGCCGCGGGCGAGGCGGGACTGCCCGCCGAGACCCAGGCGCTGGAGGCCGCGCACCGGGCCGCCACCGACGCCCGCTCCGGCATCGACGCGCTGCGCGAAGCCGTCGAGTCCCGCTGCCTACCGACGCTGACGGACCTGCGGGATGTCTCGCTGCACCACGACGTGGCGGTCGCCGACCGGATGGAGGCCGAGAACCAGGCGGACCGGCGCTGCGCCGAGTACGCCGACCAGGCCACCGGGCTCTCCGAGCTGACCTCGGCCGTCGGCGGTGCCGCGCAGGAGATCTCGGAGAAGGTCGGCGCGTTCGAGCAGGAACGCACCGACCTGCGCAAGCGGCTCCCGCAGGAGCGGGAGCGCATCTCCGGCCTGCGCGAGGCCTCCGCCCGGCTGGAGACCCAGCTGGAGAACAAGCAGGCGCAGCTGGCCGGTCGCGAGCAGGACGCCGACTCGGCGACCGAGTCGTTCCGGCGGGCGTTGCGGGTTCCGGGGCTGTGGACCGCGGCCGAGGTGTCCGACGAGTCGCCGGGCGAGCTCGACGAGGCCGCCGAGCTGCTCAGCGGCACCGATCGCAAGGGCGCCACCGAGTCGACCGTGCTCAACCGGCTGCAGACCCTGCAGCAGGCGCTCAGCGGCAACTACGACATCACCGCCGCCGACCAGGACGGCCTGCTCACGGTGACCGTCACCGGCGAGGAGGGACCGCAGCCGGTCGCCGAGGCCGCGCGGCGGGTCGGGCAGCGGCTGGACGAGCAGCGCGGCTACCTCAACGAGCGCTACCAGTCGATCTTCGCCGACTACCTCATCCGCGACCTCGCCGAACGGTTGCGCGGGCAGATGAGCATCGCATCGGACCTGTGCAAGCGGATGAACGAGGTCCTCGACCGCGCCCGCTCCAGCCAGGGCGTGCACGTCCAGCTGGAGTGGCAGCCCTCGGCTGCGCTGGGCGAGGACATCAAGCAGGCCATCGAGCTGGTCCGCACCCCGTTCGCCGACCGCAGCGAGGACCAGGACGCGTTGCTGCGGCGGGTGTTCACCGATCTCATCGAGTCCGAACGCGACAGCGGCACCGGCGGCTACGCCGAGATCCTGGCCCGCGCGCTGGACTACCGGTCGTGGTTCGCCTTCACCGTGCGGGTGCGCGATGAAGGACCGGACGGCAAGCCGCGCGTGCGGCGGCTGCGGCAGCTGTCCTCCGGCGAGACCCGGTTGATCTCCTACGTCACGCTGTTCGCGGCCGCGGCGGCGTTCTACGACGCGGTCAGCGTCTCCTCCGGGGGACGCGGCCCGCTGCGGCTGGTGCTGCTGGACGAGGCCTTCGAGCGCCTGGACGACCCGACCATCGCGCGCATGCTGGGCCTGCTGGTGGATCTGGACATGGACTGGCTGATCACCTGGCCCAGCGGCTGGGGCGTGTCCCCGAAGATTCCCAAGATGCACATCTACGACGTGCTGCGTCCCCGGAGTGGGCACGGCATCGCCTGCACCCACACCACCTGGACCGGCACCGACCTGCACCGATCGAACGCCTGAGTGCTCCGCCCGTGCTCGCCCACCGGCGGGACGGTCGAGGACGAGCACTGATGGTTGCGGACGCAAGGGGGCGCCTTGCGCAGATCTGCGGAGTAGGTGGTTTGCTTGGCGGTGGGAGGACTTTCGTTGGATTCAGGAGAACACGTGCGGGCAGTGTTGCGGGAGCCCGCGCTGCAGGGGCTGTGGGCGGCCGCTCGCGAGGCGCTGGCCTCGCCGAAGCAGCCGCCGACGTTCCGGCTCGAGCTGCCCGACGAGACGGCCCGGCAGGCCGTGGGCGAGCTGTACGGACGGCCGATGTGGGGGCAGGGCACGCGGATCAGCGTGTCCAAGTTGGACGAGGCGATGCGCGCGAGGTTCGGCACCGGCCTGGCCGAGGCGCTGCAGGCCGAAGCGGCCGGTCCCTCCGAAACGGCCGAGTCCGGCCCGGAGGAGGTGCTGCGCGCCGCGCTGGACGCCCAGGGGCTCGCCGACGAGCCCTGGGCGCAGCCGTGGATCGCCTGGGTCCTGCGCTACGGCCGGGTGGCCGCGGACGAGCTGCCGGTCGTGGCGCGGCGTTCCGCGCGGGTGCTGGCGGCGATGAACCTGCACGGGATGCCCCGGATCTGGACCTCGCGCGGCGAGCTCGCCGGCCTGACCGGAGATCCGCACCTGCTCGACGACGGCACGACGACGAGCCGCGTGGTGATCAAGGCGGCTTCGCTCGCGCACGAGCAGGCCGCCCCGAGCAACGATCGCGAGCGCCGCGCCCTGTGGGAGCGTTGCGGCGTCGCGCCCGACGGGGTCGCCGACACCACTCTGACCTGGGCGCTCCCGCTGTCCGGCAACGACCCGTGGTCGGCGGGCATCCGGCAGCGCACCGAGCTCGGGCTACCCGCGCACCTGACCCACCTGGACCTGCGCGCCGCCCCGCCCCGGCTGGTCGAGCCGGACACCGCCATCGCGATCTGCCAGCACCCGCGCGTCCTGGAAGCGGCCATCCGCGAAGGGATCCGGCACCCGATGCTGTGCCTGTCCGGCCCGCCGACGACGGCGACCCGGGCGCTGCTCGGCCGCCTGATCAGCGACGGCGCCACGCTGCACCACCACGCCGACTTCGACTGGCACGGGATCAGCGCGGCGCACGCGGTTCAGCAGTTCGGCGCCGAGCCCTGGCGGATGACCGCCACCGACTACCGCAACGCGGTGGACCAGGCCGCGGCCGACCGGATCGACCTCTCGAACCTGGTGGGCACTCCGGTACCGACGCCCTGGGACCCGGCGCTGGCCGAGCTGATGTCGACCGCGGCCCGCGCGGTGGAGGAGGAGCAGCTGCTCCCGCAGCTCCTCGCGGACTTGCGGGAAGGGCTCTGAGGACCGCTCGGGAACGGGCGCTGCTCGGCGGTGCGGGTCGGCGAAGGCGCGCGGGCTCCCCGGGCCGCTCCCCGAGCATCCGAAGGGGCATCGCGCCCGAAGCGGCGCCGGACTTGCTCAACGGTTCCCCGGGCGGTCCGCTCCGGTCTCCGCTGCCGGAACCGGACCGCTCGTCGGGGTCGCCGGGCAGCGGGCAGCCGCGGCGTCAGAGGAACCGGTACATGACGTGCAGTCCCACGTAGCCCTTGGTGGGGTGGTAGAAGGCCTCGGGGATGGTGCCGATGATCTCCATGCCGAGCGATTCCCACAGCGCGACGGCCGCGGTGTTGGTCTCGACGACGGCGTTGAACTGCATCGCCCGGTAGCCCTCGGAGCGGGCACGGCCGAGGACGTGTTCGCCGAGCGCCCGGCCCACTCCCAGGCCACCCGCCTCGGGATCGACCATGAAGCTGGCGGTGGCCACGTGTGAACCCGGTCCCTCCCGGTTCGGCCCGGAGATCGCCGTTCCCAGCACCGTTCCGTCGTCGTCGACGGCGACGACGGTGTAGCCGGGCGAAGCGGGGAACCACCGTTGGCGGGCCTTGTCCTCGTTCAGGTCCGGGTCGTAGGCGTAGGTCTCACCCGCGGCCACGATCCGGCGCATGAACGGCCAGATCGCGGGCCAGTCCGCAGTGGTCGCCTCTCGAATTCGCATGCTGCCCAGCTTCGGCGATGCCCCCGCCGGACGCCAACGTATTCCCGCTCACGCGGGCTCGACGACCTTGATCCCGTGCAACCTGCGGACGAAGTCCGGGCCGAAGGCCGTGGACGGGGTGTGCGCGCCCGCGCGCGGTGAGACCGCGTTCAGCGCGCCGATCGAGCGCACCACCGCGTCGGCGGTGAGGTCGTAGGTGTCCGGTCCGATGAGCGCGGCCGAGACGGTGCGGCCGGCGTCATCGGTGGCTTCGGCGTAGACCTCGACCCAGCTGCGCGAGCGGTGACCGCGACCCGGTCCGCGAACCAGCGCGCCGATCGCTGCCTTGCCGAGCCGCTGCACCGGGGCCGAGCCGAGCAGCGCGCGGGACGGGCCGGAAGCGCGGGCCGGCATCCGATCCAGGCCCGGCAGCCTGGTGAAGGTGGTGATGGTGCCGATCCCGGTGCTGTGGAAGGCCGTGCTGACATCGCCCCAGGGCAACGACGTCACCCTGCGCTGCCCGGAGGGGAACGCGACGTCGCGCTGCCGCCAGGCCAGCGGCACCGCGCAGATGTCGCCGTCGATGCGCGCGCGGCCGCCCATTCCCGCGCCCTCCAGGGCGCTCTTGAGCGTGCCGCCGCTGATTCCGCCGGAGGCCTGGAAGGCCAGGTCCAGCCGCGTCGCGTCCGGCAGCTCGGCGGCGACCAGGGCGGCCAGGCAATCGGTGGGCACCACGTCGAAACCCGATCCGGGCAGCAACACCACGCCCGCCTCGCGGGCCTGCGCGTCCCGGGCGAAGGCCGCCTCGAAGACGTCGATCTCACCGGTGATGTCCAGGTAGTGCGTGCCGGAACGCAGGCACGCGGAGATCATCGGCTCCGAGGTCGCCGAGAACGGGCCCGCGCAGTGCGCCACCACGTCGATGTCCCGCAGCCGCTCGGCGACCTCCTCCGGATCGGACAGGTCGAAGGTCCGGTAGGGCAGGCCGCGGGGCGCGGCCATCGCGGCGATCTTGGCCGGGTCGCGGCCCGCGAGCACCGGACGCTCACCGCGGTCGATCGCCAGGTCGGCGATCAGCCGCCCGGTGTAGCCGCTCGCCCCGTAGATCATCCAGCTCATGGTGGCCCCACTCCCGTTCGAGCGCTCGTCCCGGACTCGTCGTGCGCGGCGGTGCGGGCGGCGGAACCTGGCACGCCGTCCGATCCCGGGAGGCGCTCCCGGCATCGCCCCGTCCCCAACGAACACCGCCGCGAGCGGTCACGGGTTGTCCACCTCACCCGATCGCCGAACCGAGATCGGCGGCGACGGCCGCCGCGGTCGCGGACACCTCGTCGAGCAGAGCGCTGGGATCGGGCTCGTCGGTTCCGGTCCGCACGAGCGTGATCGACACGGCCGCGGGCAATCCGGGCACCGCGGTACCGATGCAGTGCACCAGCGATTCGAACTCGGCCCGATCGGTCGCGTACCCGTCGCGGGCGACCTCGCGCAGGTGCGCGCGGAAGGCCGCGGGGTCGGTGATGGTGCGGTCGGTGAAGCGCCGGAACTCGTGCCCGGCCAGCAGGCGTTCGGCCTGCTCGGCGGGCATCGCGGCCAGGATCGCCTTGCCCGCCGCGGAGGTGTGCAACGACACCTCCCGCCCGATCCGCGACCAGGTGCGGATGGACGAGCCCTCGATCTTGTCGAGGTAGACGACGCGATCGTCGACCAGCTGCACGAGATGCGCGGTCGCCCGGGCGGATTCGGCGAGTGCGAGCAGGTGCGGGCGGGCGATGACCCGCAGGTCCATCTCCTCGAGGACCTGCTGGCCGAACTCGACCATCCGCAGGCCGAGCCGGTAGCGCCCCTCCGGGCCGCGCGCGATCAGCCCGCCGTCGACGAGCGGCTGGAGCATGCGCAGGGCGGTGGAGTGGTGCACGCCGAGCTCGCGGGAGAGCTCGGCGATGCCGCGCGGCCCGTCGGCGAGGACCTCCAGCACGTGCACCGCCTTGGCGACCGTCTTCGACATGCGCATCCTCCTCCAGCGGAGCGGGAATTATCGCATCGACATCATCCCGGCTCCGCATGACCGAGATCGCTCCTGCGGCGCATACCACTCCGGTGGGTTCCTGGTCCATCGAGACGTGCTCCCCGCTGAGCGGCGAGGCTGACCGTCTCTCCGCAGGCGGTTGACCCCTCCGCCCGTCCTGCGGCGAGGATGTTTGGCTGCGTTCAGGTCCCGGTCGTGCGTTGCTCCGCACGGGCACGGCCAGGTTCGGATCGAGAGCGGTTTCGGCCCGTCAAGATGCCCGCACTCCGAGCACGTCCGGCATGCGTGACGGACGGACGGAAGCTCCCGCGACCACGTGTTGCGCGGGTCCCCCGATCTTCGCCGCGTACAGCCTTCTGCTCGGTTTCAGGGTGAATCCGTTGCGGGTGAGGCGGATCGCTTGCCGGTTGACCTCGCGAGACCGGCAACGCGGTGCACCGAGCTCGCGGTTGCCGGACATCGAGTCGAACCAGTTGCGGTGCGCCGCGCGTGCGTCCTGACATGCCTGCACCAGAGCGACGCTGGCGACCTCGGGACAGCCGGGGACAACACGGCGTTGCCGGCGGACGGCGGCACGAGTTCACCGAACGGGTGAACCGGTTCTCAATGCACGGGCACTCGTGGCCCGTCGCACTTCGCCGCGTTTTCGGCGGCGCGCGGTCGTCGATCATGCGGCGGTGCACCGAGCAGCCGCAACGGGCCGGGTCGCCCGCGAAATTGAGGCGCCGACCCGGCCTCGAACGGCCGGACTTGCCCACTGCGCCGCGCGCAGTCAGCTCAGCGCGAGCGCCGAGTCGCCGATCAACCAGATGCCGAAGACCACGAACAGGGCCGCGGCGCCGTAGCGCACGAACTTCTCCGGCAGGTGCCTGCCGAGCAGCAGCCCGACCCCGATGGCCAGCGCATCGGCCAGCACCATGCCGACCGTGGAGCCGATCCAGGTACCCAGCCAGTCCTGGTGGGTGGCCAGCGTCACGGTCGCCAGCATGGTCTTGTCGCCGAGCTCGGCGAGGAAGAACGCGACGGTGACCACCAGCAGCGCCGATCCGGTCCGGCGGGAGGCCTTGCTCTTCTCCTCCTCGGTGAGGTGATCACCGCGCAGCGTCCACGCCGCGAACCCGAGGAACGCCACGCCGGCCAGCAGCGCGATCCACTCGGCGGGCAGCATTTCGCCGAGACCGAATCCGAGTGCCACCGAAACCAGGTGCACGATGGTCGTCGCCACGGTGATGCCCACAAGGACCTGCCACGCCCGGTAACGCGTGGCGAAGGTCATGGCCATCAATTGCGACTTGTCGCCGAGCTCGGCGACGAAGATCGCCGCAGAACTCAGCGCAATACTGCCCAGCACCGTGGATCCTTTCCGGTCGGCCAGCGCGGCCGATCCCGATCTGACGCGCATTTCAGCAGCGCAACAAGGCCATTCGTGACCTCGCGGCCAAACGCGCGGGAAGTTCCGCCATTGCGCGGAACGCTCGACTTCGATCAAACAAAACTCTATCGGAAACCGCTCGGAATTCACAATCAACCCGCTTCGCGGGAATTTGTTTTTCCATTTCGCAAAATAGCTATTTCGGCGCGCCGCAAAACGAATTCAGCCGCAGCGTCCGATGAGGCTGGGCTCACATTCGCGAGCGGAACATCGGCTCGGCCCGATCCGTTGGACGGGGTGGTCGATGCGCTACGTGTCCCCCGGGCCGCATCTATTGCCTTCGCGGAATACCGTTCGGCTGGAACCGCGTCGCGCCTACCGCCGACAGAGGCGACCGGCGCATCGACCCCAGCCGGCACGGCCCCCGCTCCTTCTCCTCGGAGCCGGGGGCCGTTCGGCGTTTCCGGGCTAGGAGCTGTTCATGAATGCGGCGGCAGCAGCTTTTCAGGTGCGGGACTCAGCTCGCACCGCCGCAGGTCCTGGTCGGCTTCGCGGCGAGTGCGCCGGGACGCCGTGCATTGGCACACATCAGGAGCGGCGCGCGGAGCCGACCGGCTTCTGCTACCCGCCCCGCCGAGCAAAGCACTTCCCGAACACGCGCCCTAGCTCACCCGGCCATCGACTCCGTCCGACGAACGCCGCGACCGGAAGTGGTGCACCGCGACCACCCCCGTCGCCGCCAGGAACACCAGCTGGATCAGCGTGCGCAGCAGCAGCCCTTCGCCCGGATCGAGCGCGGCACCGGACAACGCGTGCTGGACGTTCGCCGGGAACATCGCCAGCAGCAGCGCGAACAATCCCGCCGCCGACCACGGCGCGAGCGCGCGCACGAGCAGCGCGAGCGCTCCCAGCAGCTCCAACGCCCCGGTCAGGCTCACCAGCACCGCAGGCGAGGGCAGCCCGGGCGGCACCATCTCGATCATCTCCTGGCGCATCCACGCGAAGTGCACGACGCCGGTGAGCAGGAACATGGCGGCCAGTCCGCCGCGCAGCGCGACGGGCCAGGCGCGAAGCCCGCGCACGCCCAGCGTCCCGGCCGCAAGCAGGAGGCCGGTCACGACGACCAGCACGATCAACGGTTCCATGCCGACCCCCTGGGTATGTTGGATAGTGCCACTATCAACACTAGAGAGTGGCACTATCCAATACAAGGGACGGGCGAAGGCGGAACGTGCGAATCTCCGAGCTGAGCGAGGAAACCGGCGTCGCGGTGGCGACCATCAAGTACTACCTGCGCGAAGGACTGCTGCACGAGGGCGAGCGGACCTCGACCACCCAAGCCCGCTACGACACCTCGCACGTCGCGCGGCTGCGCCTGATCCGCGCGCTCATCGGCGTCGGCGGCCTGAGCGTGGCCACCGCGCGCGATGTCCTGGATCGGCTGGCCGAACCACCGGAGTCGTTGCACGAACTCCTCGACACCGCCCATCCCCCGCTGCGACCGCAACCCGACGAGGAGGTCGACACGACCTCCGCCGCGGAAGTGCTCCACGAGCTCGGCTGGGAACTGCGGACCGCCCACTCCGAGCCGGTGCGGCGACTGGCCGCAGCTCTCGAGGGACTGGATTCCGCCGGGTTCCCGATCAGCCGCGAGGACGTGCTGAACTACGCGCGGCGGATGCATCAACTCGCCGAGGCCGAGGTCGCGGGCACACCGCAGGACCCGGGTGAAGCGTTGCGCTACGTCGTGCTCGGCACCATCCTCGTCGAGCCGCTCCTGCTGGCCCTGCGCCGCCTCGCGCACATCGAGCTCTCCGGTCGCTTGCTGCCCTGAACGGATGATCATGAGACTTTCGGGTACAGCTGCGATCCGGATGGGTTCAAAATCGTCTCGCACCCCTAGGATCCGGCCGCGTGATGCCTCCGTTGAAAGCCGTCGCAGACGCTCATCGACGTCTGCTCGAGGTGACCGCCCCGCTGACCGACGAACAGGTCCGCACGCCATCGCTGCTGCCCGGCTGGTCCCGCGCGCACGTGCTCGCGCACCTCACCGACAACGCACGCGCGTTCGCGCGGGTGAGCGCGCTCGCGCTGCGCGGTGAACTGGTCGACGCCTACGAAGGCGGTCGGGCCGAGCGCGACGCCATAATCGAAGGCCTGGCCGCCGGCAACGCCCACTCGCACCGCGATGGGCTCACCCGGCACCTCACCGCCCTGGAAGCGGTGTGGTCGCAGGCCTCCCCCGCCGACTGGGAGCTCCCGGTGCGCTACCGCAACGGCGACCTCGCCGAGGTCGTGCGGATGCGCTGGCGGGAGGTGTGGATCCACCTGGTCGACCTCGATCTCGGCGTGAGCCCCGAGGAGTGGACCGATGACTTCTGCCACCACACCATCGAGTTCCTGCTTCCCCGGCTGCCGGACGGTGTCGCGCTGCGGCAGACGGACGGTCCCGCGCGCTGGTCGCCCGACGGCGAGATCTCCGCGGTTCGCGACGTCGAGATCGCCGGACCGGCGCGGGACCTGGCCGCCTGGCTGACCGGCCGCCCCACGCACCGGCTGACCGCGAGCGAGCTGCCGGAACTGGAGCCGTGGCCCGCACATCCGGAACCGGCCCCGGACCGCTCCAGGGCCGCGGGTTAGCACGGGCGCGCGGCCGAGCCGCGCAGCACCGGCCGGCTAGCAGCTGTTGGAGGAGTGCGGCGGAGCCGCTGTTTTCGAGCGCGGGACTCAGCTCGCACCGCCGGCCAGAGCGGTCCCCGGGAGATTCTCTACATGCGGCGGCGGCAGCATGCGATGCGGGGTGCGGTGCGGGACTCGGCCCGCACCGCCGCGGGTTCTCGGACGTCGCCGGGCGAGGACAGCCGCAACGCCCGCAGGTGGCTGGTCGAGTCGCGGCTCCCGCAGCCCGGCGGCGTCCGAGGTTCCGCCACCCGCCCCGCGACCCGGAACATCTCCATGAGGCCTAGTCGATCCCGGCGAACAGGCAAGGCTCCCGGTTGTACGGGCCTTCACCCGGTCCGCGTTCGCCGCGCACCAGCAAGAAGTGCTCGTTGGCGAACTCCGGCTGGCGGATCATGGTGGCGAAGAAGCCGTCGTCGTCGACGACCACCTGGCTCGGGTACTGCCGCAGCGCGTTGAGCTTGGCCTCGTGGAACTCGCCGCCCTCGAGCACCGCGGTCAGTTCCGCGTCCGGGACGGTGCGCGGCTGGAAATCGACGCCGACCTCCTTCGCGCGCTCCAGGATCGACTCCGGCAGCGCGGTCCAGTAAACCTTCGGCACCTGCCAGGCCTCGCCGAGCTCCGGCTCGTAATCCGGGTCGGCCGCGGGGTCGAGCGCGTGCATCACGGCGAGGTTGGCGGCGATGTGGTCCGGGTGCCCGTAACCGCCGAAGTCGTCGTAGGTGATCACGACGTGCGGGCGTTCGGCACGCAGCAGCTCGACCATCGCGCGGGTCACCTCGGCGCGATCGGCGGCCGCGAACGATCCCGGGGCGGTGTTGCCCTCGGTGTCGGCCATGCCGCTGTCCTTGAACCGGCCCGGACCGCCCAGCCAGTGGTGCCGGACGTCACCGAGTTCGGCCAGCGCCTTCTCGATCTCGCCGCGCCGGTGCTCCCCGAGCGCATCCGGGTCGCCGCGCAGATGCGCGAGCTCGTCGCTGACCACTTCGCCGAGTTCCCCGCTGGTGCAGGTCACCAGGCTCACCGTGGCGCCCTCGCTGCAGTATCGGGCCATCGTGGCCCCGGTCCCGGTGGACTCGTCGTCGGGGTGCGCGTGCACCAGCATCAGTCGCCGCTCGCTCATGTCCACCGAGCCTAGCCGCGCGCACCGACACCACGCCCGGCTGCGGGGGACAACGTGACGCGTCAGACCTCGGGAACGAGGACGACCCAGACCTGGCCCGGGGCGAAGGTCATCGGTTCGCCGGATTCGGTGGTGTAGGTGGTGCCCGCCTCCGGCGCCGGGCGGTCCCAGTGAGCGTTGTAGGCCATCCCGTCGCGCAGCACGACCGCGCGGCCGCTGCCAACGGTCTCGGCGTACGGCGAGATGTTGCCCGCGACATCGGCGATCGCGGACTCGGTGATCGGAACCTCCTGCAGGACAACCGTGCTCGGCGCCAGCCGCCCGCTGTCGGTTGCGCTGTACGGTGCGCCGTCGAACGAGACCAGCCAGCGCCGCTCGGCGGGCGACCAGTCGAAGCCGATGCGCGTGCGCTGGTAGGAGACCTCCTGGTGCGGGCTCGGCACGCCGCCGGTGGCCGGCGGCGGCCCGAACGGCAGCGCGGCGCCGGGCGCCCAGCCCGCGCCCTCGGGCAACAGGCCGGTGCGGACGAACATGTTGTGCGGCGCGCTGCCGGGACCGCGGTAGAACGCACCGGGCCTGGTGCGCTGGGAGGCGTCGTGCACCGGCGCCTGATCGATCATCGGAAGGAGTTCCGGTGCGGCACCGGAGAACGCCAGCGCCGGGTGCCCGAACTGCGGCAGGAACGACAGATCCGTCTCCCGCGCGCTGCGCACCGGACCGACCACCGGAGGCACGTGCGAGCCGAAAAGCGCGATCAGCCTGCTGATTCCGGCCTCCACCGGCTCGACGGCGATCAGATCGGCGGCCCCGATGCCCGTCGGCGGCCGCGCTACCGGCGCGTTGTCGATCTTGACCGCGAGCACCGGCGGACCAGGCGGCGGAGGTGGCGGAGGCGGCGCCGGAACCGGTGCGGGAGCGGGATCGCCGACCGGCACCCGCGCGGTCTCGGTGGATTGCGCCAACGCCCCGGCGATCACGAGCGAAACCATCGTCACCAGGGTGCCGAACACCCGCAGAACCCACATAACCACGCCTCCACGATCACTCTCACCCGTCCCCCATCCGGGTGCAATGGACCATCCGGACCAGCGGCGGACCGAGGTGCCACGTCGATTCCGTTGGCTCAGCGCGGAGTTGGCGCTGTGCGACCCGGTCCGGCGGCGGTAGCGTGGCGGGTGCGACGCCCGGAGGTGCCGATGTCCGACGAGGATGAGGAAACCGAGGATTCCCTCTGCCGCGGCTGCGGCGGATCCGGGAACATCAAGGTGGCTCGGCGGTTCATGCACCTCGACACCGGCGAGATCTCGACCGTGATGGCCCTCGGTCGCTGCCCGTACTGCCGGGCGAACCCGGGGCGCCAGCCGGGCTGCGGCCCGCCCGTGTGAGGATCGACCCCATGTCCGAAGAGGTCGGCGACAACGCCGGGATCGCGGCCAACGGCCCGAACGCCCTGTGCTTCACCTGCGGTGGCCTGCGCAAGATCAGCGAGCCCCGCTTGTACCTGATCCAGGCCACCGAAGACCTCCAGACCGGTATGACGATGGCCGAATGGCGCACCTGCCCCCGCTGCGGCGGCAAGGGCTACGTCCCCGGCATACAACCTCCGGTGTGACCGGCGGCGCATCTCCCGAGCCCGTGGGCACTTTCGCACTGGCGGCGATGCTCCACCGCGTGACCGCGGTCCGGTGAACGCGCCGACGGCGCAGCCGTTCGCGGTGCGTCCCGCGAGCTCGTGCTCGAAACCGGTGCGACGCGGGCCGAACGGCCGGGGGCGAGAAAGCCGTCCGGCCCGCCATCCCCGTATGCGGCGAGAGCGGGGCGGGCCCTGGGGGAATTCAGGCCCTGCCCCGCCTCATCGCCGGGTCGGGGGCCGCCCTCGGGGGTACGGCGGCCGCGCCCGACCGGCCGGGCCGCATCTCGCAGCGGGCGGCCCGCCCCCGCTCCCCGAACCCGCGCCCACGACGGGGAAAGAAGGGGCCGGGGAGGATTACCGGTTCGCCGCGCGGCGAACCTCGGAAGTCGACGGGGCGGTCGAGGTGGGCGTGCCTCGACCGGTGAAGCGGAGGCCTCGGCGGCGGACGTCACGCACCGGGTTCGGAACTCTCGGCCACGGCTGCCTCGGTCCGGCCCTCGCCTTCTTTTGGAAGCTTCAACCATGAAGTCGTAGAACGGCGCGGATCGTTACCGACAGTGGGAGATGAGCGCGTCACACGTAACCGTGAGCACACACCGGTAACACCGCGCCGCGACCTGGCGACCAGCTGTCCTCGACCTGCGGAATGGCGCCCGGCGGACCGGGCGCCAACGGCTCACATCCCGCAGTCGGGCGCGGACCAGACGTCGCCACCGCCAGCGACGTGCACGTGGTCGTCATGACCGGGGTAACCCGGTCCGAGGGCCTCCCCGAAACCGTGGTCGCGCGCCTGCAGCACCAGCGCGCAGAAACCCTGCGAACCGGCCGCGAGGTCGGCGGCATCGCCGTAGAGGTGGCGGCTGTTCGGCGCGCCGCCCACCGCGTCGTTGCAGGAGACGCTGCGGAATCCGCCGTTTACCACGATCGGCGCGTCACCCATCGCGTGCCTCATGGCCTGCAGCTTCCACATCGTCACCAGGGCGTTGGCCTTGGCGCCGGCGGCGGAGGTCTTGCCGCCGGACCAGTCGGCATTGCAGTTGTTGAGCTCGGAGAAGTCGAAGTTCGCCGGCGAGCAGTCGGACTCCTGCAGCGCGTAGAGCTTGGCGAAGGTGGCCTCACCGGCGATCCCGTCGGCGGCCAGTCCGTAGGCGCGCTGGAAGCGGGTCACGGCGGCCTCGGTGGCCGGCCCGTACTGCCCGTCGATGGCCAGCCGGGCCCCGCGACCCGGATACCCGGCGACGCGGATCTGCAGGTTGCGGACGTCATCGCCGGAGGCGCCCCGGCTGAGCGTGCGGCCCCAGGTGTAGCAACCATCGGCGGCGGAGGACTGCGCGGCGGGCGCGGGCGCCGAGACCGCAACGGGTGCGACGAAAGACGTGGCGGCGGCGCCCGCCACCAGGGCGACCGCCACACCGGCTAATCGGGATCTCATCCGGGACTTCCCTTCGCTGCGAGTGATCATGTGCAGCTGCGGATGCTCCCGGAAAACGCCCTCCTGTTGCCCGGCCTGTCAGGAATTCACCAAAAAAGCGACATCACGGCGGAATCTCACCACCCAGACGGCCCATCCCCGACACCCGCAACATCCGCCCCGAACGGGAACGTGCCGCCCGCCGGATGGCGAGCGGCACCGGCTCCGATCACCGGACGACGTCGAGGACGTTCTTCTGAATGCCGTTCGGGTACACCTCGTGCTCGACGAGCTCGAGCTTCTGCACGTCCTTGTCGGTGTCGCTGAAGAGTCGCTTGCCCGCACCGAGCAGCAGCGGGAACACCAGCAGGTGATACCGGTCGATCAAGCCCGCGTCGGAGAGGTTCCGGTTCAGGTTCGCGCTGCCGTGCAGGACGATCGGCCCACCGTCGGCCTTCTTGAGCGCCGCCACGTCCTCCAGCGAGCGCAGGATCGTGATCTCGCCCCAGTTCGACACCAGGTCCTCGTCGCGCAGCGTGCTGGACACGACGTACTTCGGCATTGCGTTGTAGCCCGCGAACTCCTCGGTCATCGTCGGCCACACCGGGGCGAAGGCCTCGTAGCTGACCCTGCCCATCATCATCGCGGCCGCCTCCCGCTGCTCCCGTTCCTTGATCGCGTAGGCCTCTTCCAGGAACTCGACGTCCCGGAACGTCCAGCCGGAGTTGCGATACCCCGGCTCACCGCCGGGGCCTTCCACGACGCCGTCGAGCGAGACGAAAGCGGTCGAGATGAGTGTGCACATCGAGGGCTCCCTTCGGATCGATCGTGCCGGCAACCGGCTACCACGCGTTGAGACCGCGCGGTGGCGCGGAACTCATCGCTGCCCTCCGAATCCCCGGCCGCTGGTGCATCCCGCCGCGACGGGCCGTCCGGAAAGCATCCGCTCGGGCGGCGCGGTCCGCACGGTCTTCCGGGCGGCGAGCAGCGTCGCGACCACCAGGGCGCCCAGTGCGGTCAGTCCCGTTATCCCCCAGAGAACGAGCTGCCACGCTTCCGTCAGCCGCGCCGCGTCTTCCGGCCCGGCGACCTCTCCGGTGGCCACCCGACCCGCCTGCTCCGTGCCGACCCGGCCGGTCAGCAACGTGATCAGGACCGAACCGAACAGCGCCAGCACCAGGGTCTGCGTGCCCCCGCGAACCGTGTTCACCAGACCTGCCGCCATGCCGGCACGCGATTGGTCGATCTGGTTCATCGCCTGGGCATCGATCAGACCGATCGCCAGGCCGCTGCCGATTCCGACCGTCGCCAGCGGGCCGAACAGCTCCCAGCCCCCGACGCCCGGGTGCAGCACGGTCAGCCAAGCGTTGCCGACCGCGATCAGCAGCAGACCGCCGGTGATCAGCAGTCGCGGTGGGACGCCGCGGTTGACCAGCCGTCCGGTGAGCGTCGGCAGAAGCAGCATCGGCACGGTCGTCATCAGCATGACCACACCGGAGTCGCGCACCCGCATCGCGCTCGCGCCCTGCAGGTAGGTGGGCAGGTAGGACATCATCCCGCCGAAGCCAAGCACCATCACCACTCCTGCCAACAACCAGCCGACGAACCGTCGGTTGCGCAGCAACGTCAGATCCAGCACCGGGTTCGGGCTGCGCTGCTCGACGAGGACGAACGCGGTGAGCAGCCCGGCGCCGCCCGCGAGCAGTCCGAGCACCAGCGCGCTCGTCCAGCCGGCTCGCGAGCTCTGCGTGATCGCGAGCATGACCAGCGCGAGCCCGGCGATGAAGGTCACCGCGCCGCCCCAGTCGACCCGCGCACGCCGCTCGGCTCCGGCCTCGACCATCGCGAAAGTGCCTGCCAGCACGAGCAACCCCGCCACTCCGAAAGCGCCGAAGGTGGCGCGCCACCCGAGTTCGCCGACCAGCCACCCGGCCAGCGTCGGGCCGATCGCCATGCCCACGCCCGCGATGGTGCCCATCGCGGCGAACGCCTTGGTTCGCTCGGCGCCGGTGAACGTCGACGCCAGAAACGCGCCACCACCCGCCATCACCCCGGCCGCACCAACACCGGTAGCCGTGCGCGCCACGTCCAGCAGCAGGATGTCCGGGGTGAGCGCCGCGACCAGGTTGCCGAGCGCGAATGTCGCGGCGCCGATCCGGTAGACCCGACGGCGGCCGAACAGATCTCCGAGGGATCCGGTGACGAGCATGAACGACGAAGCGGTAAGGAAGTAACCGGTCACCACCCATTGCAGTGCGCCGCCCGAGGCGTTCAGGGCGGTTCCGATCTTCGGAAGGGCGACCGCCGTGCCGGACATCGACATCGGTAGCGCCAGGCAGCCGAGCAGTACGACGACCAGCGTCAGCTTGTTCCGCACGGTTCAACCTCCAGGTCGGTCAACCGGCGTACGGCTCGGCTGCCCGGGCGTTGCGCAGCGCGCGCGCCCACCAGGTGAGCTGGTTGAGCATTCCCTTCGCGGCGCCGTTGCAGCCCTCGTCGATCGGCCGTCCGCTCTCGTCGAAGCGGTCCCAGGCGTTGTGGAAGCTGACGCTGTCCCGGACCGTCGTCGCGTGCAGCTCGGCGAAGACCAACCTCAGCTGTTCGACGGCGCGCAGGCCACCGCCCATCCCGCCGTAGGAGACGAAGCCGACCGGTTTGGCCTGCCACTCCGCGCGGTAGAGGTCGATCGCGTTCTTCAGCGCCGCCGGGAAGCTGTGGTTGTACTCCGGCGTGACGACCACGTAGGCGTCGGCTGCGGCCAGCCGGGCCCCCAAGCCGGTGACGTGCTCGTCCGGCGCGGCTCCGAAGTCGATAGCGGTGGGCAGCGAGATCTCGGCCAGGTCGATCACGTCGACGTCCAGCCCGTCGAACTGCCGGGCCTGCTCGGCGAACCAGCCGGCCACCGTTGGTCCGAAACGACCCTCGCGGTTGCTCCCGATGATCACGGCAAGGCGCAGTGCGGACATCTTCACTCCTCGGTTCGGTGTGCTCGAAGCGGACGAGTGATAAAGTACAACATGTAATGCACTTACTACAACACTCGTTGTACTTCTTCCTGGAGGGCGATTTGAGCAGGGATAACGTCACCCGACGCGGATCGGTGAAGCGCCAAGCGATCCTCGAAGGCGCCCGCGAGGTGTTCGGCCGCGACGGCTACAGCCGCGCCAGCATCGACGCGATCGCCAAGGTCGCCGAGGTCTCGACGCGCACCATCTACAACCACTTCACCGACAAGGACGAGCTTTTCCGCGCGGTGATCCTGGAAAGCGCGGAGCAGGTCCGCGAGAGGCAACTGGCCGATCTGGAGCGGCACCTGGGCAAGGTGGTCGACCTGGAGTCCGACCTGATCGCGCTCGGTCTCGCCTTCACCACGGTGATGCCCCAGTTCGGCGCGCACTTCGCGCTCGTGCGGCAGATCCAGGCCGAGATCGGGCACATCCCGGAGGACGTGCTGGTCGCCTGGCAGGAAACCGGGCCGCAGCCGGTACAGGCCGGCTTGGCGCGCCGACTGGCCGAGCTGGACGAGCGCGGCCTGCTCGACGTCGAGGATCCGAACCGCGCTGCCCGCCACTTCGTCGCCCTGGTCGGCAGCGAGGTGCAGAGCCGCACCTATTCCGGCGCGCTCCCGATCGACGAGGCCGCCCGGGAGGAAATCGTCACGGCGGGGGTCAGAACCTTCCTGCGTGCATACGGCCTCCGGTAGACCGGGTAGGCTGGGATTACCGGAGACGATCCAGCACCAGCGGTTTCGCGAGTGCCGTCTTCGGCGAATGATCTATCCCCGGCCCAGAAGCAGGCCGGAGGCGGGAGCGCCGAGATGATCGCAAGCGATCTGAGTTCGGCACGCACAGCAGAGCAGGAACGCGCCCAGACCGGGCCGCGGTTGCGCATGAAGCCGGCCGATGCGGTGCACGGCCGGATCAACGGAGGTTGGTGGCCTCGATCGCGGGACCCCGAAGTGGAGTTCCCCGAGCTGGTGACCGCGCTGCGGCCATGGCTCGGAATGGCCAATCGCGTTTCCTACCACCTCGACATGTGGGCCGCCGCGCCGCGAAAGATGGTGCTGGAGGGCCGGGCAATCCATTTCGAGGGCTTCCGATCGATGGAACCGCACACCGTCGCGGTGACCAGTTCGTCGGCCGGGCGGCTGAACCTGCTGACCGTCCCGCCGGACACTCCCGACGAGACGGCTCGTGCGGTCATGGACTCGGCCGCCGACCCGAATTCCACCACCCGTGCCACCGAGTTGATCTCATCCCGAAGCGCGGTACCGCCGCAGGTTCCGCGCTCGGACACCGCGGTCGTGCCCCAGGCGCGCTCGGGAGAGACGACTCCGGAGGAACGCTGGGAAGGCGAAGGCGGGCAGATCCGCGCGCGAGCCTGACCCGCCCCGATCACGGAGTCCGATGATGGCCGAAGACAGGCGACGGCAATTGCGAGCCGCGCTGACCATTGACGGATCCGCGCCCGAGGTGACCGCCGTCTGCGAGCGGTGCGTGACGCATCTGTCCGTCTCCGGAGCGGGCGTGACGGTGCTCAGCCACATCGGGGCGAACGGCGATGGACCTCAGCGCGGCTTGGTGCACGCCACCAACGACGTCAGCAGCGGATTGGAAGACCTGCAACTTACCGTCGGGGAAGGTCCGTGCCTGGACGCGTTCGCCACCGGCGGACCGGTGCTGATCTCCGATCTCGCCACAGATCCCGCGCGCTGGCCCGGTTTCGGCCCTGCCGCGCTGGAACTGGGTGCGGCGGCGCTGTTCTCGTTCCCGCTCACGATCGGCGTGGTGCGGCTGGGGTCGCTGGACCTCTACCGCGACGCGCCGGGTCCGATGGCGGGCGTGACGTTCTCCGACGCGCTGCTGCTGGCCGATCTGGCGACCGAGGCGATCGTGCACGACCTGGACGGGCACGCGACCGAGGACCTGAGCTGGCTCGCAAATCCGCACGCGGAGGTGCACCAGGCATCCGGGATGGTGCAGGTGCAGCTCGGCAGCAGCACCGAGGTGGCGCTGCTGCGGCTTCGCTCCTACGCCTATCAGCACGAGCTGTCGGTCACCGAGGTGGCGCACCAGGTGGTGACCCGCAGGCTGCGGTTCACCGGCGAAGACGATCCCGCCCAGCCCGGCGGCGAGAGGGGAGAACGAGACCGGTGACGGTGACCGAACGAGAACAACGACTCGCCCAGACCTTCGTGGCATTGTCCGACACGCTGGTCGACGACTTCGACGTCATGAACTTCCTGAGCCTGCTCACCGAGCGGGCTGCGGAACTGCTGGACGTCACGGCGGTGGGAGTGATCGTCTCCGACCAGCGCGGCGGTTGGCATCCCGCGGCCGCCTCGAACGAGGACGTGCGGTTGCTGGAACTGTTCGCGAGCCAGACGCGCGAAGGACCCTGCCAGGACTGCATCCGCGATTCCGCCGCAGCCTACAGCGCCGATCTGGAAACCGACCGCGCCCGGTGGCCTTCCTTCGCCGAGTCCGCGGCGAAGGCCGGTTTCCGGGCGGCCGCCGCGGTACCCATGCGGTTGCGCCGCGAGACCATCGGCGCCTTGACGCTGCTCAACCGGAACGCGGTCGGCGTCAGCCAGTCCGATGCCGAGCTCGGGCAGGCGTTCGCCGACGTGGCGACGGTGGGCATCTTGCACCAGCGCGCGGCGGCCCGGAAGGAGACGGTCTCCGAGCAGCTGCAGGCCACCTTGCACCACCGCGTGGTGATCGAGCAGGCCAAGGGCGTGCTCGCGGAGAGCGGCGACCTGTCCATGCAGAACGGCTTCGAGCTGCTGCGCGACTACGCGCGCAGCAACGGCCAAGGGCTCACGGACCTGGCGCACAGCATCGCCGACCGCACCATCGACCCGCACGACCTGCTGACCGCGTACCGCCTCCAGCAGCTCTCGTCGTAGGCGACGGACCGCGGTGCGACACGGCGCGGGATCCCAGATGCGGCCTCCGGCTGCCTATACTCGCTGAAGTGAGCGGCGCACTCCCCGAACGGCTGAGCCAGGCTTTCGTCGAACTGGCGGACACCCTGGTCAGCGACTTCGACAGCACGGAACTGATGCAGCGGCTCACCGAGCACTGCGTGGAGCTGCTGGACGTGGACGCGGCAGGCCTGCTGCTGGCCGACCCGGCCGAGGACCGTCCCGTCCTGCGCCTGGTGGCGTCGTCCACCGAGCGGGCGCGGGTGCTGGACCTCTTCCAGCTGCAGGACGAGGAGGGTCCGTCGCTGGAGTGCTATCGCACCGGTGAGCCGGTCAGCACGCGCGGCGACGTGGCCCAGCGCTGGCCGCGCTTCGCCGCCGCGGCCGACGACGCGGGCCTCACCGAGGTGCACGCCGTGCCGATGCGGCTGCGCGAGCGGACCCTGGGCTCGCTGAACCTCTTCCGCGCGCGACCCGCGCTGGCCGAGAGCGACCTCCGGCTCGCCCGCGCGCTGGCCGACGTCACCACCATCGGACTGATGCAGGAACGCACCTTGCGGCAGCACGAGACGCTGAGCGACCAGCTCCAGGTCGCGCTGGACAGCCGCGTGGACATCGAACAGGCCAAGGGCATCCTCTCCGAACGCCTCGGCCTGGACCTCGAACAGGCCTTCAGCACGCTGCGCGGGTACAGCCGCAGCCGGGGTCGCAGGCTCAAGGACGTCGCGCAGGCCGTGATCGACGGGTCGTTGCGCCTGGACGACATGCCCGCACCACCCCGCCGCTGACCACCCGGAAGCGCGAAAGAGATCGGTTGATGGCGACACAGCTCGCAAATGGGCGGGTAGTCTGGGGGGAGTCGCCCCAGCCCCTGGCGATGTCCTGAAAATCCATCCCAGGGAATCGGTGCTATGAGTTCACCTGCCACAACGCGGACGTCTCAGTCGGAGAGCGCCGCGCCTCCCGACCTCGCGGGAAAGGTCCCGGTCGGTCAGATGGCGCTGATCGCGCTGTTCACCATCACGCCCCTGCTGGCCCTGCTGGCGGCCGTGCCCTTCGCATGGGGATGGGGACTGGGCTGGTGGGACATCGGGCTCGCCCTGTTCTTCTACTACGCCAGCGGCCTCGGCGTGACGATCGGCTTCCACCGCCACTTCACCCACCGCGCGTTCCGCGCCAAGCGGCCGCTGCGCATCGGGCTTGCCATCGCGGGCAGCTTCGCCATGCAGGGGCCGGTGATCCAGTGGGTCGCCGACCACCGCCGCCACCACGCCTACGCCGACAAGGAAGGCGACCCGCACTCGCCGTGGCTGTACGGCACCGGGCCGATCGCCGTGGCCAAGGGCTTCTGGCACGCCCACATGGGCTGGCTGTTCAACCGCGCGCAGACCAACCAGGACAAGTTCGCGCCCGACCTGCTCAAGGACCGCGGCCTGACCTGGGTGAACCGGCTGTTCCCCGTCTGGACCCTCGGCACGCTGCTGCTGCCTGCGCTGCTGGGCGGGCTGCTCACCTGGTCCTGGTGGGGCGCGCTCACCGGGTTCTTCTGGGCCGGCCTGGTGCGCGTGGGAGTGCTGCACCACGTCACGTGGGCGGTCAACTCGATCTGCCACATGATCGGTGAGCGCCCCTACGCCTCCCGCGACAAGGCGGCCAACTTCTGGCCGCTGGCGATCGTGTCTTTCGGCGAGTCCTGGCACAACTCGCACCACGCCGATCCGACCTGCGCACGGCACGGGGTCGACCGCGGTCAGCTGGACACCTCCGCGCGGGTGATCTGGGCCTTCGAGAAGCTCGGCTGGGTGAACCAGGTCCGCTGGCCCACCCCGGAACGACTCGCCAAGCGCACCGTGCAGAGCGCCTGACCGGACGAGTCCGCTCGTCCTCGAACGTGAAGTGGGCCGCTCGCCATCCGGCGAGCGNTTCGACACCCGACAGTTTTGCCTAAAACTGCACGCAGACTTCGGGCGCCGAAGCCGCACAGCTCCAGGGGCCTTTCAGTATGCGGCGGAGCCGCATGCGGTGTGGGACTCAGCCGGCACCGCGGCGGGTTCTCGGACGTCGCCGGGCGAGGACAGCCGCGACGCCGCGTAGGCCGCTACTCAAGGAGCGGATCCCGCAGCGCGGGGGCGTCTGAGGTTCCGCTCCCGGCACCGCCACGCGACCCGCAAACCGAGATATCTCCTCAGGCAAAACTGTCGCCGCCCGGCGCCGGAGCCGAGCGGGCCCGAGTCAGGTGAGCTTGATCTGGCGGTTGACGTCCTTGTAGAGCAGGTAGCGGAACCGGCCCGGGCCGCCCGCGTAGCAGGCCTGCGGGCAGAAGGCGCGCAGCCACATGAAATCGCCCTCCTGGACCTCGACCCAGTCGCCGTTGAGGCGGTAGACCGCCTTGCCCTCCAGGACGTAGAGGCCGTGCTCCATCACGTGCGTCTCGGCGAACGGGATCACCGCGCCGGGCTCGAAGGTGACGATGTTGACGTGCATGTCGTGCGAGAGGTCGTCGGGGTCGACGAACCGCGTCGTCGCCCACGCCCCATCGGTGTCCGGCATCGGCGTCGGCTCGACGTCCCGCTCGTGCACCACGAACGACTCCGGGGCGGCCAGCCCTTCGACCGCCTCGTAGGGCTTGCGCACCCAGTTGAAGCTCGCCGCCTGCGCACCGTCGTTGTGCACCGACCAGTCCGCACCGGGCGCCAGGAAGGCGTAGCCGCCGGGGGTCATCCGGTGCTCGACGCCGTCCACGACCAGCCGCAGCTCGCCGGCCAGCAGGAACACCACCGATTCCACCCCGGCCTCGGGTTCCGGCCGGTCGCTGCCACCGCCAGCAGCCACCTCCACGACGTACTGCGCGAACGTCGTCGCGAATCCCTCGATCGGCTTGGCCAGCACCCACGCGCGCGTGCCCCGCCACCCGGGGAACTTGCTCGTCACGATGTCCCGCAGCACACCGCGCGGAATCACGGTGTACGCCTCGGTCACGATCGCGCGATCGGTCAGCAGATCCGTCTGCGGCGGCAAACCACCAGCGGGCGCGAAGTACGACGGCTCGTTCACGTGGACTCCTCCTCGGCCTGTTCGGCTTCGCCGGCGATCGTCGGCACTCCATGTATACACAACCGTATACGGGGTTGACGAGGGTGGCGAGCTTCGCTTAGCTTCTTCCGCAACATAAGCGTATACTTTCGCATCACGAAATATCGCTGATCGGGGCCGCCGCACAGCTGGTGGTCGGACGTGCCCGCCATACACCCCGGCGCGGGCCAGAAAAAGCCAACCGCGAAGCGGAAACCTTGGAGGCAGCTCGATGACTGCCACGGACAGCCCGTCGGCTGCCGATCCCGGCACGGCCAGCTCCCGCCTGTACAGCTACGACCTCGCCCCCACGAAGAAGGAGGGGCGTCGCTGGGGCGCCTACAACGTCTTCACGCTGTGGGCCAACGACGTGCACAGCCTCGGCAACTACGCGTTCGCGCTCGGGCTGTTCGCCCTCGGGCTCAACGTGTGGGGAATCCTGGCGGCCTTCGCTCTCGCGTCCGTGCTGCTGTTCCTGCTGCTGACGCTGTCCGGCTACATGGGCCACAAGTCGGGCGTGCCGTTCCCGGTGATGAGCCGGATCGCCTTCGGCACCCAAGGCGCGCAGATCCCGGCGGCCGTGCGCGGGATCGTCGCCATCGCCTGGTTCGGCATCCAGACCTACCTCGCGTCCGCGGTGTTCAACGCCCTGCTGGTGGCGATGTTCCCCTCGCTGGAAGGGCTGAAGGGCCAGTCCTTCCTCGGGCTCTCGGCGCTCGGCTGGATCACGTTCCTCGTGCTGTGGGTGGTCCAGGTGCTCATCGTCAGCTACGGCATGCACGTCATCCGCAGGTACATGGCGGTGGCCGCGCCGACCACGCTGATCACCATGTGCGGTCTGGCGGCCTGGATGTTCTTCCGCGCGGACTTCTCCATCTCGCTGTCCACCGCGCAGCCGCTCACCGGCGGGGCGATGTGGCTGCAGATCCTGCAGGGCGCCGCCCTCTGGGTGGTCATCTACGGGACGTTCGTGCTCAACTTCTGCGACTTCACGCGATCGGCCAGGAGCCGCAGCTCGATCGTCTGGGGCAACGTGACCGGGATCCCGGTGAACATGCTCTTCTTCGCCGGGATCGTGATCGTGCTCAGCGGAGCGCAGTTCAAGCTCAACGGGAACGTGATCACCAGTCCGACCGACATCGTCCAGACGATCCCGAACCTGGCGCTGCTGGTGATCGCCTCGATCTCGCTGATCATCCTGACGATCGCGGTGAACCTGCTGGCCAACTTCGTCGCGCCGATCTACGTCCTGGTCAACCTCTTCCCGCGGCACCTGAACTTCCGCCGGGCGGGGCTGGTGAGCGCGATCATCGGGCTGGTCATCCTGCCCTGGAACCTCTACAACAGCCCGATCGTGGTGAACTACTTCCTCGGCGGGCTCGGCGCGCTGCTCGGCCCGCTGTTCGGCGTGATCATGGCCGACTACTGGCTGCTGCGGAAGACCCGCGTGAACGTGCCGGACCTCTACAGCGAGGCCGCCGACGGCGAGTACCACTACCGCAACGGGTACAACCCCAAGGCGGTCCTCGCGTTCCTGCCGTCGGCGGCGATCGCCGTGGTGCTCGCGCTGGTGCCCGCGTTCGGCGCGGTCGCCGGGTTCTCCTGGTTCATCGGAGCGATCCTGGGCGCGGTGATCTACGCCGGCATCAGCGGCCGGAACCCGCACGCCACGGACGTCGACGGCGAGTCCATCGCGGTGGCCGCCGAGTAATCCCGCACACCGGCGACGCACGACGAACCGGGGCCCGGACGCGGTCGAGCACCGCACCCGGGCCCCGGTTTCGTCTCGGGGGTGTTCAGCCTGCGGCGGCAGCCGCGGGCGGTGGGGAACTCAGCCCGCACCGCCCGCGGGTTCTCAGACGTCGCAGGGCGAGGACAGCCGCAGCGCCGCCCAGGTCGCTGCTCGAGTCGCGGATCCCGCAGCCCGACGGCGTGCGAGGTTCCGCCACCCGCGCCGCTCCGCGAACCGCGAGCTGAAGCATCCCTTCAGGCCTCTCCCCTGCGCAGCAGGCGACCCGCGGGTTCGGGGGTGTCGCCACCGACGATCCGCTGCCCGCGCAGCCAGGTCTGCCGGACCACGCCCGCCAGCGGCCTGCCGTGATACGGCGAGACCGGGTTGCGGTGGCGCAGCTTCGCCACGTCGACGACGAAGGCCTCGTCCGGGGCGAACACGCACAGATCGGCGTCCCTGCCGATCTCGATGGCGCCCTTACCGCGCAGACCGGCGAACTCGGCGGGCTTGCGGGCCATCCAGGCCACGACGTCGTCCAGGGCGAAACCGCGCTGCCGCGCCTGCGTCCACACCGCGGGCAGGCCCAGCTGCAGGCTCGACACGCCGCCCCAGGCCACCCCGAAGTCACCCGTGTCGAGACGCTTGAGATCGGGCGTGCACGGCGAGTGGTCGCTGACCACGCAGTCGATCAGCCCGTCGGCCAGGCCCTGCCACAACAGCTCGCGGTTGCGCGCCTCCCGGATCGGCGGGCAGCACTTGAACGCGGTGGCGCCGTCCGGGATCTCCTCGGCGATGAAGCCCAGGTAGTGCGGGCAGGTCTCGACGGTGATCCGGACGCCCTCGGCACGCGCCTCGGCGATCAGCGGAAGCGCCTCGGCCGACGACAGGTGCAGGATGTGCACCCGCGCACCGGTCTCCCGAGCCAGGTCGATGACCTGCTTGATCGCGATGTTCTCGGCGCCCTGCGGGCGAGAGCCCAGGAAGTCGTCGTAGTGCGTGCCGTGCGCATCGGGCGCGCCGTCGATGGTGTGCGCGTCCTCGGCGTGCACGATCATCGTCGCGTCGTGCGAGGCGAGCTCGCGCAACGCGTCCTCGAGCTCGTCGGCGCCCAGCGGCGGGAACTCGTCCACGCCGGAGTGCAGCAGGAAGCACTTGAACCCGTAGACCCCGTCGTCGTGCAGTCCGCGCAGGTCGGCGAGGTTGCCCGGCACCGCGCCACCCCAGAACCCGATGTCCACGTGCGCCTTCGGCCCGGCCGTCGCGCGCTTGACCTCCAGCGCGTCCACGTCCGTGGTCGGCGGCAGGCTGTTCAGCGGCATGTCGATGATCGTGGTGACCCCGCCCGCGGCGGCGGCTCGAGTGGCGGTGTCGAAGCCCTCCCACTCGCTGCGGCCCGGATCGTTGACGTGCACGTGCGTGTCGACCAGACCTGGCAGCAGCACCTCGTCCTCGGCGAGTTCGACCACCTCGGCGGCCTCGATCCGCGCGTCGAGCGGCTCGACGGCCGCGATCCGGCCGTTCCGGATCGCCACGTTGCCCGAGGTCTCCCCGTCCGGCCCGATCAGCCGCGGGGCGCGGAAGACCACGTCGAATGGTTCGTCTGTTGGTTCGGCCAAGGCGGACGCCTCCCTTGTCGCGATGGTTGCCGGCCGTTCTCAGCGACCGCTGAGCGGCCAGCCGGAAATCTCCTTGGACAGCGGCGTCGCCCAGCCGCCCACCTTGGAGGTCTTGAGCCCGAGCCGGACGAGGGTCTCGGCGAGCCCGACCGCGGCGGTGACCCCGTCGACCACCGGCGCTCCGATCCGCTCGGAAACCCGCTCGTCCAGACCGGCCATGCCCGCGCAGCCCAGGCAGATGACCTCGGCGCCATCGACCTCGATCGCCTGCTGCGCCTCCCGCGCGATGTGCTCGGCGGTGCTGTCCAGGTCGTTCTCCAGGTCGAGCACCGGCACCCCGGTGGCCCGAACCGAGGCGCAGCGGGAGTCCAGCCCGGTGAGCGCCAGCCGGTCGCGAATCTGCCCGGTGGTGCGGTGCAGCGAGGTCACCACCGAGTAGCGCCGCCCGAGCAGCGAGGCCGTGTGCGCGGCCGCCTCGGTGATGTCGACGACCGGGACCTCGAAGAGCTCGGCGAGACCTTCCTTGCCGTGCTCGCCGAATCCGGCCAGCACCACGGCGTCGAAGGGTTCGGTCACGGCGCTGACGCGGTCCATGACCCCGACGGCGGCCAGGTAGCTCTCGAAGTTGCCCTCCACCGAGGCGGCGCCGAACGACGGGGTCACGGCCGCGATCTCGGTTCCGGGGGCCGCGACGCTGCTCGCCTGCACCCCGATGGCCTCGGTGACGCGTTCGGTGGTGTTGACGTTGGCGACGACGATGCGCATGCGGGCCCTTCTCGGGTCGTGACCGTTCGGCGCTCCGGAGAACCGGGCGCTTCTTTCGTACTGCGAAAGTATATCTGCGTGTATACGTAAGTTAGGGAAGCGCGTGGTGCCCGTCAAGAGAACCGGCCACCCGCGCGCGGGCAGGACCTCAGTAAACGATCCCGCTGAGCACCATCGCCCTGCTCGAGCGCACGTGGCGCTGGGCGACCTCCGCGGCGAGCGCGACATCGCCGGCCACGATCGCGGCGTGCAGCTCCTCGTGCTCGGCGCAGACCCGCTCGGGCTCCAGGTTCACCCGGAACAGCCAGGCCAGCCGGCCGTGCAGCGGCTCCAGCATGGACACCAGCAGCTCGTTGCCGGACAGCGCCATGAGCTTTTCGTGGAAGGCGGTGTTGGCCTCGGACATGGCCTCCACGTCCGAGGCCTCCAGCGCCCGGCGCGCCTCGCGGGACAACTCCCCCAGGCGCTCGATGTCCTCGGCGTCGCTGCGCTCGGCGGCCAGCCGCGCGGCCAGCACCTCCAGCGCCTCGCGGACGTCGAAGAGCTCCTCCAGCTGCCGCCGATCCAAGCTCCGGACGAACACGCCCCGGCGGCGCTCCCGCACCTCGACGAGACCGCCGCTCTGCAGCATCCGGATCGCCTCGCGCACGGGCACCCGCGAAACCCCGAACTCGACGGCGATCTCCTGCTCGAAGATCCGGTCGCCGGGCCGCATCCGACCATCGCTGATGCGAGCCTGCAGGGCCTCGTAGACCTGGTCGCGCAACGGCGCGCTCGGCCCCGCGTCCGGCTCTTCGGTCACAGGCACAGACTCCTCCTCGATCGCTGTGCCCACCAGCCTAAGAGGTCCGCGGAGGATGCAGCGGAAGCCGCAGGCGGTGTGGGCCTCAGCCCGCACCGCCGCGGCGACTCGGGCGTCGTCCGACGAGGACAGCCGCGGCGCGTTTCGATGCTCGATCGCGGATCACGACGTCCGTTCCGCCATGCGCGCCGCGGGCCCCTCCGGCACGGCCCCTCGCCGACCGGCCACCGAGCAGGCGCCGCCCTGCGGGCGAATCGCCGCCCACGACGCCCGACGCCCGAGCAAATCTATGCCACGGACACTTGAAAACCTACTCCCTCGAATGCAGAATATGTGGTGCAGCCATGAAGGACCGGGTCCGCGAGCCCGGAGGCCGCGGACCACGCGCGGAAAGGGGGTCGCTCAACCATGACTGTGGCGTTCGATCCGCTGTTCCGGGACCTGAACCGGCTGGCCACCGAGGTGTTCGGCTCCAGCCGGGCACCGCAGGCGATGCCGATGGACGCCTTCCGGAGCGGGGATCAGTACGTCGTCCAGTTCGACCTGCCCGGCATCGATCCGGAATCCCTGGAGGTGCGGGCGGAGAACAACACGCTCAGCGTGCGCGCCGAGCGCCGCGTCCGGCCGACCGGCGAGGGCGATGCCGAGACGAGCTACATCAGCGCCGAGCGGCCGAGGGGCACCTTCTCCCGGCAGCTGTCGCTGGGCGAAGGCCTGGACCTGGACAACGTGAGTGCCGACTACACCGATGGCGTGCTGACGGTGACGTTGCCGGTAGCCGAGCAGGCCAAGCCCCGTCAGATCAAGGTCGGCCACGGCGGCGGTGGCCACAAGGTCATCGAGAACAGCGGTCCGTGAGCGCAGCTGTGGACGCCGAGCAGAAAACCTGTGCTCGCTGATGTAGACATGGCCGATCATCGCTGCTAGATTATTTGCCACCAAGGCGAAGTCAGTGAGCGCCATCAACGAGGAATCGGCGCCTTTGCTGGAGAAGAAGGGTGCGGTTCGACGGGGACGCGCAGGGTGGTCCCCGTCGGGCTAGGAAGAGATTCGCAATCCGCAGGCGAGAGAGAGGGGAGGCGTCGCATCGCAGGTGTTGAGGCCGCGTCGTCCCGGTATTCGCACGTGGATGAGCGGCTAGCAGTGAGCAAGTAATCCCCGCGACCCCCGGCGCACGCTGATGCGCCGGGGGTCCGATCGTGAGCGGGGACGAGGAGATGCATGACCAACGAGCACGCCGGGATCGAGGAGAAGTTCGACGACACCGACTTCCCCGCCTACACGATGGGCCGGGCCACCGAGCTGGTGGGCGCGACGCAGCCGTTCCTGCGCTCGCTGGAGGACGCGGGCCTGATCACGCCGACGCGTTCGGCCGGCGGGCATCGCCGGTACTCGCGCAGGCAGCTGCGGCAGGCCGCGCGCGCACGTGAGCTGGTGGATCAGGGCATGCCGGTCTGGGGCGCGTGCCGGATCATCGATCTGGAGGACCAGCTGGCCGAGCTGGATGCCGCATCGGCCAACGAGCAGAACTGAGCAGCGGCGTCCGCGCGATCGGCTCCCACGAGCGGTTCAGCGCGGGGCCAGCACCACCACCGGAATCTCCCGGTCGGTCCAGGCCTGGTACTTCGCGAAGTCGGCGTACAGCTCGACCAGGCGCGGCCAGAGCTCGTCGCGCTCGCCCGCGGTGGCGACCCGCGCGGTCACCGGAACACCGCGACGACCCTTGAGGTGGACGTGCGTCTCCGGGTACGCCATCAGGTTGAAGTACCACTGCGGATGCTTCGGCAGGCCGCCCTGCGAGGCGACGATCACCAGCTCCGCACCGGATTCCAGGTACAGCAGCGGTGTGGTGAAGAGCCTGCCGGACTTGCGGCCGCGGTGCTCGAGCAGCAGCGTGGGAACGGGCTTGCGAAAGCCCGCTCCGATCCGCCACTTGCTGCCGATGCGCCCGTTGGTCAGCTCGAAGAGCTTGACCTGAATCCTGGCCATGTACTTGATGGCCTTGGCCGTCACCGGTGAATCCAGGCCCTTGGGGGCCTCTTCGGGCAGGCTGAAGCGTCCCATCGCGAGCTCCTGACGATCTGGTGGCGTCCGGCCGACGGGTCGATCTCACCACCCCGGCCCGGTCACGCACCAGCTTTCGGCGCCCGATCCGGAAGCGCGGACGGCGTGAATCGGTCAGGCCGGGCGAGGCCCCCGCACCGAACCCGACCGGTTCATGGCGCCCTCATTCGGCGCCCGCGGTGGTCGCCGCAAGAACGCGACGCATGAAATCGTCGCTGCGGGCGACCGACCACCGGGGGTCGATGTGGCTGGTCTGTCGCCAGGTCGTCCCGACGTTCTCGTGATCGGTGATGCCGTGCCTCCAGGCGGCGAGGTCACCTGGCATCAGCCAGACCATCGGCACCTCGTAGGCCAGGCACAACTGCCGCACCAGAGCGGCGGCGCGATCGAGCATGGCCTGGTGATTGGCGTCGTCCCACCGGGAATCGGGCCCGGTCTGCGGGTCGCAGAGCTCGACGCCGATCGAGTGCTCGTTGGGCGGCGCGTGGTAGGCCACGGTCCAGTCGTCGACGCACTGGATGGTCTCGCCGGGGTCGACGATGTAGTGGCAGCTCGACACGTACGACGGATTCTGGAAATAGCGCGCGATATCGCGAGCACCGCCGTACTCGCACGGCGAGACGGTGCCGTGCATGACGATTCGGGACACCGGCAGATTGGTGTCGGCCCCGTGGTACTTGGCCGGGATGATCGGTGGCGTGGGCGGAGCGGTCATTCAACAAGTGTGCGAATCAAGAAACCCACCGTATAGGTCCGAGCCGGTGGTCTGCCTGAACACGTTCGGGGCATACCAACGCGTCCAGCTTCAACGAGCGACGCGCTCAACCTGTGCGTTGAGCGAAGGCGATGACGTTGGCGAGGTAGCGACCGTCCGCATCATCGAATCGCCCACCACAAGTGATGAGCCGGAGTTCCGGCCCTGGCGTGGGCCCGTAGACGGCCGCTGTGGGAAACGCGTCCTTCGGATGGCGCTCGATCTTGTACGCCGTGAATACCGCTGTGCTCCCGTCAGCTCGATCAACAAAGATCTGCGCACCGGCTTCGAGCCGTGACAGGCGATAGAAGACAGCCGGACCGCGATACGAATCAACATGCCCGGCGATTACCGACGGACCATTTTCACCGGGCTCCGGACCGGCTTCCCACCATCCCGCGACATCGTTCTTCGTCGGCGGTTGCAGCGCGCCACTTCGATCGACGTCGAGAGGCTGAATCGAAGCATCGATGGACTGCGCCGGAACACGAACCCGAACCGGTCTCGCTGCGTTCTCGCCACCGATTCCGGAGCTCGTCGAAGACTTCGAGCGCGAGAGCGAATCCCGCGGTGCCGCGTCGATGACGTGCGCCTTTTCTGCCGTCCCCTGACAGCCGAGCAAAAGCAGGACCAGGAGAAGACAGGCACCGGCGGACCAGTTCCGCCGACCGGCGCCGATGCCCGCCTCCATCGAGCTTTTCCCGTCCACTGGACGATCAGTCGGACTTGCCCGGACGCCGCTGCAGCACCAGCGTCCCACCAGCAGCCACCAAGGCCAGCCCGGTCAGCCCCAGCGGCAGGGCCGCGTCGGAAGCACGGTCAGCCATACCTCCGTGACCAGCCTCGACACCTCCAGTGGGCGCCATTCCTGAGTCACCCGCGCCGACGGGGGCCTGCGAGTCGCCTTCCCCCTCGACCGGCGCGGAACTTTCCCCTTCGGCAGGCGCTGACTCGGAATTGCTTTCCAAGGCTTCGCAGGCGAGGCCGTCGTTGTCCGCGTCCAATCGCTCTGGATCCCCGGGCACGCTCTCGAACGCGGATTGGGCTTCTTGTCTGCTCGAGAAATCAGCACAATCACGATCCTGCGCGATAGCGGTACCGGGAAGCGCGAAAGCCGCCGTACCCGCGAAAATCACTGCGATCATCGATGCGCGGCATCGCATGCAGACCTCCAAATATCATCAATTTACACGGACCGAAAACGTATTATCCAACGCACGTAGATCACAAATTTCCTTCCACCCACGTGGGTTCTTCTCAGGACTGCGAAGCCACTCGATTGGCTACGGCTCGTCTCAAGCCTTGTGCGACGAAGTCGCACGTGCGAGCGGACGCACATGGCTTGGACGATCTCCCGGAGATAATGAATTTCATCGCGACTTGTCGTGCCCCGGCCGAATGCGAACGACGAACAAGCGCATTCGTGGACGAACGTCCAACCGCGCGCGCCCGGGCCGTGGGAACACCGCCAGCCAACGGGATCGTGCGCAGTTGCCCACCGAACAGACGCGCCGACAGCTCCTGCCGGGTCTCCTCCGCCGCCCGCTGCGAGAGGATGTGCCGCACCCGACCGACCGCCTCGGCGGTTGCGAGACGTGCGACGAAACCCGCCGAGAATTGTTCGAGCGGGGTGTCGAGAACGCGGGAACGGCTGCGTCCCCGGGGTGAACGCATCACAATGGATCCGCACCACCGAGGAGAACACGATGGCCAAGTACCTGCTGCTCAAGCACTACCGAGGCGCGCCCGCGCCGGTCAACGACGTGCCGATGGACCAGTGGACACCGGACGAGGTCTCGGCCCACGTGCAGTACATGCAGGATTTCGCCGCTCGGCTCGAAGGAACCGGCGAGTTCGTGGACAGCCAAGCGCTCTCCCCCGAGGGAGTGTTCGTCCGCTACGACGGCGAGGGGCGGCCACCGGTCACCGACGGTCCGTTCGCGGAGACCAAGGACCTGATCGCGGGCTGGATGGTGATCGACGTGGAGACCCGCGAGCGGGCGCTCGAGCTCGCCGGCGAGCTGTCCGCGGCTCCCGGTTCGGGTGGCGAGCCGATCCACGAGTGGCTCGAGGTGCGCCCGTTCTACGGCGAGCAGCCTCCGACGGCCGAGTGAACGAGTCGCTGCTCCGGGAGCTGGTTCCCGTGGTGATCGGTGTTCTCGTCCGTCGCGGAGCCGACTTCGCGACGGCCGAGGACGCCGTGCAGGACGCGCTGGTCGACGCCGTGCGCGCGTGGCCGGACGACCCGCCGCGGGATCCCAAGGCGTGGCTGATCACCGCGGGCTGGCGCAAGTTCCTCGACACCATCCGCGCCGAGACGTCCCGGCGGCAGCGCGAGCTCCGCGTGGAGAGCGAGCCCTCCCCCGGCCCCGGCGAGGCGGTCGACGACACGCTCCGGCTGTACTTCCTGTGCGCACATCCGTCCCTGACACCGGCCTCGGCGGTCGCGCTCACGCTGCGCGCGGTCGGCGGGCTGACCACGCGCCAGATCGCGCAGGCCTACCTGGTGCCGGAGTCGACCATGGCCCAGCGGATCAGCCGGGCCAAGCGAACCGTCTCCGGCGTCGACTTCGATCGTCCCGGCGATGTCGCGACCGTGCTGCGCGTGCTCTACCTCGTCTTCAACGAGGGCTACTCCGGTGATGTCGACCTCGCCGCCGAGGCGATCCGGCTGGCTCGGCAGCTGGCGGCGCAGGTGGATCATGCGGAGGTCGCGGGCCTGCTCGCGCTCATGCTGCTGCACCACGCACGGCGTCCGGCGCGGACCGGTCCGAACGGCGTGCTCGTACCCCTGGCCGAGCAGGATCGCGGCCTGTGGGACACCCGGATGATCGCCGAGGGCGTGGAACGGTTGCAGCGCGCGCTGGCGCGCGACGCGCTGGGTGAGTTCCAGGCCCAGGCTGCCATCGCCGCGCTGCACGCCGACGCCCCGACGGCAGCGGAGACCGATTGGGCGCAGATCGTCGAGTGGTACGACGAGCTGGTGCGCCTGACCGACAATCCGGTGGCCCGGCTCAACCGGGCCGTGGCAGTCGGCGAGGCCGACGACCCGCAGGCGGGGCTGACCGCGCTGTCCGAGCTGGACGACACGCTGCCCCGGCACACCGCCGCCGCCGCGTACCTGCACGAGCGTGCCGGTGACCCGGCCACGGCAGCACGGCTGTACGCCGAAGCCGCCCGATCGGCGCCGAATCTCCCCGAACGCGACCACCTCACGCGACAGGCCGCCCGGCTCAACGCCCAGCTGCGCGGGTGAGCGCCGCGCAGGTCGACAGGTGCTCAGGGTGCGCGCGACCCGACTTCCCGCACCACCGCCCGCTCCCCGGAGACGGCATCGGGCAGCAGGCTGCGGGCTCGTCGGTCCCCTCGAAACGCGCGCGACCGCACATCGGGCCACGCGGTCCATTCCTCGATTTCCAGGCCCGCGCGGTCAGCACGTCGTCGGACGTCTGCCCCGGCGACGCGCACATCACCAGCGGTACCGGGATGCGGCACGCCGGGGCGATGAATCTCGTCTCCGCTACCGGTCCACATCACCGACAGGGAGATGCATCCCCCTTGAGGAGAAATCATGACCGCCACCTACACGTTCGACGTCTTCTCCAGCCTCGACGGCTTCGGCGCGGCCGGCGGCGACTGGACCGGCTACTGGGGGAAGCAAGGCCCCGAGCTCCTCGAACACCGCCTCGCGCTGTACAGCGAGGAGCAGCGGATGGTGCTCGGCGCGAACACGTACCGGGCGTTCGCGCAGATGCTGGCCTCGAGCACCGAGGACTCCGAGGTGCGCGACCCGTGGGTGACGCGAATGCGCAACCTTCCTGCCACCGTCGTGTCGAGCACTCTGCGAGGAACGCTCGACTGGCCCGACGCGACCGTCGCTGGCGGTGATGCCGTCGACGTCATCGCCCGGCTCAAGGAGGAATCGGACGTGCCGCTGCGCTCGCACGGCAGCCTGTCGATGAACCGTGCCCTGATGGCAGCCGGACTGGTCGACCGCATCCAGGTGACGCTCTTCCCAGTGATCACCGGACGAACCGGGCTGGACCGGATCTTCCAGGGTGCGGCCGATTTCGACCTCGAGCTGATCGAGCGCCGAACGCTCGACGACCACATCCAGGAACTCGTCTATCGGCCCACTCCGCACATCTGATCGCACCAGGTGCCCGGCGGATGTGAACAGCTGCTCACGACCGCTCGCCGGTCGCATCCCCGCGGTCGAGGGTGCGGATGGTCAGTCCCGCCGTGCGGAGCCGATCGAGCAGGGCCGGGCCCATGGCGGTCGCGGTGGTGACCTGTCCCGCCACGTTCGGGAGGTCGTCGAAGGCCAGGCACAGCGCCGACTCCGCGATCATCTTCGCGGTCTCGTCGTATCCCGGGTCGCCACCGGCGAACTCGGTGTGGACCCATCGCCCACCGGCCTCACCGATGAAGCGCACGGAGAACCACGACCTCGCCCGGCGCTGCTCGCTCGGTCCCGTGCCGGGCCCGCGCAGCGAACCCAGCGCACGCCGAGCAGGCGGGACCTGGGACAGCAGCACGAGCGCTCCGAGCCCGGCCATGCCCGCCGCGAACACGGGAAGTCGCCGCACGGCGGCATATTGCCGGTAGGTGAAGTCCGGTCCGTACTCCGGCAGCGCGGCCGCCGAGCGGGACACGATCCGCGGGTCGAGGCTGGGCATGGGTGCCAGCCACATCCCGCTGCCCCGGTCCCGCCGCGGGGATCCCAGCGGAGCGCGGACGCGCCGGTGCTCGGGGCGCTGCTCGGCTCGGCGGCGCTGCTGCGCGGCCTCGGCCATCTCGCGCGGCCGGGAGAACGCGGTCAGCGCGGAGGCGAAGGTGCCGCCGGAAAACGAGGCATCGGCCCTGACCTGGGCGGTCACGGTGACCGGCTGCTCGGTGGGAAGCTGCTGCACGGTGTAGTACGCGCCGAGGTCGTAGGGGATCGAGTCGAACCCGCAGGCGTGCACGATCCGCGCGCCGGTGCGCAGCGCCGTCTCGTGATGGCGCAGGAACATCCGGTCGACGAACTCGGGCTCACCGGTCAGGTCGACGTAGTCGGTCCCCGCCGCAGCGCACGCGGCGACCAGCGGCTCACCGCAGGACAGGTAGGGCCCCACCGTGGTGATCAGCACCCGGGTGGACTCGGCGAGCCGACGCAGAGCGGCCTCGTCGGCGCCGTCGGCCTGCACCAGCGCGAGGTCCGCGCATGCCGGATCGATCTCGCCGAGCCGCTGCCGCACCGCGGCCAGCTTGTTCTCGTCGCGCCCGGCCAGCGCCCAGCGGCATCCCGGCGGCACGACCTCGGCCAGGTGCCCGGCGATGAGTTCACCGACGAACCCCGTAGCGCCGAAGAGCACCAGGTCGTAATCCCGTTCAGCTGCCATCCGGTGAGCGTCCTTTCAATCGCGGGCGAGCGAGGTTCGTGCCACCTCGCTGGACATTGAACATAACGGCGTTATGGCAAACCGGCAAGGCCGCCCCGCCCTCCGCGGGTTCACCGCCCACCGGCGTCCGCCCCTACCGACGAACCCGCGAGTGAGCGATGGCGGCCGACGAGCGGAAGCGCCGCCGCCCGGCCGGAGAGACCTCGACGGACTTCACGACGTGACAGGGCCGACCGCGCCGCCCAGCCGCGCGAGCGGGGACGCCGCCGAGGTCGCGGGAAGAACCCCGCTCACCGGACCTGCCCCAGCGGTGGACCTTTGACTGATCGGCTTCAGCGCGGCCCGACCTGCCTCGCCGCACGTCGTCAGGCGATCTTGGCTACGGCGCTCCAGAACGCGGTTCGTGCACCATCTGCCGGCACGAACCCGGGCTCGGGGCGCCAGTCGGTCGCGTACACGGCGCCGGGCGCGACGAGCTCTCGGTCGCCGAGCATGGCGGTGAAGTCCTCGTAGCTGCGGTGCCTGGCGGCGTTCGTGGTGCTCGAGTACAGGCGATCGATCTCCGCGACCTTCTCCGGGGTGTCGTAGTGGTCCGTGATGTGCGAGACGGCCAGGAAGCTGCCCGAGGGCACGGCCCGGCAGTAGGCGTCCAGAATCCCCGCCGGGTCCTCGGCGTCCGGGATGAAGTGCAGCACGGCCACCGCCAGCACGGCCAAGGGCTCGCTGAAGTCCAGCAACCCCGCCACCCCGGGCGCGTTGAGCACTTCCCGCGGATCTCGCAGGTCCGCTTGCGTCACGGTGACCGAGGAAGCGTTCGAGAGCATCCGATACGTGTGCGCGACCGCGATGGGCTCGATGTCGACGTAGGCCACCCGCGTCGACGGGTCGACCTCGTGCGCTATCTCGTGGACGTGACCCACCGTGGGAATGCCCGAACCCAGGTCGAGGAACTGCCGCACACCGGCGTCCAGGCAGAACCGAACCACGCGCTGCAGGAACGCCCGGTTCGCCCGAGCCCCGGGAATCATCGTCGGGGTCACCTGCAGCGCACGCGACGCGGCTGCGCGGTCCTGAGCGAAGTTGTGCGAACCGCCGAGGTAGTAGTCGTACATCCTGGCCGCGTTCGGCGTCTCGACGTCCACATCGCCACCGACCCAGCTCAAGTCCTCGCTCACGTTCCGACCCCTCCCCTCGACGACATGCCGCCGAGCAGCCGATCGCGTCACCACGCCGCTGTCAACCATCGCGACGCGAAACGACGCCGGTGCAGGACTTGAGCGTACTGATCTCCTGGCCGACATGCCGGCGACGAGCGTGCCCTCGATTCCCCGCGTTCGGTTGTAATCCGCCTCGCGTGACAGGAAGTCGGCAGGAAGAGGTGGAAGACGCAACATCGCCGGGCCAAGAACGACTTCCACGTGCGGCCGACTCGTGAAACCGTGTCCGCCTGCGTCTTCGGGGATCAGCCTGCGCGAAACGGCTCAACCTGGCCTTCCAGTTGATACGGGCACGGACGCGCAGCGAAATCTCCGGGCGCGCTGTGGGGGATCAGCGTGCACCTGATCCCCCACAGACTTTCCCGACTAGACCGTCTTGACCATCAGTGTGATCACTGCCGCGCCAGCTGAGACAAGTGCCCCCACTGCCGAGAAGCTCGCAGCGATCCCGTTAAAGCCCGAGAGCAGACGCTTGATCAGCTGACCCCAAGCTGACTTTCGAACGAACCACTTGAGCTTCTGCCACCGATGTTCCCTGATCCAGCAGCCCATCAGGATCCCGCTCGCGTTATTTCGACAGAACTCTTCTTTCCGGGTCTCAGCACAGCACCACACGGGAGCTTGAAAGAGACTGTAGAGAAAAGCTATTGCCGACAGAACGACCAGGATATTCGGCCCTAACGAACCGCTGAACCAGCCGTACACAACAACAATCGCAACAACGTATCCCCAGTACTTCCGTAGCGACTTCACGTGACGTCAACGTAGTTGATCAACGGCGATGCACCGCAGGACCAAACGGGTGTTTCTGGGGTGCGCGCCCTTTCAACACCCCTCGATCCCTGACCAGAATGCTCGACTCCGACGTAGCGAGCCGACGGGGCAATGGCGGCCACGACGCTGAGATCGAAGGGGACGACTGGGATGGATGCACCGCAGCGGGTGCGATCACGTTCGGCCCGGCGATCGCCGCCATCTTCAACAAGGCCTCTGGCTGGATTCACGCATCTTCCACGGCGACCTGCCCCCGGAAGACGACTGGCTCATCCGGAAGCGATAACACTGGAGTCAGCAAGCCACCACGATGATCCTCCCACCGCGCCCTGAGCCCCGCACGGGTGAACCGCGCCCTCCCTTGGCGTCGACCCAGCGGCGAGATCTCCCCGTCAGGAGCCCGAGGCAGGTGTTGCCCAAACCGCCCGAGGGCTGAGGTCCCACGTTGGAGCACTACCGCGAACCCGAGCGCAGTGCGTTGCTCATCACCGGCGTATGAGCGCTGCGAGCTGGTCGGCCGCATGGCGCAGCTGGCCGGGAGCTTGGAACCTATCCGGCTTCGATCTTGCACAGCAGGCGCAGGTGCGGCGGAGCATCCATGTTCACGCGCTCTGCGGTCAGGACCAGCGAGGATGCCTGGTTCCGCAGATTGTGCACATCGTCCACTAGCCAGTCGGGCACATAGCCGACGGGCTCATCCACGACCATGTCAATGAGAATCGCTCGGTTGTTGACCGGATTATCCGGTTCGCATCGCAGTTCGAGTCGCTGGCCTTCATGGAGCTGTTCGAGCCGCTCGTTCGCGCCGGGAACGTGTCGCACTCCGGACGCCAGGAATCGGCTGACCACGCTACCGTCCGACCCGAGACGCAGGTCATCGACAATGTGAAACGTGTCAGTAGCTCGCGGCGCACCGGTTCGCGCCATCACCTCGAACGGGGTGTCCGAGCCTGGTTCGTCGAGCCCGATCCAGTGCCGGTAGGTCGGGTACGAGTCTCGTCGGTGTGACATCACCCGGTTGCCGAAGAAGGCCGGAAGCTTGTCGGACACGTAGACCGAGTCGAAGTCCGGAAACTCGACCAATGGCTGGAAATCGCCGCGCCGTGCCGCTTCCAGGTAGCGGAACGCGTAGCGCCCGTCAACCAAGTGGTCAAGCGCGGCGACCCGCACGAACGCACGAGTCTCCGGGTTCTGCCAAATCAGGAGCAGTCGGCCTGCGCTGCGGACGGGGAGCGCCTGCATCTGGGTTAGCACCTCAGTCGCCATCGAGCACTCTCCTTCGGTTCACCGTCAGCAACTCTACACAGAAGCTACGGGCCGGGTCTGACATTATCGACGCTGGAACGCGCTGTACCAGCGCTTCCAGCTCGATTCGCTTGACGGCAGCCAGCCGTTCTAGCCAGTAACAGCGTGCTTCAGGCTCTGCCAGCGCCAAGGCACCCCTGGCGATTTCCACCAGGGTGGGCTGCCCCGCGAAGTGATGGCTGCGCCCTTTTCGCACCCAGGTCATGAGCTGATCCGGGTGTTCTACACAAGACCGCCGTTTGGAATCCTTCTCCTGGAAACCGAGGCAGTTGCCGTGATCATAAGACAGGTAAAGCCACCGTTCCGTTCCGCCGGTCACAGCCGCCCAGTTCTCATGGTGTCGGTCACGACCACCTATCCACGCGTCCAAGAGCAAATACCCGCACCACACGTCGAACGCCGTAAACCTGCTGAGGTCGTCGTGCCGCTCCGGCGGCAACACGTCGTTCAGGCACCGGCGAACAGCCTCGGGCGTATACCGTGGATTCGGACGACTGAGTTCTGGGTCGTAGTCAGGATCGACACGGCGGAGCAACTCGTTACCGTGCTCCAGCCTGCAGCCTGATGGCACGAGAGACCGGGAGACAATACCGCGCTTGTCGCCGTGCAGGGCTGGTCGGACCTCCACGGTTGGCACCCCGATGAGTTCCCCGAGCTGATGCGCGACCCACTCTGCCCAGTCCTCACCGCGTACGACGCCATCCCGCAGTCTGGCGTATTTGAACAACCACGAGGTGCCAGCAGGATCCCGGACCCAGTACTTCTCCTTTGTACCGAGCTGCTCTTCGGTTTCGTCGGAGTCCCACTCCTTGACTTCTACAGGATGCCAGGCTGGAAACATTTCGCTGCCATTTCGGGTTGGCCATAGTATCGACGTTGCCTCGGCCCCTGTAGGCCTTCTTAGAATCCGGCACGGGACCAACAGCAGAGGGCCCCACGTCCACGAAGAGTGACAAGGAACCTGGCAGAACCGTTATAGGCGTTCAAAGACGGTGGGCACAGTTGGGTTCGAACCAACGACCCCCTGCTTGTAAGGCAGGTGCTCTTCCGCTGAGCTATGTGCCCTGGTGGTGGTCGCACCGGCGGCGCCGGGTGAACACGCCGGAAACCTTACCGGGGTGTTCTGCCCGGTTTCGCAACCGGTCGACCACCTGTGCGCTGCGGCACGTCAGCTGGTGACCTCGGCCAGCGCCTTCTTCCAGACGTCCTGGTCGCGGGCCTCGCCCGGCTGGTTGACCTCGGCGAAGCGGACCTTGCCCTCGGTGTCGATGAGGAAGGTGCCGCGGTTGGCCATACCTGCGGCGTCGTTGAACACGCCGTAGGCCTTGGAGATCTCGCCGTGCGGCCAGAAGTCGCTCAGCAGCGGGAAGGTGTAGCCCTGCTGCTCGGCCCAGGCCTTGAGCGAGAACGGCGTGTCCACCGAGACGCCCAGAACCTGAACATCGTCGTTCTGGAACTCGCTGATGTCGTCCCGGACCTGGCAGAGCTCGCCCTGGCAGACCCCGCTGAACGCGAACGGGTAGAACACCAGAAGCACGTTCTTCTTGCCCCGGAAATCGGCCAGCGAGACCTTTTCCTTGTTGTAGTCGGGCAGCGTGAAGTCCGGCGCCTGCGCACCGACCTCGACCGTCATGAGAACACCCTCCTGCTCGAGGTGACCTTGTCGTCGCCGAACCTACACGCCGCGCGACTAGTGGGCACCGATGGCGCGCCACGGTGCCCACTGGCCGGACGTCATCGGGTTGGACGTCGTCGGTCGGACGTAGTTCGGTTCAGCGCCGTGCCTTGGCCCGGCGGTAGGCCAACCTGGTACCGATCCAGCCCTCGCTGATGCTGGAATTCCCGGTCTGGGCCAGGTTCGCCGTCGATGCCGCCTCCGCAATGTCGGCGGGCTCGACGTAGCCGTCCCGGCCGGTCTTGGGCGTCAGCACCCAGATAACCCCATCATCGGACAGGGGCGTCATCGCATCGAGAAGCGTGTCCGTGAGGTCACCGTCGTCTTCCCGCCACCACAGCAGCACGACATCGACCACTTCATCGGCGTCTTCGTCGAGCAGTTCGCTCCCGCAACGCTCCTCGATCCGGGCCCGGACATCGTCATCGACGTCCTCGTCCCAGCCGAGCTCCTGGACAACCATCTCCGGCTCGATGTCGAGCTTCTCGGCGACGTCGGCTTCGCCTTTACCGGCGTCTCCCGCGGCGACCACGGTTTGCTCACTCCTCCAATGCACCGGTGCGGTGACCATCCGGCCCCGCACGTCTTCTCAACCTGGCCGATAGCGAACACTGCGGACCGCTACCAGCGCAACTGCTAGGCGTACGACACGCCGTAGCAACGCGTTGAGATCCGACTCTAGACCGGCTTCGCCCGCACGGACAGCCCGCAGTCCCCGATAACCCGGATCCGGTACCTACATCCGCGCCGGATATGCGGGACGATGGCAGTGTCGGATGTCACCTTCCGATCGACCCTGCCACGCATCCCGACGTAGTCGAGGAGTTCCCTTGTCCCCGCTCAACAACGACGCAGCCGCTACCCAGCGGGTCCGGGTAATCCGGGAAGGCCTTGCCTCTCACCTGCCCGATATCGACCCCGAGGAAACCGACGAGTGGCTGCAGTCCTTCGATTCGGTGCTTTCGGCCGGCGGGCAGCAGCGCGCCCGCTACCTGATGCTGCGCATGCTGGAGCGCGCCCGCGAGACCGGAGTCGGCGTCCCCTCGCTGACCAGCACCGACTACGTCAACACCATCCCGACCGAGCAAGAGCCGTGGTTCCCCGGCGATGAGGAGACCGAGCGCCGCTACCGGGCGTGGATGCGCTGGAACGCCGCTGTGATGGTGCACCGCGCGCAGCGTCCGGGCGTGGGCGTAGGCGGCCACATCTCCTCGTTCGCCTCCTCGGCCAGCCTCTACGAGGTCGGGCTCAACTGGTTCTTCCGCGGCAAGGACCACCCCGGCGGTGGCGACCACCTCTACCTGCAGGGACACGCCTCCCCCGGCATCTACGCGCGCGCGTTCCTGGAAGGCAGGCTCAGCGAGCACCAGCTCGACGGGTTCCGGCAGGAGCACTCGCACGCCGGGGACGGCGGCGGCCTGCCGTCCTACCCGCACCCGCGGCTGATGCCGGACTTCTGGGAGTTCCCCACCGTGTCGATGGGCCTCGGCCCGATGAACGCGATCTTCCAGGCCCGGTTCAACCGCTACCTGCACGACCGCGGCATCTCCGACACCTCCCAGCAGCGCGTGTGGGCCTTCCTCGGCGACGGCGAGATGAACGAGCCCGAGTCGCGCGGGCTGCTGCACACCGCGGCCAACGAGGGCCTGGACAACCTCACCTTCGTGATCAACTGCAACCTGCAGCAGCTGGACGGGCCGGTGCGCGGCAACGGCAAGATCATGCAGGAGCTGGAGGCGTTCTTCCGGGGCGCCGGCTGGAACGTGATCAAGGTGATCTGGGGCCGCGAGTGGGACTCGCTGCTGCACGCCGACCGGGACGGCGCCCTGGTCAACCTGATGAACACCACGCCGGACGGCGACTACCAGACCTACAAGGCCAACGACGGCGCCTTCGTCCGGGAGCACTTCTTCGGTCGCGACCCGCGGACCAAGGAGATGGTCAAGCACCTCACCGACGACGAGATCTGGGGCCTGCGCCGAGGCGGGCACGACTACCGCAAGGTCTACGCCGCGTACAAGGCTGCCACCGAGCACCACGGGCAGCCGACGGTCATCCTGGCCAAGACGATCAAGGGCTACGGCCTGGGCGCGCACTTCGAGGGCCGCAACGCCACGCACCAGATGAAGAAGCTGACCGTCGAGGACCTGAAGCTGTTCCGCGACAGCCTGCGGATCCCGATCCCCGACGAGCAGCTCGACCCGTACCTGCCGCCCTACTACCACCCCGGCCAGGACTCCCCCGAGATCCAGTACATGCAGGAGCGGCGCAGCCAGCTCGGCGGGTACCTGCCCGAGCGGCGGGCGAAGTCCAAGCCGCTGGTGCTGCCCGGCGACCAGGTCTACGAGGTGATCCGGAAGGGCTCCGGCAAGCAGGAGGTCGCCACCACGATGGCGTTCGTCCGGCTGCTCAAGGACCTGGCCAAGGACAGCGGGATCGGCGAGCGGATCGTGCCGATCATCCCGGACGAGGCGCGGACCTTCGGGATGGACTCGATGTTCCCGTCGCAGAAGATCTACAACCCGAACGGGCAGCTGTACACGCCGGTGGACTACCAGCTGATGCTCGCCTACCGGGAGAGCGAGCAGGGCCAGATCCTGCACGAGGGCATCAACGAGGCGGGCTCGACGGCCTCGTTCACCGCCGCGGGCACCAGCTACGCCACGCACGGCGAACCGATGATCCCGGTCTACATCTTCTACTCGATGTTCGGCTTCCAGCGCACCGGCGACGGGTTCTGGGCCGCGGCCGACCAGATGGCGCGCGGGTTCGTGCTGGGCGCCACCGCGGGACGCACCACGCTGACCGGTGAGGGCCTGCAGCACGCCGACGGGCACTCGCAGCTGCTGGCCGCGACCAACCCGGCGGTGATCGCCTACGACCCGGCCTGGGCGTTCGAGGTGGCGCACATCGTCAAGGACGGGCTGCGCAAGATGTTCGGCGAGGACCCGGAGAACGTCTTCTACTACCTCACGGTCTACAACGAGCCGTACCAGCAGCCCGCGGAGCCCAGCGGACTGGACGTGGACGGCCTGCTGCGCGGGTTGTACCGCTACCAGGCCGCGCCGTCGGGTTCCGGGCCGCGCACCCAGCTGATCAGCTCCGGCGTGATCCTGCCGCAGGTGGTCAAGGCCGCGCAGATGATGGCCGAGGAGTGGGGCGTGCGGGCCGACGTGTGGTCGGCGACGTCCTGGTCGCAGCTGCGTCGCGAGGCCGAGCAGATCGACCGGCACAACCTGCTGCACCCGGACGCCGAACCGCAGGTGCCGTACGTGACCCGCGCGCTGTCGCAGTCCGAGGGCCCGGTCGTGGCGGTCAGCGACTGGATGCGCGCGGTACCGGACCTGATCCGGCCGTGGGTGCCCAACGAGATGGTCAGCCTCGGCGCCGACGGCTTCGGGTTCTCCGACACCCGTCCCGCCGCCCGCCGGGTGTTCCTGGTCGATGCCGAGTCGACGGTGGTCGCCGCGCTGCAGGCGCTGGCCCGGGCGGGCCAGGTCGACAAGAGCAAGGTCGTCGAGGCGGTCCGCAAGTACCGCCTGGACGACGCGCAGGCGGCGGGCCCGCAGACCTCGGACTCGGGCGTGGCCTGACCCGCGAGCCCTCCGGCGGTCGCGCACGAGCGTGCCGGCCGCCGGAGGGCCTCCGGTCGTCGGACGGGCTTCGGCCCTGGTTCATACTGCGGCGCATGGTGCGGATCGGCTGCGTTGACGGTGACGGGATCGGGCCGGAGCTGATGGATTCCACCCGCGAGATCCTGCGGGCGGCGGCCGAGCTCGACGGTGTCGAGCTCTCGTTCGGGCAGGAGTCCGGCGGTGCCGGGACCTACCTGGCGACCGGCGAACCGCTCGCGCCCGGAGCGCTGGAGCGCTTCCGGACCGACTACGACGCGGTGCTCAAGGGCCCGGTCGGCCTGCCCGAGGTGCGCAAGCCGGACGGCACCGAAGCGGGCGTGCTCGGCGGTGTGCTGCGCAACGGCCTCGACACCTTCGCGAACGTGCGCCCGGTGCGGCTGCTTCCCGGCGTGCCCGGGACCGCGGAGCGGATCGACTACGTCCTGGTGCGGGAGAACACCAAGGGCCTGTACCTGTCCAGGGGCAGCGGGGTGCGCAACGAGCACGCGGCCAGCGATCAGCTGCTGATGACCCGCGCCGGGGTGGAGCGCGTGGTCCGCTTCGCGTTCGAGACCGCGCGCGGGCGCCGGGGCGCCCCCGAGGACGGGGTGCGGCGGGTGACCTGCGTAGACAAGAGCAACGTCCTGCGCAGCTTCGCGTTCTTCCGGGACGTCTTCGACGAGATCGCCGCGGCGTACCCGGACATCGAGGCCGAGCACCGCTACACCGACGCGGCCGCGCACGACCTGGTCGCCGATCCGGGGCACTTCGACGTGCTGGTCACCGAGAACTTCGTCGGCGACATGCTCAGCGACCTCGGCGCGGCTACCGTCGGCGGCCTGGGCATGTGCCCGGCGGCCAACATCGGCGACGCGGCGGCCTACTTCGAACCCGCTCACGGCAGCGCGCCGGGAATCGCCGGGCAGGACCGGGCCAACCCCATCTCGCAGGTGCTCTCGGCCGTGCTGCTGCTGGAACACCTCGGCCTCGCCGGGACCGCGAACCGCATCGCCTCGGCCGTCGAGTCGGCTTGCGCGGACGGCGCGATCCGGCTGACCGGCGGCGTCCCGGAAGGCGGCACGAAGGCCGCCACCGCGGCGATCACCGACCGGCTCTGAGACCTGCCCGCTCACTCGTGGCGCGCGGGACGCCGCCGCGTCAGGCCTCGGCGGAGGTCGGCTGCTGGGCGCGCTGCAATCGCGCGGTGCGGTTCCAGCTCCAGAAGCCGTGGATCACCAGCGCCGCGAAGACCAGGTAGATGGCCGCGCTGAAGTGCAATCCGGAGGCGAACTGCAGCGGCACGCCGACCGCGTCGACGGCCAGCCAGACCAACCAGAACTCGACCAGTCCGCGCCCCTGCGCCCAGAACGCCACGGCGGTTCCCACGAAGATCCACGCGTCCGGCCAGGGCGCCCAGGAGGCGTCCAGCGCCGAGAGCAGCAACGCGAACGCGGACGTGCCGGCGGCCAGCACGCCCACCAGCACCAGGCGTTCCAGCCCGGTCGCGCGGCGGATCGCCACGCCGTAGACCGGGTCGGTGCGGCGCTTCCAGGCCCACCAGCCGTACACCGAGATCAGCAGGATCACGACCTGCCGGATCGCCAGCCCGCCAAGGTGAGCCGAGGCGTAGACGGCGAACAGCAGCACCGTCGCCGAGACCTGGACCGGCCAGGTGGCGACCCATCGGCGCTGCGCGAGGAAGACCACGGCGAGCGCGCATAGCTGCCCGACCAGTTCGGCCCACGAAATGTGCTGGCCCAGCACGGTGATCCCGTTGTCCAGCAACCACTGCCCCACTGCTTGCACGCCCGCTCCTCCCGCCTGGACGCGCCGGGGCGTGCGCGGGCCGTCGAAGCGCCCGCGGCACCGAAAGCGCGCGCACGCGGGCAACGACCGCCCGTGCGCGTCCTCTCATCCGGACTATCACCGTCGGTACCGGAGTTCCACCGGTTCGGCCGGCTCCCCATCCCGGGAGCGGTTCGCGGACTGTCACCGCCGGTTCGGATTTTCACCGAGCCCCGGAGCGCACGAGTTCGTACGAATCCGTCCAACATCATTCGCCCGCGGATCTGTTCCCGGCAGCGGAGGTAAGCCGGATCACAGCTGCCCGGATGGCCGATCGAACAGGCGTGCCCTGATCGGTAGACTCGATCAGTCAGATCCGAGGAGGGAGCGCCGATGAACGACACCGACCGCGCCATCCTCGCTTTCGAGCTCGAGCACTGGCACTACCCGGGCAACAAGGAGCGCATCATCCAGGAGCGCTTCGGGTTCTCGCCCAACCGCTACTACCAGCGGCTCAATCGGCTGCTCGACGAGCCCGAGGCCCTGGCGCAGCAGCCCGCGCTGGTCAAGCGGCTGCTCAACCGGCGCGACCAGCGCGCTCAGCGCCGCCGGGTCACGCACGAGAGCTAGGCCCGCTCGCGGGTTGCTCTGCCACTCCCGCTGCGTGCCACACCGGCGGCCGTTCCGACTGCGGAACCCGGCTCGTGCCACGCGGGTTCGCACCCGGAAGCTCCTAGCGCTGCGCGGGCTGCCGTTGTTGTTGAATGCGGACCAGCTCGGCCAGCAGCGGAGCGGCCTCCTGCGGGGAGAGGGCCTCGAAGGCCGCTTTGATCGCAACCGGCCCCTGAACCGGTGCGTGCGCGCCCTTTTCCGGAACCGGCGCTTTCCCCGGCCCGGGCGCCTGCCCCGCCGGGGCACCTTCCGGCGCCTTCTGCGCCGCGGGCTCGTCGTCCGCGGGCACCACTTTGTTGACCAGGTCCACGAGCATCGCCACGATCGTGCGCGGGCCGACCTCGGTCTGCCAGCCCCTGATCTCACCGTTGGGCCCGCGCGGACCGAGCAGTTCGTGTTCCAGGCGCCGCAGCACGGCATCCTGCTCCGGAGTCATCTCGTCCTCCCGATCCTTGCCCACCAAGTCGGCGCGGAAGCGATCCATGTCCACGTGCCCTGGGTCGATCTTGCCGGTCACGCTGGTCTCCTTGTGCCCGCGCGCGGCTTCCACCGGCAGTCCGAGGTGCCGCAGCACGGCGTGCGTCGCGGTGATCGCCGCGCCGTACTGCTCCGGGCTGGGCCCCTGCTCGACGCCCTGGTAGTCCCATTCGAAGCCGACGTAGAGCGTGTTGCCGTCACCGGCGGGATTCGGGCCCGAAGCCTTGGCCTCGCCCGCGTGGTGGGCCCGGCCCGCCGCGATCAGGTGCACCACGCCGTCGAAGCCGATGACCGCGTGGCACAGCGGCCCGGGCAGATCGGATCGCCCGTCGATGCACAGCCGCACGCTGGGCGCCGGATCCTCGTAGGAGGCCGGCGTGGCGGTGTGGTGCTCGAGCACCCCGATCGGCGCGGGCTGCTCTCCGGAAGCGGTGCGTTCCCGCCAGCCACCGGTCTCCACCACCGCCAGCCCTTCCGCGCGCAGCACGTCGGCGAGCCAGTCCAGCGGCAACGCCACGGGCGATCACCCCCAGGTCCGATCTCCTCCGGCTCATGGTGTCCGGACTCCACGCGCCCGAATACAGCCAACGGCGTGAAAAATCGGGGCCCACCCGATGGGCGGACCCCGATTCATCCAGTGCGCTCAGGTCACTGCTGCGGCGGCTGCTCCCCCGGCTGCGGCATCTGCTGAGTCTGCTCGGCGCTCGCGGCACCGCCTGCGGCACCGCCTGCGGCACCGGCGGAGGCACCGGCGGAGGCACCGGCGGAGGCACCGCCCTTGCCGCCGAACTGCTGCTCGGCGTTGTCCAGCCAGCGGCTCCAGCGCTGCTGCATCGGCTGGATCAGACCACCGCCGACGCCGACGATGATCACGCCGGCGGCCGCGGCGAGCGCCGCGATCAGCACCGGGGTGGTCACGGTGACGGCGATGCCGATCTGGTTCAGCGCCGCGATGATGCCCAGCGCGAGGATGACGCCGAACGCGATCTTGCCCATCAGCGGGCCCACCGGGCGGTTGCCCAGCGCGCTCTGGACCAGGTCGCCGACCGCGCGACCGATCGCCGCGGCGACCAGAACGAGCACGACCGCCACCAGAATGTGCGGCAGGAACAGCACGACCTGGTCGATGAGGTCCTTCACCGCGTTCGGGCCGAATGCGCTCAGCGCCAGCTGCAGGAAGATTAGGAAGATGAAGTAATAGACCAGCTTGACCAGAATGTCAGCGATATCGATGTTCGAGTTCTTGGTCATGTCGCCGAGGCCGGACTTGGCGATGAGCTTGTTGAACCCGAGCCGGTTGAACAGCATCGAAATGGCCTTGGAGACGGCCTTCGCGATCAGCCACCCGACCAGCAGAAGGATCAGGAAGACGATCAGCTTCGGCACGAAGGTGGCAACCGCCGACCAGGCCGCCGCCAATCCCTGTTGGAGAGCTCCCACTATTTCTCCTCAAAAGCAAAAGGTGAAGTCGCGTCGTCGCGGAATCGTTCTCGATCAACTTCGGAGCGGCAACTACAACATGCCCCACGAATTGATGAATGCGACCACACGATAGGTAACATAGTGATTACTTAGCGCGTTCGAACATGGATCGGCGACCTCGCTCACGCCTTCCGCCCGCCGTGCAACGGGGCAAATCGGCGGCGTGCGATTCTGTGGCCATGAGTACCGAAGACGCTGGTGAGCGGGACACCGGTACACGCACTGAAATCTCGGCAACCACCCTGCGCGGCATCGAACGGGCCTCCGGCGGCCTGGCCACGGCCAGCATCACCGCGATGGAGCAGCAGCTTTCGTGGTTCAACCGGCTGCCCGCCGACCAGCGGGCCAGCGTGCAGCTGGTGACCCAGACCGGCGTGGCCAACTTCGTGGCCTGGCTGGAGGACCCCACCCAGTCGATCCGGCTGACCGCCGAGGCGTTCCGGCACGCGCCCCAGGACCTCTCCCGCTGGGTCAGCCTCCGCCAGACCCTGGAACTGGTGCGGGTCGCCATCGACATCTTCGAGCAGGACCTGCCCGGCCTGGCCGAGCAGGAGCACGAGGAAGCCCTGCTGCGGGAGTCGATCCTGCGCTACACCCGCGAGGTCGCCTTCGCCGCGGCCACCTCGTACGCGGCCGCGGCCGAGGCCCGCGGCGCCTGGGACGCCCGGCTCGAAGCGCTGGTGGTGGACGGCATCGTGCGTGGCGACGCCGAGGAATCGCTGCTGTCCCGCGCCGCCGCGCTCGGCTGGGACCCGGGCTCGGAAGCCACCGTGCTGGTCGGCACGGCGCCCTCGGACGACCCGCCGACCATCGTCTACCAGGTGCGCAGCAGGGCCGCCCGGGTCGGCTGCCCGGTGCTGCTGAGCGTGCAGGGCACCCGTCTGGTCGTGGTCTTCGGCGGCAGCGGCGAAGGCCGGGGACGCGAGCAGACCGTCGACCGGCTCGCCGAGGCGTTCGGCGACGGCCCGGTGGTCGTCGGCCCCACCACCCCCAGCCTCGCCGAGGCGCACCGCTCGGCGGGCGACGCGATGTCCGCGCTGCGGGCCGTCGTGGCCTGGCCGACCGCGCCCCGGCCGGTGCCCTCGGGCGACCTGCTGCCCGAGCGCGCCCTGGCCGGTGACCCCGAGGCCGAGCGCCAGCTGGTCGAGCAGATCGTGCTGCCGCTGGCCGATGCGGGCGGAGCGCTGATGGATACCGTGGACACCTACCTCGAGGTCGGCGGTGTGCTGGAGAACTGCGCCAAGCAGCTCTACGTGCACCCGAACACCGTCCGCTACCGCCTCCGCCGCGTCGCCGAGCTCACCGGCCGCACGCCCTCGAACGCCCGGGACGCCCACGTGCTGCGGAGCGGGCTCGCGGTCGGCAGGCTCGCCAAGGCGCGCGGGCTGTGGTGACCAGCCCGGGGGCCGCCGAAGCGGCTCCGTCACCTGTCGGCCACGTACGGGTCAAGTTCAACAACATTGCGAGATGTTTCCGGACCGGGTACGCGCCTCGGTTGTAGACACTCCACAATTTTGCCCGCCGGACTTCGTTTCTCCCGGCATCACCCCGATCAAGCCTTGGAGTGTTCAGTGTCAAGTGTGATCGCGCTTCTCGCCCCCGGACAGGGGTCGCAGACCCCAGGGATGCTTAACCCGTGGCTCGAGCTCGACGGCGTCGCCGAACGGCTGGCCGCTTGGTCGGAGCTGACCGGCCTGGACCTGACCCGCCTCGGCACCACCGCCGACGCGGAGGAGATCAAGGACACCGCCGTCACGCAGCCGCTGGTGGTCGCCCTGTCGCTGATCGCCGCCGACGAACTGCGGCGCCGGGTGAACGTCCCGGCCGACGCCCCGGTCGCGGGCCACTCCGTGGGTGAGCTCGCGGCGGCCGCGGTGGCGGGCGCGCTGAAGTCGGACGACGCGGTGGCCCTCGCCGCGGTGCGCGGCCGGGAGATGGCCGCGGCCTGCGCCCTCGAGCCCACCGGCATGTCCGCGCTGCTCGGCGGTGACGAGGCGGCCGTGCTCGCGCACCTGGAGAAGCTGGGCCTGGACCCCGCCAACCGCAACGCCACCGGCCAGATCGTGGCCGCGGGCAAGACCGGCGCGCTCGAGCAGCTGGCCGCCGAGCCGCCGAGCGAAGCCCGGGTCCGCCCGCTGCCGGTCGCCGGGGCCTTCCACACCCGGTTCATGGCTCCCGCCAAGGAAGCCATGGCCAAGCACGCCCAAGAGGTCAAGGCCAGCGACGCCGAGCGGCCGCTGCTGTCCAACGCCGACGGCGCGGTGGTCACCGACGCGGGCGAGATCCTGCGCCGCCTGGTCAACCAGGTGACCAGCCCGGTCCGCTGGGACAGCTGCATGGCCACCCTCGCCGATCGCGGCGTCGACGCGGTCGTGGAGTTCCCGCCCGCAGGCACCCTGGCCGGGCTGGTGCGCCGCGAGCTCAAGGGCGTCAAGACCGTCGCCCTCAAGACCCCTGCCGACCTGGACAAGGTCGCCGAACTGATCGGGAGCCCCGAGTGAGCCTGCCCCGCATCGCCACCAATCCCGCCATCGCGGGGACCAAGCTGCTGGGCTTCGGTAGCACCCAGGGCAACCGGATCGTCACCAACGACGACCTGGCCGAGTTCGTCGACACCAACGACGAGTGGATCCAGCAGCGGGTGGGCATCGTGCACCGCCGCCTCGCCGACGACGACCAGACCGTGGTCAGCATGGCCGTCGAGGCCGGGGCCAAGGCCGTCGCCGACTCCGGGCTGAGCCCGTCCGATGTGGACCAGGTGGTCGTCGCGACCTGCACCATGCCCGGTGGGATCCCGAACGCCGCCGCGCAGGTGGCCGATCAGATCGGGATCAAGGCCAAGGGCGCCTACGACCTCAACGCGGCCTGCGCCGGGTTCGTCTACGCGATCTCGCAGGCCTCCGACGCCGTTCGCGCCGGTTCGGCGCGCAACGTGCTGGTGATCGGCTCCGAGCGGTTCCAGGAATGGCTGGACTGGGAGGACCGCGCGAACTGCATCATCTTCGCCGACGGCGCGGGCGCCGCGGTGGTCGGCGCGGCCGAGGAACCGCAGCTGGGACCCGGTGTGCTGGGCAGCGCGGGCGACCTGGTCGACACCATCTACCTGCGCGAGAACAAGTACATCTACCAGGAGGGCCAGTCGGTCTTCCGTTGGGCGACCACGCAGATCGCCCCGGTCGCGGCGCGCGCGGTCGAGGCCGCCGGGCTGCAGCTGTCCGATGTGGACGTGGTGGTGCCGCACCAGGCCAACCTGCGCATCGTCGAGGCCATCACGCGCAAGCTGCAGAACCTGGGTGCCCGCGATGACCTGATCATGGCGCGTGACATCGTCTACTCCGGCAACACCTCGTCGGCATCGATCCCGCTGTCCATCGACCACATGCGATCGGCCGGGGAAATCCCGAGCGGGGCCGTGATGCTGCTCGTGGGCTTCGGAGCCGGGCTGTCCTACTCTGCCCAGGTCGCCGTCTGCCCCTGACACCCAGAAACCGCCGCGGGCTTCCTGCGCCCGCGGTTCAGCAAGAACCAGGAAGGGAAAACCCAGTGTCGAACGAAGAAATCACCTCCGGTCTGGCCACCATCGTCGAGGAGGTCGCCGGTGTCGACGCCGCCGACGTGACCACCGACAAGTCCTTCGTCGACGACCTGGACATCGACTCGCTGTCCATGGTGGAGATCGCCGTGCAGGCCGAGGACAAGTTCGGCGTCAAGATCCCGGACGACGAGCTGGCCAACCTCAAGACCGTCGGTGATGCGGTGGATTACATCACCAAGAACGCATGACCACGGATGTCGTGATCACCGGGCTGGGCGCGACGACGCCGCTGGGCGGTGACGTCGCGTCCACCTGGGACGGACTGCTCAACGGGAGGACCGGTGTCCGCCGCCTGGAAGCCGAGTGGCTGGACACCTACGAGCTGCCCACCAAGATCGGCTCGCCGCTGGCGGTCGAGCCGAGCGAGGTGCTGCCCCGCGTGCAACTGCGGCGGATGGATCGCTGCGAGGCCATCGCGGTGATCGCCGCCCGCGAGGCGTGGGCCGACGCGGGCATCGAGATGCCCACCGACGAGTCCGAGGCCGTGGACCCGGACCGGCTCGGGGTCTCGCTGGGCACCGGCATCGGCGGCCCGCTGACCCTGCTGGAGCAGAACGATCTGCTCAAGGCCTCGGGACTGCGCAAGGTTTCGCCGCTGACCGTGCCGATGCTGATGCCCAACGGCCCGGCCGCCATGGTCAGCCTGGACCTGCGCGCTCGTGCCGGTGTGCACTCGCCCGCTTCGGCGTGCGCTTCCGGCGCCGAAGGGCTCGCCAAGGGCTTCGACATGATCCGGTCCGGCCAGGCCGATGTGGTCGTGGCCGGTGGCGCGGAGGCCTGCATCCACCCGATCACCGTCGCCGGCTTCAACCAGGCGCGGACCCTGAGCACCCGCAACGACGACCCGGACCGCGCGTCCCGGCCGTTCGACGTGGACCGCGACGGGTTCGTCATGGGCGAGGGCGCCGGCGTGGTCGTGCTGGAGAGCGCCGAGCACGCCAAGGCGCGCGGGGCCCGGGTCTACGGCAGGCTGGCCGGTACCGGGATCAGCTCCGACGCGTACCACATCACCGGGAGCCACCCGGACGGCTTGGGTCAGATCTCGGCGATGCGCAAGGCGCTGGAGACCGCCGAGCTCACCGCGGGCGACATCGGGCACGTCAACGCGCACGCGACGTCCACTGTGGTGGGTGACGTGGGCGAGGCGAACTCGGTGCGCAAGGCCATCGGCGACGGCGCGGCGGTAACCGCGCCGAAGGGCTCGCTGGGTCACCTCGTCGGCGGCGCGGGCGCGGTGGAGAGCATCGTGACGGTTCTGGCGCTGCACCACGGCGTCATTCCGGCGACCCGCAACCTCGAAACGCTCGACGAGAAGGTGGAGCTGGACGTGGTTGCCGACAAGCCGCGGCACGTCGAGCACACCGCCGCGATCAACAACGCCTTCGGCTTCGGCGGGCACAACGTCGCACTCGCCTTCGCCAAGGCATAACCGCAGCTGACGGCGGGGACGGGCGCTCGGCCCGTCCCCGCCGTTCTCATGTGCGACTCGTTCGGCATCCCGCTGCTGGTGATGGTCGACGTGCCCGGATACTTGCCGGGTGTCGGTCAGGAGTGGGGCGGCGTGGTGCACTGCGGTGCGAAACTGCTGCACGCCTTCGGCGAGGCCGTGGTGCCGCGCGTGACGCTGGTGACTCGCAAGGCCTACGGCGGCGCCTACATCGCGATGAACTCCCGCGCGCTCGGCGCCACCGCGGTGTTCGCCTGGCCGGAAGCCGGAGCGGCCGTGATGGGTGCCAAGGCCGCCGTCGAGGTGCTGCACCCGCAAGAAGATCGCCGCGACCCCCGAAGAGGACCGCGAGGCCGTCATCGAGGACCTCACCGAGGAGCACCAGCGAGTGGCCGGCGGCGTCGACCGCGCCATGTCGATCGGGGTCGTCGACGAGATCATCGACCCGAAGACCACCCGCACCCGCATCGCCGAAGCCCTGTCCACCGCCCCGGACCACCGAGGCACCCACAACAACATCCCGCTCTAACCCGCAAGCTGACAGTTTTGCCTAAAACTGTGCGGACATCTCCGCCAGCCGCACCGCCACGCACACGGCAAGCGGAAAATCTCCTTGCAGGCTCACAGCTTTAAGGGTCCTTGCCGAGCGCGGTGGAGCCGCTGTTTCAGGTGGGGGACTCAGCCTGCGCCGCCGCGGGTTCTCAGACGTCGTCGGGCGAGGACAGCCGCAGCGCCGCGTAGGTGGCTACTCAAGTCGCGGATCCCGCAGCCCGGCGGCGTCTGAGGTTCCGCTCCCGGCACCGCCACGCAAACCCCGAACTGAAATATCCCCCTGGGCAGACGTGTCGATCAGCAGGGTGCGGCGATGGAGCTGTTGGGGAGCTTGCTGATGTCGAGCTGGGCGCTCCCGTTGCCCGAGAGGACCACCGGGTAGACGACGTTCCACTGCACGCAGCGCGATTTCACCTCGGGTGGAGCGTCCTCGAGGTCCTGCTCGCTCTTGAAGCTCATCATCACCAGCGCAGAACGATCCTTGGCCGGGTCGATGCGGTCGACGCGGATGTCGTAGTCGCGAGTGGAGTCGTAGGCCTCGTGCCACTGCCCCTTCGGCAGCTCCTTCCACTTGCTCGGAGGCACCGTGGACCGCCACAGCTCGTAGTTCTTGTGGTTGATGCTGTCGAAGTAGTTGTCCAGCAGGCCCTCGATGATCCGCTGGTCGGGATAGGCCGCGGCGTCCGGCGAGTACGCCACCCCGGACCGCGAGATGCGGTCCTCGACAGGCTCGTCCCCGGAGCGCTCGGCCGACGCGGCGGCCGCCCCGTACTCGCGCTGGGCGAGCACCGCGCCGCCGAAGGCGGCGGCGAGCAGCACGACGAGACCCAGCGGTATCCCCCATTTCAGCCAACCCACGCCACCAGCTTGGCACAACGGGGTCAGCGCGTGGGCCGGTTCCCGCGGGTTCGCCTCAGCCCACCCGGTGCAGCCAGGTCACCGGCGCACCGTCACCGGCGCGGCGGAACGGTTCCAAGGCGTCGTCCCAGGCCGTGCCGAGCAGCTGGTCGACCCGGTGCCCGAAGGCCTCCGGGCCCTTGGTGTTGGCCGCCAGCGTACGCAGTTGATCTTCGCTGACCATGATGTCACCATTGGCACCGGTGCAGGCGCGCCACAGGCCGAGTCCGGGTGCATGACAGAAGCGCTGTCCGTCGATGCCGGGACTCGGGTCCTCGGTGATCTCAAAGCGCAGCATCGGCCACGCGCGCAGGGCGGTAACCAGACGCGCGCCGCTACCCGGCTCGCCCGTCCAGTTGCACTCCGCGCGGAGCTGCCCTGGGGCTGCCGGTTGCGCCGTCCAGCGGAGTTCCGTCCGTATGCCGAGTGCGCCGGAAATCGCCCACTCGACGTGCGGGCAGACCGCAGACGGCGACGAGTGGACGTAGACCACACCGGTGGTGTGGCCACGGTCGCTGCCACGGGTGCTCACTGCTGACCTCCGCTGTTCGACGAGGGACGTCTTCCCCTACGACCTCACGAACCCGACGATCACCAGATTGCGGCGTCATTCTGCATTGCCGGTGGAGATCTCCGCCACCTCCGGAGAGCCGGTTCACCACGCCTGAAACTCGCCGCGAACGGCCCGTCGCCATACCCGACCGACTGCTCCGTTCTGCTGAAATCGCAGATCCCGGGCGCGGCAAAGGTGTTTCACGTTCCCTCGGACGCACCAACTCAGGCACGACAACAGGCCAAAAGAGTCCACTCGAATGGGCGAAAGCATGATCCCGGGGACAGCGGACGCGACCCCCGGCTAACGTCTGTGGTCGGCGCACCGGCGGTGAGAGAGCCCGGAGCGCAGCCGTCCTGGGAGGTCTCGAATGCACGTGGTGCGCCTCGGCGAACCATCGGCGTCGGTCGGCGCCGACGTCCGGGCGGCGCTGACCGCGTGGGGTGCGGGCGAATCGGTGCTGGGCGGGGTCGCGGTGCTGGGCTGCCGCCCGCCGGGGAGCCCGCGGCCGCTGGAAGCGGTGATCGTCCAGCCGCGCGGGATCGTGGTGGTGCTGGGCGTCGACCTGCCCGAACCGGCTGCGAAGCTGGACGCACCGCTGAGCACCCCGTGGACCGTCGACGGGTGGCCGCTGGTGCGCGCCGAGGGCAAGGTCAATCCCGGCCAGGACGCCCTCGAGTCGGCGGCCGCGCTGGCGCGCAGCGCGCAGTCGCGCGGGCTGGAACCGCTGCCGGTCGCCGCGATCGCGGCGGTGGGACCGTACGCGGGGCAGATCACCCAGCCAACCGCTGACCTGCACCGCGGGGTGCGGGTCGTCTCGCCGAACACGACCACCGTGCTGTCCGCCGCGCGCGAGCTGGCCACCTACGAGTGCCCCTGCTCGGTCGAGCAGGCGCAGGAGCTGCTGCGACTGCTCGGCGTGCACGCCGAACGCGACCTCGACACCGGAAAGCTGCTGGCCGAGGGATTCCCGGCATCCCCGGAGATGGAGCTGGCCGAACGCGCCACGACGCTGATCCCCAGATACACCGATCCCAGCGCTCCCGCGCGAGCGAACCCGCGGCGCACCAAGCTGATCGTCGGCGCGGCGGCCGCGCTGGTGCTGTTGTGCGCGGTGCTCGCGGTGGCGCTGCTGACAGCACCGAGCCCGGAGCCCACCGCCGTGCAGCAGGTCGACGGCGTGCGGTTCACCGAGCGCTCGGTGTCCACGGACGGCTCCTGCGCACGGCATTCCTTCGGCGACGTCCAACGCTGGTTCGAGCAGCACCCGTGCGTGAACCTGCGCCGCGAAGCGCACGACGCCCGGGCGAGCGGCGGCCCGATCTCGGTCTCGGTTGTCGTCGTGACCCTGGGCGACCCCGGCGCCGCCGCGGAGCTGCGCGCGATGGCGACCGCGACGGGCACCGGCGGCATCACCGCCCTGGGCGGTCCGGAGCGATTCGCCGACGCGGCGCGGGCCGTCCAGCAGGAGGGCGGGAGCGTGCGGATCGTGCAAGCCGCCTGGTCCGGGCGCGACTCGAACCCCGAGGACGTGGCGCTGCGCGCGATGACCGAACGGGCTCTCCGGCTCACCCCGCGCTAGACCGCGGCGATTCCTCGGCGACCGGGTCGTCCCCGCTGCGCGCGCTCGGGATCACCCGCGGCCCGCGAGTCAGGTAAGGCCTGCCGAGCCGGGAGAGGAACAGCATCGGGGCGAACAGCGGCACGACCGCCGACAACGCCGCGGCCGTGACTCCGGCGCGCAGGACGTCCGGTGGCAGCAGAGTGGTGAAGCCGAAGTGCCGGGCGAGCTGGGCGGCGGCCCACAGCACCGCGACGAAGCCGATCATGGTGGCCAGGGCGAACAGGATCGCGGGCCGGTACCCCACGCGCTCCGCCCCGAGCATCACCGCCACCCAGCCGAGCAGCGCGGGCGCCTGTCCCCGCTCGGTCGTGGCGGCCCACAGCAATCCGCCCAGAACGACGAGCGCGCCCCCGCCCTCGTGCCAGGCCACGGCCAGCTGGTCGGCCCATCGCCCGTCGACGAACCCGACCCGGGAGCCGAACCCGCCGAGCACGCCGAGCGCGGTCGGCGCCCCCACCGCGGCGACGTAGTGCCCGAGGATCCAGGCCAACGTCCACGACGACACGACGAACGCCACGACTTGCTGCCACCGCGGTCGCTGCAAAGCCACCCGGCACAACCGCACCACTTCAACCCGCTGCGTGCGCACGGACCACTCCACCCGTTCGAGGAAAACCGGAGCACATGCTCCCGTTCGGTGGCCGCCGAACGCGACGATTGGTCACATCGGGGGCGTGTCCGTCCGATCGCGGCCCGGTCAGAAGGTGGCCGGACCGTCCGTGCAGTACCCTTCCCGATCGCAGGCTGGCGGGATCCGCTTCACGTCCGCGCCGTCGACCAGCCACTGGCCCCGATCGATCGCCGAGACCAGGAAGCGGCCCACCTCGTCGGCGGAGAGGTCCGGTTTGCCCGGTCGCAGCCCCGGGGTCTCGAAGGGCGTGCCCGCGCTGCGCTTGCGCCCCGTGTCCCCGTCGTAGGTCGCCACCCGTGCGCGCCCGGAGGAACAGTTCACCGGTTCCAGCGCGGCGACCGCGTCCTCGCGCCAGGCGATCGCCAGCGGGCCGCACTCGGGGTTGCCGCGCAGCGCCACCGAACCATCCAATGTGGTCACATCCGTACCCGCGATCACGACCTCGCGGTTCGACCCGCGCTCGACCAGCAGGGCCAACCTGCCGTCGTCGGCGAGCGCCAGGTCGAGCACGGTCATCCCCCGCACCGGCAGATCCCGCCTGCCGTTGGGCCCGAGCGCCACGACGTAGTTGGCACCGTCCACGTAGGCCACGCGCCCGCCGCCCGCGGTCAGCGCACGGCCGTCGGCGACGGTGGCGATCTTCTCGCGCTCCCCGTCCCGGGTGATCTCGACGACTCCGCGGCCCTTCTCGGTCGAAACCGGGATGAACACCCGTCCCGCGTCGGTGGCCAGATCCGAGCCGTCGGCGCCGACGACCCGCGCGACCTCGCCCTTCTGCCGCCCGGTCCGCACGTCGAAGGCGGCGATCACGCCGGGCTTGGTGCTGGCGACGTAACTGTCCGGCTGCACGGCGATCGGAGTGCTCCGCGGCTGCGCGAAGTAGCCCGCCAGCACGGCGATGAACGTCGCGCAGGCCAGAGCCGCGGACACGCCCACCAGCACCGGCCTGCGCCTGCGCGCGCGCCTGCGACGCGCCGCCGACAGCAGCTTCGGCAGCGCGTCGGGCGCGGGCTCGACGTCCTCGACCAGCCGGTGCAGCTGCGCGCGCACCAGCTCGGCGTCCTCGGTGCCCTGACTCAAACCCGCTCCCCCAACAACGCCGAAAGCTTGGACACGCCGCGCGAGCAGTACGACTTCACCGTGCCCGGGCTGCAGCCCATCACCTCGGCCGTCCGGGACTCGCTGAGATCGGCGTAGTAGCGCAGCACGACAGCTTCCCGCTGCCTGCGCGGGAGTTCGTTCAGCGCCTGGGCCAGCACCATCCGGTCCATCCCGCGCCCGTTGTCGTCGGGCGCGTGTTCGTCGGTGGCCAGCTGCGCCCGATACCTGCGGAACACGGCGCGCTTGCGCAGCGCCGAACGGGCTCCGTTGACCACCGCGGTGCGCAGGAAGGCCAGCGCCTTGTCCGGGTCCTGCAAGCGCGTCCGCGAGTTGAACACGCGCAGGTACGCCTCCTGCACCACGTCCTCGGCCGCGGCGCGTTCGTCCACCAGCAAGGCCGCGATCCGCAGCAGCTGCTTGTAGTGCTGCTGGTACAGATCGGTCAGCTTGCTCGTCAGCTCATCCATCTCCGCCAGCCCGTCGCCCGGCCGGGCGGTCGCGGGCAAAGCGATCGACACCGTCACACTCGTGCATGACGCCCGAGACCCCTTCGTAGGTTGTGATCGGATCGGCGCGATTCATCGACTTCGCTGCGCCCAGCAGCGGTGCAGTCTACCCAGCGCGAGCGTCCGCGATCACCGATTCGCGCGAATCCCGCGAATTTCGGCCGTTCACGCCAGTTCGAGTCTGACCTTGCTGAGCGGGCGACGCGGCGGTACTCCTGTTGGCACAGCCACTTCGAGGAGGGTCCCGGTGAAATTCGGCGTTTCCACCTTCATCACCGACGAGGGCATCGCCCCGGCCGACCTCGGCAGAGGTCTCGAGGAACGCGGGTTCGACGCCCTGTTCATCGCCGAGCACACGCACATCCCGGCCAGCCGGGAAACGCCCTATCCGGGCGGCGGTGACCTACCGCGCATCTACTACCGCACGCTGGACCCGTTCGTGGCGCTGTCGGCGATCGCCTCGGTGACCGAGCGGCTGAAGCTGGCGACCGGGATCGCGCTGATCGTCGAGCGGGATCCGATCACCACGGCCAAGGAGGTCGCCAGCCTGGATCTGATCTCGAACGGCCGGGCGATCTTCGGCGCGGGCGCGGGCTGGAACCGCGAGGAGATGCGCAACCACGGCACCGACCCGCGCACTCGCGGCAAGCTGATGGACGAGCGGATCCGCGCGATGCGCGAGATCTGGACCGCCGATGCCGCCGAGTTCCACGGCGACCACGTCGACTTCGACCCGATCTACGCCTGGCCCAAGCCGGTGCAGCGACCGCACCCGCCGATCTACGTCGGCGGGGAGAGCGAGCGGTCGATGGCCCGGGTCGCCGAGTACGGCGGCGGCTGGCTGCCGCGCGGGGGCACCGAGAAGCTGGGCGATCTCATCGCCGAGGTCCGCGATCGCGCCGGCTGGCGGGTCCCGGTGTCGGTCTACGCCGCACCGCCGGACCGGGAGGAGCTGGCCTCCTACGTCGAGGCGGGCGTGGACACCGCCCTGCTGCTGCTCCCGACCCGGCGCCGCGACGAATCCCTGCGGCAGCTGGACGAATTCGCCGAGATCGCCCGCTCGCTGGGCTGAGGAGGTGCTTCAGCTCGGTTTGCTCGGCCGTGCAGGTGTTCTCGCCCGACGAGGTCTGAGAACCCGAGGCCGCGCCGGCCGAGTCCGCACCGCGCGGCTACCGCCGCGTGCTGAAAGGCCCGCTGCGCCAGCCCGACGCGACGAACCGCCCCGGCGAAGTCGCTTCGCCGGGGCGGTTCCCTTCACCCGGTTTCTCGGATGCCCGTCAGGGCCGTGTCCACGAGCCTGTCCACGTAGTCCGGGGACTCAGTCCCCAGCAGCGCGGGTGGCGTGGTGTTGACGTGGTTGGTGACCGCACCGGCGACGAGATCGGCCACCAGGGCCACCGAGGTGGTCTCCGGGAGCTCGCCGCGCGCGATGCCCCGGTGGACGATCGCCCGGGTCGCGCGGATGTGCTCCGGATAGGGGTCGTCGGCCATGGCCGCGGCCAGGTCCGGGAAGAACTGCGCGTCGACGTTGAGCCGCAGGATCAGCGCGCCTTCCTCGGTGCGCAGGTAGTCGCGCCAGCCGCGCGCGAACTCCAGCAGGTCGGCGCGCAGCTCGCCGGTGTCGATCTCGGCGATGAACCCGACCCGCTCGCGCACCGCGGTGATCAGCAACGATGCCTTGTCGGGCCACCGCAGGTACAGCGAGCCCTTCCCTATCCCAGAGCGGCGGGCGACCTCGTCGAGCGAGAACCCGCTCCAGCCGCGCGCGGCGTAGACCCCGCGCGCCGCCCGCAGCGCTCGCGGCTCGAGTTCGGGGTCGCGGGGCCTACCGGCCCGCTGCGCCTTCGCCACGTTCCTCATGCTGGCATCCCCGGCCGACCGCCAACACCGGCCAAGAGGCTGGCGTTCCGGGCGGAGATCTTCTCGCTCAGCGGAAGCCCACGGATGGCCCGCGGCGGCAGCACGACCGACAGTGGTGCGGTCCCGGTCGGAAAGCGAGGTTCGTGTTGCGCACTCAGGTCGCGATCGTCGGCGGAGGCCCCGCCGGTCTGCTGTTGTCCCACCTGCTGCACCTGCAGGGCATCGATTCGGTGGTGCTGGAGCGGCGCAGCCAGGACTACGTCGAGCAGCGCGTGCGGGCCGGCGTGCTCGAGCAGGGCACCGTGGATCTGCTGCACGAGTGCGGCGTCGGCGAGCGGCTGGGCCGCGAGGGCGAGGAGCACGAGGGCGTGTTCGTGCAGTTCGACGAGGAGCGCCTGCGCATCCCTTTCCAGGAGCTCACCGGCCGCTCGATCACCGTCTACGGGCAGAAGCAGGTGGTCCGGGACCTCAACGAGCGGCGCCTCGCCGACGGCGGGCGGCTGCTGCACGAGGTCGACGACGTGGCGGTGCACGACATCGCCACCGACCACCCGAGCGTCACGTTCGTCCATGAGGGCGAGTCCCAGGCGCTGGAGGCCGACTTCATCGCGGGCTGCGACGGCTTCCACGGCGTGTGCCGGGAGGCGATCCCGGCGGACGTGCGACGCGTCTACGAGCGGGTCTACCCGTTCGGCTGGCTGGGCATCCTCGCCGAGGTCGCCCCCTCGACCGACGAGCTGATCTACGCCAACAACGCCCGCGGCTTCGCCCTGCACAGCATGCGCTCGCCGAGCATCAGCCGCTTCTACCTGCAGTGCCCGCCGGACGAACCGATCGAGAACTGGCCGGACCAGCAGATCTGGGACGAGCTCGCCACCCGCCTGGACTCCCCCGGCTGGCAGCTGCGGCAAGGGCCGATCTTCGACAAGTCGGTGACGCCGATGCGCAGCTTCGTCGCCGAACCGCTGCGCCACGGCAGGCTCTTCCTGGCGGGCGACTCCGCGCACATCGTGCCGCCCACCGGCGCCAAGGGGCTCAACCTCGCGCTCGCCGACGTCGACCGGCTGGCCGAGGCGCTGGCGGACCACTACCGCACCGGCACCGAAACCGGACTCGACGAGTACTCGGCCGCGTGCCTGCAGCGGGTCTGGCGAGTCCAGCACTTCTCCTGGTGGATGACCTCGCTGACGCACCGCTTCGAGGGGCCCGACCAGGACTTCGATCGCCGCCTGCAACGCTCCCAGTTCGACTACCTGCGCACCTCGCGGGCGGCGGCGACCACCCTGGCCGAGAACTACGTGGGCCTGCCGCTGCGCTGAAAGCGTCGAAAAGTCGGTTTCCTCGCCGACCGCCGCCGGGCAACAATCCGAAGCATGGAGTTCAGCGGGTTCGACACCAGGGGATATCGGACGGTCGACGTGCGGACCGGGTACGGCGAGTGGGTGGAGTCCTACGAGGACACCGTCGAGGACGTGATGGATCTGGCGCTGCTGGAGCGCCTGGTGGATCCGGTGTGGCCGGAGGTCGAGCGCGCGGCCGATCTCGGCTGCGGCACCGGGCGCACCGCGAAGTGGTTGCGGGACAAGGGCGTCGCGCGCATCGACGGGGTCGACATCACCCCGGAGATGCTGGACCTGGCCCGCCGCCGCGGGGTGCACGACCGGCTGGTGGAGGGCGACGCGATCAGCACCGGGCTGCCATCGGCGTCCTACGACCTGGTGATCTGCTCGCTGATCGACGAGCACCTCGACGATCTGCGCCCGCTGTACCGGGAGGCCCGCAGGCTCGCCGCACCGAACGCGGCGTTCGTGCTGGCGACCTTCCACCCGCACTTCATCATGACCTCGGGGATGCCCACCCACTACACCAACGCCGCGGGTGAGGACGTCGCGATCAGCACCAACGTGCACCTGATCAGCGACCACGCGAACGCGGGCCTGCAGGCCGGCTGGCGGCTCGCCGAGCTGCAGGAGGGCGTGATCGACGACGCCTGGGTCGCGGTCAAGCCGAAGTGGGCGAAGTTCCGCGACCACCCGATCTCGGCGGCCTACACGTGGCGCACGAACGGTTGATCCACGACCGGGCGACATCAGGAATTCGCCTTCGCCGGAGTTCGTTGCGCGGGGCATGACGGCAAAGCTTGGCAAGATCGGCATCTGGCGCCCGCACACCGACCTGACCACCGAGCTCGCGGTCGAGGTCGAAAACCTCGGTTACGGCACCGTCTGGGTCGGCGGCTCCCCGCCGGCCGACCTGGGCGCCGTCGAGCGGCTGCTGGACGCCACCGAGCGGATCACGGTGGCCACCGGCATCGTCAACATCTGGAACTCGGACGCGAAGACCGTCGCCGAGTCCTACCACCGGGTGACGGAAAAGCACCCGGGCCGGTTGCTGCTCGGCATCGGCGCGGGCCACCGCGAGGCCACGGCCGAGTACGCCAAGCCCTACACCGCGCTGGTCAACTACTTGGACGTTCTCGACGCCGAGGGCGTGCCGAAGTCCGATCGCGTCCTCGCCGCCCTGGGACCGCGCGTGCTCGAGCTCGCCCGCGACCGCGCCGCGGGCGCGCACCCGTACCTGACCGTCCCCGCGCACACCGAGCAGGCCCGCAGCACGCTGGGCGATGGCCCGCTGCTCGCCCCGGAGCAGAAGGTCGTCCTGGACGCGGATCCGCAGCGAGCCCGCACCACCGCACGCCCCATGATCCGGTTCTACCTGCGCCTGACCAACTACACGCGCAACCTCCAGCGCTACGGCTACACCGAGGATGACGTCGCGGGCACCGGCTCCGACCGCCTGGTCGACGACCTGGCCGTGCACGGCACCGCGGAGGAGATCGCCGCCCGGCTCACCGCCCACATCGAGGCCGGCGCCGACCACGTGGCGATCCAGCCCCTGGGCGAGGACCCGCTGCCGGCGTACAAGGCACTGGCCAACGCCCTCGGCTGAGCCCTGCCCCGCGCCCCGATCTCCCTCCGAATCGCTTTCACCTTTTCGAGGGAAATCGGGGCGCACCGGCGAGACCGGTGACCACCGCCAGGACCACCCGCGACTAGGGAACATCGCACGGCATGAGGGCGGCGCAAGGCCCGATCACTGCGGTCGCGTTCATGGAACCGGCACTCGATACTCAGCTGGCTCCGAACCCGACCGCCGAGGAGGGGCGATGTCCAGGCCGATCGCGACCACCGCCCTGGCGATCGCACTGCTGGCGTGCGAAGGCGCACCGGTGACACCTCCGTCCTCGAGCACCACACCCCCGAGGACGGTCGTCACCACCTCCTCGGAAGGAAGCACCCGGCTCACCGAGACCGAGCAGTACCGGCAGTACCGGGAGAAGACCGGCTACCCGTACAGCCAGCAGCAGTACGCCCGGCTGCCCGAGCACCAGCGCTGCGGCACGGCCTGCGGCCAGCCACCCACCAGCGGCGAGCAGCAGCTCCGCTACCTCTGCGATCGAGGCCTGATAGCCACCGCCCGGTGCTGATCACCGGGCAACGGCCCGAGCCCTTGCCGGACCGACCGCCGATACCCGATGCTGATCACTAGACCGGGCTTCGCAACGGGACTGCGCAGGCGTTTCAACCGATCCGACCAACGAGGGGTAGGCCGGACGGCCCCTCCACCCGGCGCCTCCACCGCGCTGTGACCTCGCTACGATCTCGGTTATCGAGAGCACGGCCGGGGGCAGTAGCTCAGTTGGTAAGAGCAGCGGACTCATAATCCGTCAGGTCGTGGGTTCAAGTCCCACCTGCCCCACATCTTCCCTGGTCAAGCCGCACTCAGAAGTGAGCGCCTTGATCGTGTCCATGCTTTTTCCATGGTTTACCCGACGAACCACTCAACCTCGGACGGCCCGGTGACGACCGCTCGAGCTCCGGCTCAGGCTCATCGGAGCGGCAAACGAAATGAGGGAGGCACGGTTGATCCGCACCTCCCTCATTTCACCTACCGAACCATTCGGCCTTTCCCAGCGCCTCAGCGGCCTTGCGGCTCTTCACTCGGCGCCCCATGTAGATGTCCTGCGTCGTTGAGACCTTGGAGTGCCCCAGCTGGTCGGCGATCTCGCGAGCGCTGAGCCCGGCCTCATCCAGGATGGTCGCGACCGAACGGCGGAAGGTCTTGAAGGTCACCCACGGGTAGTCAGTCCCCGCTCGGAATTCTCTCCACCGAGCCAGGGTGTTGTGCTTGTCGCGGAGCCCGCCCTTGGTGTTGGGAAAGACCGGGCCTGTCAGCTCGTCGGGATCGCAGCCAAACCGCTCCCCCACCCTCGTGCGCCGATCACGCAGCATCGAGGTCAACCAATCCGGCAACACCAGGTCGCGTTCCGAGACCTCGGTCTTGCCATCGCTGACCATCAGGCCTGTTCCCTTTGCCCGGATCAGATTGCCCGCCCAGTCGGCAACTCCGGCTTCGAGATCCAAGTGCGTCCAGTGCATCGCCAGCGCCTCGCCGGTCCGGACTCCGGTCCCGGCATACCAGCGCACCAGGTCGGGCAGGTCGTGGCGGACAGCAAAGTCGCTGGTGTCGAGCTCGTGCAGCAAGTCCTTCATCTCGTCGGCCTCCAGCGCCCGGGATGCCTTGCGACGTCCTTCCAGTGCGCTCATGTCGCGGACAGGGTTCGTCTGCATAGCCCGGTAGCGAACGGCCAGACCGCAGATCCCCGAGATGATGTTGCGAACCGTCCGTGCCGAATCGACGCTCAGGTTGCGTCGAACCGATTGGCAGGTCTGCTCGACACGGAAGGTCGTGACCTCTCGTAGCCGGAGTTCGCCCAGCGGTGGAAGCACGTAGCTGTCGAGCCTGCCGCGATAAGTGTCGAGCGAGGTCGGAGAGCGCACGCCCTCCTCGACAGATCGCTCGAACTCCTCGACCCACAGCGCGGCGGCCTCTCGGAATCTCGAGTCGGCCGACAAGCCGGAGTTCTGCACCGGCGCGAGCCGGTCGGCGAGTTCCCTCTTGAGCTTCCGGGTCGCCTTCGCCGCCGACGGCCCCGTCCGCTCGACCTGCCGAGTCACGCCGTCGAAGTCACGGTACTGCGTGATGGCTCGGTAGCCCGTGGAGGTCTTCTGGGTACGGATCTTGCCGTACGTCCCGACTTCGAGTGACGGGCGAGGCATCAGATCACCTCCCCGGGAAGGTCCTCGAACCATCGTTCGACTTCGTCGGGCTTATAGCGGACGTGCTTGCCAACTCGCCGCCCAGGAGGTCCGCCACCACGGCTGCGCCACTGGTAGACGGTGCCGACGGGAACGCCGAGGTAGTCGGCGACGTCCTGGGGTCCCCAGAGGTTGCGGATCATGGCTAGTCCTTCCTTTCGTTGGCGAGGCGGTGTTTGCGGGTTTCGCGTTGGCGTTCGGCGATGGCCGCTGCGAGTTCGCGTTCTTCTTCGGTGCGGTGGCCGACGCTGACCAGGGACCAGTCGTTGATGACGGTGATCGAATCGTCAGAAACTCCGAGTTCGGTCAATGCTTCTTCGTGCCGGTAGCGGCGGCGGTCGTCGCGGATGTGCCGGAAGGGCACGGAGTAGTACTGGGACTTGGTGAGGAAGTGGCCCCGGAAGGCGAGCATGTGGGCCCAGTGGCGCGGCTTGAGCGCATCCAAGGGGTCCGGCTTGTCGGCCAGCTCGGGGTGGAGCCGGTGCAGGCGGGTGGTGCGGGTGACTTCGCCGCCGTTGCCGCAGGTGTGGCAGTACTGGGCGTGCCGACAGCCGCAGCCCTCGGTGGTGTGGAAGCCCTCGGGGTGGCAGTCCGGGCAGGGCACGGGGGCTACGAGGTCCCAGGCGGTCTGGATGATGCGGCGGTGGTGGTCGGTGACCGTCAGGCGGTCGATGTCGGCTTGGGTGCGGATGCGGCGGTCGACGGCTTCGCTCTTGCCGGTGCCCTTGGTGGCGTATTTGGCCACGTAGGAGGCCAGCCGGTCATCGGTGATGACACCGTGTTCGTCTTCGACCTGGCTGGCGTGGGCGGGCCGGATCGGGCGGATGTCGAGCTGTTCGCCGAAGGCCAGCTCCCAGGTGTGGCCGTTGACCTCGGGTGAGGTGATGACGGTGTTGGCGTGTGCGGTGCGGATGGCCTCGGTGAGCACCTCGGAGGTAGCCCAGCTCGGGGTCGGATCACCGGCGCCGTCAGGGCCGTCGAGGCGGATGACGGCGTGGAAGTGGATCACGCCGCGTCGCTGGAACTCGGCGACCTTGGCGAACGACAGCCGTGCCTGTTGGGCGAACTCGCGCTGCGGGAGTCCGGCGGCCTGGGCGAGGTGGCGCTTGAGGTAGGTGGTGAAGCGGTGCCAGAGCGCTCCGGCGTGGGCCTGCCAGAGCACGTGCCCCGTGTAGTCGTAGCCCTCGGGATCGAGGGGTTGGCCAATTCGCGGGTCGTCGGGGTGGTGGTATTCGCCGCAGCGGCACGGAATGGCCTTACCGGCGGGTGCCCGGCGGTTGTGGACCGGTCCGAAGCTCGGTGCGGTCAGGGTGAGGAACAGGCGGGGCTTGTCGGCGACCGAGGCGGGCACACCCTTGGTCTCGCCGGACAGTCCAGCTCGGAGGAGGTGGAAGGCGTCGGCGGCGTAGCGATCCGAGCACGAGGGGCAGACCGATTCGCGGCGGTTGCCGCACGCGACGGTGATGTGCCCGGTGCGGGAGGCCAGCGCCGAGCCGGTGGTGTTGTCCTGGATGGCCCAGGAGCCGGAGAGTCGGACCGGGTGGGTGCAGCCGCCGGTGCTGGCGGTCTCGGCGCGCCACTCGGCGAAGTGCGCGGCACGGGCGCGGCGTTGGAAGCCGTCAGCGGCCAGTGCGCGGTAGTCGCGTGCGGTCATCAGCGCGGTCGGTGACAACGGTCCACCTCCTGACGAAGGACAGGGGCGGGACGTCACCGGGGTCTTGTGCTCGCCGGGTGGCGTCCCGCCGAGCGATCGGTGCTTTTCAGTTGTGCGGCAACGGGTTACGCGATGGCGTGTCCGTTGGTGGGTTGGGTGTAGCTGGCCGCGATCTGGTCGGCCAGGTCGGGCGCGACCTTGATGACGGCGTGGATGTCGTCGGCGGTGAACTCGCGTCCTTCGCTCTGGGCGCGGGCGTAGGCCGACTGGACGGCCTGAGCCATCGGGGGCGGCAGCTTCGGCCCCTTGCTAATGGCCTTCGGGATCTCTGCGGTCGGACGCTCCACCGGTGCCGTGCCGACCGCAGGATCGGGAGGCTTCGGCGGTTCCGGTGGTGCTTCCGGAGCCGGTGGGCTGGCTGCCGTGGTGGTGTCGGCGGCTTCGTAGGCGGCGAGGATGACCTGCCGTTGCCGGGCTTGGATGACCGGGATGACTTCGGCGATGCCGTAGACGATCACCGGGATGATCGCGTGTACCGCCGCCGAGCCCAGGTTGAACGCCTCCCACCGGCCGGTGGCCAGCGGCATGATCTGCGGGATGACGTTCATGGCCATCGTGGAGGCCAGCAGCACGTGCTTGAGCCGTGACCACCACTCGTGATCGGGCTTGATGCCGTGGGACAGGATCACGGCCTCGAAGTTGAGCAGCACGATCAACAGGCCCGCGAACATCGGCTCGACGGTCCAGGCCGCCCACCACAACGGTTCCGCCATCGTGGTCTTCCCGGCGAGGAAGCGCTGCACGCCAGCGGTGGTGAACACCAGCCCCAGGCTCAGGAAGAACCACAACCCCACCAAGGTCCGCCGTCCGCTGCGTTCCATCTCCACGGCCTGCAGGTCCGGGTCGCGGATCAGGCCGCGCAGGTGACGGGCTTCGGAGATGCGGTCTCCGAGCTTGCGGACCCGCCGCGTCTGCCCCTTGTCCACCTCCGACGTGTCGGGCTCTGGCTGGTCGGGTTCGTTGGGTTCGGACACGCCAGCCTCCTACTCAGTGCTAGGAGTGAACAGGGCATACAGGCCCCGCACGAGCAGGACCACACCGATGCCTCCGGCGATCGCGTAGGCGGGGCTGATCAACAACCACACCAACGTCAGGATCGCGGTGGCGATGGCCAGTAACAGCAGCACGGTCTTGATCGCTTTGCCGGTCAGTTCCACGTGCACAACGGGCTTCATCGGTTCGTTCCTTCCTCTGTGAACAGTGCGTACTGATTCGGGTCAGGCGGCTTCGTCTTGCTCGTCGTTACGGCGGAACTCGACGACGTTGGAATCAATGGGCTCTGGAGTGCAGGTGCGCACGAGTTCGGTGATGTCGTCGTCGGCGACGTAGCCCGCGCGCACCCGCACCGGGCGGCGGGAGTACTGGTCGACGCGGAAGCCGATTCCGGCGTGTTCCTCGTCGGCGGGGATCTCGTCAGCCAGCGCACCCTTGACCCGCATCCCCTCGCCCAGGGCCATGTCGGCGTGGTTCTCGGCGGTGGTGCGCAGGCACATCCGGCGGGTGAACAGGTCCCGCACCGGGAGGATGTCCTTGGTCGGTTCCTGCAGGTAGGCGCACACCGAGAAGCCGGAGGCCCGGCCTTGGGTCATGATCTCGGCCAGGAGCTTGACGGCCTTGCGGGTGATGCCGGATTCGCCGAGGGCGGTCATCATGGCCAGCTCGTCGACCATGAGCACCCGCAGCGGGGTCTCGCGGCTGACGGTGAACTTGCGCTTGCCCGCCTCCCCGAGCTCGCGCTGGGTGGTCTTCATGTCGTCGCGGAAGGCTTCGATGACCTCGAGTGCCTCGCCGGGTTCGTCGGCGTACTCGTGGAACAGCGGGCGGGCGTTGCCTGCCTCCATGCCGCCTTTGACGTCGCACATGTCGACCCGCACGAGCCCGTCGCGGATGGCAGGTCCCATGGCGCGCAGGGGGTTCCAGATCAGCGAGCCCTTACCCGAGCCGGTGGCGCCGACTCCGAGCCAGTGCTGCCCGATCAGGGGTTCGGTCCAGTCGTTGCCGTACTCGTCCTCACCGAGATACAGCGCCGACAGGTCCACATCCGAGGAATCCGCGGGGATCTCTGCGGGGTCGATGACCTGCTCGAACGGGTTGCCCCGCACCACGGTCAGCGCGATGACCCCGGGCTTGACCTTCACGATCCCGAGCGCGTCAGCCCGTAGCGCCATCGCGAGTTCGTCGGTGGCGTCCTGGAAGCGCTTGAGCGACTGGCCCCGCAGGACCTTGACATAGAGCGTGTCGATCGAGGGCGAGGCCGAGCGGACCCGCAGCAGGCGGGGCACTTCGATGTGGCCGGTGCGGCGGTTCTCGCGGCCGAACTCGCAGTCGATCATCAGCCCGCGCCAGCGGTGCCCGACGTAGCGCAGCCATCTCCGCCGAGCCGAGCGCAGAGCGGGGGCGACCCAGCGGTCGAAGGTCTCGGGGTGGCCCCGGTACCAGGACAGCCCAGCCGCGCCGAGGGCAGCCACGGCACCGCCGGTGGTGACCGGGCCGAGTTCGAGCACGCTGGCCGCCAGCGCGGGCGGGGTGGTGGTGATGGCGGGGTGGCGTGCCATCCAGCCAGCCGCGCGCCATTCCATGCCCTTGCGTCGGTTGGCCCATGCCATGACTGATCAACTCCCATGCGTAGACGAAGAAAAGGGGCCCGGCCACCGCGTTGGCAGCCGAGCCCCTCTGGAGGTGCGTACTGGTTCGGGTTATTTCGCCTGGATGTAGGGGGCGACGTCTTCGAGGTCGACCTTGTAGTTGGCCACCGCCCGAGCCAGCTCGTCGTGGTCCTTCTTGAAGCCCGCCGTGCGCACTTGCAGGCCCTTCATGGCCTCGCGCAACGCCTTCATGGCCTTGTCGAGATCTTCGATCGTGGCCGTCACCTGGTAGCTGCTCATCAGACCCTCCATCCCTTCGAGACGAGTTCCTTTTCCCACTTCACCGTCGCGTCGTGAAACGAGGTCAACTGCACGGCCGCCTTGGAGTGCCCGCCCTCGATCTCGTCACGGCCCGGAACCCGCCAATCGGTCTCGCCGGGCTCCTGAATCTTCTTGTGGAGCTTTTTGGCCTCATCCAACGCGGTGCGCACCAGAGCAATCGCGGTCATCAACTCCTGGTACTTCGTCATCGCGTGGCGGTTGGCCGCCTGAACCTGCATCCCGTCCTCCTAGTCCTCGATATCGGTCAGTGCTTGCTCGAACGTCCACTGCGCCCGCTGCAGGGCGTCCATGAACGCCATGTACGTGCCAGCATCACGGAACTGGAATGGCCCGGTGACGGTGAATTGGGTTTCCATGTTCTGCAATCGCCGCAGACACGCGCCGGTTTGGCGAATCACCTCCTCGGGATCGTTCATCGCTGCTTCCTTCCCTCAACCTCATTCAGGTGGGTCTCGGCCCAACCCCGCATCGCGCCGATGGTGTCGAGTAGTTCGGCGCGGGTGTCGTTGACCTGGAATGAGAACGGCAGATCGGTGGATACGTCGACTTCCTTTTCGTAGAACTTCAGCTCGAACAGCACCGCCGCCAGCGCTTGCCGCAACTTCGCCTCGCCGGTCTCGCCCGGCCCGAGCGGCGCGAGGCGGCAGGATCGGCAGGCCGGATCGTCGGCGGCCTGGTCGCACCAGGGCGAGCAGGTTTTCGCCATCGCGATCAGGCCGCCTTCGGCAGCGGCTGCAGGGCGGCCCACCGGTAGGCCGTGCGTCGCGAGCGCGTCGGGATCAGCACCGACCGGGCTGGGCCTTGGTAGCGGTCATAGCGCACGTGGTGCGTGCCGCCGATTTCCAGCCACTTCGCCTCGATCAGCTGGTGCACCGCCGCGTCGATGTGCTCCGGCACGCGCTCCACCTCGTCGTCCTGGAGGCGCTTGTAGACGTCCTCACGAACGCCGACCAGCACGAACCCGACCCGCGAAGCCGCCCGCAGCACCTTCTCGATCAACTCCATGTCATTGACCTCGGGACGTCGCTGTTCACGCTTTTCCAGTGGGGCGACCGGGTTTCCAAACAAGTCCGTTTCAGCGTGCATGGCGGATCACCTGCTTTCCGCCCAGGCAGCCCGAGCCGTGAAAGCCAATACCGTTAAATCCCTTCATCAGCCCACTCCTCACTGATCTCGTCGAGGTCGTCGGCCGCCTGATCGACAGCCGAGCGAATAAACACCGTCTTCCACGCGCCCTGCGCGGTCTTTCGTCGCACCGCAGCCGCGCGATCACACCGTTGGATCTCGTCTTCAATCACCCGCAGCCTCCGCGCCAGATCCGCGAGACGAGCAGAGTTGGTCGAATAAGCCATCGATTCACTCCCTTCTCTTGCCTTGCCTTCAGCAGGCTTTCCAGCTGTGCGGGCAGTCCTGGCAGTGCGCCATCCCGTCGGGGTCGACGAAGAAAAACCAGTGCTGACAACCCATTAGCCACTCACCTCCCCCGCGATGCGGTGGCTGCAGAACTGATCCTGCGAATGCGAATACCGGTCGGCGCTGATGTCACACGCCGGGCAGTACTTCAGGGACATCACTCATCACTTCCCTTCGTTGAGAGCCATAAAGACCCCCGGAACACGCAGTGGCCAGGGGCCAATAAAGCCCTCCCGGCGGCGAATTCCCACCGGTTTTGGGCATAGCTCGGCCCACTCTGGAATTCTCAAACAGCAAGCAGCCGGAATTCGGCTTAGAAAGTCAGATAGAGAAGGTGCGAACGTGCACTCGTCAGGCGGCGGCCGACAGGTCCGCGCCCGCCGGGGTCAGGCCGTTCGCCTTGAACGACAGGCCTGAGCGGCCGTTGTTCTCCCAGTGGCTGACCGTCGCGTCGATCAGGTGGACGTAGGCGCCCTCCTCGAAGCCCTCGCCGGGGTCGGCGGTCAGGGTCACCCGGATCTCCTCGCCCTTGCCCGCGAACTCGCCGGGCTGAGCCTTGCGCTTCGCGAACAGCGACACGACGAACTGCTGCACACCGTTGCGGTCGGTCGCGATCTCCTGCATGCCGTTGTCGTTCTCGCGCATCTTGGGCTGCGGCGGCTCGGTAACCATCAGCTTGTAGCCCTGCATGTTCGCCGGAATGTTCCTCAGCATCTCTACCTCCGTGTATCAGATCGTTCTTTGTCGTACTAGTTCACCATAGCACTGTGCTAGTACGGTGCGCATTGGTCTGATCGGGTGATCTAGCGCGTATTACGTCGTCTAGGTACGGTGACCTCGTGAAATCGCAGCGTGTGGCCGCGCACCCCTACCAGGAGCTAGCCCTGTCGATCATGGAGAAGATCGACAACGGCGACCTTCCGCCCGGCTCGAAGCTCCCTTCCGTGCGCTCCTTGGCCAAGGACCACGACGTGTCCTCGATGACCGCGCAGAAGGCGCTTCTCCAGCTCGCTCAAGATGGCTACGCCGAAGCCGTTTCGGGGCTGGGGTACTACGCCCTGGAGCCACCAACGGACTCAGCTGCGGACGAGACTGGCGAATCACTGGCCGAGGTGACGCAGCAACTACGTCAGCTCCAGTCCGAGGTCCGCGCGCTCGCCGCTCGACTCGAGCATCTTGAGCAAGAGTCGGCCGATTAACTCCGTGGCCGGGCGCGATGCTCATCTCTGCTCCTCCTTCCCCGTCGAGCTCTTGCCCTACAACTCAAGGTTCGCCGAACAGCGCGGACGCGTTCACCGCACAGCCGGACGGCTCAGGACGTCCCGGCTTTCCCAGCCGTCCCAAGACGTCACGGGAGACGCCAAATGCAGAACGAACGGCTTCGCGACGCGATCGAGGCCAAAGGACTAACCCCGGAAGAGCTCGCGGCAGCGATCAAGGTTGATCCCAAGACCGTGGGAAGGTGGATCAGCAACGGCCGCGCCCCTTATCGACGTTACCGCCAAGCCGCCGCCGCGAAGCTGGGCGAGCGCGAGTCCTACCTCTGGCCCGACGCGGTATCGGCCGCAGAACGGGACCGCGTAAGCGAGTCAGAGATCGTGAAGGTCTACCCGCACCGCAGCGCCGTGCCGCCAGACCTCTGGGATCGGCTGCTTGCGGCAGCGACCAGCCAGATCGACATCCTCGTCTACGTCGGCATGTTCCTGACCGAAAAGCCCGGCCTGCTGAACCTGCTCGAGAAGAAGGCGCGCGATGGCGCGGAGGTGCGCCTGCTCTTTGGCGACCGCGACAGCGACGCCGTGATCCAGCGAAGCCTTGACGAGGGGATCGGCAAGTACACGATCTCCGCGAAGGTCGACCACGCCCTCGCGTACTTCGAGCCGATCGTGGATGTCCCAAACGTAGAGATCCGGACCCACGGGACCGTGCTCTACAACTCCATCTACCGCTTTGACGACGAAATGATCATCAATCCGCACGTGTACGGCAAGGTTGCCGCACACGCACCGGCGCTTCACTTGCGGCAGCTCACCGATGGCGACATGTTCGCCACATATGCCGACAGCTTCGATGTCATCTGGGCGTCCGCTGACCACGGGAATCGGTAGGCCACCATGCCGAAGAAGGACTACTACAACGCCCCCAACGCACCGGCTGCGAACAGCCTGGTGGTCGCCGTTGCTGCGGTCGTCACGAATGACGCGGGCGAGGTCCTCATGATCGAGCGCACCGACAACGGGCTGTGGGCGATCCCTGGCGGCGCGCAAGATCTCGGCGAAACGACCCGCGAAGCAGTCATTCGGGAAGTCGAGGAGGAGACAGGGGTCTTGGTCGAGGTCGTCGACGTCACCGGCATCTACTCAGACCCCAGCCACGTCATCGCCTACGACGACGGCGAAGTCCGCCAGGAGTTCTCCATCACCTTCCGCGCCAAGCCCGTCGGCGGTGAGCGGCGCACGAGCTCGGAATCCAAGCGAGTGGAGTGGGTTCCGGGCGCGCGAATGCCGAGCCTGAACATCCACCCGTCCGTGAGGCTCCGGATTGATCACGCGCTGGAGAACCGGCGCAGGCCCTATCTCAGCTAGCCTGCCGGACCCTCGTCCAAGTCTGGTCGACCGCGGCAAGCAGTTCCGGGGACGCGTTCGTGATGAAGGTCGTCACGAGATCGCCAGGGCCGTACCGCTGCTTGATCTCCGCGATCCGGTCCCGCGCGTCCGTGGCCTCACCGTCCGGCGTGGTCGTCAGGTCGCAGCACCACAGCGCATCTCGCGTGGCCGTGCCTTCATCCTTGTAATCGGCCAGTTCGTCGGCCAGCCCGCGAAGTTCGGCTTCGAGCGCGGCGTAGGAGTGATGCGCGACCAGATGAATGAGGCGATCCGGCGCGTCGATCTGCTCGAGGTACCGGGCTCCGTCGAGCGGGTGGAAACCAGTCGTAGCGAGATCCGGCGCATACCCCACGTCGTGGAGGACAGCAGCAGCCTCGAGAAGGGCAGCGTCGTCACCCACGGCGCTGGCGACCTCTCGAGCGCGCGCCGCGACGCCCTGGACATGCGCCCAACGCCTCGGAAGCGGCTCCGCCAATTTCGCTTGTGACACCTCGTACGCCCACTCGACCAAGGTCATGCACCAACCGTACTGGCGAGACCGACACTTGAGGACCCAAGATGGCGACTCGTAGCCGAACGCGTGCTCCGCGCCTACGAGTAGCAGGAAAGGCGACATCAAGCCAATGACCAGCGGATGGCCGCCTGATTGGGCCGACAGGATCAGCGGCGCGAGCTGCGAGATGTGCCGTTCGGAGCGCAAGGACGAAGACCAGTACGGCATTCGCATCCACGCCACCGAGCACACCGACGCGGTGCTGCAACGAGCCGCGATCCAGCCCGGCTACACACTGGTTATTTGGCGCGGCCGGCACGTCGTCGAACCGTTTGAGCTCACCGACGCCGAAGCGTCCGCGTACTGGCGGGACGTCCTGACGGTTGCCCGAGCGCTGAACGACTTCTACCAGCCGCTCAAGATGAACTACGAGACCCTGGGCAACACCGTGCCGCACCTGCACACCCACCTGCTGCCGCGCTATGTCGAGGACCCAGCACCAGGGCGGCCTTTCCCTCTCCTGCCCCAAAACGGGTCTGAGGCCATCACCGACTCGAACCGGCTTGCCGAGGATGCAGCTGCCCTCCGCACCCTCCTGAGCTGGCCCAACACGCCCCTACCGGCCGGGACCCTCTCAAGCCACACGGTGCGTGTGTTCAGAGTTTCTTTTCTTCATCAAGGGCGGCCCCTGCGGGGCCGCCTGCCTGCTGTTTCTTGGCCGGGACAGCGGGACGCCGGGCATGCGGCCTCCGGCCGGTCCGGGCGCCCGCGTCCCGGCCAGACCGGAAGGCAGGCGGCCCCGCGCCGCATGAGAAGTCCACGCTGAAGCTCAAAGATGTCCTCGCCGGACGGGCAGGTCTCCGGGGTGAGGGGGGCAAGCACATCGGCTGCGGTCCGGTCGTGGCAGCTCTGTCCTCACCCCATCGACCTCCACAAGGGCTATCAGCCCGCGTCAAGGGGGCAAGCTCACGCACGTGACGTCCCGTGGCCATCGGCGGTTGCCCCCTTGACACGGCCTGATGAGGGCTTCGCCAGGTCGACGGGGTGAGGACAGAGGCCCTCCCTTGGGATGTTCCCAGGAGAAACGGCCACAACCGCGCTTGCGCAGCGTAAAGTTCACGATCGTGACGAACTACTCAGAATGGCCGGTCTTACTGCGCGCATGGGCCGAGGAAGTCCAACGGCTTATCGAAGACTTCCGCACCGTACGGGATGAACATTATCGCCTTAGCCGATTCCAAGAACGCGAGGGCGACTGGGCGGTCTCGGACGCAGAACTCGTTCGACTATTTCGACGGCATTGGGTCGCTTCTCAGAAAGTCGTCTGGGCTGCCTACCAGTTCCATCGGTGGCACGCGCGACACGCTCGCGGCAGGCAGCAGCAACCGCCGAGCACCGACACTGACTTGAAGAATCTTCGGGACGCCCTTGAACACCTCGACGAAGCCATATGGCTGGACGACGTCACCCTTGGCTCGCCTGGAGAGAAGGGCAATGCTGGTCGAGCCCTCCGGGAACTCCCGGGGGGAAGCCTCATATTCGGACTCGGATTCGATGAAAAGATCATGGACTTGGTCGACGTTGGAGCACTGAGTAGGGAGACAGCGGCTGTCATTGCCACGCTTGACCGCGAGGAGGAAGAAGTCTGGCAAGCCGAAGCGGAAGATCTTTGGGCACTCGGTTACTTCGATGAAGAGGACCATCCGTGACGAAGCGGGCACGGACGAAGCGCTGATACTGGCCGAACGACACGGATGCCGATGATCGCTGGGATCTCGACGAGGCCAAACCACAGTGCCCCCCGCGAGATCATCTCCATGCTTTACCCATGGGAAATGGCGGCAAACATCGCCAGAAGGCGGCACGTAACTGCGTTTGCGGCCGCAAACCCGCCTGGCTGTGTCAGGTAGTGGCAACGATCGTCGAACTAGTCCCATGATCCGTCAGGTCGTGGGTTCAAGTCCCACCTGCCCCACCTTTTCGCAGGTCAGCAGGACCCGATCCGGAGGTCAGCAGGGCCCGATCCGGATCTCGCGGGGTCGGGCTGTGCACTCCAAGTGCGCCAACCCCCGTCACTCTGATCTGTGAGCCGGATTCAGGACGGCCGACCGAAGGACGCGAAGTCACCGATCGATCAGAACTGGTAAGCGCTGAACGCGGTGCGTGGCAACGGCCCTTTCCTGGTGGCGGAGCTGGTCCGCGTCTTTGATCCGAACGGGTTGACTCACCGGCACCATGCCTGTTTGCGCATCTCGATCGGACGTGCGGGGAGCAGGAAGGGGGCTCTGGGGCCTGTTGTGAGCGGAGTTGAGATCGACCGGTTCGTGGTGGTGACCGGCGGGCCGGGATCCGGCAAGAGCACGTTGTTGGAGGCCCTCAGCCGCGACGGCCTGAGCAGTACAGAAGAAGCCGGTCGCGGGGTGATCCAAGATCAGGTGGCCATCGGTGGACCGGCTCTGCCCTGGTCGGATCGGACGCTGTTCGCCGAGCTGATGCTGGCGTGGGAGATGCGGTCTTACCGATGGGCACAGCGACGGTCCGGGCTCGTGCTGTTCGATCGAGGCGTTCCCGACGTGGTGGGGTACCTGCGGCTGGCCGGTCTCACCGTGCCTGCGCACGTTTACGCCGCAGCCCGGAAGTTTCGCTATCACCAGCGCGTGCTGATGGCGCCACCGTGGCCGGAGATCTTCGAGCAGGACGACGAGCGACGACAAGATCTCGCCGAAGCCGAACGGACCTACGAAGCGATGGTCGAGGTCTACGCCGAGCTCGACTACCAGATCATCGATCTTCCCCGAGCCGACGTAGCAACCCGGGTCGAGTTCGTCGCGAAGCGGATCTGCCCACCTTCCGGTCCCACCGCCCGCTGAATGATGGAAGATCTCGCCCAACGATGCGACCGGACACCAGGAACCAGCTCAATCATCGGCACGGCAGCAGACATCCATCGGCGGACTGCGAGAAGGGTTCGTTGGAACGGATTCCCAGCGGGCTCCTCGAAGCCGATCCCACTTCCGTCATCTCACCCGAGTCCCGTCAGCCAAAATGCGACGAAGGCAAGAGCAACGGTCCCGGGCAGCAGAACGAAGACCTGCCACGGCTTGACCACGCGCCCTCCGCAGAAGTTCACGACGATCGACAGGATCCCCACCAAGGCGCTCAACAATCTGGTCGGCGAAACATCGTCGACCAGCAGAAGGACAGACACGACGATCGCCATCCCCGGCAGGACGTAAAGCCCCCAGTGAGCACGCCGCCAGTCGGCCCGCCAATCGATCACCGGTTTCGGCGCCGGAGCCGGTCCGGCTGTCGGGTCAGGGGCCATGACTCAACCCTCCTCATCACGAGAAATACACGCATGACCACACCGGAAACTCGCAAAGCCTTCCGATGACATGCCTGCATCCGGTTCATTTGAGCAACTGCTCCTCGGCCAAGTCGTCGGACGGATCCGTGCGCTTACTTCCTGGCTGGTCAGGCCTGGCTGTTCGAGGTGGTTGCCACCAGTCCCACAGCGCCTGCACCACCGGCATCAAGGTGCGCCCGTGCTCGTTCACCGAATACGTCACGTGTGGAGGGACTGCTTCGGCGTCGTCCCTGTCGATCACACCGTCTGCCACCAGTTCTTGGAGGTGGCGAATCAGCATGCGTCACTGATGTTCGGGCCGTCGTCCGGGCGAGGACAGTCGCAGCGCCCCGCAGGTGGCTACTCGAGTCGCGGATCCCGGAGCCCGGCGGCGTCCGAGGTTCCGCTCCGAGTACCGCCACGCACACCCAAAATGAACATCTCCTAAGGCCGGTTCCGCCTGCTTTGGTAGGTCCAAGGCCGGTCTTCATCATTCCCCTAGCATCAGGGCGTGATCGTGTGGATCAACGGCACCCACGGAGTGGGTAAGACGACGACCAGTGCGCTCGTTCAGCAGCTGATCCCGGACGCTCGAGTGCTCGATGCCGAGAAGGTCGGCGAGACGCTCATGGACATCACCCCGGGTCTGCCTTGGACGGGAAGTTTCCAGCACTGGCCGCCGTGGCGACCGCTGGTCGTCGAGACCGCCCGTCACGTTCTCGAATACACCGGCGGCACGCTCGTGATGCCGATGGCAGTCCTGATCGAGCAGCACTGGCGCGAGATTTCCGCGGGTCTCGCCCAGCACGGCATCCCGGTGCGGCACTTCGTCCTGCACGCCGACCTGAGCACGCTCCGCCGTCGCATCGAGAGCGACGCCGACCTCGGTCCCTCCGCGTTCCGCCCGCAACACCTCGAGCCCTACGCGGCGGCGTCCCGCGCCTGGCTCCACCACGAGGCCGAGGTCGTCGACACCACGCACCGCACGCCCGACGAGGTCGCCCTGCAGATCGCGGAAGCCGTCAAGCGCTGAGCTCGGATGCGGCCGTCCAACGGACTTCACCGGTGACCGCCGATGTCCGGTGGGGGCCGGAGGTCGCATCGCCACGGCATGTCGGGCAGGTGCTCGAAGGCGGGATGCGTGGCTGCGAGGGGTGAGCCGTCGACCCTGGGCATGTCGAGGTAGAGCTGCTTGACCTCGTAGGTCGGACCGGTGGTCGGTTGGTCGCCGGGTTCGACGATGCTCCAGGACCACGGATCGCTCCGCAGGCTCCGCGCGTGGGCCGCGGTCCGAGGGTGGGTCAGCAGCAGCGCCCAGAACTCGGTATCCGTCATCGCGGCGACCTCGTCGCGGCGATGCGAGTCGGCGTCCCGGAGGATCAGACCGGCGAGGTAGCGCGTCGCGCCATTCGTGATCGCGTTGGTTTCGGAGCACAGCCAGCGCGCTTCACCGGCCACCAGTCCTGCGAGGTACTCCGCGGTCTCGGCGTCGGTCGTGACGCAGCCGTCCCGGACCCGGACTCGCGCCAGCGTAGCGCTCGGTGTTTCCGCCGTGCGTCCGTGCGCCTGCCCGCTGCGCAGCAAGGACTCGAAGTGGTCCAACTTCAGCGAACCGGGCGCTCCGCTGAGCGCGGACCTGCGCTTGCCCGTCTCGGTCGCGACGACCGAATCCGGGTCGAGTCCGTGGCGATGCAGCGTGTCGGCTAGGTCTGCGATGCGTCGCTTTCCGAGATCGTGGTGATCGAGCCCGGCCACCCCCTCGAAGGTATGACTGAGTGGCAGGTGCCCGACGTCGTGCAACAGCGCCGCCACCCGTGCCGTCCGATCATCAGGGGTGAAGTGCGCCGTCAGCGCCAGCAACCCCAGTGAGTGCTCCAGGCGCGAATACGTCTGAGTGGTGCCGATCGCGGCTGCCCCGGCGTGCGCGACGAAGTGCAACCGGCGCACCCACCAGCACGTCATGAGCTCCCGCTCGACCGGTGTCAACTGCACCGTCAGCTGCCACACCGGGTCCCGGTACGCACCGTCGCGGCCCAGCACGTCGGCTACCGCCGGAAGCACCGGCCGATCAGGCGCCGAGGACATGACATCCCACCCCCGCACGAAACGGATGCGCTGCCACCGTATTCGATCGGAAGGGGTTGGGACGAACCGAACCGGTGCTGCTGCGTCAGCTACTGCTGGTCGGAATGGGCGCGGACAAGCATCAGGAACCTTCACCCCGCAGCCGACCCGATGCGCTCGGAGCAGTTGCGCCTCACGTGCCTTCCGGTCCCGAAGAGGTGTGCTCGACAGTCGGTGTGCGGGCACGGGTATTCGAACAGACTTCGGAAGGTGCTTCCGGCTTCGGCATCGATCTTGCTCTGAGCGCCGGTTGGGGCCGCGGCGTCCCATCAGCGAAGGTCGCGGGCTCGCTGATCTGCTTCCCGGGCCGCCTCGGCACGCGAAGGCTCTAGTTCTGGTCGCCGTAGATGGTCTCGCAGGGCCAGCCGTCGCGATCATCGTCCATGTCCTGCGGCAGGCCCAGCGACGACCAGTACCCCAGCACCTCCGAATACGTCATCCCCCGCCCCTGCAGGACCTGGCAATCATGCGTGGTCAGACCCGGTTGCGCGGTTGAGAGGCCGGGATTCTGGTCGCCGTAGATGGTCTCGCACGGCCAGCCGTCGCGATCATCGTCCATGTCCTGCGGCAGGCCCAGCGACGACCAGTACCCCAGCACCTCCGAATACGTCATGCCCCTGCCCTGCAGGACCTGGCAGTCGTGCGTCGCCGGGCTCGGTGCCGCCCGAGGTGCGGCTGCCGGCGGTGCCTGGGGTGCGGCAGGTGGCGGCTGGGGTGCTGCGGCAGGAGGTGGCGCGCTCGGCGCCGGAGGTTCCGGTGGGGCGGTCACGGTCGTCGGGAACTCGATGGTGCACCCGCCCGCGACGAGCGCGATCGTCGCGGTGCACAGCACGGCGTAGCGCAGGCTCGGCATCTCCACCACCACCCCAGGTGCGCTCGGGATACGAGCGTGGCACGCCTCGGCCGGAGGGCACAGGGGCCTTCGTCCTGCCCGCGCGCGAGAACGGGCCGCGTCCAGCGGTGTGGACGCGGCCCGTTCTGCTGCGGATTTCCGGTCAGCGCTTCTCCGGTGCCGTCTCGTCGATGCCGGTGCGCTGCCGCCACGCATTGCGGAAGGCGATCGCGGCTTCGACGACCATCCACAGCGCCAGCACGAAGATGACGCCGTCCAGCGGCGCCAGGAAGTACGCCTGCAGCGGGTCGTTCGAGGTGACGAACTGCTGGAACTGCACCACCAGCGCCCACGAGGTCATGACGACCAGGAACGCCCACGGGATGAGCACCGCGAGGGGGTTGCGGTTGCTCTTGGTCACCCACACCGCGACCACGGCGAGCGCCAGGCCGGCCGTGAGCTGGTTGGTCGTGCCGAACAGCTGCCACAGCGTGCCGAAGGCGAAGTCGCCGGGCATCAGCGCGACGCCCAGCGGCAGCAGCACCGCCAGGAAGCTCGCCGCGGTGATGTTGCGGGCCAGCGGCCGGATGTGCACCAGTTCGGCGATCTCCTGGATGATGTAGCGCTGCAACCGCACCGCGGTGTCCAGGCTGGTCGCGGCGAAGCTGATGACCACCAGCGACGCGAAGATCGTGCCCAGCCCCATCGGGATGCCCAGGTTCGTGGCGAAGTGCGCGACGCCGTCGACGAAGTAGCCGACCGCGCCGTCGGAGGCCGTGTCGAAGTCGGTGTAGAGCGAGTTCCACTCGCCCGCGGTCGCGGCCACGCCCGCGGTGCAGGCCAGGATCGCGCACAGCGCGAGCAGGCCCTCACCGGAGGACGCCAGGTAGCCCACGTAGCGGGCGTCGGCCTCGTTGTCCAGCTGCTTCGACGTCGTCCCGGAGCTGACCAGGCTGTGGAAGCCGGACACCGCGCCGCAGGCGATGGTGACGAACAGCAGCGGGAACCACGGCGGCGAGTCCGCGGGCACCTCGTTGACGGCGGGCGCGACGATGTAGTCCCAGCCGACGATGACGCCGATGATGATGACCGCCAGCGCCAGCACCATCTGCATCTGGTTGATGTAGTCGCGCGGCTGCAGCAGCATCCACACCGGAAGGCGCGAGGCGAAGAACGTGTAGGTGAAGATCAGCAGGATCCACAGCGTCTGGGCTTCCATGCCGATCGCCGCCGCGGGCGCGTCCAGCGTGATCGGCATGACCTGACCGATCGGGATGCTCAGGTAGATCAGCACCATCGCCAGCAGCGCGGGCACGATCGCCACGCTGCGCTTGCGGTAGACGTACTGCCCCACGCCGATCGCGAACGGCACGGTGAGCAGCACCGGCAGGACCGCTTCCGGGTTCGAGGTGAACAGGATCGCGATCACCACGGCGAACACCGCGTTGACCATCGTCACCAGGAAGAAGATGATCAGCAGGAACAGCGTCCGCGCGCGCGGTGTGATGATCTCGCTGGTCAGCGTGCCGATGCTCTGCGCCTTGTGGCGGACCGAGATCACCAGCGCGCCGAAGTCGTGCACACCGGCGGCGAAGATCGTGCCCAGCACGACCCACATCAGCGCCGGTCCCCAGCCCCAGAACACGGCGGTGGCCGGACCGACGATCGGCGCCGCGCCCGCCACCGAGATGAAGTGGTGGCTGAACACGATGTGCTTGTTCGTGGGGATGAAGTCGACGCCGTCCCGGAACGTGTGGGCGGGCGTGGTGAAGCTCGGATCGAGCGCGTAGACCCGTTTGGCCAAGTAGGCCGAGTAGTAGCGGTAGGCTAGCGCGAGTGCCGCGAGTGCGGTTGCCAGCACGACGACTGCGGGCATGGGGTTCCTCGTATCGCACTGTAGGGTTCGGTTCCTCCGAGCGAGCCGTCGCGGAGCTGAGCCCGGCACGGGAATCCCGGAGAGACCGACTAAAGTTCGCGTCAGAACGTAGCAATTCACCCCGGCGTTACACAGGTGTCATGCGGGACGAAATGGTTGCGGCTTGGTCTCGGGCCTTCGCCGCCGAGATCCTCTGGGCGACTCCCGGTGCCGCGCGGGGCATGCCGGTCGTCCCCCTGACGTGGCTCGCCGACCGCACACCGTGCGCGGCGGTTCCACTGTCCCAGCTGGACGATCTCGACGCACTGCCGGACCGCGCCGCGTTCGTCGTGCGCGAGCCGTCGAGGACGCTGGTCGCCACCGGCGACGTCGAAGTGCGGTGGGATCTCGAGGGCGAGGAGTTCGTCGAGCACCTGCTCCCGCAGGAGATCGCGAAGCATCCGCCCACCCGGCTGCGCGCGGACAGCCTGCTCGACCGCAGGGAGAACTGGTGGTGGGTGCCGCGCGCCCTGGTCACGCTCACGACCTTCGGTCAGGTGCGCGCACTGCCCGCCCGCGCGAATCCCGGCGACGCGATGTTGGTTCGGCCTTCCCGCGATCCCGAGCACCCGGCGAACGAACCGCAGGCCACTGTGGTCACCGCCGCCCGCTGGCCGGAGCCGGGACAGGACTCGCGGGTGGAGCTGTGGCCCCGCGACGGCGCCTCGCTCGAGGGCGACGGTGAGCCCGCCTACGTGCTGGGGCACCGCAACAGCCCGGATTTCGAGCGCTGGGAGCGCTGGTATCGCGGCGGAACCCTGCACGGCGAGGTCCTGCACGTGCTGGCCGGTGACGGCGGTCCGCGTCCTGGCGACGAGGAACCCGGTTCGGCCGAGCCGTTCGGCCTGCTGGAGCGGTTCGCACGGCACCGGCGCGTGGCCAAGGACTGCAAGGCCGGGATCGCCACCGTGGAGAACCGCCGGGCCCAGCCCTGAGCTCGACTCCGCCGGGAATCAACCCGCACCGCCGCGGGTCTCAGCGGACTCGGTGGCGAGCACGTCGCGACGCCGTTTCGCGGCCTCCATCAGGAGCTGCGGGCGGAGTCGCAGAGCTGCTCCCCCCGGCCCGGGCGAAGAGCTCCGGAGCTAGAGGAGGATCCGCTCGGGCGGGTGAGGATTGACAGTTTTGCCTAAAACTGTGCGGACATTTCGGGCGCCGTGAGCTTGCAGTTCTAGGCAGAACTGTCACGAGCCTGCTCGGGCACCGCTGCGCGCATCGTCGAGTCGCGCCCGGGCCCCGGTGCGGAGGAAGCGGACGTGCGGGTGGCCCTCGGGCTCCTGGGTGACCTCGGCGCGCACGCCGTAGACCTGCTCGATCAGGGGCTCGGTGAGCACCTCGGACGGTTCGCCCGCCGCGACCACCGAGCCCTGCTGCAGCACCACGATCCGCTCGCAGAACATCGCCGCCAGGTTCAGGTCGTGCAGCGCGACCACGGTGGTCAGCGGCAGCTCGACCAGCAGCTCGAGCAGTTCGAGCTGGTGCTGGACGTCCAAGTGGTTGGTCGGTTCGTCCAGCAGCAGCTCGCGGGGTTGCTGGGCCAGGGCGCGGGCGATCTGGACCCGCTGGCGCTCACCGCCGGACAGCGTCTGCCACCGCTGATCCACCTTGCCGGTCAGACCGGTGCGCTCCAGCGCGGCGCGAACCGCTTCGGCGTCCTCGGCGCTCGCCTGCTGCCAGGCCTTGCGGTGCGGGATGCGGCCCAGCCGCACCACGTCCCGCACCGTCAGCGGGACCTGCGTGTCGGTGTTCTGCTCGACCACGGCCACCCGCCGCGCCAGCGTGCGGCGGTCCACCCCGGAGAGCTCGCGCCCGTCGAGGGTGACCACGCCCGTGCTGGGGTTGAGCAGTCCGGCCAGCAACCGCAGCAGCGTCGACTTCCCCGACCCGTTGGGCCCGAGCAGGCCTACGGTCTCGCCTTCGCGCGGGGCGATGCTGACGCCGTCGACCACCGGCTTCCCGCCGAGCGCCCGGGAGACCCGGTTCGCCGCGAGTCCTTCGCTCATCGCGTCTCCCTCGCGCGGTAGAGGATCAGCACGAACGCGGGCACGCCGATCAGCGCGGTCATGACTCCCACCGGGATCTCCTGCGGGTCCAGAACGGTGCGGCTGAGCGTGTCGACCCACACCAGGAAGATCGCACCGGACAACGCCGTCGCCGGTAGCAGCCGCGCGTGGCCGGGACCGGACAGGGCGCGGGTGGCGTGCGGCAGCACCAGGCCGACGAACCCGATCGCTCCCGAGGAGCTCACCAGCACCGCGGTCAGCAGCGCGGTCACGCACAGCAGCACCAGCCGCGTGCGGGCCACCCGCACGCCGAGCGTGGCAGCGGCGTCCTCGCCGAAGGCGAACGCGTCCAGCGCACGCGCGTGACCGGCGCACACCAGCATGGTCAGCACCAGCGCCCCCGCGCACAACCCGACCTCGGTCCAGCTGGAGTTGCTCAGCGAGCCCAGCAGCCAGAACAGCACGGCGCGGGTGGTGTTCGCGTCGGCGGAGGTGAGCACGATGAACGAGGTCAGCGCCGAGAACAGCTGCATCGCGGCGACGCCGGAGAGCACCACGCGATCGGTGGTTCCGCCGAGCACGTGGCTCAACCACAGCACCAGCGCGAACGAGAACAGCGCACCGCCGAACGCGCCCGTCGACAGCGACAGCGCGCCGCCGCCCACCCCGAGCACGATCACCAGCACCGCACCGGTGGAGGCCCCCGAGGACACACCCAGCACGAACGGGTCGGCCAGCGGGTTGCGCAGCAACGACTGCATGATCGCCCCGCAGACCGCCAGCCCGGCGCCGCAGATCGCGGCCAGCAGCGTGCGCGGCAGCCGCAGGTTCCACACGATGCCCTCGCGGATCAGCGACAGCTCCGAGGCCGCGAGGCCGAGCCGGTCGGCGACCACCGCCCACACATCACCGACCCGCAGCTGCGCGGGGCCGATCGTGATCGCCACGGCGATCGACAGCAGCAGCGCAACGATGCCGCCGACCAGCAGCAGCGGTAACCGGAAGTGGTCGCGCACGTGCGCGGCCCTCACTCGGACAGCCGGAATTCGCGCAGCTTGGCGGCCACCTTCTCCGCCCCGGTGACCGTGCGGATGGTCGGGTTCATCGCCTGTCCGCTCAAGGTGACGTAGCGCTTCTCGCGGACGGCGGTCATGTTCCGCGTGACCGGGTGCGATTCCAGGAACTCGATCTTCGCGCGGGCGGATTCCGCGGTCTGCGAGTCGCGGGTCAGGTCGCCCAGCACCAGCGCGTCCGGATCGCGCTCAGCCACGACCTCCCAGTTGATCTGCGGCCACTCCGCGCGGGTGTCGTCGAACGCGTTCTCGGCGCCGAGCTCCCTGGTGATGATGCCGGGCGCTCCGCAGCAGCCCGCGATGTAGGGCGATTCGGAGTTGGCGAACCAGTACGCCACGGATGTGTCGGGAGCTGCGAGCTCGCGGGTGGCGCGGTCCATCCGGCCGCGCAGCTCGGCGACCAGCCGCTCGCCCCGGTCCTCGACGCCGAAGAGCCGGGCGAGGTCGCGCACCTCGTCGTAGATCAGTTCCATGGTCAGCGGCTCGTTCCGGCGCCCGTCGCCCGAGCCGCTGTTGTCCTTGACGCAGTCGGCCGGGGACAGGTAGCTCGGCACGCCCAGCTCGGCGAACTGCTCGCGCGTGGCGACACCGCCGGTGCCCAGCGTGGATTCGAAGGAGGCCGTGACCAGGTCCGGTTCGGCGGCCAGCACCGACTCGTAGGAGGGCCGGTCATCGGCGAGCCGGGGAACGCCCTCGTTGGCCGCGGCCAGGTCTTCGGGAAGCGGATCGGTCCACATCGCGGTGCCGGCGATGCGGTCGGCCAGCCCGAGCGCGAGCAGGATCTCCGTGCTGCCCTGGTTCAGCGAGACGACCCGCCGCGGCGGCGCCTCGACCTCGGTGCGCTGGCCGCAGTTGTCGACGACCTGCGGGAATCCGGGTGCGGAGCGCTGCCGTTCCTCGCTCCCGGCACCCGCGCCGCAGCCGGCGAGCGGGACGAGCAGTCCGAGGACGAGCGGTAAGGCAAGACGATGCCAAGCGATCAAGCGCACGAACGTTCCTTCGCGTCAGGGCTCTGCACGCGGAGCCCGGTTGCCATGGCAAACCCGGATCGAGCCGGGGGCCAGCAGGTCTTCGGACTCGGGGTCTTCCGGACGGAACGCCTTCCCAGGGCTGCGATCCGCGACGATCTCGGATCCCCAGTGGCCTCGTGCTCCGCCGTCCCCCACACCGCTGCGCGTCAGTTCCGGATTCGCACCGGATTCCCTGTTCACGGGGTACGTGAATCGGCTGGCTTCGCGAAGTTATCACACGGCCGTGCAGGTTGATCGTCTTTGTGACCTGCCCCGCCGTTGGCTCCGTCGGCGAAATACACCATTTCCGAACACGTTCGGCGTTGTGCTAACTACGATCGGTGACGACGTCGACCTGGAGGAGAGATGACGAAGCGAGCACGTCGCCAATGGGTGCTGGGACTCACCGCGGCGGTACTCGCCGCAGCCGTGATCGGAGCGTTCGCGCTGCGGACGCCCGCACCGATCGGGCACTGGAACAGCGCGGAGGGGCGTGCCGAGTTCCTGGCGGCCTACGACGCGGCGATGACCGACCTGCCCCGGCCCGCTGAAGTGCGCGACGTGCGAACGGACTTCGGCTTCGTCCGCGTCTACCGCTTCGACGGAGCGGGCGGCGAACCGCTCGTCCTGCTCCCGGGACGAGCGGCGGCCTCCCCGGTGTGGGCCGACAACCTGCCCTCGCTGCTGCGCATCGGCGACGTCTACACCGTCGACCTGCTCGGCGAGCCCGGGCTGAGCGTGCAGGAAGCCCCGATCACCGACGAGGCCGATCAGGCCGCCTGGCTCGACCAGGTGCTGGCCCGACTGCCCGAGCAGCGGTTCCACCTGGTCGGCCTCTCGATCGGCGGGTGGACTGCGGCCAATCTCGCGATCCACCGGCCACAGCGCGTCGCCAGGGTCACCCTGATCGACCCGGTCTACACCTTCGACGACATCCCGCTCAGCACGGCGATCCGGGCGATCCCGGCGTCCGTGCCCTGGTTGCCGAAGTCCTGGCGGGACTCGTTCAACTCCTACACGGCAGGCGGCGCGCCGGTGCGGGACGTGCCGGTGGCCGACATGATCGAAGCGGGAATGCGCTACTACTCGATGCGCCTGCCCCAGCCCGCGCTGATCGAACCCGATGAGCTGCGCGGCTTGCGGATGCCGGTGCTGGCGCTGATCGCCGGACGGTCGGTCATGCACGATCCGGACACCGCTGTCGCCACGGCCACCGACGTTCTGGTCAACGGCACGGTCGAGGTGTTCCCGGACGCCTCGCACGCGGTCAACGGCGAGCGTCCGCGCGAGGTGGCCGATGCGATCGATCGTTTCGTCCGATAGGGGCCCTTCAGCGTGCGGCGGCAGCCGCACGCGGTGCGGGGCTCAGCTCGCACCGCCGCGCGGGTCCTCAGGCGCCTTCGGGCCAGGACAGCCGCAGCGCCGCGCAGGCCGCTGCTCGAGTCGCGCTCCCGCAGCCCGACGACGTCTGCGGCCCGGCACCGCCACGCAAACCCCGAGCTGAAACATCTCCCACGAGAAGGGCCGGTGCACCGCGCGATGCACCGGCCCTCGGCTTCTCCGGGTCAGATCAGCTGAAAGATGTCGAAGGCCCCGGACAGCTGGCCGATGACCGCGATGGTGGCCGCGAGCGCCCCGAGCGCCGCCACCGTCAGCACTGCCATGACGACCAGGTACACGAGCGCCCTGACCGGCTTCGGCAGCTTGGCCACCGAATCGAAGTCGGGCAGCGTGAAGTGTGGTTCCTTACCGATCCCTGGTGCGGACATCCTGACTCCCCCGTCCTTGTCAGTTCTCTCGAACAGTTGCTTCTGATCGAGAGACGGAGCGCAACCCCAGCCAGTTGCGCCGTTTCGCATCACGAATTCGTCTCGGCTGGAAATCGATCAGATCGTCCAGCGCGGGCGACCCGCACGACTCCCGTCGGCCACCTCGGCCCGGCACCAATCATCCGCATCGAAGCCGTTGATCGCGAGCCGACCTGAAGAGGTGATCGCGCTTTGAACTCGGATCGTTACTCCGCGGGCCACCGGGCCCGGGCGGACGGACGACGCTGGTAGATCACGGTGTGGCACCGTTGGAACACCGAGCGACCAGATCAATTTTCTCACACGTGCCACTTCGATCTTCACTCGGGTCGGACAAGAGCGACACCGCCGATCGGGGAATGATCATCCGCTTCATCCGCCTCCGAGCGGCCGCTCTCGAATGGAAATTCGACATTCTGACCGAGCGGTGCGAACGGGATTGCGAAATTTCGCTGAACCCCCGAAAAGCGAGAAGCAACGATGCGGATACGACCGAACCGATCATTCACGACATCGGTCCGCGCAAAATGATCACGAGCGCGCTCCGAATCGATCACGTTCTGCCGCGGGGCGGCGAAAATGTCCTGATCAGCGCGCCTGACTACCCTCCGCAGGCGTCGGCTCAGCCTGATGGACTGGTGACCACTCCTCCGCTTAGTGGCAAACTGCGGCGCTACAGTTAGCGTGACGTGATCACTACGATCCGTCATGTCGTCGACCGATGGAAGGGGCGCACCTCGTGAGTCAGCCGAGGCCGGAAACGCTCACACCGGAGGGTGTGGACCTGGAACACCCGAACGTCGCCCGGGTCTACGACTTCTACCTCGGTGGCAGCGCGAACTACGCGATCGACCGGGTCTTCGCGGAGAAGGCGCTCGAGCGGTATCCGTTCGTTCGACCAGCCGCCATGGCCAACCGCCTCTTCCTGCACCGGGTGGTCCGCTACCTGGCCAAGCGGGGCATCCGCCAGTTCATCGACGTCGGCTCCGGCGTGCCGACCATGGGCAGCACCCACCAGGTCGCCGACGAGATCGTGCCGGACGCGCACTGCGTCTACATCGACAACGAGGCGGTTGCGGTCGCGCACTCGCAGATGCTGCTGGAGCGCGAAGACGTCACCGATCGGCACACCGTCATCCAGGCCGACCTCCGCGAGCCGGACTTGCTCTGGTCGAAGATCGCCGATTCGGGCGTGATCGACCTGGACCAGCCGGTCGCCCTGCTGCTGATCGCGGTCCTGCACGTCACGCAACCCGGCCCGGACGGCGAGGACGTCGGCCCGCAGTCGGTGGCCCGCTTCCGCGACCTGCTCCCGTCCGGCTCCTACCTGGGCATCACCCACGGAACCGACGACGACGTGCCGGAGTACCGCAAGCGCGAGATGTCCGACTTCGGCAAGATGTACGACAAGTCGGCGACCCCCGTGCTGTGGCGGTCGCACGCCGACATCGAGAAGTTCTTCGGCGAGCTGCCGATGGTCGAGCCCGGCGCGACGTGGATCCCGCTGTGGCACCCGGAGGAGAGCAGCGAGAACGCTCCCGAGATCGAATTCGATGCGCCCAACGACTCGGTCCTCTGGGCCGGTGTGGCGCACAAGCCCTGACGACGAACCCGCGGCCCGCCGCCGCTGGGACGGCGCGGGCCGCGGTTCGGCTACACCGGACGCTCGAAGGTCACCAGCAAGCCCTCGACGCCTCCGGGGCCGAGCTTGCCCTTCACGTCCGCTCCGGTGATCGCCTTGAGCTGCCAGCCCTCGGCGGCGTGCTCGTTGAGCACCTTCTCCAGCTTCTCGCCGGACATCTTCCCGCCGAGCCACTTCTCCCGAAGCTCGACGACCTTGTACTCGTAGGCCACGATTCCTCCCCAGCGCGACGGACCTCACCGGTCCAACGGTCACTCGCGCGCCGGGGTTCCACCACTCGGCGGCCCGCGCGCTCCCGCCTCACCAGCGCGGGTAGCGCTCGTCCCAGTTCTCCCGCTCCTCGTGCGGGTTTCGGCGGGAGAAGTGCCAGTAGAGGTCGTTGGCGACCTCCTCCAGGACGTCCCGCAGGTCGAGGGCTTCCACCCACTCCTCGGGGAGTCCTGCCACACCAGCTCGCGCACCGATCAGCGCACCGGCCAGGGCACCCGTGAGGGCACTGCGGCCGGTGTGGTTGACCGCCACGCCGAGTGCCATGCGCGGGTCGTACTCGCGGCGCGAGGCGGCGAACAGGGTCCTGCCGAACACCGAGAGCGTGCCGGCGCCGTCGCCGAGCTGCTCCATGTTGTCGATGTCCCAGCTCATGTAGGTCTTCCAGCGCCGGTCGACGTCGCGCACCACGTCGGCGACCTGGGCGACGACTGGATCATCGGTGGCGGTGAGGGTCTTCTCGAGCACGGTCGAAGTCTGCATCCAGATGGGGTTCATCCAAGGACCCTTGTCGACCAAGCGCGCGAGGATGCTCTTGAGCGCGGCGGTCGCGACCTGCTCGACGTTCCCGCTCGGAGTTCCACTGTGCCCGAGAGCCACCTGCGGCACGGCGCCGATCATCCGGAACGGTCCCGCCAGCGGATTCCGCCACGGCTCCGCGGTCGCCGCGCGCACCGCGTCGATCAGCTGGGGCGAAGCACCGCGGTGCGCGTGCAGTTCGGGCACCCGCACCAACCAGCCGCCGGGATCCGGGTGCTCAGCGGCCAGCGAACCGGCGGCCTCCTGCCACGGCATTCCCTGCGTGACCAGCCACCGGGCGTAAGCCGAGCAGTTGGCTTCCGGGGAGAACCCGGTCCCGCTGCGGTCCGCGCCCCGCATCAGACCTTCTGCCCGGAACAGCAGGAGCTGGGTCAACCACCCCGCCTGCCCCGGGCGTTCGAAGACCACGTCCAGGTCCTGGATGCCGTGCGGACCGTAGCGCTCCTGGATCTGCGGCCACGTCAGGCCGTCCACCGCCGCACCCAGGGCCTCCCCGATCGCGAACCCGACGAAGGAGCCGACGACGCCGTGCCACGAGATGTTCGGGTCGCTTCCGCCCACCAGCGGGAACTTGCCGCAGGTGTTGAGCACCAGGTGCTCCTCGCCCGCCTCGTCGTGCCGCACCGCTAGACCGTTGGCATGCAGGTTCTGCGGCCACTGATCCCTGGTGATGTCCGAAGATCGCCACGACGCTCCGAGCAGCAACCTCTCCCGCTCCTCGCGGGTGAGCTCGTAGCCGCTCTCCCTCGCCTGCAGGACGCGGTTGAAGTAGAACCGCAAGGTCGGCGCCTCGCGCAGACCGAAGCGCCGCTGCAGCTCCGCGCCGTACTCGTCCAGCGAATCGTCCAGCCCGCACTCCCACTCGAACACCGGTTCACCGGGCTGGATGCCCGACGGACTCATGATCTTCGAGCTCGGCGGCCGCGTGAAGTGCTTGAACTGCGCGTCGAGCTCGGAAGACTGGATCGAGATGGTCGGCTGGTGATCGACGTTGATCTTCAGATCGCAGTTCGGGTAGTTGGCCACGAACGTCAAACCGTTCATGCGCCACCACGAAGTCGCATCGCCGAGCTTGCGGCGGGAGGTGACCGCGCGCAGCACGCCGCGGTTCTCCGGCATCTTGTCGGCGCTACCCGGGATGAAGATGTCGCCGACCATCAACGCGCTCAGGAAGGCGCGCCGCGGAACCTCCTTGAGCTCCAGGTAGTTCAGGATCAGCTCGAGTCTGTTCTCACACCTGGGCAGGCCGAGCCGCCGCGGTCCCGGACGGTAATTCGGGTTGATCTTCTCCTCGGTCCGGCCATCGGGATGGGTGATCCGCCAGCCGGCGACCCGGCGCTTCGGCACGCCGAGGCCGTAGAGCGCGTCCTCCTGGTACTCCGGATCGATGATCTCGGAGATCTCCGGCTCGCCGGGCCAGTTCAGCGGTGTTGAGAACCCGGGGTGGGGCGTGGTGTTGGCCATCCGCAGCTCACCGTCCGGCTCGGTCACGATGAAGGCCGGGAACGGGACGATGAGCTCGACGGGATCGCCGGTGTCCACGCCCTCCGTCGTGTTGATCGGGACGTACCAGCCCTCGGCGTTCAGCTGCACCACGTCCGCGTCGACCTTGCGACCACCCGGCACGTCGAGTTCGAGCCCTTCAGCCCGCAGCCACCGCTCGACGAGCTCGATCGCTTCTTGCTTCTCCACGGTTAGCGGGTCCTCCCCCAGTCGTTGCCATCGTCCTGCGCACCCGCCAGCCAGCGGTTCCCCTGCGGAGTGGGATTCCACAGCCCTGCCTCGAAGCTACCCAGCAGGACTTCGGAACCGTCCGCGCCCCTCGCGCAGATCTCCGCACCACCGGCGAACTCGTCGTCGCGCATCAACTCGTCGTCGAAGGCGACGCCGGTACCGGAATCCGCGGATTGGTAGCGCAGGTGCAGCGCGGTTTCCGGTACATCACCCGGTACTCCGGGGCCCACGTCGAACGGGCTGTCCCGGCGGAACAGCACCTGGCGGCCGTCCCCGGGCAGGAGCGTCGTCGGTTCGTGGTTGCCCAGGTACAGGGCCGCCACATCGGCCGGGATCGTGACTTCCCGGTTGTGCGTCACCGAACCCGGCTCGGGCGAATGCCTCTCGCGGGGCGACCCATCGGCGCCGCTCTGCGCCGGAGGAGCGCCGGCCCCCATCGGCGCACCCGCCGCGCTGCCGGTGGACGAACCTCTGCCAAGGCCGCCCGAAGCGGCCGTTCCAGCCTCCTGCTCCGGGAATCCGGCGCCGGACGTACCGCCCGGGCGCATTCCGCCGGGTGCTTCCGGAGGCCGAACACCGGTCGCCGCACCCATGGCACCTGCAGCGCCACCGGGGGCCCCCGCTGCGTGGCCGGTTCGCGCGCTGCTCGTCGCAGCCGGATCGGGAGTCCCTCCCATCTCCGGCATCGAGCCCATCTCCGAATCGAAACCGGCATCACCGGCAGTCAGGTCGCCGGAGAGCGAGCGGTTCGCGCTGCCCGCGAGCGGCGGCGGAGTCGCCGGTGCCCCGGCGGGCGGACCGGCAGGCAGACCAGCACCATCAGGCATTCCCGACCGCCCGAACTGCGGCGTCGACGGCTGCGGGTGCGGCTGCTCCCGCTGCGGCTGCGAGAGCTCGGCGGCCTGCTCCACGGTCGGCACGATGCGCTCATCGGGAAACCGACCGAGGTCGTACTCCTCCTCGGGCGGCTCGGTGCTGAACGGGTTGACGTGCTGGCCGAACCACGGGCCTTCCTGCCGCCACGACCTCTCGCCCCCGGCTCGCCCCTCGCCCCCGGCTCGCCCCTCGCCGTCCGGCTCGTCGCCGGGTCCGTCAGCGTCGACGTGGTCATCCACCGGCTCGTCTCCGGTGGTGTCCCGAGCGCGTTCGTACTCCGCACCGCGATCCGGTCCGGCCCGCGACTCGGTGTCGGCGAGAGAATCCGCTTCGACTTCGACCTCGTTCGCGCTCTCGGCCGTCCCGCGATCGACCTGCGGATCACTCGAACCATCGGCCGCGGATGCCGCCGAGCCGGGATCGGCGGCATCCGCACCGGGTGAACCGAACGGCAGCAGCATCAGCTGCTTGGGCGGATACGGAAGGTTCATCAATCGCCCGGTTTGCGGGTCGATGAACGCCACGCCGTCCGACGTGTTCGTCACCAGTGCGACGTGCGCAGCCGAGTCGGGGCCCGCCGAACCGTCGGCCGACGGCAGGTCGTAGGCGACGTAGACCGAGGCCATGGATCCCACCGGTTGCTGACTCATCCGGTCGATCACGCTGTCGTAGCTCGGCGGGAGTCCCTCCCACCGGGTTCCGAGCTCGTCGGCCATCCAGCCCATCCGGTCTTCCTTCGGAAGATCCCTCGGCCGCACCGGTTCGACGGGTTCCTCGATGCCCATCAGGCGCTTGGCGTAGTTCACCACGCACTTCGAGCAGTTCGTCTGCCAACCCGTGTTCCAGGCTTCCCTGGTGTAGTAGTTCGGGTTGACCTTCGGCAGGTCCGGGTGGTGCGCGGCCACGTAGGCATCGCCGTGCGGGGTCGCGGCGCTGCCGCCGTGCAGCGCGGGCCGGGTGGTGACCGGAGGTGTCGGGCCGGACAGCATCCGCCAGTTCGGCGTGCCGTCCTCGTTGAGCGGCAGCGGCGGAACCTCGCCGTGCCCCGGCTGCGGCAGGTCGGCGTGGCCGGGCTGCAGCTCGCCCGGAGTCGGCAGCTCGTCCTGCCCGTTCAGCCGCTGCTCGATCCCGCTGGGGCGGTCGGCTCCCTCGGCAGAGGCGTTGTCCCGCGTGGGTTCCGGTGCCGCGTCGGAGCTCCCGAGGGCTTCCGAGATCCCCGTGCTCTCCTGCGCGACCGACGAGGATTCGGGCGCCGCACCGGAATCGCCGAGCTTCTCGGCGACCGACTGGTCATCGCTCGCCTGCTCGCCACCACCGGAGTTGGCGAATTCGGTCTGCGCGTCGAGCTTGTTCTCCGTCTTCGACGGCCGGGAATCCAGGACGAGCTGTTCGCCGAGGGTCCGGTACTGGCGCTCGGCGACCTGCTTGCTCGCCGTGTCCGGGTCCAGGTAGCGAGGATCGCCGGGCACGATCTCCTCGGCGTGGATGATCCACTTCTGCTTGTCCTCCAGCTCCCCGTCTCTCCCGATCTCCTGCCAGGTCTCCAGCTCCTTGCTGTGCACGTAGAGCTGGGACATCGGCGTGAGGACCGCTTCGCGCTCATCTGCTTTGCTGGCCAGCTCCTGCAGCCTGCGAGCGGTCTTCGACTCGATGTGCATCTCGACATCACCGGGGACCGCGGGCTTCTCACCGGCCTCCGCCTTCATCGAGCAGCTGGTGATCTGGTTCTCGACGGTGACCGCGCCCGGTTCGTAATGGGCCGCGGCGACGTTGCCCGCCTCCGCGTCACCGTTCAAGTACAGGCCGCGCACCATCGGACCGGTGTAGCGCGGCTGCTCGTTCAGACCGGACACGATCGCCTGCAGCTGGTGGCGCTCGTTCTCGGTCATCATGCCCATGCGGCTGGCCGCGTTGAGCGGGTGGAAGATCTCGTGCCCGGTGTAGGCGTGCGCGGCCATCGCACCGCGCTTGGACAGCGACTGCAGCTCCGGCGCGGCAGCGATGCGGGCGTTGATCCGCTCAGCCAGGAAGGCACGCCGCGTGCGGACCGGCTCGTCGGTGTCCCGGGCCGACCTTCCGTCGAGGCCGTCGTCCGTGCTGATGGCGCTCAACCTGCGGTCGAGCACGTCGAAGGCTTCGTCAGGTGCGCGGTAGTCCGGATCCTGGCAGAAGTCCAGGCTCTGGTCCTCGCTGACGTGCCAGCCTTCCTTCAGCGCCGCGTCGGCTTGGGCCGTGTCCCACCGCTCGCGCCGCTCAGATTCGTCGAAAGGCCCTGTCTGCTCACCGGTTTCACGCAACGGGGCAGACTGGTCGACGACCGGGTAGTTGGATTGGTCATCCGCCGCGCCGGAGCGGGCATCGGCCTCCTCGCGCTGGGACGCGTTCGAAGCGTCCGCGTCGAAGTCGGTCGCCAGCTCGGGGTCCGCCCTGCTTTCCGCAGCGCCGTCGTCCTGGCCCGGCCGGTGCTCTGGCGTCTCGGACCGAGCCTGGGCGGGTTCGGCGGTCTGCTCGGGCGGTTTCTCGGCCCGGTCCTCGTGCGGCAGGTCCTCGCTCCGGCTCGTTTCCGGGCCGGGACCGACTTCGCCGTTGTGCGACTGCCCGGTCCCGGAACGCGCTTGATCGCCTCGCGGTGGTTCCGGCGGGCGGGGACCCGTGGCCGGCGGGCTGGTCGCCGGTCGCTGGCCGGATTGCGGTGTCGCGACCGGGCCGCCCTGCTGTCCGGTCTGCGGTGGCTGCGGTCCGGGGGCGGGTGGCTGGGGCGCTTCCCGGGATGGCTGTCCCTGGTTCGGCAGCCCGCCTCGTTGCGGGGGCCGGGTGAACGCCTCATGGGACTGCGGCGGGCGTTGTCCCTGCGCAGCAAGGCCCTGCTGCGGTGAGCCGCCTTTCGGCGGCATCGGCGCGCGCTGGGGTTGGCCGCCCTGCTGCGGAGGCATCGGACGTGGGGCCTGGTTGGGGTTGTGCGGCGGCGGGTAGCCGCCCGGGCCGCCCTGCGGACCCGGTTGCGGCTGCGCTTGCGGGAAGCCCTGCTGGTGCGGGCGTTGCGGCACGTTCGGGCCGGGCTGGCCGGTCGCCTGGTAGGCGGCCGGATCGACGTTGGCCGGTCCCGTCTGTTGCGGACCGCCCTGGTACGGCCCGGGGTGCTGAGCATGAGGTTGCTGCGGGCCCCACTGCTGAGGTCCGAATTGCTGCGGTCCCGGCTGTTGTGGTCCCGGCTGCTGCGGTCCGGGCTGCGGTCCCGGTTGTTGAGCACGCATCTGCGGCGCAGGAGTTTGCTGCGGGCCGGCAGGGTGCTGCGGAACGGGTTGCTGTGGACCTGGCTGCGCCCCCGGCCCGAACTGCGGAGCGGGCCTGCCGTGGTTCGGCCCGGCCTGGCCTCCGGGATGCTGTCCTCCCTGCGGTGTCTGCTGCGGGCTCTGGGGCGGTCCGGGCGGGAACTGCTGCTGCGGTCCGTGGCGTCCCTGCGCGTGCTGCGGGCCGGGCGGCTGGACGCCCTGCTGTCCCTGGGCGCCCTGCTGTCCCTGGACGCCCTGCTGTCCCTGGGCGAACCCGCGCTGCGGCGCTCCGCCCTGGTGCGACGGCTGCGGGCCCGCGTGCGGTGCGCGCGACGGATCGGAGGCTCCGCCCGGGCCGAAGCCGCCCGGTCGCGCGCCCTGCTGGCCGAGATCACCGCGCGGGGCCGCGCCCGCGCTTCCGGGCGCGCCGCCGCCCGCGGGCGTGCCGTAGTTCCCGGGTTGCCCACCCGAGGGCTGCCCGCCCGGCTGCGGACCACCTGCCGGTTGCCCGGCACCGCTGGACACGGCGGGACCGCCCGCGCTCGGGGCCGAGCCCATCGCGCTCTCCGGGCGCTCCGGCGCCACGGCACCGGCCGCGGAGGTGGTGGACGGGCCGTCGTCACCGGCGCTCGCGCTCGGCGTCGCACCACCGGAAGCCGTGGTGCCGCCCGCTGCCGCGGCACCGCTGGAATTCACCGCGCCGCCGGAGGAATCCGGCGCGGACGCTGGAACTCCGCCCGAAGCCGCGGATTCCGCACCGCTCGCTCCCCCGTCAGCCGCAGGAGCCTGGGTGCTGGACGCTCCGGCATCCGTCGGGGACTGGCCCGCGGGTGCACCCGAGTCCACTGCGGACAAAGCGCCGTCGGCGGCCGAACTCGCGCTGCTCGCGGCGGAATTGGCCGACTCCGCCGCGCTGCTCGCGTCCTGGAACCCGTCCTTGGCTCCCCCGGTACCGCCGTCGACCGCGCCACCGGAGGCGCCCATCAGCACGTCGCCGGCCTCGAGGTTGCCGAGGTTGCCGGTCATCGCGCCTTCGGTGACGCTGCCCAGCGCCCCCTCGGCCGCTCCCCGAGCCGCGTGTCCCGCGATGCTGCCCGTCCCGTGCGAGGCCGCGTCCGACGCCGCGTTGCCGACCGCGCTGCCGCTGACCAGGTGCCCGGCGATGCCGCCCGCGACACCGCCGACGGCGGCGTCGCCGGTCTTGCTCCAGTCCCACGACTGCCGGTCGCCCTTGGCCATCTGCACGCCCTGGATGCCCGCGTCCATGGCCATCTCGGCGCCGGTGTTGATCGCGACCTGCTTGCCCAAGCTCTTCAGCGCGCCCTTGCTGACCAGCTTCTCCAGGCCGTTCTTGAGGACCTTCTCCAGCGCCTCCCGGACGACCTTCTTCACGCCCTGCTGCATCAGCTTCTGCACCAGCTGCTTGAAGATCATCTGCACGGCGTAGCGGGTCGCCATCTGCGCGGGCACGATGCCCGCTGAAGTCGCACCGAAGCTGACGAACGCGGCGGCGACCATCGCGGCGATCTGGATGGCCAGCAGGATCAGCGCCGCGATGATCATGTACTTGGTGTACTCGACGTCCAGCGCCGCCTTGTCGCACGCTTCGGCGAGGCCGTTGGACCCCTCCTCCAGCGAGGCGAACACGGCTTCCTGCCCGCCGCCGCCCTCGCTGAACTTGCGCCAGGTCTCGTCGAACTTCCCGGCCGCCTCACCCCTCCAGGAGGCCAGGACCTCGCGGGCGGCGCGGTTGCCGGTGTCCAGCGCATCGGGCAGCTCCTGGGCGACGGCCAGCCAGGCGTCGCGCAGTTCGCGCAGCTTGTCCTCGTCACCCTCGGGCCAGCTCTCACCGACGACGATCGGCAGCAGCCACTTGACCTCGTCGGGGATCTCCATTCCCACGGCTAGATCTCCACGCCCGAGATGTCGTCGGAGTTGCGCTGGTCGATCTTCTCGAAGTCGTCGGCCGCGCCCTCGACCTGACCGCGCAGGTCGTGCAGCGCCTCCTTGACCGTCGACAGGGCCTCGGTGATCCCATCGGCCCCGGGCACGTAGTCCTTGGCGAACGCCTGGCCCGACTCGTCGTGCCCCCAGCACTCCCCGGCGGCCAGCAACGCCTGCTCGAGTCGCTGCGCGATCGCCTCGACCTCACCGGAGGCGGAATCGAACTTGGCCGCAGCACCGCGAACGCGGTCCGGCTCCATCCGCGATCCGGGCATCAGTTCACCAGCCAGGAGTCGGGCAGATCGTCATCGGGATGGCCGCCGGCCGGACGGCGGCGCTGCGGCCTGCCCGTCTGCTCCGGCTCGGCCCGTTCGGACTTCGGCGGCTCGGCCCGGGGCGGTTCCGGCGCGGGTTCCGAAACCTCGGAGAAGTCCGGCATCTCCGGCATCAGGCCGCGCAACGACGGGGCACCCTCGACGAGGTCGGACAGATCCGGCAGGTCCTGGGTCACGGGCGCGACCATGTCCGCCATCGCCTTCTTGACCTGCATCGAGGCGGTGTGCACGGTCTGCATCACGGTCTGCGCGAACTTCGTCGGGTCGGCCTGCTTGAACGCCTTGGCCTCGAACTGCAGGTCCGTGATGGCCCCGGTCGCGTCCACGGTGACCGTGACCGCGCCGTCCTCCGAAGTCGCCGTCGCGGTCGTCGCGGCAGCGGCCTGCTGAGCTTCCTCCAGCAGCTTGGTCTGCTCGTTGAACTTGTCGAGCAGACCGTTCATCTGCTCCTTCATCGCCGCGTTGCGCGCTTCCATCGACGCCCGGTCGTCGTCCCCAAGCCCGGCCACCGGTCACCCCTCGCCTCGGTTCGGTCTGCGACCGGAGACCTTACCGATCTTGATCCGGCCGCGGCCCCGGACGAGGAAATCGACCCGATGTTCATCCCTGCCGGGCAGCGGTAGCCGCGGAAGCGAGGACGGTGAGCGGCTGTTCTGCAACGCCGGCAACCGGCGCCCGGATGTTCGGCGCCGTCACCGCGATCAGCGGTAAGCGCGGAGGAAGGCGTCCACGCCGTCGGCGATGAGCGCGCGGAGCTCCGCCTCGTCCACCTCGCCCGCCGGCGACTCGTCCAGGACCTCGATGGCGAGGCGCATGGTCAGGGCGATGAAGTGCTGGACGGCGCGATAGGTGTCGGTTGCCGCGAGCTCCCCTCCGGCGACGAGCTCGGCGAAGCGCTCCTGCAGAAGGCGCTCCGGTTCATCGCGCTGCGCCTCCGGCAGCCGGGGCGCCGGTGGCGCCTGGGCGTTCAGCCGCCGGAACCTCGCGTAGATCGAGGAGCGGAAGGTCTCGGTCAGCATCCGCTCGGCGAAGGCGAGCAGCGCGTCGCGCAGCTCCCGCCCTTCGACGAGCTCCTGATCGATGGACGCGCGCACGGTCACCAGCAACGCTTCCCCGCAGCGCTCGAGCACCCCCTGGAACAGCGCGCGCTTGTCGCCGAAGTGGTCGTAGACGGTGCGCTTGGACACCTCCGCCCTGGCGGCGATGGCGTCAACGCTGGCGGTCTCGTACCCGCTCGAAACGAACAGCTCCTCGGCGGCGTCCAGGATCGCCGTCCGCTTCATCTCCGCCCGCTGCCGCCGTCCCGGCGTCTGCGCGGCCGCCCTCGGTGTCGTCATGGCCTCATCGTATTCTCAGCCTTTCCACACTGCACGGTGTAGTGTAGTAATTGGCGCCGGGCAGACCCCCGATTCGATGGAGAGCCCCACATGCACGAGACAGCCGCAGGCGACCGGGAAACCGGCCTGCACACCAGCTGGAGCCCACCGCTGATCGGCCTGGTCGCGGTACTGGTCCTGGTGAACTTCATGGTCGACACCGCCATCACCGCACCGCTGATCGTCCTGCCGCAGATGCTCGATCACTTCGGCACCGATCACACCGCCTGGCTCAACGCCAGCGCGATGCTCGCCGGGGCCATGTGGGCACCACTGCTGGGCAAGAGCGCCGATGTCCACGGCAAGCGCCGAGTGCTGGTGCTGACGCTGCTGATCAGCTGCGCGGGCGCCCTGGTGTGCGCGCTGGCGCCGAACGTGTGGGTCTTCGTGGCCGGACGCCTGCTGCAGGGCTCGGCCGTGGCGGCCATGTTCTTGACCGTGGCGATCGTGCGCGACGTCTGCGCGCCGCGAATCGCGATGCTCATCGTCGGCATCGTGACCTCGGGGTCCGGCGTGCTCAACATCGTCTCGCGCTTCGCGACCGAAAAGCTGGCCGCCGCGCACGGTTTCCAGATCCTCTTCGTCGTCTCAGCGATCGTCGCGGTCACGATGGCGCTCGCCGTGCGCGGCGTCGTCCCGGAATCCCGGATCACCACACCGGGGCGGATCGATTTCGGCGGGGCGCTCCTGATGGGCAGCGGCCTGCTCGGCGTGCTCAGCTACATCAGCCTCGGCTCCGAGCTCGGCTGGCTTGCCCTCGGGCCCGTGGCGCTGCTGCTCGGCGGCGCGGTGGCGCTGACCAGGTGGTCGCTGGTCTCCAGCCGCAAACCCGAGCCGCTGATCGACATCCGCGGGCTGGGACTGCCGCTGGTGCTCACGCTGCTGGTGATCGTGCTGGCTACCGGCTCGTACCAGAGCCTGCTGCAGCTCATCCCGCTGCTCACCGAGGTTTCCGGCTCGCAGGGGCTCGGCTACGGGCTGGGCGGGCAGGGGTCGCTGGCCCTGCTGCTGGCCGCGCCGGGAATCGGGGTGATGCTCGGTGGTCCGCTGGCCGGAGCGCTCGCGGCCCGCATCGGACCGGCCGCGACGCTGGCAGGCGGAGTGGTCGTGGGAACGCTGGGCGCGCTCGGCATGTTCGCCGGGGCCTCGATGTTCCCCGCCGCGGTGGTCTTCGCCTTCCTGCTGGGCTTCACGGTCGGGGCGCTGGGCACCTCCGGTTTCAACATGGCGGGCAGCCTGGCCCGGCCCGAGCAGCAGGGCCTGGTGTCCAGCCTCGTCATGGTCGTGGTCGCGATCGGCTCCGTGGTGCTGAACTTCGTGGGATCGGCGGTGCTGCGGGCCACCGCGGTGACCGTCGACGGCGCCGCGGTGAACTCCGGCACCGGTGTCTTCAGCTACCTCGCGATCGCCGCCGGCGCTTTCGCCCTCGCGGCCGTGCTCGCCCTCGCGCTCGCGCGCCACGTGCGCCGCGAGCGCAACACCCCCGCACACATCCAGTTCGAACGGAGTCACTCGTGAACGATCGAGGCACTGTCCTGATCTCCGGTGCCGGCATCGCCGGTGCGGCGCTGGCCTTCTGGCTGCGCAGGTACGGTTTCGAGGTCACCGTGGTGGAGAGGTCCGCCCGGCTGCGCAGCAGCGGCTATCCCATCGACGTGCGCGGCACCGCCGTGGACGTGGTGCGCAGGATGGGGCTGCTGCCACGACTGCGCGAGGCCCACATCGAAACGCGGCTGATCACCTTCCGCGACGCCGACGGCAACCGGGCCGCGGCAGTGCACCCGCAGAGCATCGTCGGCGGCGTCGAGGGCGAGGACATCGAGCTGCGCCGCGGCGACCTGGTGCGGACCCTCTGCGACGCCGTGCCCGAGGACGTGGAGTTCTGGTTCGGCGACTCCGTCGAATCCCTCGACGAGCACGCGGGCGGCGTGCACGTCAGCTTCCGCAGCGGCGCCCGGCGCGACTTCGACCTGGTGGTGGGCGCGGACGGCCTGCACTCGCGCACCCGCGAACTCGTCCTGGGCCCGGAGCAGCCGTTCCACCGCTACCTGCGCTACTGCTTCGCGGGGTTCACCATGCCCAACACCTTCGGCCTCTCGCACGAGGGCGTGATCTGGAACGCGCCCGGCAAGGCGGCCGCGCTCTACGGCGTGCAGGACTCCGACGAGCTGCACGCCTTCCTCAACCTCGCCCGCCCCCAGCCGCCGGCCGAGGTGCTCCGCGATCCGCAGGCGCAGCGGGACCTGATGGCCGACGCCTTCGCCGGTGAGGGCTGGGAGATCCCGGCGATGGTCGCGGCCATGCGCGAGGCCGACGACCTGTTCTTCGACACGGTCAGCCAGATCCACCTGCCCAGCTGGTCCAGCGGCCGGGTCGCGCTGGTCGGCGACGCCGCCTACGCCCCGTCCTTCCTCACCGGCCAGGGCTCCAGCCTCGCGCTGGTGGGGGCCTACCTGCTCGCGGGCGCGCTGGCGACCCACGCGGACCACCGCGCGGCCTTCGCCGCCTACGAACGGGACGCCCGAGAGTTCGTCGAGCTCAACCAATCCCTGGTGGGCGAGGGCGACGCGGCCCTGTTCCCCACCACGGCCGAGGCCCTCGAACAGCGCAACGAACACCTGCGCAACCTCACCACCGCTCCGCCGGACGCCGGCCGCGAAGCCCATTCCGCCCTGACCCTGCCCGATTTCGAGGAGGCACCGGCCACGAGCTGACCGAGTGATTCCGCTCGTCCGTTCCAGCCGGTCGGGCGAAAGCGGTATGTGGATCATCCGGCTCGTGATTCACTCGGCTCCGGGAAGGACGAAGGTCGGCGAGCCGAGGACGCGAGATGAGCACGGTAGGAACGCTGCACGAACCCGGCGCGTGGCAGCGCGGGAACGACCGGAAACCGCCGTTCGCGATCGCCTTCATCGGGCTGGGCGCCCTGATCATCGTGCTGATCGGGGTGTGGGCGACGGTGCGGGGCGAACCGGAGCTGCTGCCGCGCAGTCTGCTGATGGGCGCGTTCTTCAGCACCCTCGCCGCGTACGTCTACTCGACGAGGGTGCGGTCGCGCCACCACGAATCCCATATCGCCCTCACCACCTACCGGAGGACACGGGCTACGGAGATCCGCTACTCGCGGACGCAGCACCTGCTCTTCACCGCCAACATCGCTTCGCTGGCCGCGTGGGCCACCGCGGGCGCCTTGGAGTTCACCTTCACCGGCGAGCCCCCGGATCCGACGCTCGTCGCGGTCTGGGGCGCTTGCGCCGCGCTGTCCGCGGGCTGCTTGCTGCTCATCGCGGTCGGCCGCGTCCAGCGCGGCAGGCTGCTGCTCACCGAAGCAGGCGTCCATCAGGAGGGGCAGTGGGGCAAGTCGTTCCTCGCCTGGGATTCCGCCACCGGCATCGAACCGGCCCACGACGGCCGCAGCGCCACCATCACGCTGCCCGCTCCGGAAGGCGCGGCACCGGAGAAGACCGGCTCGCCCGGGCTGCACATCAACACCTCGGTGTTCGACCTGGACAGAGCGCTCGTCTACCACCTGCTCCGGCACTACCTGGAGAACCCGCAGGACCGTGCCGAGCTGGGCACCAACGCTTCCCTCGAGCGAATTCGCTCCCGAGCGTTCCGCTGATCGACCTCCACCCGCGGCGACACCGGCCTCGGGTGCGGGGCTCGTCCCGCCGCTGGCCGGATCCAGGCCACGTGCGCGACCTACCCAGCGGGGCGCGATCAGCAAGCCGCGCGGCACTTCCCACCTCGCCGGGGCGCGCCGGGTGTTGCACCGACTCCGAAACGCGAAACGGGCCGCCGGGAAAACCGGCGGGCCGTTCGAATGCTCCTCCGACTGGACTCGAACCAGTAACCTTTCGGTTAACAGCCGAATGCTCTGCCATTGAGCTACGGAGGAATGTTTTGTTGTGTCCCGCTCTCTCGCGCTGACGTGTAATACTTTAGCGGATCGCCGCGGGCGGCTTCACGGGGGGTCCCCCTTTTGCCGTGCCACCACCGTATCAGCTGGTCAAGGGCGCTGAGCCACGACGAAGACGCGGCGGAAGGCGAACCAGGTCACCCCGTCGGAACGACGCGGGTACGCCGCGGCGAGTTCGGGTGCGAGCTCCGCGCGGAACAGCTCCCACTCGGCGTCGTCCAGCGCGGCGCGGATCGGGCGCAGCGCGGTGCCGGCGACCCACTCCAGCACCGGGTTCTCCCCGCGCATGGCCTGAACGTAGGTCGTCTCCCACGCGTCGACGGCGGCGCCCGCGTCGGCCGCGATGTCGGCGTAGTCCTGCGGATCCAGCACCGCGTCCTTGCGCAGGGGAACCTCGCGCAGGCGCTCGCCCCAGCGGGAGGAGCCGGCCAGCTCGCGGATGATGTTGTGCGACGGGGCGTCGAAGTTGCCCGGCACCTGGAAGGCGAACCACGCCCCGGCGGGCAGGTCCGGGATCCAGCCGCGGAGCAGCTGCACGTGCTCGGGGACCCACTGCAGGACCGCGTTGCACAGCACGACGTCGACGTCCGGACCGGGCCTCCATGCGCGGACGTCGCCCACCCGGGCGGGCACGCCGCGCTCCCGGGCGGCTCGGACCATGTCCGGGGACGAGTCCAGCGCCTCCAGCTCGGCGTCCGGCCAGCGGTCCGCGAGCAGATGGGTCAGGTTGCCCGCGCCGCAGCCGAGATCGACCACGCGACGGGGGCTCGCCGCGCCGACGCGAGCCATCAGCTCGTGCGCCGGTCGAGCGCGGTGGTCGCTGAACGCCAGGTACTCGCCCGGATCCCACATGACCCCTCCCGCAAACAGTACGTCCGTACTGTATCGCCGCGAGCTAGCGGCGCCAAGGGGAGACGAGCGGGGGCTACTCCCCGCCGAGGCGGCTCACCACCGCCTGCGCCAGGGCGCGCGCAGCGGCGTCGCTGGTGTCCCGGTCCGGCCGGATCTGCAGCGTCATGCCGTCCCGACCGGGAATCTTGCGCTGGACCACCCACGCTCCGCCGTTGGGCAGGTCGCGGTGGTGGCGGGAGCGGATCGAGAGGTTGACGCGCTCGTGGACCACGTCCGGCAGCCGAGCCGGACGAGTCAGCCGCAGCCGCCGAATCGGCTGGTCGCGCAGCAGGACCGCGCCACCGACGTCGTCGATCTCCGCCGCCTCGGTCAGGGTCAGCACCCCGTCGCGCCAGGTCGCCTTGCTGACCAGGTGCCAGCCGACGCGGCGCGCCTCCGGCAGCCACAACCCCAGGTGCGTGGCGACCACCGGGCCGTCCTCGGTGCGGCCGGAGGCCAGCACCTGCTCCTCGGCGTCCAGGTTGCCCTGGAAGTCGCTCGGGACCTCGGCCGTTCCGGACAGCCGCGCCAGCAGCCGCCGGATCACAACTGGCCCATCGCCTGGTCGAGCAGCGCCTTGCGATAGCCCTCGAGAGCCACCAGATCACCGAACAGCGCGTTGTACTCCTCGGCGTCGTCGATCGGCGACATCCGCTGGACCTTCGACTTGATGTCCGCGATCTGCCTGCTGACCAGGCGTTCCTGCAACCGGGCGATGACCGCGGCCACGTAGCGGGGATCGTCCTCGCTCTGCCACTCCAGCGCCTCGACCGCCAGCTGGGTGCACAACCGCGCGCCCACCTGGTTCTCGCACCGCTGGGAGACCGCCTCGATCAGCACCGCGCCGCTGAGCCCGGCGGAGGTGCCGCCCGCGTTCAGCAAGGCGCGGTGCACCTCGGCGTATACCGGCTCGGTGAAGGCCTCCTCGGGCAACGAGTCGTAGAGCGGGCCCGCCAGGGACGGGACCTGCAGCGCCGCCTTGAGCGCCTCGCGCTGCAGCCAGCGCGGATCGTGCCGGGGCGGGCGCTGGGGCAGCTCGACCTCCATGCCCAGCGACTGCTGCGACTCGTCGCGCCGGGGACGGCGCTGCTGCTTGCGCACCGGGGCGCCGGATTCCTCCCGGACCCGCTTGACCACCTGGTTCTCGTCGTTCCACCCGGCCCACCAGGCCAGCTTCGCGGCGTAGCCGTCGCGGCTGGCCGGGTCCTTGATCTGCGCGACCAGCGGGACCGTGCGCTTGAGCGCGGCCACCCGGCCGTCGACCGAGTCGAGGTCGTAGTCCTCCAGCAGGCTGCGGATGGCGAACTCGAACAGCGGCCGGCGGCGGGCCACCAGGTCGCGGACCGAGGCGTCGCCCTTGGCCTCGCGCAGCTCGCACGGGTCCATGCCCTCCTGGGTGATGGCCACGTAGGTCTGCCCGGCGAACTGCTGCTCGCCCTCGAAGGCCTTCAGCGCGGCCTTCTGGCCGGCCTCGTCGCCGTCGAAGGTGAAGATGACCTCGCCGCGGAAGGTGTCCTCGTCCATCATCAACCGGCGCAGCACCGAGATGTGCTCGTCGCCGAACGCGGTCCCGCAGGAGGCGATCGCGGTGGGCACGCCTGCCAGGTGCATGGCCATCACGTCGGTGTAGCCCTCGACGACGACCGCCTGGCGGCGCTTGGCGATCTCGCGCTTGGCCAGGTCGATGCCGAAGAGCACCTGCGACTTGTTGAAGATCGGGGTGGCCGAGGTGTTGACGTACTTCGCCTCGATCGGGTCGTCGTCGAAGATCCGCCGCGCGCCGAAGCCGACCACGTCACCGCCGAGGTCCTTGAGCGGCCACAGCAGACGCCGGTGGAAGCGGTCCATCGGGCCGCGCCGGCCCTCGCGGGACAGCCCGCACTTGATCAGTTCCTCGACCTCGAAGCCCTTGTTCAGCAGCAGCTTGGTCAGCTTGTCCCAGCCGCTGGGGGCGAAACCGCAGCCGAAGCGCTGCGCGGCGGCCTCGTCGAAGCCGCGCGAGGTCAGGTATTCGCGAGCGGGCCGGGCCTCCGGTGAGCGCAGCTGCTCGGCGTAGAACTCGGCGGCGATGCGGTGCGCCTCGACCATCCGGGCGCGGGTGCCGCGGTCGCGCTTGGGCCCGGGGGTACCGCCCTCGTAGGTCAGCTGCAGCCCGGCGCGGTCGGCGAGCCGCTCGACGGATTCGACGAAGCCGAGGTGCTCGGTCTTCATCAGGAAGGCGATGACGTCCCCGCCCTCGCCGCAGCCGAAGCAGTGGAACGTGCCGTGACTGGGGCGGACGTTGAACGAAGGAGTCTTCTCGTCGTGGAACGGGCACAGGCCCTTCTGCGCACCACCACCGGCGTTGCGCAGCGCCACGTACTCGCCGACGACATCGTCGATCCGGATGCGATCGCGCACCTCGGCGATGTCGCTTTCCCGGATCCTGCCTGCCACGTCGCCCAGTTTAGGCCCAACGTGATCGTTCACGACCGGGTGGCCGCCGGATGCGGCAGAATCCGGGGCGTGGACGCCAGCGACGCGACTCTCGCCGCCGAGTTCGACCAGCACCGCAGCCGGTTGATCGGGTTGGGCTACCGGCTCACCGGCCGGTTGGCCGATGCCGAGGACGCGGTGCAGGACGCGTGGTTGCGGCTGGCCGCCGCCGAGCGGCCGGAGATCCACGACCTCGGCGGCTGGTTGACCACGGTGGTCAGCCGGCTGTGCCTGGACCGGATGCGCTCGGCCACCGCGCGGCGGGAGCACTACATCGGCCCGTGGATACCGGAACCGCTGGTCAGCGCGTTGGACGAGGACCCGGGCGAGGTGGTGGCCGGGCAGGACGACCTGCGGCTGGCCGCGCTGCGGGTGCTGCACGAGCTCTCCCCCGACCAGCGACTGGCGTTCGTCCTGCACGACGGCTTCGACCTGCCTTTCGCCGAGATCGCCGAGGTCCTCGACTGCAGCGCCGCGGCGGCCCGGCAGCACGCCTCCCGGGCGCGCAAGGTGATGGCCGACGCGGCGCCGCCGGAGCGCGCGCCACTGCCCGCGCAGCGGCGCGCGCTCGAGGAGTTCCTGGCCGCGGTCGCCTCCAAGGACGTCGCGGCGATCACCAAGGTGCTGCACCCGGACGCCGTGGTCTACGGCGACAGCGGCGGCAAGGCGCGCACCGCCCGCAGGCCGGTGGTCGGGGCCGACAAGGTCGCCCGGTTCGCCGCTGGCCTGATGAGCAAGTACGGCGCGGCGCTGTTAGCCGGCGCCCGACCGATCCTGGTCAACCCCGCAAGCTCGCCCGGGTCGACCTCTGAGCCGAAGCCGGCGCTCGATCAGGGCATCGGCGCCCGGCACGCCTCTCCGCTGGTGAAGCCCTGGGAGGTGAGCCCGAGTGCGTGGTTGAAGCGGGTGCGCTGGTTCTCCACGGCGATCATGTGGGTCAGTTCGACCACGCCCTTGTGCCCCAGGGCCGCGTCCAGCCCGGCCACTTGCTCCTCGGTGACCGTCATCGGCTCGTTGGTCATGGCGTCGGCGTAAGCGATGACCTCGCGCTCGAGTTCGGTGAACCGCTCCGAGGCCGCGTAGTCGTCGATCTCCTTCAGCCGGTCGATGTCCAGGCCCTCGTTGCGCTGCAGCATCGTGCCGAAGTCGACGCACCACGAGCAGCCGAGCTTGGTCGCCACCCGGTAGACCGCCAGCTCCCGCAACCGGGCGGGCAGGGCGGTGGCCGCCTTCTCGACGGCGCCCTCGGACATGCCGGAGGCGGCCAGCAGCCGCGGGTGGTGGGCCATCACGGCCAGCGGGTCCAGCACCGCGCCGAAGCGGCGCTTGGAGTACCAGTAGAACAACTTGACCAGCGGGTTCGCCTCGCGCGCCGACACGCTGGGGATGCGTGGCATCGTCTCTCTCCCTCCTAGCCGCCCCGCGGTTTCGGGGCGCTCGTGCAGAGAGGACGAGACGGCGCCGAACGTTGTGACGAGCGCTAGCTCGGACGGGTGACGCGGGAGAGGAAGTAGATCGCGCCGGTCTCGCGGTGGCGGACCAGCAGCAGGAACGGCCGATCGACCTCGACGCGCAGCGGTGCGGGTTCGCGCACCACGGCCGTCAGCCGCATCATCATCGCCGTGGCGGCCGCGCCTTCCAGGCCGCTCTCGTCCACGTCCAGCACCGACTCGTGCACCGCCGTGGAGACCCGCAGCGGTAGCGACGTCAGCGGGGAGAAGTCCGCGCCCGGGGTGAACAGCTCGTGCACGCCCAGCGCCGCCAGCGAGTCCGTGAGCTCGGCACCCCCGGTGACCTTGAACTTCGGCAGCGACAGTGCGATCCGCCGCTGCTCGAGCGAATCCAGCAGCTCGCCGAGCTCCGCCGCGCCCAAGCCGGCTTCGGCAGCGGCCAGGTCCGCGTCCGGCAGCAGCACCACGGCCTCCACCCCACCGGCCGCGGGCAGGCTGACCGCCTGCCAGCCGTGGGCGGCGGCATGTCCGAACGTTCGGGTGGCATGCATGGTCGGCACGGCGCGTTCCCCGCCCGGGGCGTGGAACGGGCGGTCGGTGGTCTCCGCGGTGTCGAAGGCCTCGCGCCAGGAGACCTTGAGGTACAGCGCGTTGACCAGCGCGGCGACCGTGCGCGTCTGCACCGAGCCCTCGGGGAGCAGCTCCGGGATGAGCTCGCGGGTGGTCTCGGCGACATCGGCGTTGATCAGCTGCCGGGAGCGCTCCGGATCGGCCAGGAAGGGAGCGTTGCGCACCGAGCTGCCCGGCCAGTCCTCGAGCGCCACCCGGTAGGACTCCTCGATCGGCAGGTCCTCGTAGGCCCACAGGGTGTTGGCCACGGCCAGCACCGGCGGCTCGCCGGAACCGGCGGGGAGCTCCGCGGCCGGGCCGAGCAGGTCCAGCAGACCGGATGGTTCGGCGCGCAGCGCCCCGACGATCTGCTCCCTGGTCTTGCCGCCGGTCGCGGTGGCGGCAAGACCCAGCGCACTGCTCACCGAGTACGGCGACCAGCAGAACGAGCGGTCGGCGGCCGGAGCCAGCTGGTGGTGCAGGGCGAGGGTGAAGTCGAGGTGTTCGCGCACGTCCGCAGGGCTCCGTTCCGCGTTCGGCAAGGCTTCGGCCGAGTCCGAGTCTGCCAGAGCGAGAAGCCGCCACGGCCGGATCGAACCCACCGCTTTTTCCCGGAGGTGCGCGGGAGGGCTGACAGCTCTCGGGGTTGTTTCGGGTGTGGAACGCAGCCTGCGCCGCGGCGGGTTCTCAGACGTCGCCGGGCGAGGACGGCCGCGGCGCCGCGCGGGCCGCTACTCGAGTCGCGCGGCCCGGCGGTGTCCGAGGTGCCGCTCCCGGCACCGCCACAAACCCCAAACCGAACAGCTCCGGAGGCAAAGCTGCGGGTTCAGCGCAGGGATTCCTCGATGTCGGACAGGCCCATCAGGCGGAGCTCCTGGGCGATGTACTCGGCCGCGTCCTGGGCCGCAGGGTCCTGCCACTGCAGGTCCTTGATCCAGTCGGCGAGGTTGTCGGTGTTGACGTAGGGCTCGCCGCCCGCGACGAGCTTCTGGATGTAATGCCGGTTGCGCATTGGGTTCTCCTCACGGCCCGGCCTTCGGGGTGGCCGGACCGCCTGGCCGTTCGACACTGCGATGCCGAACGCCCAACGGGATCGGGGGTCTGGTGTCGAGACTCTACAGCCCATCGACACTCTGCGTAAGCATTCTCCGAGCCAACTGAGATCGACTCACGTCTTATAGGTGAAGGTCACATCGACTAAGACACGCTGCGTACATGTTGTGTATGCCATGCCACTGCCTGTGCATCGGTCAACGACGCGATCTGGTCCAGGACCACCCGAAACCGGGCGGAATCGTCCGAAGCGCGCAAGTAGGCATCCCGCATCGCCAGGTCGAGCGAATCGGGGGCTCGCTCGACCAATGCTTCGAACAGCTCGGCGAGCATCGCTCGCTGCTGCTGCACCTTCTTGCGGTGCGTGGCCGTGCGCAGCACGTAGCGCACCGCGACCGCCTTGAGCACCGTCACTTCGGCCGCCACCGACTCCGGGATCACCAGATCGGCGGCATATCGGGTTAGTCCTGGCCCATATCGCTGGAACGTTCCGGTCACCGCAGCGGCCACGAACCGCCCGACCAGCTCGCTGGTCAGCCGCTTGAGCGCCACCTGTGCGGTGAAGCTGTGATCATAATCCAGCACGGCCGCCACCACCGGCCAACTCGCCAGGTCCTCGGCCGCCCGCTCCAGCAACGCCCTGTCCCCGTTGCCGCCCAGGAACCGCTCATCGGCTTCCGCGGCGATCTCCGCGCGCTCGGCGGAGCTGGTCAGCGCGCGCAGCGAGATGCGCCCGGAGATCACGCCGTCCTCGACGTCGTGCACGGAGTAGGCCACGTCGTCGGCCCAGTCCATGACCTGGGCTTCCAGGCACCGCCGCTGCTTCGGGGCACCGGCGCGCAGCCACTCGAAGACCGCCATGTCCTCGGCGTAGACGCCGAACTTGAGCTCCCCCTCGCGCCGCGGCCACGGGTACTTCGTCGTCGCGTCCAGGCACGCGCGGGTCAGGTTGAGCCCGCGTCCGATTCCACCGGATTCGGTGACCTTGGGCTCGAGCCTGGTGAGGATCCGCAAGGTCTGCGCGTTGCCTTCGAAACCACCGTGCGCGGATGCCAGCTCGTTGAGCACCGACTCCCCGTTGTGCCCGAAAGGGGGATGACCGATGTCGTGCGCCATCCCGGCGGTGTCGACCAGATCGGGATCGCAACCGAGCGCCGAGGCGAGGCCCCGGCCGATCTGCGCCACCTCCAGCGAGTGCGTCAGGCGGGTGCGCGGCTCCCGGGTCGAGCTGGGCTCGTCGGCGCTCTCGAACGGCCCGACGACCTGCGTCTTGCCGGCGAGCCTGCGCAGCGCGGCGGAGTGCAGCACGCGCGCGCGGTCGTGCTCGAACGCGGTGCGGTCGTCCGGGCGCGCGCCCTCGGGCAACGAGCCCTTCGGAGCCTCGGGCAGCAACCGCTGCAGGTCGTGCTCGCCGTAACCGGCCGGGATCTTGGACGTCATCGCCCAAAGGCTAAGGCCCGGAGATGACTTTCCCGCGAACTCAGCCCAGCCCGGCGCCGTTGATTTCGGCCGAAGCGTGCGTGAGGCGGTAGTACAGCAGCGCTGCGGTCTCCCGCAGGATGTAGCGCGCCTGGATCTCCCGCGTCTGCACCACCGGTCCGGTGCGAGCGGGCGAGGCGTAGGCGTCCAGCCCCATGTCGCTGGCCATCGTGCGGGAACGCAGCGAGTGCCACGGATCGCTGACGATCAGCGCGGAGCTCCAGTTCCGCTGGTGCGCCTGCTCGGCCACCGCCTGGATGCTGCCCAGCGTGTCGCTGCCGGTCTCCACGTCGACGATCTTCGAGGCGGGCACGTCGTGCTCGACCAGCCAGTCCTTGCCCGCCTCGGCCTCGGTGTAGGCATCGCCCGCCTTGCGACCGCCGACGGTCATGATGTGGTCGGTCACGCCGTCCTCGTAGAGCTTCAGCGCGTGCTTGAGCCGCGCTTCGAGCACGTCGGAGGGCTCGCCGTGGTACTGCGCGGCACCGAGCACCACGCTCACGTCCACGGCCTGCCGCTGATCGGCGCGGGCGACCTGCCAGACGCGAAAGGCAGTTCCGCCGACCACGAGCAGGGCCACCAGTAATGCGCCGAGCACTGCACGGCGCGCGACCCGGCCGGGCCGCGAACGAGATGCGGGGTGTCGAGCGCTCACCGCGACATCCTCGCAGATCCGATCGCGCAGGACCCGGCGCCGCCCAGCGGCGGCACCGGGCAGCCTGCTGACCTCAGCAACCGACCAGGCGGGCCGCCAGGTATTCCTCGAGCTTGTCGATCGACACGCGCTCCTGGCCCATCGTGTCGCGCTCGCGGACCGTGACGGCGTGGTCGGACAGCGTGTCGAAGTCGACCGTGACGCAGAACGGCGTGCCCACCTCGTCGTGCCTGCGGTAGCGGCGGCCGATGGCACCGGCGTCGTCGAAGTCGACGTTCCAGTTGCGGCGCAGCATCGCGGAGATGTCCTTCGCCTTCGGCGAGAGGTCGGAGTTGCGCGACAGCGGCAGCACCGCGACCTTCACCGGGGCCAGCCTGCGGTCCAGCTTGAGGACCGTCCGCTTGTCCACGCCGCCCTTGGCGTTCGGGGCCTCGTCCTCGGTGTAGGCGTCGATCAGGAACGCCATCATCGGACGTCCCACACCGGCAGCGGGCTCGATGACGTACGGGCGGAAGCGGGAGTTGCTGGCCTGGTCGAAGTAGGTCAGGTCCACGCCCGAGTGGTTGGAGTGCGTCGACAGGTCGAAGTCGGTGCGGTTGGCGATGCCCTCGAGCTCGCCCCACTCCTGGCCCGCGAAGCGGAACCGGTACTCGACGTCGACGGTGCGCTTGGAGTAGTGCGAGAGCTTGTCCTGCGGGTGCTCGTACTCGCGCAGGTTGTCCTTGTTGATGCCCAGCTCGACGTACCACTTCATGCGCTCGTCGATCCAGTACTGGTGCCACTGCTCGTCCTCGCCGGGCTCGACGAAGAACTCCATCTCCATCTGCTCGAACTCGCGAGTCCGGAAGATGAAGTTGCCGGGCGTGATCTCGTTGCGGAACGACTTGCCGATCTGGCCGATGCCGAACGGCGGCTTCTTGCGCGCCGTGGTCATCACGTTCGCGAAGTTGATGAAGATGCCCTGCGCCGTCTCCGGGCGCATGTAGTGCAGGCCCTCTTCGCTCTCCACCGGCCCGAGGAACGTCTTGAGCATCATGTTGAACTCGCGCGGCTCGGTGTACTCGCCGCGGTTGCCGCAGTTCGGGCACGGGACGTCCGAGAGGTCGTCCTCGCTGGCCTCCTTGCCGGTGCGCTCGGTGTACTCCTCGGCGAGCTGGTCGGCGCGGAAGCGGCGGTGGCAGGAGGTGCACTCCACCAGCGGGTCGTTGAACGCGTTGACGTGGCCGGAGGCCTCCCAGACCTGCCGGGGCAGGATCACCGAGGAGTCCAGGCCGACGACGTCGTCGCGGCCCTGCACCATGTGCTTCCACCACTGGCGCTTGATGTTGTCCTTGAGCTCGACACCGAGCGGTCCGTAGTCCCAGGCCGACCGGGTACCGCCGTAGATCTCACCCGACGGGTAGACGAAACCACGGCGCTTGCAGAGATTGACGATCGTGTCGATCTGGTCGGCGGGCACGTTCACTCCGGAATAATCACTGGATACGTCGAACCAGCTGGTCGGGCTGGAGTTGCCCAGCGTACCGACCAGCCACGCGTCCCGTACGCCCGGTCCTGGCTCGAACGAGCGGGACCGCGCTGCGCTGGCCCGGAGGAGTCGATCATGCAGGTGGGTATGCCCTTACCCGTAGGATGGTCGGTGTAGAACGTCCTGGCGTTCAGGCGGGCGTGATGGTCCGCCGGGAAGGAAGCGATGCCCGCCGTCAGCCCGGAATCCACCCCGGCCCGGCCGGCCGCGGACCGGCCCGAGGACCACGTCCACTCCCCCGAGCGCGCGGCCCAGCCGGCCCCGGCCCGCGACCAGCAGACCTTGCACGAGGCGGGCGAGCTGCTGCGCGCGCTGGCCGCGCCGGTGCGCATCGCCATCGTGCTGCAGCTTCGGGTGGCCGACCGGTGCGTGCACGAACTCGTCGAGTCGCTCGGCGTGGCGCAGCCGTTGATCAGCCAGCACCTGCGGGTGCTGAAGTCGGCCGGAGTGGTCTTCGGCGAGCGGCACGGCCGCGAGGTGGTGTACCGGCTCGTCGACGAACACCTGGCGCATATCGTGGTGGACGCCGTGGCGCACTCGGAGGAGCTGGCCCGCGGTAGTGACGGAAACGGCGAGGAGACGGATACAGCGTGACGACCGGCCAGGAACCCGCGGTGGGCGTACCCGGCCTGCGGGCCACCAAGCAACGGGCCGCGGTGTCGAACCTGCTGGACCAGGTCAACGACTTCCGCTCGGCTCAGGAACTGCACGAGGAGCTTCGGCGGCAGGGCGAGGGAATCGGCCTGACCACCGTCTACCGCACGCTGCAGACCCTCGCCGACGCGGGCGAGGTGGACGTGCTGCGCAACCCGCAGGGCGAGGCGGTCTACCGGCGCTGCTCGAGCCATCATCACCACCACCTGCTGTGCCGGGAGTGCAGCCGCACGGTCGAGGTGGCCGACCCGCCGGTGGAGAACTGGGCCGAGCGCATCGGTCAGGAGCACGGATTCTCCAACGTCAGCCACACCGTCGAGATCGTCGGCACCTGCCCGGACTGCAGCGCCAAGGGCCTCTGAGCAGCTTCTTCGAGGCACTGCTCCGCTCGACGGTGCAGGTAGCGGAAGCTGAGCGGCTCCGCGTGCCACTCCTGATGCGGCCACCTACGCGGCTTCGCGGCGTGCTCGCAACGAAGCCGCTGGAGAACCCGTCGCGGTGCGAGCTGAGTCCGGGCAGAGCGCCACCTCAGTACTCGTACTGGTCCTTCGGGGCTTCGATCGGGCGCAGCTCGGTCGGGGCGAAGGTCGGGACGTAGTCGTTCTCGTCGGTGGCCGAGCCCGGCCGCAGCTCTCCGGTGACCTCCAGCCAGGTGTCCTCCGGCAGGTCCGCCACCCGCGGGTGCTCCAGGTTGACCACGACCGGAGAGGCATCCGCGGCGCAACAGCTGATGCGCATCCGCGCCAGCCGGGTGACGCCCGGCTGTGGATGGACGACGAAGCCGCGCAGGTGCACGGTCCTGCCGTTGAGCTCACCCGTGGAGTCCCAGACCGCGCGGGTGACGAACTCCGAGACCGGCAGCAGCGGTTCGCCCGGGGGCAGCGGCGGGAAGCGCGATTCGGCGGGCTCGGCCGGGGCGGTGATGCTGTCCCGCGTGACCGAGTCCGAGCCCAGCGCGGGTGGCGCGACCAGGAAGATCGCGAACACCGGCAGGGCCAGCAGCCACGGGCTCCGGGTTCCGTGCTCGCCCGCCACGCGGTCGCCGCGCACGTCCCGCGCGATCGCCAGCGCGGCGAGGACCACCATCACCACGCCCGCCGCGACCAGCCACGGCAGCAGCGAGGCCTTGACGTAGCGCAGGTAGGTGCCGGTCAGCGCGATCTTGAGCAGGGCACCGCCGAAGAGCAGCAGCAGGATGTTCTGGGTCTCGCGGCGCATCAGGCACCTCCGAGCAGCAGGGCGCCCGCGGCGCACGCGGATCCGATGGCCACGACGAAGGTGGTGGGCGCGAACCGGGCCGCGAACCGCCTGCCGAACGCACCGGACTGCAGGGCGATCAGCTTGACGTCCACGGCCGGGCCGACGACCAGGAACACCAGCTTCGCCGTCAGCGGCAGACCGGGCATCGAAGCGACCACGAACGCGTCCGCCTCGCTGCACAGCGCCAGCACGACCGCCAGCACCGCCATCACCAGCACGCCGAGCAGCAGCTGACCGCCGAGGCTCTCCATCCAGGACGCGGGCACCAGCACGTTGAAGGCCGCCGAGGTCAGCCCGCCCAGCACCAGGAATCCGCCCGCCTCGACCAGGTCGTGCCGGGCGGATTCGGTGAAGACCGTCCAGCGGCTCCCGCCGGAGTCGTGGCACTCCAGGCGGCGCAGCGCCCACTCGGCCAGCCATTCGGACTTCCCCAGCCGCACCCAGAGCCAGCCCATCGCGCAGGCGGTCAGCAGCGAACCGAGGAAGCGGGCGAGCACCATCCGAGGTTCGGCCGGGAACGCCACCGCGGTGGAGACCAGCACGACCGGGTTCACCGCCGGGGCGGCCAGCAGGAACGTCAACGCGGCCGCAGGAGCCACCCCTTGCTGGATCAGCCGGCGGGACACCGGCACCGAAGCGCACTCGCACCCCGGCAGCGCCAGCCCCGCGAAGCCCGCCACGGGAACGGCCGCCGATTGGTTCCGCGGCAGCGCCGCGCGCAGCGCCGAGGGCGGCACGAAGGCCGCGATCAAGCCACTGACCAGCACGCCGAACACCAGGAACGGCATGGCTTGCACGCACACGGCGACGAAGATCGTCGACCCGGTGCGCAGCGCGGGCACGTCCAGCAACGCGGCCAGCTGCCCCTGGAAGACGATCGCCAGCACCAGCAGCCCGCACACCACCTCCAACGAGGTGACCGCGGGACGCCGCGTCCGAGGCGGCTCAACGAGATCGGTCACGCACCGAATACTGCCACCGGGCAACGGCGCACTACCTCAGCGAACGGGAACACGCTGCAAAACCCCAGCGCACCGGGAACCCCAACACGCCACCACGTCACCCGAACGAGCTCGAGTTGACAGTTTTGCCTAAAACTGTCCGGACCAAGCGGACATGATCATGGGACAGTTTTAGGCAAAACTGTCAGCGCCGAGAGTCAGGCGCCTTCGGTTTCGAGGAGTTCGCTGCGCAGCTGGGAGGCCGTGGCCACGACCAGCATCAGCAACGTGCCCAGCGGCGAGGCGTCCATGCCCTCGGCCGGGAAGGCGTAGCGCAGGGTCACGTCCACACCGCGCTCGGTGCGGACCACGCCCAAGGTGCCGAACAGGCCCTGGCCTGCGCGTTCGGCCACGGACCGGGCGAGTTCGTCACCCGCGGGAAGATCCCAGGCCACCACGCAGGTCAGGCTCAGCACCGTGAGGCCCTCGGCCAGCTGCATCGCCTGAACCGCGCACGGCACTTCGGAATGCCGGAAGGTCAGCGCGCCGTCGTCGTCGACCTGCACATCGTGATAGCTCTCCAGCGCTTCCTTTGCCGCGGTCATCAACCGCGCGGTGGTTGCGGCCTCTTGAGTCATGAATCGTCCTCCGGGGCGGCCGCGGAGGCCGCCGCCTTATCGATGGCGCCGCCGAAGCGGCGATCCCGGCGCGCGTACTCCTCGCACGCGGCCCACAGATGCGTCCGGTCGACGTCCGGGAACAGCGTGTCCTGGAAGACGAACTCGGAATACGCGGATTGCCAGAGCATGAAGTTCGACGTGCGCGCCTCGCCGGACGGACGGATGAACAGGTCCACGTCCGGCATCTCGGGCTGGTACAGGTGCTTGGCGATGGTCCTCTCGTCGACCCGGTCCGGGTTGATCTTGCCCGCCGCGGCCAGCCGCGCGATCTCCCGCGCGGCGTCGCCGACCTCGGCCCGACCACCGTAGTTCACGCACATGGTCAGGTTCATGACCTCGTTCTTCTGGGTGCGCTCCTCGGCGGCCTGCAGCGTGTTGACCACGCTGCGCCACAGCTTCGGCTTGCGACCTGCCCAGCGCACCCGCACGCCCAGCTCGTCCAGCTCGTCCACGCGGCGCGCGATGACGTCGCGGTTGAAGCCCATCAGGAAGCGGACCTCCTCCGGACTGCGCTTCCAGTTCTCGGTGGAGAACGCGTACAGCGACAGCCACTTGACGCCCAGCTCGATCGCGCCCTTGGCCAGCTCCAGCACCACGGCCTCGCCGCGCTTGTGCCCCTCGACCCGGGGAAGGCCGCGCTCGTTGGCCCAGCGCCCGTTGCCGTCCATCACGATCGCGACGTGGTTGGGCACGAACTCCTGGGGCAACGCCGGCGGCTCGGCCCCGGACGGGTGCGGCTCCGGCGCCTTGACGGTCGGGTCGTCCTTGCCCCGCCCACGGCGTCGCAACATAGCTCGGTTCTCCTTCGGACGTGCTCGAGGTGCTGGCCCATTGTCCCGGTCGAGCACGCTCATCGATTCATCGGCCGTCGGTTACCGCCTCGACCAGCGCCGCGTCGGCCGCGCGCTCGCGGATCAACTCGGGCACGGTGCGCTCCACCAACGGCAACGAGCGCAGCTGCCGCTCCATGTACCACTGCAGATGCGCGGCGATCAGCCCGCTGGCCTCCCGCCGCACCTGGCCCGGTGCTTCCTCCGCGGTCTCCCAGTCGCCGTGCAGCAGGGACTCCATCAGCGGCAGGGTGTGCGCCGATGGCCGCACCGAACCCGCCGGGCGGCACTGCGGGCACACCGCTCCCCCGCCCTGCACGTTGAACGCCGCGTGCGGGCCTTTCCTGCCGCAGCGGGCGCACTCGGTCAGCGCGGGCGCCCAGCCCGCGAACGCCATCGCGCGCAGCAAGAAGGCGTCGAGCACCTGCGAGGAGTCGCGTTCGCGGCCTGCCAGCGCGCGCAGGGCGCCGATGGACAGCAGGTGCAGGCGCAGCACCGGCTCGCCCTCCTCGGCGGCGAGCCGATCGACGGTCTCCAGCACCGCGCAGGCGGCGGTGTAGCGCTGGTAGTCGTCCACGATGTGCACGCCGAAGGCGTCGATGGTCTGCACCTGGGTGATCACGTCGAGCGTGCGTCCGGTGTAGAGCTGCACGTCGACGTGGCAGAACGGTTCGAGCCGCGCGCCGAAGCGCGAACTCGTGCGGCGCACGCCCTTGGCGACCGCGCGCAGCTTGCCGTAGCGGCGGCTGAGCAGGGTGATGATCCGATCCGCCTCGCCCAGCTTCTGAACCCGCAGCACGACAGCGGTATCCCGGTAGAGGCTCACCCGTCCATCTTCGCACCTCGCCACCGCGCGATTCACCGCGTCGCCCGTGCGGTTCGGCCGGTTCTTCGGATTTCGACGGCACCGGAGTGGATAATCGGACCGTTCCAGCCTGGGAAGGAAAGAGATGACGAACCCGTACGGCTCAAACCCGTACCAGCAGTATCCGCAGCAGCCCGGCCCGACCCCGTATCCGCACCAGACCTACCAGGGGTTTCCGGCGCCACCCAGCAACAACGGCTTGGCCATCGCGTCGATGTGCGTGTCGCTGGGCGCGCTGACCACCTGCTACGTGGGCTTCGTGGTCGGCCCGGTCGGGGCCATCCTCGGGCACGTCGCGCTGCGCCAGATCGACCGCGAACCGCAGCGGTTCACCGGCCGCGGCATGGCGCTGGCCGGCATCATCATCGGCTGGATCCAGTGCGCCGCATGGCTGATCTTCGGCACGATCGTCGCGATCGCCATCATCAACGCACCGGCCTCCTGAACCGATCCCGTCCGCCCGCCCTGCCGGGCGGGCGGGTTCAGGCGCGGAGCTGGGTGAACGGCGGGAAGGGCAGGTTGCGGGCGACCGTCCACACCGCCACCAGCCCCAGCAGGACGAACGGTGTCCAACGCCACGATCCCCAGGTCCGGAAGCGCGTTCCCCGCCAGCGACCCCCGACCCAGGCTCCCCACAGCCACAGGAAGAACGGGATCAGGAGCACCGCGAGCGCGTTGTAGTCCAGCGCCGCGGGCAGATCGCCGTGCAGCAGGCTCCAGACCGCTCGCGTGCCACCGCAGCCCGGGCAGTCCAAGCCGGTCAACGCGTTGAACGGGCACGGCGGGAGCCAGGTCCCGGACTCGGAGGTCGGGTCCGCGGCCAGCACGAGGCCGACTCCGGCGAACCCGACCAGCGCGGTAGCAGCGGGCATCCGCATCGCCCGCGCGCTGGCCGGCAGCATCAGAACCGCTGCATGTCCTGCTGCATCCTGCTGAACATGTAGAACATGAACACCACGTAGGCGATCATGAACACGAGCAGCAGCCCGTAGAGCACCGCGCCCGCGATGACGCCCGCCTTGCCCCAGCTCTTGGCCGCGCGCGAGGAGTCCTCGGCACCCCGGTAGTTGCCCTGGTACCACAGCGGGGCGACCTCGACGCACTTGATCAGCGCCGGGATCCCGAGCGGCCAGAACAGCAGGATGCCCGCGATGGCCCAGCCGACGTGGTTCTTGATCGGCATCGGCGGCTGCGGGGTGAAGGTGAACTGCGGCTGCGGGTACTGCTCCGCGGGCTGCAGCGGGAGGCTCTGCTGCTGGGCGGCCTGCTGCTGGGCGGCCTGCTGCTGGGCGGCCTGCGACTGATCGGCCTGCGGCGCGTCGGCCTGCGGCTGCTGGGGGTTCTGCGGTTCGAGCTCGGTCATCGGCTCATCCAAAGGTTCGTAGCGGTCGGTGCGAAGCGGTGCGGCCGGCCGGAGATGCCGCGCACCTCCGACCGGCCGCCTGCGTCACTGCGGGGGCTGCCCGAAGGGCGGCTGGCCCGGAGGCGGCGGGTACCCGCCCTGCTGCGGCTGCCCACCCTGCGGCGGCTGCCCGGGCGGCGGGAACCCGCCCTGCGGCGGCTGCCCCGGCATGCCCGGAGCGCCCGGCATCGGACCGTGCGGCATCGCACCGGGGCCGTCCTCGGCGGAGACCACGACGGTGCTCATGATCTTGTCGGCCCAGGTCTGCTTCTTGTCGTCCCACAGCGGGGAAAGCCAGCCGATGGGCAGACCGCAGATGATCGAGTCGACGATGTGCGCGAGCTGCCGGACGAAGGCCATGCCGAATCCGATCGGCTGCCCGGTCTGCTCGGAGACCGTCTTGATCCGCATGTACTTCTGGCCGATGGTCTGGCCGGTGGTGCCCCGCCGGTAGCAGAGGTTCCAGATGCTGAAGCCGAGGATGCCCAGGTAGGCGATCCCGACGAAGACCAGCAGGATCACCACTCCGACCGGCATCCCCTCGCCCGAGGCACCGCCCGCCGAGGCGATCCCGGCGATGGCCACACCGGAGATCAGGTAGAGCACGAGCATCAGCGCGGCCGGGATCGCGCCGTCGATCAGGTAGCCCAGGGCTCGGGTGCCCCACTCGGCGAGCGCACCGGGTCCGCCACCGAAGACCGGCGGCCCGAAGGCCGGCTGCGGGTAGCCGCCCGGGTAGGGCTGCTGCGGCTGCGGGCCCGAAGGCGGACCGTAGGGCTGCTGCGGCTGCGGGCCCGAGGGCGGGCCGCCGTAGGGCTGCTGCGGTCCGGATGGCGGGCCGCCGTAGGGATTGCTCACGTCAGAAGTCCTTCGTCATCAGGTCGAAAACGCCATTTCCGCCGGGCGTCGAGGCCGGACCGGAACGTACTTCAGACGAGGGACGTCCATGACCGGTTTCGGCCAAAACCGGACGCGGAATGTGATCTAGAACCCGAGTTTGCCCAGCTGCTTGGGGTCGCGCTGCCAATCCTTGGCGATCTTGACGTGCAAGTCGAGGTAGATCTTGCTGCCCAGCAGCGCCTGGATCTGCCTGCGCGCCTCCGAGCCGACGTTGCGCAACCGCTCACCGCCGCGACCGATCACGATGGCCTTCTGGCTGTTGCGCTCGACGTGGATCACCGCGTGCACGTCGATGAGGTCCTCGCGGCCCTCGCGCGGGATCATCTCCTCGATGGTCACCGCCAGCGAGTGCGGCAGCTCGTCGCGCACGCCCTCCAGCGCCGCCTCGCGGATGAGTTCGGCGATCAGCGTGCTCTCGGGCTCGTCGGTGATGTCGCCGTCCGGGTAGAGCTGCGGCCCCTCGGGAAGCTGCCCGACCAGCACGTTCGCCAGTTCGTCGATCTGGAAGGCGTCCTTGGCCGAGACCGGGATCAGCTCGGCGAAGTCCATCAGCTCCTGCATGGCCAGCAGTTGCGCGGCGACCTGCTGCTTGCCGACCAGGTCGGTCTTGGTGATCACGCCGATCACCGGCGTGTGCCGGGCGACCTTCTTGAGCTCCTCGACGATGAACTTGTCGCCGGGGCCGATCTTCTGGTCCGCGGGCACGCAGAACCCGACGACGTCGACCTCCGACCAGGTCTCGTAGACCAGGTCGTTGAGCCTGCGGCCGAGCAGCGTGCGCGGGCGGTGCAGTCCGGGCGTGTCGACGATGATCAGCTGGGCGTCCGGGCGGTGCAGGATGCCGCGGATCGCGTGCCGGGTGGTCTGGGGCTTGCTCGAGGTGATCGCGACTTTGGTTCCGACGAGGCTGTTCGTCAGCGTCGACTTGCCGGCATTGGGCCGACCGACGAAACAGGCGAAGCCGGAACGGTGCGCATCTTCGGTGCTCACCCGACCATTGTGCCGTTCCGGCCGACCGGTGCCCGCTCGGGGCGTCCCGCCCCGGCTGCCCGGGCGAGACGTCCGGGAACCGGGGCGATCACACGTCAGCCCTTGATCACGCCCTGCGCTTCGCCCTTGGCGTTGGCCCGGATGACCAGCGAGTTCTTGGTCAGGTCGTGGGCCGCGGCGATCGAGTCGTGGTCGATCTCGGCGGCGTCGGTGACCACGGCTGCCGCCTCGAGCCCCTCGGCACCGCTGGAAACCGCGGCCGCCACCGCCGACTGCAGGGCGGTGAGCCGCAGCGACGGGAGCTCGACGGTCGTGGCCGCGTAGGTGCGGCCATCGGTGTCCCGGACGGCGGCCCCCTCCGCGGCGCCGTTGCGCGCGCGGGAGGACCGCGCGAGCGTGACGATCTTGGCGTCCTCCGCGTCGAGCTCTTGCGGGGCGGCCTGTTCGACGTGCTCAGCCACGAGCGTTGGTTCCCTCCTGCTCGGCACCGCGCAGCGGTGCTTGATCTGTGTCCACCGACCGGACCAGCAACGCGTTGATCCGGATCCGGCCGCGGTGGTCCTTGCCGCCCTCGGCGCGCAGCCGCAGCCCGGCGATCTCGGCTTCGGCACCCGGTAGCGGCACCCGGCCCAGTCGTTGCGCCAGCAGCCCGCCCGCGGTCTCCACGTCCGAATCGTCGAGCTCGACGCCGAACAGCTCCCCGAGATCGGCCACCGACAACCGCGAGCTGACCCGCACGGTGCCGTCGTCGAGGTGCTCGACCGGGCGGTGTTCCTCGAGGTCGGACTCGTCGGTGATCTCACCGACGATCTCCTCGACGATGTCCTCGATGGTCAGCAACCCGGCGGTGCCGCCGTACTCGTCGACCGCGATCGCCAGGTGGCTGCGCGAGAGCTGCATCTCGCGCAGCAGCTCGTCGAGGCGCTTGGTGTCGGGCACGAAGCTGCCCTCGCGCATCAGCTCGGTCAGCGACGGCGCCGGCGCGTCGGAGGAGCCGAGCACGGCCTCGGTGAGGTCCTTGAGCGTCACCACGCCGACGATGTCGTCGACGCTTTCGCCGATGACCGGCACGCGGGAGAACCCCGAGCGCAGGCACAGCGCCAGCCCTTGCCGGGCCGATTTGGTCTGCTCGATCCAGATGATCTCGGTGCGCGGCACCATCACCTCGCGCGCGAGGGTGTCGCCGAGCTCGAACACCGAGTGGATCATTTCCCGCTCGCCCGCTGCGACCACGCCGCGCTCGCCCGCCAGGTCGACCAGCTCGCGCAGCTCGACCTCGGTGGAGAACGGACCCTCCCGGAAGCCCTTGCCGGGGGTGATCATGTTGCCGATCAGGATCAGCAGCCTGGTCAGCGGGTTGAGCACCCGCGCCAGCACCCGCACCGGCGCGGCGACCTTGACCCCGATGCCGTAGGGGTGCTGCCTGCCGAGCGTGCGCGGGCCGACGCCGACCACCACGTACGAGATCACCAGCATGATCAGCACCGCGATGACCAGCGCCCAGTTCTCCGACTCGGCGATGCGCAGCGCCACCACGGTGACCAGCACCGTCGCGCCCATCTCGCAGGCGAGCCGGAGCAGGAGGAGCAGGTTGACGTGTCGCGGACGGTCGCCCAGCAGCTGCGCGAGCTGCCGGGCGCCGGTGCGCCCTTCGCGGGCGAGTTCGTCGGCGCGGGCCTGCGAGCCCACGCTGATGGCCGCTTCGGAGGCCGCGAACAGGCCCGCGGCGAGCACCAACAGCACCGCGAGCACCAGGAACGCGGTGGAACCGGTCACCGGTACTCCTTACTTCGCGGGAGCCGGACCCGTGTCCGGGTCGTCCAGTCCGACCGCACCGAGCACCTTGTCGTCGGCGTTGCGCTGCGCGTGCTCGCGCTCGGCCTCGTCGCGCGCCTCGCGGAACTCGGCGAGGATGCGGTTCTGCAGGGCGAACATCTCGCGCTCCTCCTCGGGCTCGGCGTGGTCGTAGCCGAGCAGGTGCAGCACGCCGTGCACGGTGAGCAGGTGCAACTCGTCCAGCGTGCTGTGCCCGGCCTGCTTGGCCTGATCGCGAGCGAACGACGGGCACAGCACGATGTCGCCCAGCAGCTCCGGACCCGCGCCTGCGGAGTCCGGCCTGCGGGGTGAGTCGTACTCGTCCATGGGGAAGGACATCACGTCGGTGGGACCGGGCAGGTCCATCCACCGCTCGTGCAGGTCGGCCATCACGTCCAGGTCCACCAGCACGATGGACAGCTCGGCGAGCTGGCTGACGTTCATCTTGTCCAGCGCGAAGCGCGCGCACGAGACGATGGTCGCCTCGGGAACCGCGACGCCGGATTCGTTGGCGATCTCGATGGTCATTCTCGTCCTCGTCGCTGGCCGTTGCGGCGCCGATCCTGCTGCTCTTCGTCGTCCTGGCGTGCCTGCCAGCGGTCGTAGGCGTCGACGATGTCGGTCACCAGGCGGTGCCGCACGACGTCCTGGCTGTCCAGCTGGGAGAAGTGCACGTCGTCGACGTCGGCGAGGATTTCCTGCACCATCTTCAGACCGCTGCGCTGCCCGCCGGGCAGGTCGACCTGGGTCACGTCACCGGTGACCACGATCTTGGAACCGAAGCCCAGCCGGGTCAGGAACATCTTCATCTGCTCGGCCGTGGTGTTCTGCGCCTCGTCGAGGATGATGAAGGAGTCGTTCAGGCTCCTGCCGCGCATGTAGGCCAGCGGCGCGATCTCGATGGTGCCCGCCTGGGTCAGCCGCGGCACCGATTCCGGGTCGACCATGTCGTGCAGCGCGTCGTAGAGCGGCCGCAGGTAGGGGTCGATCTTCTCGTAGAGCGAGCCGGGCAGGAAGCCCAGCCGCTCCCCCGCCTCGACCGCGGGGCGGGTGAGGATGATCCGGTTGACCCGCTTGGACTGCAACGCCTGCACGGCCTTGGCCATCGCCAGGTAGGTCTTGCCGGTACCGGCCGGGCCGATGCCGAACACCACCGTGTGATTGTCGATGGCCTCGACGTAGCGCTTCTGGTTGAGCGTCTTGGGGCGGATGGTGCGTCCGCGCTTGGACACGATGTCCAGGCTGAGCACGTCCGCGGGGGACTCGTTGTGATCCGCGGAGAGCATTCCCACGCTGCGGCGCACGGCGTCCGGCGTGAGCGGGTTGCCCTTGCCGACCAGCGCGATGAGCTCGGCGAAGACCCGTTCGGCGAACGCCACTTCGGCGGGCTCCCCGGACAGCTTCACCTCGTTGCCCCGGACATGGACGTCGGCGGTGAGCATGTCCTCGATGACCTTCAGGTTCTCGTCCCTCGAACCGACCAGCGCCAAGACCGCGTCGTCGGGAACCGTCACCTGCGACTGGGCGGTTGCCCCCTGAGGTTGCTCTCCGGATTGGGCGGCAGCACCGCCCGCTGCAATACCGGCCACGTAGTTCGGGCCTACTTTCTGCGCGTTCCGCGCTGGTCGTGCGGTCAGTTCTCCCTGGCCCCGATGGTAGTCCAACCGGCAATCGGATTGCCGTCACAGCCACCCCGGCCGCGGGTGCGAGCTAGGTCGCGAACTCCCGGACCGGGCGTGTCCGGTCCGGCCATCCGCGACCGACCGACTCCGATCGCTGCCGGGGTCGTTGGTCGCCTCGGGCGCGGGAGGCGGGCTCGCAGCCGTGCGCTCGGGTGCCCGCGGCTGCTAGCCCTTGATCTCGCCGCCGGTCATGCCGCCCAGCCACTCACCACCGAGCAGGTGCAGGTGCACGTGGAAGATGGTCTGCCCCGCGTCGGCGTTGGTGTTGAACAACAACCGATAACCGGATTCGGAGATTCCCTCGGATTCGGCGATCTCGCCTGCCGTGGTGAACAGCTCGGCCAGCAGCTGGGGGTCCGCGGCGGCCAGCTCGGCGGCGTTGCGGTAGACCTGCTTCGGGATGACCAGCACGTGGGTCGGGGCCTGCGGGTTGATGTCGCGGATGGCGATGATCCGGTCGGTCTCCCGCACGATGTCGGCCGGGATCTCGCGCTCGATGATCCGCAGGAACAGCGAGTCCATGTCACTCATGCCGCGAAGATTAGCCGAGCCACCCGCCCCACTTCGATCACCGGGCACCCCGCGCCGCATTCCTGTGCCCCTCCCCACTCAACCCGAGGAGCACTGACAGTTTTGCCTAAAACTGTCCGGACATTTCGGGCGCGAGCCCCTCACAGTTTTAGGCAAAACTGTCACCACGGCGGGCGCTCAGCGGCGAAGGCGGTCTCTCGGGCGCACCCGTCACCAGCGGGTGGTGAGGGGTCCTAGGGCGCCTAGGGTTACTGCGCCTGCTGTGGAGGCGCGCAGGACCGTGGGGCCCAGGCGAGTGCGGCGGGCGCCCGCCGCTTCGAGGGTGTCGAGCTCCTGATCGGTCAGGCCACCTTCCGGGCCGACGATCAGCAGGAGCTCTCCCGAGGCGGGCAGCTCCACCTCGGTGATGCGCTGCTCGGCCGACTCGTGCAGCAGCAGAGCGGCGTCGGCCTCGCCGACCAGGCTCGCGAGCTGCTTGGTGGTGACCGGCTCGGCGACCTCGGGGATCCAGGCGCGGCGGGCCTGCTTGGCGGCCGCGGCGACCGTGCTGCGCCAGCGCCCGAGCGCTTTGGCCCCGCGCGGGCCGTCGTCCCACTTCGCCACGCAGCGCGAAGCCCGCCACGGGGTGACCGCGTCCACACCGGCTTCGGTGGCGAGTTCGACCGCGAGCTCCCCTCGGTCGCCCTTGATCAGGGCCTGCACCAACCGCACGCGCAACTCCGGCTGCGGCTCGTGCCAGGTCTCGGCCACCTCGAGCTCCAACGAGTCCTTGGCGGCCTCGGCGACCGAGCAGTGCGCCAGACCACCGCGCCCGTCCGAGAGCAGCAGCTCCTCGCCCGCGCGCATGCGGCGGACGGTGGCTGCGTGCTTGCCCTCGGGCCCGTCGAGGGTCGCCGGACCGACGCCCGGCAACCGCTCGACGGAAAAGACCGGCAGCGACACGTCAGCGGTGGCCGAAGGAGCGGAACCGCGAGAACAGCCCCTTGCCACCGTTGCCGTTGGCGGTGACCGCGGCCTCCGGCTGCTCCTCGCCGCGCAGCGAGGCCAGCTGCCGCAGCAGGTCGGCCTGCGCGTCGTCCAGCGAGGTGGGCGTGACCACGTCGAGGTGCACGTGCAGGTCGCCGTGCCCGCTGACGCGGCCGTTGGAGCGCAGCTTCGGCAGCCCGCGCCCGCTGATCACGTGCTCGGTGCCCGCCTGGGTGCCCGGCTCGACGGCGATCTCCTCGAAGGAGCCGTCCAGGGTCTCCAGCGTGATCACCGTGCCCAGCGCCGCGGCGGTCATCGGCAGCTCGATGTTGCAGTGCAGATCGGCACCGTCGCGGGTGAACCGCTCGTGCGGCTGCTCCTCGACCTCGACGAACAGATCACCCGCGGGACCGCCGCCGGGGCCGACCTCGCCCTCGCCGGCCAGGCGCACGCGCATGCCGTCGCCGACACCGGCGGGGATCTTGACCGTGATGGTGCGCCGCGCGCGGACCCGGCCGTCGCCGCTGCACTGCTGACAGGGGTCGCTGATGACCTCGCCGAAGCCGCGGCACGCCGGGCACGGGCGGGAGGTCATGACCTGGCCCAGGAACGACCGCTGGACCGACTGCACCTCACCGCGACCACCGCAGGTGTCGCAGGTCACTGGTGCGCTGCCGGCCTTCGAACCGCCGCCGTCGCACACGTCGCACAGCACGGCGGTGTCCACCGTGATGTCGCGATCGACGCCGCTGAGGCACTCCTCCAGCGTCAGCTCCAGGCGCAGCAGCGCGTCCGAGCCCTGCTGCACGCGGCTGCGCGGGCCGCGCCCGCCGCCACCGGCGCCACCGCCGAAGAAGGCGTCCATGATGTCGCCGAGGCCGCCGAAGCCGGCGAACGGGTCTCCGCCCATTCCGCCGCCTGCGCCTCCGCCGTTGCCCATCGGATCGCCGCCCATGTCGACGATCTCGCGCTTCTTCGGGTCGGAGAGCACCTCATAGGCCGTGGTCACCTCGGCGAACCGCTCCTTGGCGGCGTCGTCGGGGTTGACGTCCGGGTGCAGTTCGCGTGCGAGCTTGCGGTAGGCCCGCTTGATCTGCTCGGGTGTCGCGTCCTTGGACACGCCCAAAGTCGCGTAGTAGTCCCTGGCCACGTTCTCCGTACTTCCTCTGCTCGATGGTCTCGAGAATTGCCGGTCACTTTCCGGTACGCCGCGACGTCACCGGCCGACCAGGATCTCACCCACGTATGCGGCCACTGCGCGGACCGCCGCCATCGTGCCCGGATAATCCATCCGAGTGGGGCCGACGACGCCCAGTCCGCCGAGCACCATGCCATCCGAACCGTATCCGGTGGAAATCACCGAGGTCGTCTGCATCTCCAGCGCCTCGTTCTCCATGCCGATGCTGACCTGCACGGTACTCGAATCGCGCGCGGCGGCGAGCAGCTTGAGCACCACCACCTGCTCCTCCAGGGCCTCCATGACCTGGCGCAACGAGTTCGGGAAGTCGGCGACGTTGCGGGTCAGGTTCGGGGTGCCCCCGAGCATCATCCGCTCCTCGGGGTGCTCCACGAGCGACTCGATGAGCACGCTGCACACCCGGACGAGCACGTCGCGCAGTTCCGGAGGGGCTTGGTCGGGCAGCTCGGCCACCGCCGCGGAGGCGTCCGGCAGGCGCTGCTCGACCATCGCCGAGTTGAGCACGTTGCGCAGCCGGGCCACGTCTTCATCGCTGATCACATCGCCCAGGTCGACCATGCGCTGGTCCACGCGACCGGTATCGGTGATCAGGACCAGCATCAGCCGGGCCGGGGTGATCGCCACGACCTCGATGTGCCGGACGGTGGAGCGGGTCAACGTCGGGTACTGCACCACCGCGACCTGCTGGGTGAGCTGGGCGAGCAACCGCACGCTGCGCCGCATCACGTCCTCGAGGTCCAGCGCGCCCTCCAGGAAGTTCCGGATGGCCCGGCGTTCCGCGGTCGTCAGCGGCTTGACCTCGTTGAGGCGATCGACGAACAGGCGATAGCCCTTGTCGGTGGGGATCCGTCCCGCGCTGGTGTGCGGCTGAACGATCAGCCCTTCCTCCTCCAGCGCGGCCATGTCGTTGCGTACCGTGGCACTGGACACACCGAGGTCGTGCTGCTCGACGAGGGCCTTGGATCCCACGGGCTCCTTGGTCGACACGAAGTCCGCCACGATCGCCCGCAGTACCTCGAATCGGCGTTCCTCCGCGCTCGCCACGCGCCACACCTCCTCAACGTCCCAGCGCAGCGGAGGCGCACCGGCGTGCGCCCGTGCGCGACCGCGCACCCGGGCGGCATTCGATCCCGGGTACCACCCTCGAGTTTACGGTGTTCGTCGCGCAGAACCGAGAGCCGACGACCAGGACCGCACCCGGCGAACCCGGCACGCGGGCCCGGCGCGGTCAGGTGATGAGGTCCTGAACCACCGCGTCGGCCAGCAGCCGCCCCCGGTCGGTGAGCACGCAGCGGCCCTCGGCCAGCTCCTCGGACCGCAGCAGGCCGTCGGCGACCGCCTGCTGCGCGGCCCGGCGGCCGTCCTCGTCCAGCACCTCGGCGGACAGGCCCGCCTTGACGCGCAGCTCCAGCATGATCCGCTCGATGCGCTGGTCCTCGGCGGTCAGCAGCTCGCGCGCCTGGGCCGGCGAGCTCCCCTCGGCGAGCAGCGCGTTGTAGCGGGACGGGTGCCGGACGTTCCACCAGCGGACCCCGCCGACGTGGCTGTGCGCGCCCGGGCCCGCTCCCCACCAGTCGCCGCCCTGCCAGTAGCCCAGGTTGTGCCTGCACTCCGCGGCCGGCCCGGAGGCCCAGTTGGACACCTCGTACCAGCCGAGACCCGCCTGGCCGAGCATCCGCTCGAGCATCTCGTAGCGGTCGGCGAGCACGTCCTCGTCGGGCATCGGGAGTTCGCCGCGGCGGACCTTGCGGGCCATCGCGGTGCCGTCCTCGACGATCAGCGAGTACGCCGAGACGTGATCCACCCCGGCTTCCAGCACGGCTTCCAGCGAACGGCGCAGGTCCTCGTCGCGCTCGCCCGGCGTGCCGTAGATGAGGTCGAGGTTGACGTGCTCGAACCCGGCCGCGCGCGCCTCGCGGGCGGCCTCCACGGCACGCCCCGGGGTGTGGTTGCGCTCGAGCACCTTGAGCACGTGCTCGGCGGCCGACTGCATCCCCAGCGACACCCGGTCGAAGCCGGCCGAGCGGATGCCCTCGAAGAACGACGGCGATGTCGACTCCGGGTTGGACTCGGTGGTGACCTCGGCGCCGTCGGCCAGGCCGAACGTGTCGCGAATCGCATCGAGGACCGAACCGAGCCGCTCGGCACCCAGCAGGGAGGGCGTGCCACCACCGACGAAGACCGTCTCGGCGGCCGGAGCCGGTCCCCGCGCCGAGAGCGTCTTGGCGCCCAGCTCCAGCTCGGCGCGCAGCGCCTCGAGCCAGCTGCCGAAGCTCGAGGCCGATCCCAGCTCATCGGCGGTGTAGGTGTTGAAGTCGCAGTACCCGCAGCGGGTCGCGCAGAACGGGACGTGCACGTACACCCCGAACGGGCGGCTGCCCACGCCGAGCAGGGCCGAGTCGGGCAGCGAACCGTCGGCCGGAGCGGGTTCGCCTGCGGGAGGTTGTCCAGGCACGCTTCCACTGTCTCACCATTCGGATGGGGTTGGACCGCCTGGTGAGCGCGTGGCACGCTCCAGCCATGGGTTTGACCGCGCTGCGCCTGCACCTGGTCGCCCGTCGCTACGTTGACCTGCGGCGGGTGGCTAGCGCGCTGTGCATGCGCGAGGTCTGACAGCCCGCCGTCTTTGTTCATTTCTCGCCCAGTCGGCGCGGTCCTTTCGGAGTGAGAACCGTCACCGCCGACGGAACTTTCGTGCGCCAGGACCGCGCCTGAATCTCGGAGGTCGCGGACATGGTTCCTCCTGCGGAATCGCCTGCACGCCCTGCCCGCAAGCGCAAGAGCCGTGGCGAGGGCCAGTGGGCGCTCGGCCACCGCGAACCGCTCAACGGCAACGAGCAGTCCAAGAAGGACGACAACCCGCTCAACGTCCGGCAGCGCATCGAGAACATCTACGCGCACCGCGGCTTCGAGTCGATCGACCAGGCCGACCTGCGCGGGCGGTTCAAGTGGTGGGGCCTCTACACCCAGCGCGCCGAGGGCATCCCCGGCGCGCGCACCGGCACCATCGAGCCCGAGGATCTCGACGCCCCGTACTTCATGCTGCGAGTGCGCATCGACGGTGGCGCCCTCACCACCGAGCAGCTGCGGGTCCTCGGTGAGGTCTCGCAGACCTACGCGCGCGACACCGCCGACATCACCGACCGGCAGAACGTCCAGCTGCACTGGATCCGGGTCGAGGACATGCCGACCATCTGGGAGAAGCTGGAAGGCGCCGGGCTGTCGACCACCGAGGCCTGCGGCGACTGCCCGCGCGTGGTGCTCGGCTCCCCGGTGGCCGGCATCGCCGAGGACGAGATCATCGACGCCACACCGGCCATCGACGAGATCTCCGAGAAGTTCATCGGCGACCGGTCGCTGTCGAACCTGCCGCGCAAGTTCAAGAGCGCGATCTCGGGTTCGCCGCGCTGGGACACCGTGCCGGAGATCAACGACATCTCGCTGGTCGGGGTGGAGCACCCCGAGCACGGACCGGGCTTCGACCTCTGGGTCGGCGGCGGGCTCTCGACCAACCCGAAGCTCGCCGTGCGGCTGGGCACCTGGGTCCCGCTGGACGAGGTCGCCGAGGTCTGGCACGGGGTCGTGCAGATCTTCCGCGACTACGGCTACCGGCGCCTGCGGCACCGCGCCCGGATCAAGTTCCTCATCGCCGACTGGGGAGCGGAGAAGTTCCGGCAGGTGCTGGAGGACGAGTACCTGGGCCGCAAGCTCATCGACGGCCCCGCCCCGGAGGCCCCGGCGGGCCAGCGCGACCACGTCGGCGTGCACAAGCAGGTCGACGGCAACTACTACGTGGGCGTGAAGTCACCCGCGGGCCGGGTCAGCGGTTCCACGCTGATGGAGGTCGCCAAGGCCGCCGAGCGGATCGGCTCCAAGCGGGTGCGCACGACGGTCGAGCAGAACCTGCTGGTCCTCGACGTCCCGGAGCACGAGGTCGATGGCCTGACCACCGAGCTGAACGACCTCGGCCTGCAGAGCGACCCCTCGCCGTGGCGGCGGGGCGTGATGGCCTGCACCGGCATCGAGTTCTGCAAGCTGGCCATCGTGGAGACCAAGCAGCGCTCCATCGACCTGATCGCCGACCTCGAGCAGCGGCTGGCCGACATCCAGGGCGACATCGACAACGCGGTGACGGTCAACCTCAACGGCTGCCCGAACGCCTGCGCCCGCACCCAGGTCGCCGACATCGGGTTGAAGGGCCAGATGGTTCCGGACGGCAACGGGAACCAGGTCCCGGGTTTCCAGGTGCACCTCGGTGGCGGCCTCGCGATCGATGCCGGTTTCGGCCGTAAGATTCGCGGGCACAAGGTGACCTCCGAGGAGGTCGGTGATTACGTCGAGCGGCTGGTGCGCAACTACCTCGACCAGCGCGAGGATGGCGAACGCTTCGCGCAGTGGGTGTTGCGGGCCGAGGAAGATGACCTCAAGTGAGCGAACGGGTGGTTGCGCAGTATTGCCCGTACTGCGGTGACGAGGACCTCACCCCGGAAGAAGAACCTGACGGGGCGTGGAAGTGCCACGCTTGCCTACGAGTCTTCACCGTGCGGCTCGTGGGCCTGGCGCTGGGAGGGAGCGGAGAAGCATGACCACCGAAACCGCGAACATCGGTTCAAGGCGCAGTGACGAAGAGCTCAAGGCGCTGGTCGAGCAGGCGGCGCCGCAGCTGGCCGAGGCCACTGCCGAGGAGTCGCTGCGCTGGGCCGCGGAGAACTTCGGCGACGGCAGGTTGATCGTCGCCTCGAACATGCAGGACGCGGCGCTGGTCGACCTGGCCGCCAAGGCCGTGCCGGGCGTGGAGATCCTGTTCCTGGAGACCGGGTACCACTTCGCCGAGACGATCGGCACTCGCGACGCGGTCGAGCAGACCTACGACGTGACGGTCGTCAACGCGCTGCCCGAGCAGACCGTGGCCGAGCAGGACGAGGCGGAGGGGCCTCGGCTGTTCGAGCGCGATCCGGAGCGCTGCTGCTTCCTGCGCAAGGTGGTACCGCTGCGCAACACGCTGTCCCGCTACGAGGCGTGGGTGACCGGCGTGCGGCGGGTGGAATCCCCGACGCGCGCCAACACCCCGATCGTGACCTGGGACGACCGCAACGGACTCGTCAAGATCAACCCGCTGGCCGCGTGGTCCGACGAGGAGATGCAGCGCTACATCGACGACAACGGCGTGCTCGTCAACCCGCTGGTGCCCGCCGGCTACCCGTCGATCGGGTGCCAGCCCTGCACCGCCAAGCCCGCGCCGGGAGCCGACCCGCGCAGTGGCCGCTGGGCGGGTAGTTCCAAGACCGAGTGCGGACTGCACGGCTGACCGAAGACCTTCACGACCACCCGGGCACGAACCCGGACCATGCGACGATGCGGGCATCGCGAGTCGGGAGCGGTGCAGGTGCCCCGCGCGACATCCACGGAGGGGAAATGACCACAGCAGAGACCGAGGTGTCCACACCGGGCGCGCCGCCGCAGGTGGACAACCTGGCCGCGCTGGAGTCCGAGGCCATTCACATCTTCCGCGAAGTAGCAGGCGAGTTCGACCGCCCGGTGATCCTGTTCTCCGGCGGCAAGGACTCCACGGTGCTGGTGCACCTGGCGATCAAGGCCTTCTGGCCGGCTCCGGTGCCGTTCACGCTGCTGCACGTGGACACCGGGCACAACTTCCCGGAGGCCATCACCTTCCGCGATGAGCTGGTGGAGAAGAACCAGCTGCGCCTGGTCGTCTCGCACGTGCAGGACTACATCGACGACGGCAGGCTGCAGGAGCGCGCCGACGGCACGCGCAACCCGCTGCAGACCCAGCCGCTGCTGGACGCGATCTCGGACAACAAGTTCGACGCAGTCTTCGGCGGCGGTCGCCGCGACGAGGAGCGGGCCCGGGCCAAGGAGCGCATCTTCAGCCTGCGCAACGCCTTCGGCCAGTGGGACCCGCGCAGGCAGCGGCCGGAGTTGTGGAACCTCTACAACGGCAAGCACCGCCCGGGCGAGCACGTGCGGGTGTTCCCGCTGTCCAACTGGACCGAGCTGGACGTCTGGCGCTACATCCAGCGCGAGAAGATCGAGCTGCCGGAGCTGTACTACGCGCACCGCCGCGAGGTCTTCGACCGCGACGGCATGTGGCTGACCTCCGGTCCGTGGGGCGGGCCGCGCGACGGCGAGACCGTGGTCTCCAAGACCGTGCGCTACCGCACCATGGGCGATGGTTCCTGCACCGGCGCGGTGGAGTCCGAGGCCTTCACGGTCGACGACGTGATCGCCGAGGTCGCGGCCAGCAGGCTCACCGAGCGCGGCGCGACCCGCGCCGACGACCGGATCTCGGAAGCAGCCATGGAGGACCGCAAGCGCGAGGGCTACTTCTGAGGAAAATGCCTTCGTTCGCGGTGTGCGTGGCGGTGCCGGTAGCGGAACCTCGGACGCCGTCGGGCTGCGGGATCCGCGACTTGAGTAGCCACCTGCGCGGCGCTGCGGCTGTCCGCACCCGACGACGTCCGAGAACCCGCGGCGGTGCGAGCTGAGTTTNACGACTTGAGCAGCCGCCTACGCGGCGCTGCGGCTGTCCGCACCCGACGACGTCCGAGAACCCGCGGCGGTGCGAGCTGAGTTTCACACCTGAAACGGCGGCTCCGCCGCACAACGCAACCACCGAGCTGCCGATCCGGNTTTCACACCTGAAACGGCGGCTCCGCCGCACAACGCAACCACCGAGCTGCCGATCCGGTTCCCGACAGCACGATTAGTCAAGCCCTTGACCACCAGGAGTGGGTTTCCCTCATGACCGAGACCACCACCCGTACCGCGCCGGACAGCGGCACCGAGGTGACCTTGCCCGTGCACACCGACCTGCTGCGGCTGGCCACCGCCGGTTCCGTCGACGACGGCAAGAGCACGCTGGTGGGACGGCTGCTGCACGACACCAAGTCGGTGCTGGCCGACCAGCTGGACGCGGTGCACCAGGCCAGCGCCGACCGCGGTCTGTCCGCACCGGACCTGTCGCTGCTGGTCGACGGCCTGCGCGCGGAGCGCGAGCAGGGCATCACCATCGACGTGGCCTACCGCTACTTCGCCACCCCGAAGCGCTCCTTCGTGCTGGCCGACACCCCGGGGCACGTGCAGTACACCCGCAACACCGTGACCGGTGCGTCCACCGCGCAGCTGGCGGTGCTGCTGGTCGACGCCCGCAACGGCGTGGTCGAGCAGACCCGCAGGCACGCGGCGGTGCTGGCGCTGCTGGGCGTGCCGCGCCTGGTGCTGGCCGTCAACAAGATCGACATGGTGGACTTCGACGAAGCCACCTTCACCGGTATCGCCGAGGAGTTCTCCGCGCACGCCCGGGCGCTCGGGTACACCGACGACGCCGTGGTGACCATCCCGGTCTCCGCGCTGCTCGGCGACAACGTGGTGGATCGCTCGGACAACACCCCGTGGTACTCCGGCCCGTCGCTGCTGGAGCACCTGGAGAGCGTCCCGGTGGCACCGGACCCGCACGACGCGCCGTTCCGGATGCCGGTGCAGTACGTGATCCGGCCGCGCACCGCGGAGTACCCGGACTACCGCGGCTACGCGGGCACCATCGGCGCAGGCGTGGTCTCGGCGGGCGACGAGGTCGTGGCGCTGCCCGCGGGCGTGCGCACCAAGGTCGCCAAGGTCGACACCGCCGACGGCGAGCTCGAGCAGGGGGCGGCCGGTCACTCGGTGACCCTGCTGCTCGAGGACGACCTGGACATCTCCCGGGGCGACCTGATCGCGACCGCGGCCACCGCGCCGAAGCTCACCGACGAGCTGGACGCCACGGTGTGCTGGCTGGCCGAGAAGGCGCTCAGCGCCGGGCAGAAGGTGCTGGTCAAGCACGGCACCCGCACGGTGCAGGCGATGGTCACGGACCTGTCCGCGCGCTTCGACGAGCAGCAGCTGTCCAGCGTGGCCGCTCCGGACTCGTTGCAGCTCAACGAGATCGGGCAGATCCAGCTGCGCACCGCCGAGCAGCTGCCGGTCGACGACTACGCCGACAGCCGCCGCACCGGCGCGTTCCTGGTGATCGACCCGTCCGACGGCACCACCCTGGCCGCCGGGATGGTCGGCGACCCGTTGGCCCCGTTCGCACGATGACTCCGCTGATCGCCGTCGCGCACGGCAGCCGGGACCCGCGTTCGGCGGCCACGATTCACGGGCTGCTGGACGTGGTCCGGGCGTTGCGTCCCGAGCTGGACGTGCGCGCGGCGTTCCTGGACCTCTCCGAGCCGCTGCTCGGCGACGTGCTGGACGCGGTCCGGGACGACGGGCACCGGGACGCTGTGGTGCTGCCGCTGCTGCTCGGCCGCGCGTTCCACGCCCGCGTCGACGTTCCGGCGGCGGTCACCGACGCCCAGCGCCGCCACCCGGACCTGCGCGTGCGGGTCGGCGACGTGCTGGGCCCGGATCCCCGCCTCGACGAGGCGGCCTGGCGCAGGCTGCTGGAGGCCGGCGCCGACCCGTCCGACCCGGACCTGGGCGTGCTGCTGGCCGGCGCGGGGTCCTCGCACGCCCCGGCCAACCGCCTGGTCGACGAGGTCGCGGCCCGCTGGCAGTCCCGCACCTCCTGGGCGGGCGCGGTCGCCACCTTCGCCGCCGCGGCCTCCCCGGACGTCCCGGCCGCGCTGGAGCTGTTGCGCGACCGCGGCGCGCGCCGCATCGCGGTCGGCTCCTGGTTCTTGGCACCGGGCCTGCTGCCGGACCGGATCATCGAGCTCGCGCGGGGGAACGCCGACTCGCCGCTGATCGCGGGTCCGATGGCCAACGATCCGGGCGTGGCGGATCTGATCCTGCACCGCTACGAACTCGCGATGACGCAGGACCGCCTTCCCATCGCCGTCTGAGCCTCGCTGTTGCCGGCCTGTCCGGCCGATCCCGATGTCCGCTCCGCAAGACATTGGCGGGAAGTCGCCAACTTTGGGGTGCGACCGGCCCCGGTCGGCATGATGTGTCCCGTCGAGCGGGTTTTCGAGCTGGGGTGATCGCCGTGGGGCCGGTGCCGCATCTGATCGCGCGGGTGCGCGCCGAGTTCGCGCGCACCGAGCAGGACAAGTCCTGCCACTTCTTCCCGCTGCCCCGGGACAACGACGGCGAGCTTCCCCCGACCTTGCGCGCCTACTGCGGGTTCGACATCGTCCCCGGTCAGGCCGAGGCCTTCGAGGGTCCCGTCGGGATGCCGTGCCTGACCTGTCTGATGGCCGCAGCGTTGTCCGAATCCGAGTCGGCCTGATCTTCCTCGCTGGTCAACGCGCCGAGGCCTATTGACGCAGAGTTGTTCTGCGAAAGACTACGATTCACCCCGTGGGGTCATGAGAGAGTGCATGACAGCGCCTGGGCGGGGAATCAAGCCGCTCCCTGTGCACGCCGTCCCCGTCAGGCCCGCGCTCTCGAGTGACCGTTTGGTGTGCGGGGCGAGAATTGCAAGGCTGGACGAGGAGTCGGGGACAACAGCGCGAGATGAACACGCAGCAGCCGAGCCGACCGGTCATCACACCGGCTATGCAGGAGCAGGCCAAGAAGCAGCCGAACACGTGGCTGTACGTGGTGGACCCGATCTTCACCGATCCGAACGCGGAGGTCCCGCCCTGGGGCTTTATCGGTGGCTACCGGGTCGACGAGCAGGGCGAGATCACCGACGACTTCTCCCCGAACCCGAACTACCGCCCATCGCCGGTCGCGCTGCGGCTGCCCGCTCCGTCCAACGACGTCGAGCGCGCCCTGCAGCTGACCACCACCGGCTACGCGCAGGGCAGCGCGCTGCTGACCGCGATGCTCGATTCCGAGCTGATCCTGTTCGCCCAGCCGCAGGGCAGCGGGCTGTTCACCGTGGAGCACGAGTCCGGCCGCAGGCAGCTGCAGCTGTTCACCTCGGAGAACTTCCTGCCGTCGAACTGGACGACCTGGCAGCGGATGACCGGCCGCCAGCTGGCCGGCTGCGGTCTCAGCGGAATCGACCTGCAGGTCAACCCGACCAGCGCGGTGAAGGCCCGGATGCCAGCCGAGGAACTGGTCAAGATCGCCCACACGGTTCCGCCGCAGCCGGTCGGCGTACCGATGTCGCCCCCGACGGGCAATCCGGCCGCCCCTCCGGTGCCCTCCGCTCCGGCATCCCCTCCCGCAGGGGCCCCGCAGCAGGCCGCAGCGGGACCGCAACCGGTCGACACCGAGTTCGGCCGCCGGTTCCTGGGTTCGGTGCTGGCCGGTGCGATCGGCGACGCGCTCGGCGCGCCGGTGGAGTTCTACCCGGTCGACCAGATCCGCAGCCGCTTCGGCGCGGACGGCGTGACCGAGTACGACCGCTCCGGTGAGCACCCCGGTGAGTTCACCGACGACACGCAGCTGGCGATGTTCACGCTGGAGGGCCTGATCCGGGGCCACATCGCCGACCCGGACAACTTCCCGCTTCCCGCGCTGCAGCTGGCCTACCAGCGCTGGCTGCACACCCAGGGCTACAACTGGGAGCGCGCCGCCGGCCCGTTCGCAGCCGAACACCCGCAGCCCACCGGCTGGTTGATCGCCCAGGCCGAGCTGTTCGCGGTGCGGTCGCCGAACTCCAGCTGCATCAGCGCGCTGCGCGAGTTCGCCTCGGCAGGCGCGCCCGGCACCTTCGACCGAGCGATCAACGATGCCGAGAACTGCGGCGGCGTGGTCCGCGCGGCCCCGATGGCGCTGTGGTCCGAGGACCCGCGCGAGGTCTTCGAACTGGCCGCCGCTGCCGCAGCGCTGACGCACTCCAAGCCCAACGGCTATCTCCCCGCGGGCGTGCTGGCGGTGCTGGTGCACCGGCTGCTGCACGAGGAACCGCTGGCGAAGGCGCTCGAGCAGGCCCGCGAGCTGCTGGTCGGCTACCGCGATCACGAGGAGACCGAGCGGGTGCTCGAGGCCGCCGAAGAGCTGGCGAGCCGCGGCAAACCGACTCCGGAGCAGCTCAAGGACGACCTCGGTGGGGGCTGGTCCGGCCACGAGGCCTTGGGCATCGCCATCTGCGCGGCGCTGAGCACCGACAGCGTGGCGAGCGCGCTGATCATCGCGACGAACCACTCCGGGGACAGCGACTCGACCGCGTCGATCTGCGGCAACATCGTCGGCGCGATGTACGGCGCGACCGCGTTGCCCGGTGTGTGGGTGCGCGACCTCAAGCAGCGCGAAACGCTCGAGACGCTGGTCAAGGACGCCCTGCTGCAGTTCGGCGGGGCGCCGCCGACCGGCGAGGCGTGGACCGCGCGCTACCCGGGCGCCAAGGACGTCTCCAGCCTGGACTTCACCTCGGTGCTGCCGACCGCCGACGAGCCCACCGGCCAGAGCCAGAGCGACGGCGGGACGGGCACGGAGACCACGAGGGTCACCACGCCGGTGCCCCCTCCCCCAGCGGAGCAGGAGGGCACCGAGATTCCCGAACCGCAGGACTCCGATTCCGCGCCGAAGCCCGACGACGCCGAGGCGGCTCCGCAGCCGGTCGCCGCAGCCGCGGAATCGGTGGTCCAGCCGCCGGAGTCGGCCGCTCCCCGGCCGTCCTCCCCCGCGGACCTGCACGCGCAGCGGATCCGGGGAATGCTGCTCGGCGCCGCCGCCGGTGACGCGCTGGGCTATCCGATCGAAGCCGATTCGCTGCCGGAAATCCGCGCGAAGTACGGCGATTCAGGGCTCATCGACTACGTCGACGCGCACCACCAGGGCGGATCGGTCAGCGACGAGACCCAGCTGACCCTGTTCGCCACCGACGGCCTGATCCGCGCCTCGATCGCACGTCTGCAAGGCGGGATCACCGACCCGACCGAGCAGGTCGGGTACGCCCATCTTCGCTGGCTGCACACCCAGGGCTTCGAGTGGGCCGAGGCCGGTGGGCCGCTGGCCACCCAGCGGCCGGACGGCCACCTCGTCGAGCACGACGAGCTCTTCGTGCGCCGCTCCCCCGCCGCGACCTGCCTGCAGGCACTGCAGGCGTACGCGGGAGGCGGCGAACCCGGCTCGCTCGGAAACCGGGTCAACGAGGCCACCGACTGCGGCGCCCTGGTGCGCGTGGCGCCCGCGGCGATGTGGTCGGACAACCCGGCCGAGGTGTTCTGGGCGGGCGCCGCGATCGCCTCGCTGACCCACGGCCACCCGGACGGGCACCTCCCGGCCGGTGCGCTGGCGGTGCTGGTGCAACAGCTGCTGGCCAACCGATCGCTGCCGCAGGCGGTCGAACGCGCGCTGCTCGAACTGTCCAATTGGGACGGGCACGAGGAGTCGACCGCGGCCCTGCGCAAGGCCGTCGAGCTGGCAGCCACCGGCGCGCCGACCTCCGAGCAGATCGAGAACTCCTTCGGCGACCTGCGCTCGGGCGCGCAAGCGCTGGCCATCGCGGTGTGCGCGGCGCTGACCCATCCGGAGTCGTTCCCGGAGGCGGTCGTGCTGGCGGCCAACCACTCCGGCGACAGCGACTCCACGGCCGCGGTCTGCGGCACCGTCATGGGCACGGCGCACACCGCCGCCGCGATCCCGCAGCACTGGCAGGACAAGATCGAGCTCGCCGAGCTCATCACTGCCGTCGCCACCGATGCGAGCAAGGCTTTCGGCCCCAACCCGCCGGAGATGCAGGACCGCTACCCGGTCAACGAACCCGCCGAGCAGCAGCCGGAACCGATGGCCGTCGCTCAGCCCGAGGTGGCCGCCGAGGAGCCGGTCGACATCGTGCCGCAGCCCGAGCCGGATGCCGAGCCCGCCGCGATGGCCGAGCTGCCCGACGAGGTCGACGCCGAACCGGTGCTCCCGCAGCGCGAACCGGAACCGGAAGCGCAGCCGGTCGGTGAATCCGAGCCCGATCCCGAGCCCGAGGCCGTTCCCGAGGCCGAGACGGCCGTGGCGCAGCCCGCCCCGGAGCAGGAACCCGAGCAGGCACCCGCGAGCTCCCCCCAGGAGGCGTCCGCACCGCATCCCGCTGCCGAGCACGAGGACTCCGCGACGCCCGATTCCGCCGAGGCCAAGACCGAGGACCCGGACCTGTCCAGCGAGGAGCTCCGGCTGCTGGCCGCCTGGCGGAAGTTCCGGGACAACGAGGAGGGCAACCCCAGCGAGCTCACCCAGGGACTGCACAAGCTGCTGGTCGAGGCGTTCGGCGAGCAGCGCGCCGCGCAGCTGATCGGGGAAGAGGTCGCGGCCGCTCCCGAGCCCGAGGAACCGGCCGAGGACCCCAGGCCGCAGCCGAGCAGGCAGGAGCGGCTGTCGGGCTGCGTGTTCGGCGGCGCGGTCGGCGACGCGCTGGGCGCTCCCTGGGTGTTCAGCGATCTGCTCACCACGCTGCGCGAAAACCCGGACGGCGTGCGCGAGTTCGCCGAGCACTTCGGGGCCCGCGGTACGGCCACCGGCATCACCCAGCAGTCCGCGTTCCTGCTGTCCGGCCTGATCGGCGCCCGGCTCAACTCGGCCGACCGGCCGACGATGGTGCGCAACGCCCTGCGGCACTGGCTGCACGCCCAGGGTGCCCGGGTCACGCCGCCCGAGCCCGGTGACCCGCTGGAGGGCTTCACCGCCCTGCACGCGCAGCGGTTCCCGGACGAAGCGACGCTGACCGCACTGGCTCGCTGGGGCGATCGCAGCGAGAACCCGACACCGAGCAACCCGCCGAACGACGCCCGCTCCGCATCCGCGACCGCCCGCGGTGCGGTCGTGGGCTTCGAGACCACCGGCCACGCCGAGGCGATCTCGCTGGGCGTGGAGATCGGCGTGCTCACGCACGGCCATCCCGACGGCTACTTCCCGGCCGCCGCGCTCGCCGGTCTGATCAACGCGCTGGCCGCCGGTCAGCCGCTCGGTGCGGCCATCGAGGCGGTGCTGCCCGAGCTGGACCGCATGGAGGGCGCCGAAACCACCGCGCAGGGGCTGCGCTCGGCCGTCGAGGTCGCCACGGCCGGTCCGGTCTCGCCGACCGTTCTGGAGTCGCTCGGGCTGGGCTTCAACGCCCCGGAGGCGCTGGCCATCTCCGTCGCCGCGGCCCTGTCGCACCCCGCCTCGTTCGACGACGCGGTCTCGCTGGCCGCGACGCACGCGGGCAACAGCGCGGCGACCGCTGCGATCTGCGGCGCCCTGCTCGGCGCCGAGCGCGGCATCGCCGAAGTCCCCCAGGAGCGGATCGAGCAGCTGGAGCTGCGCGAGGTCCTGCACCGGCTGATCGCCGACGCGGAAGGCGCGCGCGGCGAATCGGAACCGGACGAGCCCGCCCCCGAGTGGGCCGAGCGCTACGCCGGATAGTCCGACGTGGACGGGAGAGGGCTGGACGACACCGAGCGGGCGCTGCTGGGCGCGTGGCGCGCTCAGCAGCACCTCGACCCGGTGGAACGACGGCTTCTGGAGCTCTCCCGGCACTGGCGGCGGCACCCCTCCCGGCGACCGCTGTGGGCGCATTCGCTGCTCGGCGAGAACGAGCTCCCGGCGCGGCTGCTCGGCATGCTGCTGGGCGGCGCGGTCGGCGAGTTCGCCGTGCTGGGCCGGGTGGGCCAGCGCTCCACCGCGTTGTTGTTCGTGCTCGAAGGCCTCATCCGCGCGCACACCCGGTACCGCGCCACGGGAACCGGAGAACCGGTGGAGGCCGCTCTCGACGGCCTGCGTCGCTGGCTGCACACCCGAGGTCTCCCGTGGCGGGACTGCGGGTCCGAGGCGCCCCGCCCGAACGGTCCGCTGGTCGGAGCACCGGAGCTGCGCGACAGCCACAGCGACGACCCGACACCGCTGACCGCGCTGGCCCGGGTCACCGCCGGGCACCCGGCGGGCAGCAGGCAGCAGCCGATCAACACCTCCAGGACGGCCTCGGGCGCTCCGCTCGGCGCGGTGGCCGCGCTGTGGTCGGACGATCCCGGCATCGTGCAGGCCCTCGGCGGCGATCTCGCCGCGCTCACGCACGGCCACCCGCACGGGCACAACCCGGCAGGCGTGCTCGGCGCGACGACGCTGTGGCTGCTGCGCCGCCACGACCTGGAAACCGCGCTGGCACAAGGCATTTCCGGCTGGCAGTCGGCTCGGAGCACGCTCGGCGACGCGGTGCGGCTGGGACGGCTGAGCCCCGCCGGATTCCGGCCCGGACCCTCCCACCTGGCACGCCCCGGCCGCAGCGGCCTGGACACCCTCGCGGTGGCAGCCCGGGTCGCGCTGGCCTGCCAGGACGACTTCGATGCCGCGATCGCCTCGGCCGGGGTGCACGGCGGGGACGCCGCAGGTTCGGCCGCGCTGTGCGGGCAGCTGCTCGGCGCGCTGCACGGCCCCACTGCCATCCCCGACGGGTGGCGTGACCGGCTGCCGATCACCGAGCTCGTCGAGCGGCTGGCCACGGATGCCGCCGTGGAGTTCGGCCCGAATCCCGATGAGTCGGCGGCCTGGGAGCAGCGCTACCCCGCCTCCGACGCGAGCGCACCGGAGACGTCGACGCAGCACTACGGCACCGCGCTGTCCGCGGCTCCGCGCTCGGCCGCGGCTCGGGACCGCTTCCGCGGCGCCGTGCTGGGCTGCGCGATCGGTGAGGCGCTGGGCGCGCAGGTCGCCGCCGAAAGCTGGGACGAGATCCGGGCCCGCCACGGCCCCGAGGGACTGACCGGCTACATCCCCGCAGGCCACCCCTCGGGCCGACTGGGCAGCGAGACGCAAGTGCTGCTGTTCTCGGTGGAAGGGATCCTCCGCGCCAACATCGCCCGCCGCGGCACCGGTCCGGACGATCCGGTCCGGCACCTACAGCACGCCTACCAGCGCTGGCTGCACACCCAGCACCTGAGCTGGCCGCGCGCCGCGGGCGAGTTCCGCGGCGCCACCCCGGAACCCGACGGCTGGCTGATCGGGCAACGCGCGCTGTTCCAGACCCGCAATCCGGGCCGGACCATGATGCGCACCCTCATCTCCTTCGCCAAGGGCCAGCAGCCGATGGGCACGCCGGCCGCACCCGCCAGCGACTCGGCCGACAGCGGCGCCGTCCTGCGCGCCATCCCCGCCGCGCTGTGGAGCGCGGATTCCCCGGCGGCCTTCGACCTCGGGATGCGCGCGGCCGCCCTCACGCACGGCCACCCCACCGCCCTGCTCGGCGCCGGAGCGATGGGCTACCTCGTCTCCCGCCTGATGTTCGGCGAGGACCCGCCGGAGGCGGTCGCAGGCGTCCTGGAGCAGCTGGCGCCCCACCCCGGGCACGACGAGCTGACCGAGCGGCTGGGCGCGGCGCTGCGCCTGTCCGGCAGCGGTCTGTCTCCCGAGGAGCTCACCGGCGAGCTCGGCACCGGCAACACGGCCGACGAGGCGCTGGCGATCGGCTGCTACGCCGCGCTCACCGCGGGCCCGGACTTCGATGTCGCGCTGCCCATCGCGGCCAATCACTCCGGCCACAGCGCCACCGCGGCCGCGATCGCCGGCGCGCTCGTGGCCGCGGCCATCGGCGCCGAGTCGATCCCGCAGCACTGGTCCGCGCAGCTGGAGCTGCACGAGGTCATCGACGAGCTCACCCGGGACGCGGTCCGCGAGTTCGGCCCGCACCCGCCGGAATGGGCCGAGCGCTACCCGCCGACGTGATCTCGGCGACGCGCTGCCGTTGGCCGGAGCGAATCGGATCGTTAACGTCTCGGGCATGGATGAACTCGTGCACCTCGACGTGTCCGACGGGATCGGCACGATCACGCTGGACTCCCCGCACAACCGCAACGCCCTGTCGGCCCAGCTGCGCAAGGAGCTGAAGGAACGCCTGGACGCGGCGATCGCCGACGAAGCGGTGCGGGTGATCGTCCTCGGTCACACCGGGAAGGTCTTCTGCGCCGGGATGGACCTCAAGGAGTCCCGGTCGGCGGACGCCGACGCGCAGGGGGTCAACGAGTTCCCCGCGTTGCTGGAGCAGATCTGGACCTGCCCGAAGCCGGTGGTCGCCAAGGTCGGCGGGCCCGCGCGAGCCGGCGGCGTCGGTCTGGTGGCCGCCTGCGACATCGCGGTGGCCGCCGAGGAGGCGACCTTCGCGTTCTCCGAGGTGCGCATCGGGGTCGTGCCCGCGGTCATCTCGGTGACCGTGCTGCCCCGGCTGAACGCGCGCAGCGCCCACGAGCTGTTCCTCACCGGAGAGACCTTCGGCGGGAGCCGGGCCGCCGAGATCGGCCTGCTCAACTCGGCCGTTTCCGCCGACGGGCTCGATGTCGAGGTCAAGCGCTACACCGACATGCTGGCGCTGGGCGCGCCCGGTGCGCTGGCGTCGACCAAGGCGATGCTGACCGCGCAGCAACCCGCGAAGATGTCCGAGGCCTTCGAACAGATGCTGGAGCTCTCCGCAGAGCACTTCGCGGGCAAGGAGGGCCAGGAAGGGATGCTGGCCTTCGCCGAGAAGCGCAAGCCGTCCTGGGTTCCGGAGGCGCTGCGATGATCCGCTGTTGAGAGGTCCGCGCCGTGTGCGGCGGCGGCCGCCTTTTCGAGTGTGGGACTCGGCCCGCGCCGCCGCGGGTTCTGACGCGTCGTGTGGCGCGGACAGCCGCGACGCCGCGTGTCGCTGCTCAAGGAGCGGATCCCGCAGCCACGCGGCGCGTCAGGTTCCGCACCCGCACCGCCACGCACACCGACCATGGAAACAACAGCTGGTCGTCATTCCTTGGTGAGCACGGCGGTGAAGGTGCGTCCGCACATGGGGCGTTCGGCGGCATCGCGCAGCACGGAGTTGATGCCGTTGAACGCCCGCGGATCGTGCTCGGCCAGGTTCTGGAAGCCGGACCAGACCAGCACGTGCTCGCCCTCGGGCAGCCAGGACAGGTCGGTCAGGCAGTCGAACAGCGCGTCCAGGTTGCGGCCCGCCCACTCGGGGAAATCCAGCACCGCGGCGATGCCGTCCATGGTGGTGCGCTTGCTGTCCAGGTCGGCGCCGTCGAGCACGTGGACGGTGGCGCCGCGCTCCTCCGCGTCGGCCACCACCTGCCGGGTCGTGCGCTCGCAGGAGGGCTGCTCACTCACCGGGCGCTCCTTCCGCAACCTCAGCTTCGTCGCAAACATCGCGCTCAACCGTCCGTATCGACGACGACGAACGACTCGTAGTGGTCATTGGTGTAGTACACCTCGTCCTGGCCGCCGGTGACCAGCCTGCGCGCGCCGCGGTCCGGTTCGCCCGGTGTGGGGACGGTGTACTCGTGGTAGTAGCCGCGCTTCTCGTCGGGCAGCTCGCCCTCGTAGTTGCCGAACACCGAGCCGTCCTTGCCCGGATACGGGAACGGACCGCCCTGCTCGATCAAGCCCCAGGTCTTGTCGGCCTCCGGCGGCAGGCTGGACAGCTCCTCGACCGGCAGCCCGGACTCGGAAGCACCCGGGACCGAACCGCCCGAGCCCTGCGAGTCGGCGAAGATGTCCTGGCCGAACCAACCCAGCACGACCAGCGCGACCAGACCGATCAACGCCGACGAAATGCGCTTGCGCGAACTCACGCCGCCCGTCCCCTCTCACCGCGGCCCCGCACGTCGCGTCCGCGGGCGAACCGGGCGGCGAGGACGTCCAGCGCGCGGTCGACACCCCGCGCCACACCCCAGCACAACGGCACCAGCACGGCCAGCACCAACGCGACCTGCAGCGGGTAGGCCAGCTGGACGAGCCACAGCTCGACGCCGTCGTACCACGCGACCACCATCTCCAACACAACGCAGCAGGCTACGCCGACCCCCACCACCCCCACCCAACGGACCCCCACCCCCGAATTCCCTGGAAATCGGGGGTGGGTTTTCGAGAGGTTTCTCGAGGTTCAGCCGGTCGGGTGTGGAGTGCGGCCGGCGTGTCGGGTGGGTCAGGTGGTGGAGTGGTTTCGGATGCTCTTGATGATGGCGCCGAAGTCCTGGTCTCCGCCGCCCTCCTCGTTGAAGCGGGCGTAGAGCTCGGTGGCCAGCCGCCCGATCTCGGTGTCGGTGCCGCTCTGCTCCGCCGCCGAGAGGGCGAGCTTGAGGTCCTTGAGCATCAGAGCCGAGGCGAAGCCCGGCTCGTAGTCCCGGTTGGCCCTGCTGGTCTCCACGAGATCGGGAACGGGGCAGTTCGTGGTCAGCGCCCAGCACTGCCCGGTCGAGATGGAGGCGACGTCGTAGAGCGCCTGATGGGACAACCCCAGCCGCTCGCCCAGCACGAAGGCCTCGCCGACCGCGATCATCGAGGCCCCCAGGATGAGGTTGTTGCACATCTTGGTGACCTGCCCGTGCCCGGGACCACCGCAGTGGATGACCTTGCGGGCAGCGGGTTCGAGCAACGACTCGGCCCACTGGAAGTCGGTCTCCGAGCCGCCGACCATGAACGTCAGAGTCCCCGCCTCGGCACCCGCGGTCCCACCGGAGACGGGGGCGTCGATGCAGCCGAACCCGGCCTCCTCGGCGCGCCGATGCGCCTCCCGGGCATCGGCCACGTCGGCCGTCGAGGAGTCGATGAGCAGCGCACCCGGGGTGGCCATGGGCAGGATCTCGTCGTAGGCCGCGAGCACGTGCTTGCCGCTGGGCAGCATCGTGATCACGGCCTCGGCGCCGCTGACCGCCTCGGCGATCGAGGACACCGTGGTCACACCGTGCGCGGCCGCGTCCCCCAGCGCAGCGGGGGCGAGGTCGAAGCCCTGCACGGTGTGCCCGCCCTTGACGAGGTTCGCCGACATCGGACCGCCCATGTGGCCCAGCCCGATGAAACCGATGACAGCCATTGTCACAACCTTTCTGCGCTGGAACTTCGGTCAAGGACGCCGGAACTCAGCCGAAGATGGCCGGCTCGTCCGGGCCCGGTTCGAAGAACTTCTGCACCCTCGATCCGTCCACTTCGGGCAGCGTTGCGGGCGACCACTGCGGGTTGCGGTCCTTGTCGACCAGCGTTGCCCGCACGCCCTCCAGGAAGTCGCCGGTGCGCACGCAGGCCATCGCCAGCCGGTACTCCTGGGTCAGGGCCTGCTCGAGCGAGTCGTACCCGCCGCGCAGCGCGCGCAGCGTGACCTTCAGCGCGGTCGGCGACTTGGACTCGATCGACGCCGCCGCCGCGTGCGCGGCTTCCTCCGGCCGGTCCTGCAACCTGCGCAGGATCTCCTCGACGTCATCGGCCGAGTAGGCGGCGTCGATCCACTCGCGCTGGGCAGCCAGCGGCGCCTCGGGCACCGGGGCCGCGAAGGACTTGAGCACGTCGTCGACCTCACCGGTGGCCAGCGCATCGGCCAGCTCCGGCAGCCGGTCGCTGGTGACGTAGTGGTCGGCGATGCCCGCCTGCAGGGCGTCCGGGCCGCCGACCGCGCCGCCGGTCAGCGCCAGGTGCGTGCCCAGCTCACCGGGAGCGCGCGACATCAGGTAGGTGCCGCCGACGTCGGGGATGAACCCGATGCCGACCTCCGGCATGCCCACCTTGGAGCGTTCGGTGACCACCCGGTGCGAGCCGTGCGCGGTGATGCCCACGCCGCCGCCCATGCAGATGCCGTCCATGATCCCCACGACCGGCTTCGGGTAGTTCGCCAGCGCGGAGTTGAGCCGGTACTCCTCGGTCCAGAACGCGATCGGCAGCGATTCGTCCCCGGCCCTGGCCGCGTCGTGCAGCGCCCGGACGTCGCCGCCCGCGCAGAGCCCCTTCTCCCCGGCTCCATCGATGAGGATCGCCCGGATGCGCCCGGCACCGCGCCACTGGTCGAGCGCCTCGGTCATCTCGCGAACCATCTGCAGGGTCAGCGAGTTCAGCGCCTTCGGGCGGTTGAGGGTGATGTGTCCGAGCGATCCGTTCTCGCGGACCAGGACCTCGGGTTCGGTCATGTGCGAACTCCTACGAGCGTTCTCTCGAAGCGGCGAAGCCACTTGTTCCTCCGGCGGCCGTCCTCGTCCGCCGGGCATCGCCGGGATGCCCGGCGGACGAGGACGGCCGTGGCGTTGCGTATCGGTCATACACGAGTCCCGGCTTCCGGAGCCAGAACGCCGCTCCGATTCCGAACACGCCTCAAGCCGCCATCAGCCCGCGGGAGATGATCAGGCGCATGATCTCGTTGGTGCCTTCCAGGATCTGGTGCACCCGCAGATCGCGGACGATCTTCTCCAGGCCGTACTCGGCCAGGTACCCGTATCCACCGTGGATCTGCAGCGCGTCGTTGGCCACCGCGAAACCGGTGTCGGTGGCCAGCCGCTTGGCCATCGCGCACAGCTTGGTCGCCGAAGGGTCCCCGGTGTCGAGCGCCCACGCCGCCCGCCACAGCATCAGCCGCGCGGCCTCCAGGTCGGTGGCCATGTCGGCGAGCTTGAACTGCAGCGCCTCGAACTCACCGATCTTGACTCCGAACGCGCTGCGCTCGCGCACGTAGCCGAGGGACTTGTCCATCGCGGCCTGCGCACCCCCGAGGGAGCAGGCACCGATGGACAACCGGCCGCCGTCCAGCCCGGCCATGGCGATGCTGAAGCCGATGCCCTCCTCGCCGAGCCGCTGGTCGGCGGGAACGCGCACGCCGTCGAAGACGACCTGCCTGGTGGGCTGGGCGTTCCAGCCCATCTTCTTCTCGTCGGCGCCGAACGAGAGCCCTTCCGCGCCGGCCTCGACGACGAAGGTGGAGATGCCCTTGGGACCGGGTTCGCCGGTGCGGGCCATCACCACGTAGACGTCCGAGCTGCCGCCGCCGGAGATGAACTGCTTGACGCCGGTGAGCAGGTAGTCGTCGCCGTCGCGGACCGCGCGCGTCTGCAACGCGGCCGCGTCGGACCCGGCCCCCGGCTCGGTCAGGCAGTAGCTGGCCAGCAGCTCCATCGAGGACAGCTTCGGCAACCAGCGCGCCCGCTGCGCGTCGTCGCCGAACCGGTCGATCATCCCCGCGCACATGTTGTGGATGGAGATGTACGCGGCGATCGACGGGTCGCCGGTGGCCAGCGCCTCGAAGATCAGCGCCGAGTCGAACCTGCTCAGCCCGCTGCCGCCGACGGACTCGTCGACGTAGACGCCGCCGATGCCCAGTTCGCCGGCCGCGCGCAGCACCTCCACCGGGAAGTGCTTGGACTGGTCCCATTCCACGGCGTGGGGTGCCAGCTGGTCGTCGGCGAACTCCCGCGCGGCCTGCTGGAGCGCGCGCTGGTCGTCGGTGAGCTCGAACGGTGATGCGGAAAGCGCTGCAGCGGACACGTCCGCTCCCTTCCGTCGTGGGGCCGGGATCGCCGGCCCGCGGCGGTCAGTGCATCGTCGGGATCGTGAAGCTGGCGCCTTCCTTGAGTCCGGAGGGCCAGCGCGAGGTGACCGTCTTGGTCTTGGTGTAGAAGCGGATCGAGTCCGGCCCGTGCTGGTTGAGGTCGCCGAATCCGGACCGCTTCCAGCCGCCGAACGTGTGGTAGGCGATCGGGACCGGGATAGGCACGTTGACGCCGACCATGCCGGTATTGACCCGGGAGACGAACTCGCGGGCCGCGTCGCCGTCGCGGGTGAAGATGGCGACCCCGTTGCCGTACTCGTTCTCGCTGGGCAGCCGCAGCGCTTCCTCGTAGTCGGCCGCGCGGACCACCGACAGCACCGGACCGAAGATCTCCTCGCGGTAGATCCGCATGTCCGGGGTGACGTGGTCGAACAGCGAAGCGCCCAGGAAGAACCCGTCCTCGTGGCCCTCCTTCTGGAAGCCGCGGCCGTCGACCAGCAGCTGCGCGCCCTCCTCGACGCCCACGCCGATCAGGTCGTGCACCCGCTGCCGCGCCTGGCCGGTCACCAGCGGCCCGAAGTCCGCGTCCTCCTCGAAGCTGGTGCCGATCTTGAGGTTGCGGGTCTTCTCGACCAGCTTGTCGACCAGCGCGTTCGCGGTCTCCTCGCCGACCGGCACGGCCACCGAGATCGCCATGCAGCGCTCGCCAGCCGATCCGTAGCCCGCGCCGATCAGCGCGTCCACGGCCTGGTCGAGGTCCGCGTCCGGCATCACGATGAGGTGGTTCTTGGCGCCGCCAAAGCACTGCGCGCGCTTGCCGTGCGCCGCGGCGCCGGAGTAGATGTACTCGGCGATGTCGGAGGAGCCGACGAACCCGATGGCCTCGACGCGCGGCTCCTCGATCAGCGCGTCCACCGCGGTCTTGTCACCGTTGACCACGTTGAACACACCCGGCGGCAGACCGGCCTCGATGAACAGCTCGGCCAGCCGCATCGGCACCGACGGGTCCCGCTCGGAGGGCTTGAGCACGAACGCGTTTCCGCACGCGATGGCCGGAGCGGCCTTCCACAGCGGGATCATCGCGGGGAAGTTGAACGGGGTGATGCCCGCGACCACCCCGAGCGGCTGGCGCAGCGAGTAGACGTCGATACCGGTTCCGACGCCGGTGCTGTACTCGCCCTTGAGCAGGTGCGGGATGCCGACGGCGAACTCGACGACCTCGAGCCCGCGCTGCACGTCGCCCTTGGCGTCCGGGACGGTCTTGCCGTGCTCGGAGGCCAGCAGCCGGGCCAGGTCGTCCATCTGCTCGTTGCACAGCTGCAGGAACCGCATCAGCACGCGCGCCCGCTGCTGCGGGTTCTGCGCCGCCCAGGCCCGCTGCGCCGCCGCGGCGTCGTCCACCGCTGCGGTGACCTCCTCGGCCGAGGCCAGCGGAACCCTGGCCTGGACCCGTCCGGTGTTGGGATCGAACACGTCACCGTAGGACCCGGACGTCCCCGGCACACGCTTGCCGCCGATGAAGTGCTCCAGCTCGTTGGTCATCTCGCAACGCACCTTCCGCCCGAACCGCGCCGTTCAATACTCGGAAGCCAAACTTTTGGTCGCCCAATCTTTGCCCGTACACACCTGCGCGCAACAGGGTGTGACGCATCACATTATCGATCCGGAGCGGGCTGCGCGAGCCACGAGCGCGGGCATCGGCGCAGGTGACGGGCCCGAGATCGGCAGGTGCGCGAAGTTCGCAAATCACCTGAGCGGGTCATGCGGCGGGAACGAACTCCCGCGGGGCGAGGCGGTCGAGCGGCCGCGCAGCCGCGGGCGCCGGACGACCGAGGAACGCGGCGACCTCAGACCTTGGTGGCGACCTTCGCGCGCCACGGCTCGGGCAGGTCCGGCAGGCAGCGCGCGACGTGCTCGGCGAGGTCGTCGCGACCGTGGAACTGCACGGCGAAGACCTCCGCGACGGTCACCCCGTGCTCGGGACGCGAGAGCACCCGCACCTCGTCGTCCGCGCGGACCTCGCCGGAACGCTCCACGGCGCAGTAGGTACCGGTGCGGCCGTGCTCGGTGAACCGCTTGACCAGGCCCTGGACGTCCCAGAACCCGGCGAACACGCGGCAGGGCTGGCGCGGGCCGGTCACCCGCAGCACGGCGTTGCCGATCCCCCAGCGCTCACCGATCACCGCGTCGCTGCTCGCGCAACCGGTCAACGTCAGGTTCTCCCCCGCGTTGCCCGGCACGAGCTCCTTGCCGAGCTCGTCCGACCAGAAGGCGAGTTCCTCGGCGTCGAAGGCGTAGGCGGCCTGGAACCAGCGACCGTGGTTGTCGGTGTCGCAGACCAGGTCGCCATCGACCCCGGACTCGGCGAACAGCACGGTCCGGGAGACCGGGCGCTTGTCGATGCCGGACTTCCCGATCCGGCCGGTCCACTCCCCGGTACTGAGGACGGCCACGTTCACCGACGACACGACACCCATGGCGCCCAACCTACGCGACGGCCGAGACCGCGAACCAGCGGTTTCGCGCTCCGCCGGCGGTGCACCCGGCGTCCCGCGCACGACGTGCGGGTTTCAGGCGAGGCGTTGATGATTGTTCGCGGCCCGACATGGGTACTGACACGGGCGTGAGCGATAACAGCGGTGCGCCACCGGTTCGCGCGAGTCCGAGCATGCGAACCGGGCATCGCATATCGCCGCAGCGGGCAGCCACGCGAGGTGGGCTCGCCGTCACGAGGCCAAGCTGAGCTGCTAGGAGGCAACGATGTCCGACAAGCAATTGCCACTGCCAGACTTCGACGAGCTTCCGTTGGGCGCGCTCGGCCACCGCATTCGTTCGCTGACGGAGGACGAACTCCGCCAGCTCCTCGAGCACGAGCGCGCGCACGCAGCCCGGGTGCCCGTGACCGAGCTCCTCACCGGTCGTCTCGACGAGCTTCAGCGTGGAGCAGTCCCCTCGCCGGGTGCCGAAAAGGATCCGAATGATGTACCCGGCCACACTCCGTCCAGCTCGAAGGTGACCCCGGAAGGGCCCGCTGAGCCAGGGCGCCCGTCACCGCCCGGGACGCGCAGCAGCACGGGCAAGGGCATCGAACACAACGAGTGACACGGGCATTGCACTTGAGAGGGAACGGAGAAGCACATTGAGCACGGACCGCGAGACCCTGAAAGCGACGTTGACGGACGCGACCTTCCCCGCTTCCAAGGAGGAACTGATAAGCCACGCGGATGCGCAGAACGCCGATTCCGAAACGCTGCAAGCCCTGCGAGGCATGCCGCCGGCGAGCTACGCGAACCTGACCGAAGTCGAACGTTCGGTTTCCCTGGACAAGGCGACCGAAGAAGGGCAGTCCAGCTCGGACAAAGCTCAGCAGGCACGCCAGAAGACGAAGGACGCGCTGGCCGAGCACGAGACCGAAATCCCTTCGAACCCCATCGTTGAAGAACTCGGGGAAAACCGCGGTAGCTAGTGCTTCATCCGCGCGGGTCGCGCCGAGGCGGAACTCGGGAAATGCGCTGCGCGCTGCGGCAGTCGCGCATGGCGACCTGCGCTGGACGGCCGTTCTCCCGCTGCGACTCGGTGCGGGGACCGGAGCCGCGCACCCGACCGCGAAGCGCACGTCCGGCGTCCGCGCCGAAGAGCGGAATGCGCACGCGCCCTGAGCAACCAGCAACGGAGGAAAGCATGGATATCACGCCGTGGAACGGCACGACGATGCGTTCGTTCGTCGAAGACGTGCAAGGCGCGACGAAACTGGATTCGGCCGATGAAGCGGAGCGGCTGACGAGGGCAACGCTGGGAACCCTCGCGGAGGGCATCAGCGGCGGACAGGTCGACGACCTGATGCCGGAACTCCCGGAAGAGCTGCGACGCGAGCTTTCCGGCCGCAGTGGTCAAGCGCGGTCGCTCGACAAGACCAGCTTCCTCGACCGCGTCAGCGGGGAGATCACGACGACCGACCTGGAGACCACGGAGGACCTGGTGCGCGGTGTGCTGCGCACGCTGCGCACCTGGGCGCCCGAGGGTCAGATCGACGACACCGTCGATCAGCTGCCCCGATCGATCAGCGAGATGTTCGGCTGAGCCCAGCCGCACCGGGGCTCCCACCACCGGCATCTCGCAATGCGGGGACGGCCGGACGATCCGCAGCCGCCTGCGGGTGGTACTTCCCGCTCGCTGTTCGAAGCTAGGAGTCACAACATGTCCGACGTCGTGGATTTGATCCTGGCCGACCACCGCCAGTTTCACGAGGCCCTCCGGCAACTTCGGTCCGGGGAGACCGATCGTGAAGCAGCGCTGGCCGATTTCTCGCACCTCCTGGTGGCGCACTCGGAGGCGGAGGAGACCGAGGTTTACCCGGCCCTTCGCAAGCTCGCCGACGTCGACGACGGAGAAGTCGATCACGGAGCCGCGGAGCACTTGGAGGGACACCGCGCCCTGCTCGAGTTGCTGGAAGCCAGCGAATCGGGGAGCTCTGATTGGGACCGCAAGCTCGAACGCGTTGCCGAGGTGGTCAGCCATCACCTGGCGGAAGAGGAACGCACGCTCCTGGCCGACGCGCGCGAAGCTCTTGCCACGCCGCAGCTCAACAAGATCGGTCAGGCATTCATGAACACGCGCAAGCAGCGGTTGGACGAGGGCTGCGGTCGCATCGAGTACATCCGGGACCTCATCCAACAGCACCAGGGCTGACCCCAGCGGGAAGCCGGGATCGGGCGTGCCCAGGTTCGGGATTCCAAGTGTTCGCGTGAACCGAGACCGAGCGATCGCGCCAGGTTCGCAGGCTGCGGTGGACGTGCTCGCGATGCGCGCAGCGTCGTGCTCGGCCGCGCTTGCCGGACGATCCGTTCAACGGCAGGCCGATGAGCGGGCTCGGTGCTCGCGCTCCACGCGATCGCGCGACTGCGGACCAAACGACGAATGCGGACCGAACGAAACCAACGAAGCAGGAAGGCACGTGAAGATCATGACCAACACAGCGCACTTCATCTCGGCGAAATCAGGTCGAACCCCGGTCGTCACGGTGCGAGATGATCGCGGCTCGCCCATCACCGAGATCGAACTTCCCGAATCCATCAGCAGCCCCGGAGAAGCCGAGAACACGCTGCGCGACGCCGGGTGGACCCGCAGCGCCGACTGGAGCGCCGCTGACGACGGCTGGGTCGCGCCGGTCGTACCCGCCTGATCCCGACCCGCGGTAAGCGAGCGGCGAGCACGGTCCGCGCGTGCGACTCGCGAAGGTCGCCGACTGCGGCGACGGGAGGCGGGTCGCCAGGAGGCGCAGAACGCGCTCCTGCCAGCAGCCGGGCGCGTCGACCGACGAACCGGTCCAGGGGGCGCGGGCGGAGCAACGAGGTCGCGAGACCCTCGATCGCGCCGAGTCCAGCGCGACCAACTGGACCGCTCAGATCCTCCGCGAACCGCCGGTCATAGGCGTTCGGCGCTCGCGCGCAAGGCTTCGCGGGCCTCTCGGCGCAGGACGTCGACCAGTTCGGCGGCGGGCATCGGACGTGCTTGCGCGTAGGTCTGGCCAGCCCACAGCGACATGACTTCCGCGTCGGACGCCCTCGCCGCGGCGCCGCGCACCGGTTTGGTCATGTTGTTGACCTGCGGATAGGCGGCCGGGGCGCCGCGGTTCTCCGCGAGGAAGCGGTTGACCAGCCCGCGCGCCGGACGGCCGCTGAACGCCCTGGTGATCTCGGTGTTTCGCCCACCCGCGATGATCTCGTTGCGATGCGCCGGTTGGGTGCCCGCTTCGTCGCAGACCAGGAACGCGGTGCCCAGCTGCGCGGCGACGGCACCGGCGCTGAGCACGGCGGCCACGTCCGCCCCGCGCACCAGCCCGCCCGCGGCGATCACCGGGACGTCCACCGCCTCCCGAACCGAGCTGATCGCGGCCAGCAGCCCCAGCAGCGGACCTCCTGCGGGGTCGTCCGGGTCGTCGTGCAACGTCGCCCGGTGCCCACCGGCCTCCATGCCCTGCACGCAGACCGCGTCGGCACCGACGCTCGCCGCCAGCCGCGCCTCCTCCGGCGTGGTCACGGTCACGACCACCTCGGTGCCGACCACGTGCAGCTGTTCCACCGTGGACTCCTCCGGGAGCCCGAAGGTGAACGACACGACCGGGACCGGGTCCGCGAACAACCGGCCGAGCTTGGCCGCGTACCCGTCGTCGTCCCACTCCGCCGGCCCCGGCTCGACCCCGAGCCGCGCGGAAGCCTCGGCCACCCGCGCGCGGTACTCGTCGAGCGCGACGTCCCGGCGCCGCCCGGGCACGAACAGGTTCACCCCGAAGGGCTCGGAGGTGAGCGACCGGGCCCGGGCGATCTGCTCGGCCAGCTTGTCGCCGGAGAGGTAGCCCCCGGCCAGGAAACCCAGCCCGCCGGCGCCGCTCACGGCAGCGGCCAGCTCCGGAGTGCTCCCACCCCCGGCCATCGGCGCTGCCACCACAGGAACCCGTCGCCCGAAGATCATGTCTCGACGCTAACCCTTCTCGTGACGCCGACGCAGTATCGGCAAGACCACACCGGCGGTCGCCGCGCGCGAACGCGGCGGCGCACCAACGAGAAAGCGGGCGGGAACCCAACGCCATAAGGTTCCCGCCCGCTCGCACCATTGCGATTTTTCCGACACCCCGCCACAGGGCCGCTTGGTGCGTTCTCGGGGTGGCCCGGAGGCCACCGGTCATTCAGTTGGTTCTCAGTGGAACTGCGCGGTCTCCGTGGAGCCGGCCAGCGCCGTGGTCGAGGCGTTCGGGTCGATCGCGGTGCTGATCGCGTCGAAGTAACCGGTACCGGCCTCGCGCTGGTGGCGAGTCGCGGTGTAGCCGCGGTCCTCCGAACCGAACTCCTTCTCCTGCAGGTCGACGTAAGCGGACATGCCGTCGGAGGCGTAGCCCTTGGCCAGGTCGAACATGCTGTAGTTCAGCGCGTGGAAGCCCGCCAGGGTGATGAACTGGAACTTGTAGCCCATGTGGCCGAGCTCGCGCTGGAACTTGGCGATGGTGCTGTCGTCCAGGTTCTTCTTCCAGTTGAACGACGGCGAGCAGTTGTAGGCCAGCATCTGGTCCGGGAACTCGGACTTGACCGCCTCGGCGAACTTGCGGGCCATCTCGAGGTCCGGCGTACCGGTCTCCATCCAGATCAGGTCCGCGTGCGGGGCGTACGCCTTGGCGCGGGCGATGCACGGCTCGATGCCGTTCTGCACCTTGTAGAAGCCCTCGGCGGTGCGCTCACCGGTGATGAACGGCTTGTCGCGGTCGTCGACGTCGCTGGTCAGCAGCGTCGCGGCCTCGGCGTCGGTGCGGGCGATGACCAGCGACGGAACGCCTGCGACGTCGGCGGCGAGCCGGGCGGCGTTGAGCGTCTTGACGTGCTGCTGGGTGGGGATGAGCACCTTGCCACCCAGGTGACCGCACTTCTTCTCGGAGGCCAGCTGGTCCTCCCAGTGCACACCGGCGGCACCCGCGTTGATCATGCCCTTCATCAGCTCGTAGGCGTTGAGCACACCGCCGAAGCCGGCCTCGGCGTCGGCGACGATCGGGGCGAGCCAGTGGGTGTCGGTGCCCTCGACGGTCTCCGAGTCCGGGTCCAGGGCCTCCGCCCAGTTGACCTGGTCGGCGCGCTTGAGGGCGTTGTTGATCCGGCGCACGACGGCCGGGACCGAGTTGGCCGGGTACAGCGACTGGTCGGGGTAGGTCTCGCCGCCCAGGTTGGCGTCGGCGGCGACCTGCCAGCCGGACAGGTAGATCGCCTTGAGGCCGGCGCGGACCTGCTGCACGGCCTGGTTACCGGTCAGGGCGCCCAGCGAGTTGATGTAGTCGGTCTCGTGGAGCAGCTTCCACAGCCGCTCCGCACCCATGCGGGCGAGGGTGTTCTCCTCCTGCACCGAACCGCGCAGCCGGATGACGTCCTCGGCCGTGTGAGTGCGCTCGATGCCCTTCCACCGGGGATCGGTGTCCCACTCGCGCTGCAGCTCCTCGGCGGCCTTCTTCGCCTGCTCACGGATGCTCATGTTTTCCCCCTCCGGGATCACTGGCGGCCTGTTGGAATCAACTGTGCACCCTTGCAAGCGAAACGTGGACGGATTTTCGAGGTAATTTTTCGAGTTTTTCTGCTAGGATCAACGCCATGACGGAGTTCGCCAGCGAAGAAGACCGTAGTTTTTCTACGGAGCACGACCTTCTGGTCTTTGGCCAGCGGCTTCGGCACTTGCGCCGAGCCGCCGGACTCACCCTCGTCGAGCTCGGCGAGCGCGTCGGGAGAGCGCCGTCACAGCTGTCGCTGCTGGAGAACGGCCACCGCGAACCGAAGCTCTCGCTGCTGCGGTCGCTGGCCGAGGCGCTGGGGACTTCGGTCGACGAGCTGCTGTCGAAGAAGGCCCCGAACCGGCGCGCCGAGCTGGAGATCGCGGTGGAGAAGGCGCAGCTCGACCCGGTGTACCAGCAGCTGTCGCTGCCCCCGCTCAAGGTCGGCAAGCGGCTGCCCACCGAGGCCCTGGAGCACGTGCAAGCGCTCTACGAGGAGATCAAGCGGCGCGAGACCAAGCAGGTCGCCACCCCGGAGGAGGCCCGCAAGGCCAACGCCGAGCTGCGTTGGATGATGCGCGAGCACGGCAACTACTTCGCGGAGATCGAGCGGGAGGCCGGCAAGCTGCTGGAGCGGGTCGGCTACCAGGGCGGCCCGCTGTCGGAAGGCCTGATCCAGTCCATCGCCACCCACCTGGGCTACGGCCTGCGGTTCGTCACCGACCTGCCGCGCTCGGTGCGATCGGTGACCGACCTGAAGAACAACCGGATCTTCCTGCGACGGGAGTCGCTGGGCATGCACAGCCCGCGCACGATCCTGCTGCAGACCCTGGGGCACCTGACGATGGGCCACCGGCAGCCGCGCGACTTCGCCGACTTCCTGCGCCAGCGGGTCGAGGCCAACTACTTCGCGGCGGCGGTGCTGGTACCGGAGAAGGCGGCCGTGCCGTTCCTGCAGGAGGCCAAGGCCGACCGGGATCTGGCGGTCGAGGACCTGCGGGACGTCTTCTCGGTGTCCTACGAGATGGCCGCGCACCGGTTCACCAACCTGGCCACCCGCTACCTGGACCTGGTCTGCCACTTCGTGCGCAACGACGAGACCGGCATCATCCACAAGGCCTACGAGAACGACGGACTGGTCTTCCCCACCGACCCGACCGGTGCGATCGAGGGGCAGCGGATGTGCCGGTACTGGGCGGGGCGGCAGGTCTTCGGCTCGGCCGACCGGTACTCGACCTACTACCAGTACACCGACAAGCCGGGCGCCACCCACTGGTGCGTCGCGCACGTCGACCCGAGCCGCGGCCGGGACTTCGCGATCACCCTGGGCGTGCCCTACACCGAGTCGCGCTGGTTCCGGGGCCGCGACACCACCAACCACTCCAAGTCGGGCTGCCCGAACGGCGAGTGCTGCCAGCGCCCGCCCGCCGAGCTGGCCAACCGCTGGGAAGGCATGGTCTGGCCGTCGGCCCGCGCCCACTCGCACGTCCTCGCGGCGCTGCCCGCCGACACCTTCCCCGGCGTGGACGAGGCCGACGTCTACGCCTTCGTGGAAGCCCACCAGGGGTGAGAAGCGTCCACGAGTCGTGGTGCGGGCCAGTCGTCCCGCCCGGCGCCCGGGCCGCTCATGCGGTCTCGGCCTGAAGTGCGGGCCCGAGGAGGAGACCACCGTCGATGACGTGCTCCGACCCCGTGATGAACGAGGCGTCCGATGACGCGAGGAACAGCAGCAGCCGGGTGACGTCGGTCGGCTCTCCAAGTCGGGGGATGGCGTACGGCTCGGGTGAGTAGAAGTCGGCGATCGCCGCGGTGGCGCCGGCTGCTGGTTCTTGGATGAAGGGGGTCGCGATCACGCCGGGGTGGATGGCGTTCACGCGGATGTGGTCCCGGCCGAGCTCGAGCGCTGCCGTTCGGGTGAGACCTCGCACGGCCCACTTGCTGGCGACGTACGGCGCGTAGTGCGCCGTACCGCCCAGCCCCATCGTCGAGGCGATGTTGACGATCGCGCCCCCTCTTGCGCGGCGCAGAACGGGGGCGGCGGTCTTGATGCCGAGGAAGGTCCCCGTGAGGTTGGTGTCGAGGATGCGCGTCCAGGTGGCCTGGTCGGTCTCCTCGATCGACGCCGGCGGGTTCTGGACGCCCGCGTTGTTGACGAGCACGTTCAGGGCGCCGAAGGCGCTCTCGGCGGCCCGCACAGCGGCGGACCACGAGCTCTCGTCGGTGACGTCGAGACGGGTGAAGCGAGCGCGAGCCCCGAGCGCGTCAGCAAGAGCGGCGCCGCGTTCGGCGTCGATGCCGCCGATCACCACGTTCGCTCCCTCAGCGTGAAAGGCGCGCACGTGGCTCGATCCCTGGCCACCGGCCCCACCGGTCACGAGCACGGTCTGGTCCTCGAAGCGGTGCATCAGATGTTCCTTCGGTGCGTGGGTGACTGACCGGGATCATCGGTGATGAACGGCGGGCAGTGGTGAGCCGAGCGACTCACCACTGTCCGACACTAGGCCGGCAGCAGTGGTGAGTCAAGCCACTCACCTCGTATGCTCGACCCATGAGCAAGGTCGTGACGACGTATCACCAGCGCATCGCCCAGGAGAAGCGCGCGCTGATCTTGACGGCCGCGACCGCGCTGTTCCTCGAGCTGGGCTACGACCGGACGTCGCTGGCGCGGATCGCGGAGCGCTCAGGCGTTTCGCGAGCCACCTTGTTCAAGCAGTTTCCGAGCAAGGCCGCCCTGTTCGACGCCATGGTCACCGAGGCCTGGTCGACCGCGGACGAAGAGGATCCTCCGCCGGCGGGCAACATCGTTGACGGGCTCACCACCATCGGTCGCCGCTACGCCGAGCTGCTGAGCCGCTCCCAGATGACCGACCTGTTCCGAATCGTCATCGCCGAGCTGCCGCGTTTCCCGGAACTCGCCGACGCGCAGTTCTCGCACGGGAAGATGCCCTACTTCGAGTCCGTGCGCGGCTACCTGCTGGCCGAGCACGAGGCGGGAACGGTGCGCGTCGAAGACGTGGACCTCGCAGCGACCCAGTTCCTGGGCATGATCTCCAACTACGTCTTCTGGCCGGCACTCCTGGTGCCGGGCTGGGAAGTGAGCGCCGAACGCGTCGCTCAGGTGGTCGACGAGGCCGTCCGCACCATCGCCGCCCGGTACGCCGCGACCGGACCAGGGTCCTCGACCGTCGACTGAGCCCCGGGGCGGGAACGCCCCAAGAGCCGCAGAACCTACGAGCGCTTGCGGCGGTCGGCGAACTTCTCGGTCATCGCGACGAACTGGGCCGCCGCGGGCGACAACGGGCCCGGGCGCCAGAAGAGGATTCCGCGGCGGACCACCCTCGGGCGCAGCGGGAGCACCACGGCGCCGCGCGCCGCGGCGTCCCGCGCCAGCGACCGGGGCAGCAGGGTCGCGCCCGCCCCCGCCATCACCAGCGGGACGATCATCGCCTGGTGCGCGGTGTCCACCGCGAACACCGGCGGGGAATCACGACTCCCGACGGTGTCCTCGATGACCGCGCGGGTCGCCGTGCCCGGCGGGGTGGCGATCCAATCCATCGTGGACAGCTCGGAGGCGCTGAGCCGCTGCTGGCCCGGGGCCGACCCGGGCGGCAGAACGGCGAAGATCTCGTGGCCGCGCAGCACCACGCTCTCCAGCTCGCCGACCGGCTGCTCGGCGTCGACCAGGCCCAGCTCGCACTCACCGGTGCGCACCGCCGAGGTGACGTCGGTGCCCAGCTCGGGATCGGCCACCCGCACGGCGACGTCCGGGTGCTCGCGCAGGAACCCCCCGATCAGCTCGGCGAGCGGGTCCACCGCCAGCGTCGTCTGCGCGACCACGTCCAACCGGCCCGCCGAGAGCCCCAGCACCTGCCGCACCGAGGCCGAGGCGGTGCTGAGGTCGCGCATCACCTGCCGAGCGGGTTCGACCAGGGCGTCGCCTGCCGCGGTCAGCACAACACCGTGCGGGATCCGGTGAAAGACCTTGCCGCCCAGCTGCTTCTCCAGGTTGCCGATCGCGTGCGACAGCGACGGCTGGGAGATGTGCAGCGCCTGCGCAGCGGCCGTGAAGCTGCCGTGCTCGACGATCGCCAGGAAGTACTCCAGTTCCCGCCGATCCATCCGACCCTCCACTCACGACAAAAACCCGCCCGCCCGGAATACACCAGACGGACGGGATACTGCCACGCGGGCTACCCGGGTGGTGCTTCGCGTGCGAAGACCACCCGGGTTCCGCAGCCCCGCACCGCGGGGCGAGTCAATCCCGAGGACGCGGGGACTCACTCATGAGCGGTGCGGAAGGCCTCCTGAGCGTCCGCGTCGGAGCACTGGTCGTCGTCGAGATCGACCC